>JAEXYA010000023.1 GCA_023451825.1 Pseudomonadota bacterium
CGCCAGGAAGGTGGTCGCACCATTATCACCGAGCCGGGCCGCATCATCGTGCAGGATCCGAGCGGGCAGTCGTTCATCCGCCATAACGAAGTCGATCGCTTCCGCTATGGCGCGCGCGACATCCGCACCCAGCGCGTCGGCAACGAGGATCGCACCATCGTCGTGCGGCCGGATGGCTCGCAGATCATCACGGTGGTCGGCAGCGACGGTCAGTTGATGCGCCGTATCCGCCGAGATCGCGATGGTCGCGAGATCATCATCATCGACAACTCGTTCGATGGTCCCCGCGGTGGTCCGCGTGGTGCGCGCGGCTTCTATGTCGATCTGCCGCCTCCGATGATCCGCATCCCGCGGAATCGCTACATCGTCGATTACGATCAGGCCTCGCCGGATCTCGTCTACGATACGCTGATCGCCCCGCCGGTGGATCGCATCGAACGCCGCTACACGCTCGATGAGGTTCGCTACAGCCCGTCGGTGCGCCAGCGCATGCCGTCGATCGATCTCGACAGCATCAATTTCGAAACGGGGTCGTGGGAGATTTCGCCCGATCAGGCGTCGAAGTTGCAGGTGATCGCGGATGGTCTCAATCGCGCCATCTCGCGCAATCCGCGCGCGGTGTTCCTGATCGAAGGCCACACCGACGCGGTCGGCTCCGATGTCGACAATCTGTCGCTATCGGATCGTCGTGCGCAGTCGGCGGCGGAATTGCTCACCCAGCAATTCCAGGTGCCGGCGGAGAACCTCACGTCGCAAGGCTATGGCGAGCAGTATCTGAAGATCCAGACCGACGCTGCCGAACGCCAGAACCGCCGCGTGACCGTGCGTAACATCACGCCGCTGCTCAATGGCGGCCAGGCCTCGTTGCCGCCGCCGCCTCCGGGCACGGCGCCGCCGCGTCGCTAACCGACTAAGAGAATACCAACGGCCGGGAGCGATCCCGGCCGTTGCGTTTAGGGCGATGTCAACTCGCTGTGACGTGACGCTCGAAGGCCAGCCGCGTCACATTGCCCGCATATGAAACTGGCACTGAAACCAAACGTAATTGCCAAAGCCGCGTGAGGCGGCCCAGCAGAATTTGAGGAGAAGCCCATGTCATCGATGTCCCGACGCCACCTGATGTTCGCTGCGACCGGCATGGCTGCGGCCATTGCTGCACCGCGTCTCGCTTTTGCCCAGGCCGCTGCGCCTGCCGCGACGCCCGCTGCGGGCACCGCACCCTTCATCCTGCCGCCGCTGACCTATCCGGTGAATGCGCTGGAGCCGCATATCGATGCCAAGACGATGGAGATCCATCACGGCAAGCATCACTCCACCTATGTCGCCAACATGAACACCTTCGCCAAGGACACGCCGATGCTCGGCGAGAAGCCGCTGGTGGAGGTGCTCGGCAATCTCAACAGCGTGCCGGAAGCGATCCGCACCGGCGTGCGCAACAATCTCGGCGGCCACGCGAACCATACGATGTTCTGGCAGATCATGGGGCCGAATGGCGGCAAACCATCGGGCGAGGTGCTCGCCGCGATCGACCGCGATCTCGGCGGCCTGGAGAAATTCCAGACCGATTTCAACGCCGCTGGCGGCCGTCAATTCGGCTCGGGCTGGGTGTTCGTGGTGGTCGACAAGGCCGGCAAGCTGTCCATCGAGACGCGTCCGAACCAGGACAATCCGATCATGGACGGCAAGCGCGCGCTGATGGGCAACGACGTGTGGGAGCACGCGTATTACCTCACCTATCAGAACCGCCGCCCGGATTATCTGAAGGCATGGTGGAATACGGTGAACTGGACCAAGATCGGCGAGCGCTATGCCGCCGCGAAGGCCGGCACGCTGGCGGTGTGATGCTTCCTTCTCCCCGCTCTGCGCGGGACACTCATGGATGAGGATAGTGCTCGGCCTGCATGGTTCGAGACGCCCGCTACGCGGGCTCCTCACCATGAGGGTCTTCTACAGCGACACACTCATCCCTCATCCTGAGGAGCGGCCCTCTTAGGCCGCGTCTCCCAGCGAATGGCAAAGCCATTCGCAAGGGATGGCCCCAAGCTTTGTCGCAATCAAATGCGAACTCCAGAGCGTCGCGTCGGCTTTGCCGCACTCACCAGCTGATGCGCTGCCAGCCCTGCCGCTTCCATGTAGGCGGGATCCCTGTGCAGCAGCACGGTCGCGAATGAGCCGTCGAGCAGCAGCGCGACGTGCCGCGCAAGCAACGGCGCATCCAAAAATTTTGCTGCCTCAAATTCCGCCTGCAGCCACGCCTCAAATTTCTTCTTGTGCGCAGCGCCGATCTTGATTGCGGGATGGCCAGGCATGTTGGCCAGCTCGGCCGATGTTCGCAGAAAGCCGCAGCCGCGCCATTTCGGATGCCGCGCCGCGCGGGCGAGATTGTCGAAGATAGCTTGCACCTTCGCGGCCAGCCCGCCTTTGGCCTCGTCGAACCACCGCTTGAACAATGCGAGATTCGGCTGGTCGCGCCCTTCGAGATAGGCGGCGATGAGGTCGTCCTTGCTCTTGAAGTGATCATACAGCGTCCGCTTGGTGACGCCGGCCTTTTCAGCGACGGCGTCGACACTGACGCCGCGGATGCCCTCGTCATAGAACAGCTTGTTGGCGGCCGCGATGATGCGGTCCCTGGTCGGTTTGGCGGTCATGGCCGGATGTATACTGCCTAGTGAATATACACGATGCGCCAAGCTTCTTACGGTCGCAGGCAGATCGCAAGACCGGAGCTTGATATGACCGAATTCGTGACCATGCGCGTCGATCAGGGTATCGCGCTGCTGACGCTCAACCGTCCTGATCAGCTCAATGCGTTGAACTACGCGCTGATCGACCGCCTGATGGCGCTGCTCGACCAGATCGAACTCGCGGACGATATTCGTGCCGTGATCCTCACAGGCGCGGGCGAGCGGGCATTTTCCGCTGGCGCGGATATTCGGGAGTTCAGGGAAAGCGTGAAGCGGGGACCGTCGGAAGCGCTGCGCCGCTTTGTTCGTCGCGGGCAGGCGATGACGGCGCGGCTGGAGGCGTTTCCCAAGCCGGTCATTGCCGCCATCAACGGCCTCGCTTATGGCGGCGGCTGCGAGATCACCGAAGCCGTGCATCTGGCGGTGGCCAGCGAGCGGGCTTCATTTGCGAAGCCGGAGATCAAACTCGGCATGCCGCCGACCTTCGGCGGCACCCAGCGCCTGCCGCGGCTCGCTGGCCGCAAGCGCGGGCTTGAACTGCTGCTGACCGGCGACAGTTTCTCGCCGGCCCATGCGTTGCAGATTGGTCTCGTCAATGCAGTGGTGCCGCATGAGCAGTTGCTGCCGGCAGCGCATGATCTGGCGCAGCGCATCCTGCGTCACTCACCGCTCGCCGTGACCAGCGTTATCACGGCAGTGACACGCGGGATCAATCTGTCGATCGGCGAGGGGCTTGAAGTCGAGTGCGAGCAATTCGCGCGGATGGCGCCAACGCATGATCTCGGCGAAGGCCTCGATGCGTGGGTGGGCCGTCGCGCGCCGGTTTTTGAGGGGCGGTGATTACTTCGTCACGTCGCCGGCGTCGCGCTCGCTCTCCGCAAGCGTGGCCGGCTCGACGCTGTAGCGCTTGATCAACGGCATCTGGGCGACGGCAAAAGCCATGGTCAGCGGGATCACGCCAAAAGCCTTGAAGGTCACCCAGAAATCGGTGCTCTGCGTGCGCCAGATCGCTTCGTTGATCACGGCCATGGCTGCAAAAAACAGCGTCCAGCGCAGCGTCAGCGCGCGCCAGCCTTCCGGTGTCAGGTTGAACACCTGATCGAACATGATGGCGATGAAGGAGCGACCGAACAGGAGGCCGCCGCCGAGCACCACGGCGAATAGGCCATAGATGATGGTGGGCTTGACCTTGATGAAGGTCTCGTCATGCAGCCACAGCGTCAGCCCGCCGAACACCAGCACGACGAAGGCCGTGACGATCGCCATGATCGGCACATGCTTCACGACCACATAGGACGCGATCATCGCGACGACGATCGCCACCATGAAGGCGCCGGTGGCGGCGAACAGGCCGAATTTCGAATTGGCCACGAAGAAGATGATCAGCGGTCCGAGCTCGGTGGCGAGCTTGAACAGCGGATGCGGTTGCTTCTTGTCGATGATGTCGCCGCTCATGGTCTTCAGCTTTCGATTCCTGCAACGGCCTTCGCAAAATCGCTCGCCGTGAATGGCGCGAGATCGTCGATGCCTTCGCCGACGCCGATGAAATGCACCGGCAGTTTGTATTTTTCCGACAGAGCGACGAGGATGCCGCCGCGAGCGGTGCCGTCGAGCTTGGTCATCACCAGGCCGGTGACGCCAGCCGTACGATGAAACGCCTCGACCTGCGACAGCGCGTTTTGTCCCACCGTGGCATCGAGCACCAGCAGCACGGCATGCGGTGCGGTTGCGTCCACTTTCCTGATGACGCGGACAACCTTTTCGAGCTCGTTCATCAGCTCGGCCTTGTTCTGCAGCCGGCCGGCGGTATCGATCAGCAGCACGTCGCGATTGTCGTCGCGGGCGGCGGTGACGGCGGAGAAAGCAAGGCTTGCGGAGTCCGAGCCTTGCGTTCCGGCAATGACCGGCACCTTGTTGCGCTCGCCCCAAACCTTCAGCTGCTCGATGGCCGCAGCGCGAAACGTGTCGCCCGCGGCAAGCATCACCTTGCGGCCTTCAGCCGTGAGCTTCGAGGCTAGCTTGCCGATGGTGGTGGTCTTGCCGGAACCGTTGACGCCGACGACCAGCAGGACGAACGGCTTGTGCGAGGTATCGATCTCGAGTGGCTTGGCGACCGGCGCCAGCACCTTCTCGACTTCGGCGGCCACCACGGCCTTCACCTCATCGGCGGAGATCGCCTTGTCGAAGCGGCCCTGGCCGACCGCCTTGGCGATCCGCGCGGCTACGTCGGAGCCGAGATCGGCGCGCAGCAGCACGTCCTCGATATCCTCGAGCATCGCGCGGTCGAGCTTGCGCTTGGTGACGAGGTCGGCGACCGCCGAGCCGATCGAGCTCGAGGTGCGCTTCAGGCCGTCGGAGAGCCGTCGCCACCAGCTCTGTTTTGGCGTTTGGGGAGTGTCGCTCATGTCGGGGGTGTGTTAGCCGTTTCGCGCCATGAATCAAAGTAACAGCGATGAAAGTGACGTCGACGCCCTGCTGGTTGCGGTCGTCGAGCCCGCCCTTGTTGGCGATCTGACCGAGCAAGACATCCTGTCGCGGGTGCTGCACCGGGATGGATTGATGCTGGTGATCGACAAGCCGGCCGGTTTGCCCGTGCATCGTGGCCCCAAAGGTGGGTCGAATTTGGAGAATTCCTTCAAGTTCCTGCAATATGGCCTGCCGCGTGCGCCGGTGCTTGCGCATCGGCTCGATCGCGACACGTCGGGCTGCCTGGTGCTGGGCCGGCATCGCAAGGCCACGGCCTCGCTGGGGCTGCTGTTCAAGCACAGCCGCATCTCCAAGACCTATTGGGCGGTGGTGGAAGGTGGGCCAGAGGCCGACGAGGGCGTGATCGACATGGCGCTCGGGCGGCTCAATGCGCAGCGCGGCTGGTGGATGAAGCCTGATCCGGAAGGGCTGCCGTCAGTCTCGAATTTCAAGGTGCTGGGCCGCGGCGATGGCATGGCCTGGCTGGCGCTGGAGCCGGTCACCGGCCGCACGCATCAGCTGCGCGTGCATACGTCGGCCTCGGGCTATCCGATCGTCGGCGACAATATCTACGGCAACGGGCCAAGGTTTGGCGAGCCGACCCTGCATCTGCATGCGCGAGAGATCGTGATCCCGATCTCGAAGAACAAGGATCCGGTGCGGGTGACAGCACCGGTGCCGCCGCATCTGCAACAGCGGATGCGGGCTTGTGGGTGGAATGGGGAGTAAGGAGCTTTCTCCTCTAACTCCGCCCTCATCCTGAGGAGCACGCCAATTGGCGCGCGTCTCGAAGGATGGCAGTGGAGCTCCTCATCTCATGGTTCGAGACGCGCGCAAGTGCGCGCCTCCTCAC
Organism: Pseudomonadota bacterium; assembly: GCA_023451825.1. GTDB lineage: Bacteria > Pseudomonadota > Alphaproteobacteria > Rhizobiales > Xanthobacteraceae > Tardiphaga. Next base: position 6,004 of record JAEXYA010000023.1, read on the forward strand.
CATGAGGGGCTGGAGTTACGCATCCAGCCGCTTGAACACCAGCGTGGCATTCGTCCCGCCGAAGCCGAACGAGTTCGACAGCACGGCGCCGAGCTTGGCGTTGTCGATGCGCTTGCGCACGATCGGCATGTCGGCGAACACCGGATCGAGTTCGGTGATGTTCGCGCTTTCGCAGATGAAGCCGTTCTGCATCATCAGCAGCGAATAGATCGCTTCCTGCACGCCGGTGGCGCCGAGCGAGTGGCCGGTGAGGGCCTTGGTCGCCGAGATCGGCGGGCACTTGTCGCCAACGCCGAACACGTTGCGGATCGCCTGCATTTCCGGCGGATCGCCGGCCGGTGTCGAAGTCGCATGCGGGTTGATGTAATCGATCTTGATGCCGCCGGTGGTGGCCAGCGCCATCTTCATGCAGCGCTCGGCGCCTTCGCCCGACGGAGCGACCATGTCGTAGCCGTCCGAGGTCGCGCCATAGCCGACGATCTCGCCATAGATCTTGGCGCCGCGCGCTTTGGCGTGTTCGAGCTCTTCGATCACCAGCACACCAGCCCCGCCGGCGATGACAAAGCCGTCGCGATTGACGTCATAGGGACGCGAAGCAGTGGCGGGTGTGTCGTTATACTTCGACGACATCGCGCCCATGGCGTCGAACAGCACCGACAGCGACCAGTCGAGTTCTTCGCAGCCGCCGGCGAATACGACGTCCTGCTTGCCCCACTGGATCATTTCATAGGCGTTGCCGATGCAATGATTCGATGTCGCGCAGGCCGAGGAGATCGAATAGTTCACGCCCTTGATCTTGAACCATGTCGCAAGCGTCGCAGATGCCGTCGACGACATCGCCTTCGGCACCGCGAACGGGCCAACGCGCTTCGGGCCCTTGCTGCGGGTGATATCGGCGCTGTCGACGATGGTGCGGGCGCTTGGTCCGCCCGAGCCCATGATGATGCCGGTGCGTTCGTTGGAGACTTCTTCGGGCGACAGGCCGGAGTCCTGGATCGCCTGCTCCATCGCGATATGATTCCACGCGGCGCCTTCACCGAGGAAGCGCATCGCGCGGCGATCGACCACGTCGGCAGGATTGATGGTCGGCGCGCCCTGCACCTGCGAGCGGAAGCCCAGCTCTGCGTGCTTCTCGGCGCGTGTAATGCCGGACTTGGCCTCATGGAGGCTCGCAAGCACTTCCTGAGTGTTGTTTCCGATGGATGAGACAATGCCCATCCCGGTGACGACAACCCGTCTCATGATCGTCTCGCCCTTTAACTTCGTGTTGTGGACCTGGCGGTGTCCCCCTCGGAAACCGCCGTCGAGATGCAGTGGCTTAGGCTGCCGGCTGCGTTGGGGTGGTGTCCTGCTTGAACAGGCCGACCTTCAAATCCTTTGCCCGATAGATAATCTCGCCATCGGCGGAAAGCGAGCCATCGGCAATGCCGAGCCACAGTTTCGAACGCATCACGCGCTTCACGTCGATCGTATAGACGACCTTTTTGACGTTGGTCAGAACCTGACCGGAAAACTTGAGATCGCCGAGGCCGAGCGCACGGCCGGGACCGATACCGCCGGACCAGCCGAGAAAAAAGCCGACCATCTGCCACATGGCGTCGAGGCCAAGGCAGCCTGGCATCACCGGGTCGTTCTTGAAGTGGCAGGCGAAGAACCAGAGGTCCGGATTGACGTCGAGTTCAGCCTGGATGAGGCCCTTGCCGTATTCGCCGCCGGTATCATTGATTTCAGTGATGCGGTCGAACATCAACATCGGCGGGAGAGGAAGCTGGGCATTGCCCGGTCCGAACAGCTCACCGCGGCCACAGGCCAGCAAATCTTCGTAGGTGTAGCTGTTCTTTTTGTCCTGAAGCATACCGGGCTTTCTGGGTCCACTGCTGTCCAAGGGCTGACTTTAACCAAGAGAGCCCATATAGAATTGTTCCAAATGACGCGGGAACCTGTCCCGGTTCGGGGCTCTCTATCATACGCTCATAAGGCGGCAAAGCGGCGTATCACCCGCTTTTAACGGCATATTTCGGTTTCGCCGGGCTGTTGCAGTGCACGGTTCCCTTGTGCAGGGCTTCTAGTTGCGAAAATCTTGCATCTGGAGCCCTTCCTTTTTATATTATTGAGGAATTTTCCAGTAGAATTGCGTGGAAGTGACAGGATTACTGACGTGGATATGAGCGACAGCATTATGGACGACGCAACCGCGGTTGCCGAAATCAATCATGGCCGCCAGCCGGCCCTGACTGGTTGCCCGTGGCATGACGTCAACGAAATGCTGCAGTCGGTCGGCCTACGTCCCACCCGTCAGCGCATGGCGCTGGGTTGGCTGCTGTTCGGCAAGGGCGCGCGCCATCTCACTGCTGAAATGCTCTATGAGGAAGCCACTCTGGCCAAGGTGCCGGTGTCGTTGGCGACCGTCTACAATACGCTGAACCAGCTCACGGATTCCGGTCTGCTCCGCCAGGTCAGCGTCGATGGTACGAAGACTTATTTCGATACCAACGTGACCACGCATCATCATTATTACTTCGAGAACAATCACGAGCTGGTCGATATCCCGAACCAGAACCTCGTTCTGACCAAGATGCCGGACGTTCCGGAAGGTTTTGAGATCAGCCGTATCGACATGGTCGTGCGTTTGCGCAAGAAGCGCTGAGGTCTATCTCCGCAAACTCTGCCCTCATCCTGAGGAGCGGTCGTCTTCGACCGCGTCTCGAAGGATGGCGGCGCACTCCAGTCATGGTTCGAGACGCACGCCAAGTGGCGCGCTCCTCACCATGAGGCCGGAGTTTAGGTGCTATCTCCCGCGCTGGCGTTTCGCCGGCGCGTTTTCTTTATCCGCAGGCATCGCCGCGATGATCGCGCGCGCCAAGGCGCGGCCGACGCAGGCATAGCCATCGGCCGAACTGTGCAATCCGTCCATGCTGGTCAGCGCCGTGATCGGCAACCCGCCCTCGACGGCGCGGCGCATCAGGTCGAAGCGCGAGAACAGCGGCACGTTTTCCCGTCTCGCCGCTTCAATGATGCTCGCTTGCATCTTGCTGTAGTTGGAGGCCAGGATCACCGGCGCATATTGCTGGTCCATCAGCACCACATCGGTGCCCTTCGCCTTGAGTTGGCGAATTCCTGCGACGATCTTGTCGGTGAGGCTGTCACCGCTCTGTAGCCAGGTGATGTCGTTGGTGCCGATCTGCCAGATCACGAGGTCGGGCTTGTGGGCGAGCACGTCCCGCTCGAAGCGCGCGACATTGCCGGGGATCGTATCGGCATTGCGCCCGCTATTGGTGATCACGACCTGCAAGCCCGGCTTCAGCCGCTCCATCTCGGACTTCAGCATGCCGGGATAGGTCAGCGCCGGATCGGTCTGCCACAATCCGCGCGTCGACGAGGAGCCGATGGCGACGATGCGGAGCGGGCTATTGGCCTGGAGCGCAGCGGAGGTGCGCGCCAGCGATGCGCCGTCGGTCAATTGCTGTCCGATGGCGAGGCATTGTTCTGCGGCCGACTGTGCAAGCGCGAGCTGCGGCAAAAGCGCGAATGCAAAGGCCAGAAGGCCGCTGCGCATCGCGTCAGTTCACTTTCTCGTCGAGATAGACGCCCCACAGGCGCTGCTGTTCGATCCAGCCGTCGAAGCCGGTGCCAATCACGCGGCACCAGCCATCGCGGCAACGTCGCACCTGGGCCACGACGCCGGCTTGCAGTCGCGCGGCAACGGCGCTTTGCGCATTGGGGTCGTCATAGATCGCGGCGAGTTCGTCCTTGTGCTTCATGGTCACCACCGCGGAGCGGCGGCCGGACAGCAGCGAGTGATAGACCCAGCCCTCGGCGCCTTCGGAATCGCGGATCCGGCGCCAGTTCTCGTATTCGGCGGTGATCTCAACGGGCAGGCCGGCCTTGGTATAGACCCAGGCCACGTCGTTATCCTTGGTCGGGCCGGCGCGGACATTCACGTGATCGGATTTCAGGCTGACATAGCGCGGCACCGGCAGGCCGCTGGCGCCGAGCGGGACGTTGCTGGCGGCGAGAGCCGGATCGAGTGCCGCGACGATAAGTGCCACTGCAAAACCCGCATACGCAAAACGCCCCGACGCCATTAACTCAACCTCGTCCCATTCCATGTTTGTCGCATTGCACGCTCGCCGTGAGGTTCTTGTTTCGGCCCGGTTCTCTGATAGAGAGGACCAAGGCCCAAGACGCTAACCAAGACGCCCGGTTAGGTGTCAGGGAACCCGAGGAAACGGTGCATTTGCGCGGCTGCCGGAGTTTCGATCAACCGGGTTAATGCGGACTGAACGAACCAGCAGCGCAGGGGGCAAGTGAGCAGGATATGACGATCAAGAAGAAGCCCCTCGTTGTCGTCACCCGCCGTCTGCCGGACTCCATCGAGACGCGGATGCGCGAATTGTTCGACGCGCGCCTCAATGTCGACGATGTGCCGATGACCCAGGAGCAGCTCGCCGAGGCGATCCGCACGGCAGATGTGCTGGTTCCCACCGTCACCGACGAGATCACCAAGGAGCTGCTCGATCAGCCCGACTGCAAGATCAAGCTGATCGCCAATTTCGGCAATGGCGTCGACAATATCGATGTCGTCGCCGCGCAAGCCAAGGGCATCACCGTCACCAACACGCCGAAGGTGCTCACCGAGGACACGGCCGACATGACCATGTCGCTGATCCTCGCAGTGCCGCGCCGCCTGATCGAGGGCGCCGCGATTCTCACCGAGGGCCGTGAGGACTGGCAGGGCTGGTCGCCGACCTGGATGCTGGGCAAACGTCTCGGCGGCAAGCGCCTCGGCATCATCGGCATGGGCCGCATCGGCCAGGCCGTGGCCCGCCGCGCCAAGGCCTTTGGCCTGCAGATCCACTATCACAACCGCAAGCCGGTCGCGCCGGTGATCGCCGACGAACTCGGCGCCACCTATTGGGATTCGCTCGACCAGATGCTGGCGCGGATGGACATCATCTCGGTGAACTGCCCGCACACGCCGGCCACGTTCCATCTGCTGTCGGCACGTCGCCTGAAACTGATGCGCAAGGACGCCTATATCGTCAACACCGCGCGCGGCGAGGTGATCGACGAGGAGACTTTGACCAAGCTGATCGAAAGCGGCGACATCGCCGGCGCCGCGCTCGACGTGTTCGAGCATGAGCCTGCGGTGAATCCGAAACTGGTGCGCCTCGCCAAGGCCGGCAAGGTGCTGCTGCTGCCGCATATGGGCTCGGCCACGGTGGAAGGCCGTGTCGAGATGGGCGAGAAGGTGATCATCAACATCCGCACCTTCCTCGATGCGCACAAGCCGCCGGATCGTGTGTTGCCGAATATGCTGTGATTTGTAGCCCGGATGGAGTGGCATGTAGGGTGGGCAAAGGCGCTCTTGCGCCGTGCCCACCATCAAGTGCCTTGCGCGTGAAGGTGGGCACGCTTCGCTTTGCCCACCCTACAAATTACTTCAACCGAAACATCAGATAACTCGCCTTGCGCCCTTCGCACGTGGCTTTGCGGCCATAGCGGGTCATCGTGTAGTTCGGCCATGGCAGGCGCCAGTCATCGGCGCGCTCAGCCAGCCATACAAAGGCCGGCGATCGCGTGACGTGCCACAGCGTCCACGACACATAGCTTTCGATATCGCAGACGAACCGAAACTCGCCCCGCGGCACCAGCACGCGGGTCATCTCATTGAGCGTCTTGTCCTGCACGAAGCGGCGCTTCCAGTGGCGCTTCTTCGGCCAGGGATCGGGATGGATCAGGTCGATGCGCTTCAGTGATTGCGCCGGCGCCCAGTTCAGCAATTCCGCGGCATCGCCGGCGACAAGGCGGATATTGCGGATCTCCTGTGCCTCGATCTGCACCAGGATTTTTGCCATGCCGTTGATATAGGGCTCGCAGCCGATGAAGCCGAGATGCGGATGCGCCAGCGCCTCGGCCACCAGATGCTCGCCGCCGCCGAAGCCGATCTCGAGGCGAACGCCTTCGACCTCATTGCCGAACAGTGCGCGCAAATCGGCGGGCGCTGGCTGCGTGATGTCTACGGTGAGCGCGGGCAGCAGCGTGGCCATCAGGTCAGCTTGATGGTCGCGCAGCTTGTGGCCTTTGCGGCGTCCGAAAAAGGAGCCGGTATAGCGTTTGGATTCGTCGTCAGTCGTCATGGCGGGGGTGATAGCGCCGAAATGCGCGCGGCGCCATCGGGGCGATAGCGAATACCGGCCATGACAAGGGGAGATGTAGGGTGGGCAAAGCGTAAGCGTGCCCACCTTCAAGTGCACGGCTGATGAAGGTGGGCACGGCGCTGCGCGCCTTTGCCCACCCTACAGAACAGCGCGCTTAATTCGTTTCCGTCACTTCGCGAGCGGCAATCTGTTCGACGAGGTCGACGATGCTGCGGCGGAGCTTGCTATCGGAGATGCGGGTGAAGGCGCGGGTCAAAGCGAGGCCTTCGGATGTGGCGAGGAAGTCCGACACATAAGTCGGCGAGGCCGCCTCACCAAAACCGTTGGCGGTTTCGAGAGCGCCAGGGCCGCCTTCGAACAAAAAGGAAACCGGCACCTGCAAAATTTCCGAAATCTGCTGCAGGCGGCTGGCGCCGACGCGGTTGGTGCCCTTCTCGTATTTCTGGACTTGCTGGAATGTCAGACCGAGCGCTTCGCCCAATTTTTCCTGACTCATGCCCAGCATAATGCGGCGCATGCGCACACGGCTGCCGACATATTTGTCAACAGGATTGGGCGCTTTCGTCGACATCTCAAACACTCCTGATCACAAAGAATAGGGGAGACGGAGCAGAGAAGGGCGCCCGTCGCAGATCGGCATCAGTGGCGAGCCGACGGTATCCTAATAGACTATATAGCAGCGACGTAAATCTTCCTAAGTAGAAAAAATGCGCCCAAAGTTAGTTTATTTCTCAAAAATCGATAAGCAGCACTAATAAAGCTAGCTAATAAAGCCTTCTGGACTAGGCATCGTGCGAAATATCAATCGCGGCACGGTCGCGCGTAACTATCTAAAATGATTACGATACTAAATCAGCCGCGCGACCTGGTGCGGCGGCGCGCGACAAGAATGATCGCCAGGGCGATACCAATCGCTGCGGGAAGATCGCCGGCCTTCGCGTAAAAAGTGGGCGGAATAGCCGCAGGCAGGCGGGAATCCAGCACACCTTCGATCCCCAGGCCGAGCTGCGCTACGATGCGGCCGACAGGATCGACGACCACGGAGATGCCGGTGTTCGCCGCGCGAACCAATGGAAGACCCTCTTCGATTGCGCGAATCCGGCTCTGCTGCAGATGCTGATACGGCCCGGTGGAAATGCCGAACCAGCCATCATTGGTGAGATTCACGATCCAGCCCGGACGATCGTTCTGGATGACGATATCGTCGGGGAAGACAGCCTCGTAGCAGATCAGCGGCAGCATCGGCGGTGCACCGGGCACATCCATCGGCTTGCGCCGCGTGCCCGGAATGAAGCCGCCATGCACCTTGGTGAGTTGTTGCAGACCGATCTTTTCCAGCAGGCCCTGCCACGGCAGATATTCGCCGAACGGCACCAGATGCAGCTTGTCATAAACCGACAGGAAGGTGCCGTCGTGATCGATGACGAAGATCGAATTATAGGCACGCGTGACGCGCGTACCCGGCGGCTGGTCCGGCGGCCGCACGGCGCCGGTGATCAGCACGGTGCCTTTCGGCAGCAGGTCTGCGATCTGTGCCATCGCATCGGCTTCGCGCGACAGGAAGAACGGGAAGGCGGATTCCGGCCAGATCAGCACATTGGCGGAGCCGACGCCGCTATTCTCGGGGCCGGTGGAGCGATCGGACAGCGCAAGATATTTGCTCATCACATCCGCCTTGGCGGAATAGTTGAAGCGTTTGTCCTGTGAGATCGCGGGCTGCATGATGCGCAGCTTCACATCGGCAACGAATTGCGTCGGCGTAGAGCCGAGGCGGATGGTGCCATAGATGCCCATCACGATCAGCAATGATGCTGCGAGCACCGGCGCAAGCCATGGCCGCTGCGTGCGCGAGCGGCTGTCGATCAGGACGCCCGGCGATGCAAAGATTGCGACTGCAAGGAACGTCATGCCCCACAGGCCGATCAGCGACATGGTCTGCGCCAGTGCCAGCGGCTCGGTCAGCGCATAACCGAAGGCATTCCAGGGAAAGCCGGTGAGCATGTGCCCACGCAGCCATTCGCCGATGGTGAGGCTGGCTGCCAGCGCCAGCACGCGCGATGCATCCTTGGTCCACAGCAGCCGCGCCAGTGCGAAGCCGAGCGCCGTGTAGAGCGCGAGATAGGCGGGCAAGCCGCAGATCGCCGCCGGCAGCAGCCAGGCGAAGGTCTCGGCATCGACGAGGAAGGCATAGCCGATCCAGTACAGGCCCGGCACGAAGTATCCGAAGCCGAACCACCAGCCGGCCATGGCCGCGGCGGGAATGCCGCGCATCTTGCCGGCTGCGGCGCCGTCGATCAGCCAGACGACGACGGGGAATGTGATGAAGAGGATCGGCCACGCATTGAACGGCGCCATCGCCAGCGATGAAAATGCGCCGGCAAAGAAGGCGATGGCGGCGCGCCGCCAGCCCCAGGCAAGAATGATGCTGAGTGCGACATTGCGCAGTTGTTTGGGGATCACGGCGTTCCCGCACTGTCTCCGGAGGGCGGCGGATTCGCAGTGTCGGTCGATTGCGAATTGGCGGTGTCGTTCGGTGCGCCACGCTTGCGCGGTTCACGGACGCGCGGCGCAGGGCGCTCCTTGCGCGGGCCGATGCGCAGCCGCTTGACGCGGCGCGGATCGGCATCGAGCACTTCGATCTCGAATTCGCCGGGCCCGGCGATCACTTCGCCGCGCACGGGCAAGCGACCGACATGGGTGACGATGTAGCCGCCGAGTGTTTCGACATCCTCGCCGTCTTCGCCGGTCTCGAAATCCTGGCCGATGAGCTTGCGCGCTTCCTCGAGGCTGGTGCGGGCATCGGCGATAAAATAGTCGCCTTGCTTCACGATCGAGGGCGGCTCTTCGCTGTCATGCTCGTCATCGATCTCGCCGACGATCTGCTCGACGATGTCCTCGATGGAGACGAGGCCATCGGTGCCGCCATATTCATCGACCACGAGGGCGAGATGCAGGCGCGCGGCCTGCATCTGCGCCAGCAGATCGATGGCGCGCATGGATGGCGGCACATAGAGCAGCTTGCGGATGATGCCGGTCTCGATGACCGTCTGCGCGAGATCGACTGCGCGCAAATCGAGCCCTGCGGGCAGCGTCTTCTTGCGCTTGGATGTCGTCGTCGTTGCAGTTGCTGCAGCCGGCTTCGGCTCCTTGCGCGCCCTGATCGTCATATAGCCGAGCATGTCGCGGATATGGACGATGCCGACGGGATCATCGAGCGTTTCGTTATAGACGACGAGGCGCGAATGGCCGGCGCTCTCGAACAGGCTCATCAATTCGCCGAGCGAGATATCCTGCTTCACGGCGACGATGTCGGAACGATGCACCATCACATCCGCGATGCGGCGCTCGTTGAGGCCGAGAATGTTGCGCAGCATGGTGCGCTCGACGGTGGAGAAGCCGGTCTCTTCCGGCTCCGACGCGTCGAGCACCACCTGCAGATCGGCGCGCACCGATCCGGTCTTCCATCCGAACAGCGAGCGGATCGCCCGCGTCAGCCACGTCTCTGCGGCAGGGCGGATGACCTCGCCCTCATGGACGACGGCGGGAAGGTTGGTCGTCGTGTTGTTACTATCGCCCTCCGGCATGTCAGATCACCTCGCCTTGATTGGCATAGGGGTCGGGAATGCCGAGCGTCGCCAGGATCTCGCGTTCCTTCTGCTCCATCTCTTCGGCGTCGGCGCTGTTCTCGTGGTCGTAGCCGACCAGATGCAGGAAGCCGTGGATGGCGAGATGGCTGAGATGGTTTGCAAAGGTCTTTTCTTCGTCGTCCGCCTCGCGGCGGGTGGTCTCGTAAGCGATCGCGATGTCGCCGAGCATCATCGGCATGTCGTCGGGCACCTCGGCGCCTTCCGGCGGCTGCAAGGCGGGGAAGGACAGCACATTGGTGGCCTTGTCCATGCCGCGCCAATTGTTGTTCAGCGTGCGGATGCCGGTGTCATCAGTCAGCATGATCGCGAGTTCGGCATCGGCAGTGTCGTCCTCGACCATGCCGGATGCAGCCTCGATGGCGCGATGAATGATCGCGTCGGCTTCAGGCTCGGCGGACCAGCAGTCGGCGACAACGAGAACCTCGGTCGCGGGTGGGATATGGGTCGTCATGGGGTAATAGTTTTTCTCATCGACGGACCCTATCGCGGATCCGTCGTTCGTTCCTGTTGTTTGTATCAGCTTTTGTTGGCTGTTGGTGTGGCAGGCGCTTTGGGCGCCGCTTTCTCATAAGCGGCGACGATGCGGCCCACCAGTTCATGGCGCACCACGTCTTCACCCTTGAAATGCACCTGCGCGATGCCCGGCACGCCGTCCAGCAGCTTTACGGCTTCGGAGAGGCCGGAGACCTGGCCGTTGGGCAAATCGACCTGCGAGGGGTCGCCCGTGATGATCATGCGGCTGTTCTCGCCGAGACGCGTCAGAAACATCTTCATCTGCATCGATGTCGTGTTCTGCGCTTCGTCGAGAATGATCGCCGCATTGGTCAACGTGCGGCCGCGCATGAAAGCGAGCGGTGCGATTTCGATTTCGTTGGCCTGCAATGCGCGCTCGACGATGCGCGCATCCATCAGGTCATACAGCGCGTCATAGATCGGGCGAAGATACGGATCGACCTTCTCCTTGAGATCGCCGGGCAGGAAGCCGAGGCGCTCGCCCGCTTCGACGGCCGGACGCGACAGGATGATGCGATCCACTTCCTTGCGCTCGAACAGCATGCAGGCATGCGCCACCGCGAGCCAGGTCTTGCCGGTGCCGGCCGGGCCGATGCCGAACACGAGTTCGTGGCTCTTCAGCGCGCGGATGTAGGAGTCCTGCGCCGCCGTGCGCGCGCGCACCGGGCGCTTGCGCAGATTGACGGCCTCGAAGTTCGAGATCGGCTTCGACGGATTTTTGGGATCGAACGGAAACAGCGAGCCCTGCGCCAGCGTGGCGCGGATCGCGCCTTCCACATCGCCTTGCGCCAGTTCGATGCCTTGGGCTGCCTGCGTATAGAGCATTTCGAGCACGCGGCGGGCGGCATCGCAGGCGTCGCGGGTGCCGGTGAGGGTGATGTGATTGCCGCGGCTGTCGACGACGACATTCAGTCGTCGTTCCACCAGCGCGAGGTTCTGGCCGTAAGGGCCGACCAATGCGGAGGCCGCGCGGTTATCGTCGAAATCGATGACGACTTGCGTCTCGGCTGACGCGGTGAAGTCCATTTTGCGAGCAGCGAGCGTAGACGAATCCGATGCACTCTTTGCCAAGAATTCAGGCTCCCGTGGCGGTGAGAACAGGCTGCGATAACTCAGGTGATGAAAGATTAGGATGCGAAGCTGACGCGAGCTTGCCGATCAAGCTGTAGCGCTCGAGGCTTTCGATCTCGACCGGCAAAATCTGTCCGATGATGTCTTCGGACGCCATCACATGGGCTGGCTGCAGGTAAGCCGTGCGGCCGACGATCTGGCCGGGATTGCGGGCGGCGCGCTCGAACAGCACATCGACGGTCTTGCCGACGGCTGCCTTGTTGAAAGCGGCCTGCTGGCTGTCGATCAAACCCTGTAACCGCGCCAATCGCTCGTCCATGTCGGCCTGTGACACCGTCTCCTGCAACTCCGCAGCCGGCGTGCCCGGACGCGGCGAATACTTGAACGAATACGCGCCAGCGTAACCGATTTGTGTGACGAGTGCGAGTGTGTCGGCAAAGTCGCCTTCCGTTTCGCCAGGGAAGCCGACGATGAAATCCGACGTAAAAGCAATGTCTTGGCGTACGGTGCGGAAACGGTCGATGACCCGGCGATAGTCGGCCGCCGTATGTTTTCTGTTCATGGCCGCCAGAATCCGGTCCGAGCCGGACTGCACGGGCAGATGCACGAAGGGCATCAGCGCCGGCAGATCGCGATGCGCGGCGATCAGCGTATCCTCGACATCGCGGGGATGGCTGGTGGAATAGCGGATGCGCGCGATGCCGGGGATCTCGGCGAGGCGGAAGATCAGGGTGCCCAGCGCCCACGGCCTGCCATCCGGCCCTTCACCGTGATAGCCGTTGACGTTCTGGCCGATCAGCGTGATCTCGCGCACGCCATTGTCTGCCAGCCGCTTGGTATCCTCGACGATCTGCGCCACCGGGCGCGAGACTTCAGCGCCGCGGGTGTAAGGCACCACGCAAAAAGTGCAAAACTTGTCGCAGCCTTCCTGCACCGTGACGAAAGCGGACACGCCGCGGGCGCGGATCGCAGCCGGCTTCGGCGCCGGCAGGAAGCCGAACTTGTCCTCCACCGGGAAATCCGTATCCAGCGCGCGCTGGCCAGCCTTGGCCTTGGCGAGCAGCTGCGGCAGGTTGTGATAGCTCTGCGGGCCGACCACGACATCGACCACCGGCGCACGGCGGATGATCTCGTCGCCCTCGGCCTGGGCGACGCAGCCGGCCACCACGACATTCATCTGCTTGCCGTGCTGGGCCGCCTCGGCCTTGGCGAGGCGCAGCTTGCCGAGCTCGGAATAGACCTTTTCCGAGGCCTTTTCGCGGATGTGGCAGGTGTTGAGGATCACCAGATCCGCGTCGTCGGGGTTCTGCGTCTCGATGAATCCCTCGGGCGCCAGCGTGTCCACCATGCGCTGGGCATCGTAGACGTTCATCTGGCAGCCGAAGGATTTGATGTGCAGCTTGCGCGGCGCGGTGGTCATGGAACCTGAAATCTTGGAGATAGCGCGTCCAGCGCGCAGGGCTCAATTATAGGCTTGCGCCCGGAAAATCCAGCGCCAGCGGCAAAATATAATCGTTACAACAGGTTAGGCCGGATCGAAGGCCCGCGCGCCGGGTACGCCGGCAGCGATCAGCGCCGGCAGCTGCCGCATGTCGTCGAACACCAGATGGGCTCCGGTGGCGCTCAGGGCCCCTGCGGTGGCCGGGCTGCAATGGGCGCCGCCATGGAAGCCGAACACCGTCATGCCCGCCGCCACGGCCCCCGTAACCCCGTGGATGCTGTCCTCGATCACCACGCAGCGGGCGGGATCGACGCCCATCTGGGCGGCCGCGAACAAAAACAGGTCCGGCGCCGGCTTGCCGCGCTCTACCTGCAGCGCCGAATAGAGGTGCTCGCCGAAATGATGGATCAGCTTTGTGGTGGTGAGGCTCGAGCGAATCCGTGTCGGCGTCCCCGAAGATGCCACGCATGTTTTCAGCGTCAGCCCGGCCAGCACGTCGCCAATGCCGGCCACCGGCTGCAGGCTCTCGCCGAACACCCGGTCGATCGTCGATCGCAGCGAGTCCGTATAATCGTCCGGCAGCACGCGGCCCATCTCGGCCTCGACTTCCGCTCGCGCCTCGCGCGCCGAGCGGCCGAGAAAGCGCTCATGCACCTGTGCGGAGGTGATCGGATAGCCATAGGCCGTCAGCACATCGGCATGCACCACGCAGGCCAATGCCTCGCTGTCGACGAGCACGCCGTCGCAGTCGAAAATGACGAGATCGAAGTTCATGAAATTATCTCAGTCGTCCTTGCGAGGAGCCCTTGCGACGAAGCAATCCAGTCTTCCCTTGTTGCCTTCTGGATTGCTTCGCCCAAACGAATTGCTTCGCAATTCGTCGGGGCTCGCAATGACGGGAGGGGACAAAGTCAGCCCTTCTTGTCCTCGTCGAGCGGCACGCAATACAGTTCGAGCCGGTGATCGACGAGCTTGTAGCCGAGCTTCGCGGCTACTTCAGCCTGCAATTTCTCGATCGCTTCAGAAGTGAATTCGATGACGGTCCCGTCACGCAAATTGATCAGGTGATCGTGATGCGTATCGCGCATGGTCTCGTAGCGCGCACGGCCCTCGCGAAAATCGTGACGCTCGATGATGCCCGCATCCTCGAACAGCTTGACCGTGCGATACACGGTGGAGATCGAGATCTTGTCATCGATGGCGACGCAGCGGCGATAGAGCTCTTCCACATCGGGATGGTCGTCCGCCTCCGCCAGCACGCGCGCGATCACGCGGCGCTGTTCGGTCATGCGCATGCCCGTTGCAGCGCAGCGCGCTTCAATCCCGCTTACTTTGGAAGATGTCGATTTCAACGCAGTCATAGATCCATTCTCGCCGTGGCTTCTTTTGCCATCCGCGCGGCGTCAGGACAAGTCGCGCCGCATGATCAGGGCGTTCAATTCGGCGCCGTCGGCGTCCTTGTAATAGCGGTCCCGCTTGCCGACCACCGCGAAGCCGGTGCGATCATAGAGCCGCCGCGCCGGCATGTTGTTTTCCTCCACTTCGAGGAACACGGTGCGCACGCCGCGGCCGGCGAGATGGCCGAGATGGGTGAGGAATAAATCGCGCGACAGCCCGCGGCCGCGCTGCGCCGGAGAGACGGCGATGGACAGGATTTCGGCTTCATCCGCCGCGAGCCGCGATGCGGCAAAGCCGATGATATCGCGGCCCCGCCGCAGCCGATGGATCAGCGTGTTCGGCTCGCGCAGCATCTGGTCGAATTCGCCGTCGCCCCAGCCGCGATGAAACGATGCGGCGTGCAGTCGCGCCAATGGGGCTGCATCCTTCGGGGTTGCGGCTTCGACCACGGCCGGCGCGCGACGAAACAACGGGAACCAGGCGGGCAGTGTCATGGGGCCGGCTGCGTCTGGTCGAGGCTGCCCATCAGGCTCGATTGCGGCTTGGCATCGGGCGCGCGCAGATAGAACGGCCGCGCCAGCGCGGTGTGCGGATCGACGGCGGCGCCAAGCCATCCCACCCAGGAGATTTCAGGCGCCGGCTGTTCGTCGATGGCGACCGGCTGCGCTGCGTCGGCCGGCCAGCGCGATGCCAGCAGGTTTGCCGCGTTGCCCACCAGATGCGGCGCTCCGAAGCGGGCGGCTTCGATGGCCTCGTCGATCGGGATGACGCACGGCCGCTGCAGCGCCGTTCCATTGCCGCTCACCGCCTGGAAATACACATGGTCGTGCCGCGCATCGATGGCGGCGATGACCGGGGCGTCGCCGTTGCGGGTCACCACCGGCGCCGCATAGGCCGCCAGCGTGGTGACGCCGACCACCGGCTTGCCGGCGGCCAGCCCGATGCCGCGGCCGGCGGAAAGCCCCACCCGCAGGCCGGTGAAGCTGCCCGGCCCGGTGGTCACGACGATCCGGTCGAGCTCGGCGAAGGGAATGCCCGATTGCTTCATCACCCGCGCCAGCAGCGGCATCAGCGCCTCCGCATGGCCGCGCTTCATCGGCTGTGATTCATGCGCGACGAGCTGCCCGGTGCCGGTATCGAGAATTCCGGCGGCGCAGGCGTCAAGGGCGGTGTCGATGGCGAGAAGCAGCATATCGGTCAGTCGTTTCGTCAGGCGAACAGGACGCGTCGGATGATGGATTTATAGTATTCCAATGCGAGCAGCGCCATGCCGCATTCGCCTGAAGCGAGCAATCCCGAATACCGAATTCGCTCAACTATAATATTTATCTTTATCGGCAAGGTATCAAGAAGTGCCCGAACGACGGGGTTATTCGCGATTTCATCGCGAGTCGTGCATGCGCGCCCGCCGCGATGAGGCGCAATCTAATCTCTCACTTAATCAAATTTTCGGAGATCGGTGAGACTTATATACCGGCTGTCGCAGACGTGTCCGACTCACCTGCGTCAGCCGATCTGATTTTGCATTTCACGACGCGATTTCCCGGGAAGTCATAAACAGAAAGTCATTCGATGTTGCAGTGGTTGACAACTATGGCTGCGCGTAACGCGCTTGCCCAGGCAACGGCGATCAACAAATCGCAGGCACTGATCGAATTCGCACCGGATGGCACGATCATCACCGCGAACGAGAATTTCCTGACGACCATGGGTTACACGCTGGCCGAAATTCAAGGCAAGCATCACAGCCTGTTCGTGGTGCCTGCGGCGCGCGACAGCGCCGCCTATCGCGATTTCTGGGCCGTGCTCGGCCGCGGCGTCCATCAGACGGGTGAATTCAAGCGGCTCGGCAAAGGCGGCCGCGAAGTGTGGATTCACGGCTCCTACAATCCGATTCTGGACGAGGCCGGCAAGCCGGTGCGCATCGTCAAATTCTGCAGCGACATCACCGCGCAGAAACTCCGTGGTCTGGAAGACAGCGGCAAGGTCGCGGCGATCGAGCGCTCCCAGGCGATGATAGAATTCAACCTGGACGGCACGATCCTGTCGGCCAATCAGATCTTCCTCGATGCGATGGGCTATTCGCTGAACGAGATCTGCGGCAAGCATCACAGCATGTTCGTGATGCCGGCGGACCGCGACAGCGCCGCCTATCGCGAATTCTGGGCGAGCCTCAACCGCGGTGAATATCAGGCCGCCGAATACAAACGGCTCGGCAAAGGCGGCAAGGAGGTCTGGATACTGGCCACCTATAATCCGATCCTCGACGAGACGGGCAAGCCCATCAAGATCATCAAATTCGCATCCGACGTCACCGAGCAGAAGCTGCGCACGGCGAATTTTTCGGGTCAGATCGAAGCGATCGGAAAATCGCAGGCGGTGATCGAATTCAACCTCGATGGCATCGTGCTCAACGCCAATGAAAATTTCCTGTCGGTGATGGGTTACGCTTTGTCGGAGATCCAGGGCCGGCATCACAGCATGTTCGTGCCGGACGGCGAGCGCGGGACCGAAGTCTATGAAGCGTTCTGGTCCAGCCTGCGCCGCGGCGACTATCAGACCGCCGAATACCAGCGCATCGGCAAGAACGGCAAGCAGGTCTGGATTCAGGCGTCCTATAATCCGATCCTCGATCTCAATGGTGCGCCCTACAAGGTCGTGAAATATGCGTCGGACGTCACGGCGCAGGTGATCGCGCGGATGAAGAGTGAGCGCGTGCGCGGCATGATGGAATCGGTGGCCGCCGGCGCCGAGGAGCTCAACGCATCGGTGCGCGAAATCACCGAGGCGATGATGAAGTCGCGGGACACGGCCATGTCGGCCGTCGGCAAGGTTGATATCGCGGATGGTCAGGCGCAGCGGCTTTCCGCGGCGGCGCAGGCGATGACGGGCATCGTCGAATTGATCGGCAATATCACCGGGCAGATCAATCTGCTGGCGCTGAATGCCACGATCGAATCCGCGCGCGCGGGCGAGGCCGGGCGCGGCTTTGCGGTGGTCGCGTCGGAAGTGAAGAACCTCGCGACACAGGCCAAGCAGGCGACCGACAAGATCTCCAGCGAGATCAGCAGTCTCAACGGCATTTCCGGCGATGTGGTGGATGCGCTGAACGCGATCAAGAGCGAGATTCAGAACGTCAGCGAATATGTCACCGCCACGGCCGCCGCCGTGGAGCAGCAAAGCGTGGTGACGAATGAGATGTCGTCCAGCATGCAGCGCGCGGCGGAAGAAGCGGCCAGCATCGGGATGTAATCTGTAGGGTGGGCAAAGGCGCTCTTGCGCCGTGCCCACCTTCAAGTGCACGGCTGGTGACGGTGGGCACGCTACGCTTTGCCCACCCTACACGCGGCCGATCACATCGGCCGCACTTCCTGCACTTCCGGCACAAAATGCTTCAGCAGGTTCTGGATGCCGTGCTGCAGCGTCGCCGTGGATGACGGGCAGCCCGAGCAGGCGCCCTTCATGGCGAGATAGACGATGCCGTCCTTGAAGCCGCGGAACGTGATGTCGCCGCCGTCATTGGCCACGGCCGGGCGGACGCGGGTCTCGATCAGGTCCTTGATCGTGTCCACGGTCTCGGCATCGTTCTCGTCGAAGAATTCGTCTTCATCCGAGATGTCGCCTTCGGGGGCGCTGCCATCGGCGAGCAGCGGCGCGCCGGACATGTAGTGTTCCATGATGGCGCCGAGGATGGCCGGCTTGAGGTGCTGCCAGTCGCTGTCGTCCTTGGTGACGGTGACGAAGTCGGCGCCATAGAATACGCCGGTGACGCCCTTCACGGCGAACAGCTTTTCCGCCAGCGGCGAACGCGCGGCGGCTTCGGCAGAGGTAAATTCCATGGTGCCGCTGGTCAGCACATCCCGGCCCGGGATGAATTTCAGCGTGGCGGGATTGGGTGTGGCTTCGGTCTGGATGAACATCGGTTGCTCCTGCGTCGCCGGTTCAAGGCCGGCGCGTGGGGGTGTCCGTAGCAGATGGCGACGGAAAAGGCACGAATCAAGGTTTCGCAGCTTGTCGTCACCCGGCTTGACCGGGTGACCCTGTACACACTGCTGGTCCCGAGTTTACTGGATCGCCCGGTCAAGCCGGGCGACGACAGGCTGAGCAGGTGTTTACGACAACCCGTCGATATCCAGATCCGTCAAACTTCCCGGCACCACCACTACCGGCACCGGGAAGGTCCCCACCATCTTCGAGATCATGGTGACGATCGGTCCCGGCCCCTCGGCGCCGGCGGAGGCCGCCAGCACCAGCATCGAGATATCGACATCCTTGTCGATCACATCGAGGATCTGCTCGGTCGGCTCGCCCTCGCGGATCACGCGCTCCGGTGTGATCGCGGCCAGGCCATTGGCGCGGCCCGACGCGCGGTCCAGCGCGGCATTGGCGCCTTCCTCGGCTTCGGCGCGCATCACTTCGGCGACGCCGAGCCATTGCTGGTTGCGATCCTCGGTTTCGATCACGCGCAGCATCACCACGCCGCCGCCGACACGCACGGCCCAGCGCGCGGCGTAATACACCGCGCGATCCCATTCCTCGCTGTCATCGACGACCACGAGGCATTTCGGCTTATGGCCGCTTTCATAACTACGACGCTGAGTGCTCATGCATGTCCCGATGCTTGGCTCTGTTCAGCCATGCTGCCACGGCGCAGGCGCGTTCGACAAGCGCGATGCAAGCGTGAGCCTGCATCGCGCCGATTGTGGCGAAGACATGGACGAGAGTTGGATCTGGTCGCGATTACCGTTTGCGTACAAATCCCATGATGTCTTTGACGGACGTCATGGTCTGATCGGCAATTGCGCGCGCGCGGTCGCTGCCATCTGCAAGTACCGCATCCACATAAGCGTGGTCCGCCGACAGCTTCTTCATCTCATTCGCAACCGGCGACAGTTTTTCGACGGCGAGATCGACGAGATTCGCCTTGAAGCCGGAGAATTGCGCACCGCCGAATTCGCTGAGAATATCGGCCTTGGCGCGCCCCGACAGCGCCGCATAGATGCCGACGAGATTGTCGGCTTCCGGCCGCGGCTCGAGGCCTTTTTCTTCCGACGGCAACGGCTCCGGATCGGTCTTGGCTTTGCGAATCTTTTGCGCGATCGCATCGGCGTCGTCGGTGAGGTTGATGCGCGAATAATCCGACGGATCGGATTTCGACATCTTCTTGGTGCCGTCGCGCAGGCTCATCACGCGCGTGGCCGGGCCGGTGATCACCGGCTCGGGCTGCGGGAAATACGGACCGACATGACCCTGCTTCGCGATCGACTCGGAGAAGTCGTTGTTGAACTTCTGTGCGATGTCGCGCGCGAGTTCGAGATGCTGCTTCTGGTCCTCGCCCACCGGCACATGGGTGGCGCGATACAGCAAAATGTCGGCGGCCATCAGCACGGGATAGTCGTAGAGACCGACGGACGCGTTTTCGCGGTCCTTGCCGGCCTTTTCCTTGAACTGGGTCATGCGGTTCAGCCAGCCGAGGCGGGCGACGCAATTGAAGATCCAGGCGAGCTCGGCATGGCCGGCGACCTGGCTCTGGTTGAAGATGATCTGCTTCTTCGGATCGATGCCCGAGGCGATGAAGGCGGCGGTCACTTCACGGGTGCAGCGGCGCAGCTCGTCGGGGCCGCCCCAGACGGATGGCGCGACGGTGATGGCGTGCATGTCCACGACGCAATACAGGCAGCTATACTGCTCCTGCAATTTGACGAAGTTGACGATGGCGCCGAGATAATTGCCGAGATGCAGATTGCCGGTGGGCTGGACGCCCGAAAAGACGCGCTGGGTGAAAGCGGGTGCCTGTGGAGCAGATGACATAGCCTAGTTCCTTATACGCCCGTGGTGGAATGCGGGCCGCGGCGTCCCATTGCCATAGCGGCCGCGCGGCGTCCATGACCAATGTCGTGATCTCAGGCGGTGGACTTTTTGAGGGAGTTGCGGATATCCCGCCAGCGCAGGGCGCCGGTGAGCATCAGCGGCGCGGCATAGATGGCGAGGCCGCAGGCGATTTGCAGGAAGAGCAGGATGGCCTGTGCCAGCTTGTGATCGCCATTCGGTGTGTATCGCGTGAGCACCCATAGCAGCCCGCCCATCATCACCGCCGACACCACGATCATCGGCAACCGTCGCGTCGCATCCGCATCGATCGCCCAGCCGAATGATCGGCCGCCCTGGATCATCAGCACGGTCGCACTGCTCCACGCCGCCAGCGCGATCGCCGCCGCGATGCCGCTCGCGCCGAAAGATGCGCCCAGGACATATGCCGCCACAATCGCGATGACGAAGCCGATCAGCGTCGCCATCAACGGCGTATGCGTATTGTCCCGCGCAAAAAATGCCGGCGACAGCGCCTTGATCAGCACATGCGCCGGCAAAGCAAGTGCGAGGAAGATCATCGCCTGCGCGGTAGCGGCCGTATCGCTTGCCGTGAAGGCGCCATGCTCGAACAACAGCCGCACGATCGGCGTGCTCAGCACGATCAAGCCCAATGTCGCCGGCAATGTGAGCCCGATCGCCAGCTCGATCCCGCGCGACTGCGCGTGGGTCATCAGCGCATGATCATTGTCGCGCGCCGCGCGTGTCAGTTCGGGGATCAGTACCGTGCCCATCGCGGTGCCGACGATGCCGAGCGGCAGCTCGATCAGGCGATTGGCAAAGTAGAGCCAGGAGACCGCCGATGGCATCGACGATGCGATGATGGCGGCGCCGACGATCAGGAGCTGCGGACCGGAACTGGCGACCATTCCGGGCAGCGCCTTGCGCAAAAAGCCACGCATCTGGCCATCGAGCGACAGCCGCAAGGGTGCCGCAAGTCTGCCGCTGTGTTGCCGCACCAAAAGCATCGACAACTGCAGCAAACCGGCGATTCCAACCGTTGCTGCCATCACCATAGCAGCAGTGGTGGCGGCTTGCGGAAACACCAGCAATAGCGTCATCACAACGATCAGCGCGCCATTAAACAGCAATGGTGAAAACGCCGTCAGCGCAAAGCGCCCCTGCGCATTGTACAGCCCCATCATCACGGTGACAGGTCCGGCAAACGCGAGATAAGGCAGCATCAGCCGTGCATTATCGACGGCAATCTGCAGCGTCGGCGCGCCGATAAAGCCAGGCGCAACCAGCGCAATCACCGTCGGCATCGCAAGGCCAATCAACAGCGCCGCCACAAGCACGGCGACACCAATCGTACCCAGCACGCGCCCCGCAAAAGCGGCAGCAGCGTCAGGCCCTTCCGTTGCATGGATACGCGACCACGCCGGAATCAACGCTGCATTCAACGCGCCTTCCGTCAGCAGCCGGCGCACCACATTGATCAGTTGAAACGCCACCAGAAACGCATCCGCCACAGCCCCCGCGCCGAGCAAAGCGGCCACCATCGCATCGCGCGCAAAGCCGAGCAGGCGCGAGGCCAGCGTGCCCGTGGAAACCATCAAAAGGGAGCGGATCATGGAACCGTCACGGGGGAGGCATCCTTGCTGGCGCCGGGCGGGGTGTGATAGTCGCAGCCATCAGGCCACAAGCTGGGTGAGTAGAAGACCATTCGCCCCGCCCCCGCAATCGCCGCAACGGGATAATCTTAATGACTTCAGCGAAATACGACGTGCTTGCGATCGGCAACGCGATCTTCGACGTGCTGGTGCAGACCGACGATAATTTCTTGGCCACCCATCAGATGACCAAGGGCGGTATGGCGCTGATCGACGAAGCCCGCGCCAAGGCGATCTATGACGCAATGGGCCCGGCCACGGAAATGTCCGGTGGTTCGGCGGCCAACACCATCGTCGGCCTCGCCAGCCTCGGCGCCAGCGTCGCTTATGTCGGCAAGGTCAAGGACGACCAGATCGGCAAGCTCTATACGCATGACATTCGCTCGGCCGGCGTGAGCTACGAGACCAAGCCCGCCGCGGGCGGTCCGGCCACTGGCTGCTCTTACATCCTGGTGACGCCGGACGGCGAGCGCACCATGAACACCTATCTCGGCGCTGCTCAGGATTTGACGCCGGAAGATATCGATCCAGCTGCGATCGCGGCTTCGCAATATGTCTATCTCGAAGGCTATCTGTGGGATCCGGCCAGCGCGAAGGAAGCCTTCATCAAGGCGTCGAAGATCGCCCATGATGCCGGCCGCAAGGTGGCGCTGACGTTGTCGGACGCCTTCTGCGTCGGCCGCTATCGCAGCGAATTCCTCGACCTCATGCGCAATGGCACGGTGGACATCATTTTCGCAAATGAGTCCGAATTGACCTCGCTCTACGAGACCGACAATTTCGATGCTGCGCTTGGTGAGCTGCGCAAGGATACCCGCCTCGGTATCGTCACCCGCAGCGAGAAGGGCTGTGTTGTCGCCTCGAACGACGGCGTGATCGCCGTGCCGGCGCACAAGATCGAGAAGCTGGTGGATACGACGGGCGCCGGCGACCTGTTCGCGGCAGGCTTCCTGTTCGGTCTCGTCCGCAATGCCGGCTACGAGAATGCCGGCAAGCTCGGCGCGCTGGCTGCGGCGGAAGTGATCCAGCATATCGGCGCCCGCCCGCAGGTGTCGCTGAAGGAGCTGGCGCAGAAGAACGGTCTGCCGGTTTAATTCTTTTCCCTCCCCCAAGCGGCGCAGCCGCGCAGTGGGGTCTGGCGGACGAATTCGTCCGCCATAGGTGGCCGGCCCTCTTGGGCCGGTCGGGGGGGGTCTATCCCCACGTGACGTCCTCCCGTGGGTATAGACCCCACCCGTCTCGAAGCTCGCTGGACGCTCGCTTCGATCCACCCTCCCCAGTCGCTTCGCTCCGGGGAGGGATAAGTCGAGCGCCTTCGCTTCTAGTTCGCCCAGCCTTTCACTGCCTCACCCAGCTCCGCCTTCACCGGCATGCGCGCCGCTGAGGGCGTGCGTGAAAACCGCGGCGCCGGACCCGGCTGTGTCGCGCCGTCCTGTTGGATGAATACTTCTCGCGCGACCATATGCGGGTGCTTCGTCGCTTCCGACATGGTCAGCACCGGCGCGAAGCACACATCGGTGCCTTCCATGATCTTGCACCATTCGTCGCGGCTCTTGGTCTTGAACACGGCGACCAGTCTGTCCTTCAGCGCGGCCCACTGTTTCTGATCCATCTGCGCGTCGAAGCAGGTCTCATCAAGGCCGGCCAATTCGCGCAATTGCGCGTAGAATTGCGGCTCGATTGAGCCGATGGAAATGAAATTGCTGCAGCTGCATTCGTAGACGCCGTAGAAATGCGCGCCGCCGTCCAGCATGTTGGCTTCGCGCTCTTCCTTCCAGCGGCCGGCGGCAGTCATGTCGAAGAACATGGTGATCAAGGACGCTGCGCCGTCGCACATGGCGGCATCCACCACCTGGCCCTGGCCGGACTTGTTCGCTTCCAGCATCGCGGCGAGCATGCCCATCACGAGATACATGGAGCCGCCGCCGAAATCGCCGACCAGGTTGAGCGGCGGCACCGGCTTGTCGGCGCCGCCGATGGCGGCGAGGGCGCCGGTGATGGAAATGTAGTTGATGTCATGGCCGGCAGCCTGCGCCAGCGGGCCGTCCTGGCCCCAGCCGGTCATGCGGCCATAAACGAGTTTCCTGTTGCGGCCGAGCACGACATCGGGCCCGAGACCCAGCCGTTCCATCACGCCGGGGCGATAGCCTTCGACCAGCGCATCGGCGCTGTCCAGCAGCGACAGCACCTGCGCGATGCTGGCCTTATCCTTGAGGTCGACCTCGACGATTTTTCGGCCGCGCGCGGCGGCGCCTTTCGGCATCTGCTTCGGGCGGACCAGCGTGATGACTTCAGCGCCCATATCGGCGAGCAGCATGCAGGCGAAGGGGCCAGGCCCGATGCCGGCGAATTCGACGATGCGCGTGCCCTTCAGAGGGCCGGAAAGTTTGGTCGTGCTGGTCACTGGCGTTTCCCATCTTGTTGGTCCCGGCATGGCGCCGGTCATTGCGGAAAACTGTTACCGTGCCGTTGGGCAAGGGCAAGCGCCTTTTCGCCGCGGCGTTGCATACGGCCATGCACGCGGCGGCGCACAAAAAACGCGCGGCCGTCGCTGCCACATTGGTTGCGCGCCAAGAACCTCTCCAATGTGAATGACGCGCGGCACGGCACGGCGCATGCCGGCCATGCCGCTGTTCTCATGCCATTTACATCGCTCTGATTTCCGTTTTCAGTTGCTGAAAACCATTCGGGGGAAACATGAGCGGATCAACTGCGTCGGTGCGACGGTCGCCGGCTGATGCCATCGAGGCCGACTACGTCATCGTAGGCGCCGGCTCTGCCGGTTGCGTGCTTGCCAATCGCCTGTCGGCATCCGGCAAATATTCGGTGCTCTTGCTCGAAGCCGGCCCGCAGGACCGCAATATCTGGATTCATATCCCGCTCGGCTACGGCATCCTGTTCAAGGAGAAATCCGTCAACTGGATGTATGAGACCGAGCCCGAGCCCGGCCTCAACGATCGCAAGGTGTTCCAGCCGCGCGGAAAGGTGCTTGGCGGCTCCTCGTCCATCAACGGCCTGCTCTATGTGCGCGGCCAGCATGAGGATTACGACCGCTGGCGTCAGCTCGGCAATGCCGGTTGGGGCTATGACGATGTGCTCCCCTATTTCAAGAAGGCGGAGAACCAGGCGCGCGGACCAAACGATTATCATGGTGTCGGCGGCCCGCTGCCGGTGTCGGATTCGCGTTGCCCCGATCCGCTGTCTGAAGCTTTCATCGCCGCGGCCGCGCAGACCGGGCTGCCCGTGAACAATGACTTCAATGGCGCCAGCCAGGAAGGTGCCGGCTGGTTTCAGACCACGACCAAGGGCGGTCGTCGTGCCTCGACGGCGCGCGCCTATCTACGACCGGCGCTGAAGAACGGCCATGGCAATCTGCGTGTCGAAACCGAAGCGCCGGCACAGCGGCTGGTGTTCGAAGGTAAGCGCGCGGTCGGCGTGCAGTTCAAGCAGCACGGCAGGATCAAGACCGCTTTCGCCCGCAAGGAAGTGCTGGTCTCGAGCGGGGCGTATAATTCGCCGCAGCTGCTGCAACTCTCCGGCATCGGTCCCGCCGATCTCCTGAAAGAGCATGGTATCGATGTGCTGCTGGATGCGCCCGGCGTCGGCGCAGATCTGCAGGACCACATGCAGGTGCGCATGGTGATGGAGTGCCCGCAAAAAATCACGCTGAACGACTTCGTCAACAACCCCATGCGCAAGATGATGATGGGCCTGCAATATGCCGCGCTTCGCAAGGGGCCACTGACCTACGCAGCCGGCACCACCGGGGCGTTCTTCAAGACCGATCCGCGCATGGCATCGCCGGATATCCAGATCCACTTCCTGCCGTTCTCGACCGACAAGATGGGCGAGAAGTTGCACACCTTCTCTGGCTATTCTGCCTCGGTATGTCAGCTGCGGCCGGAAAGCCGTGGTTCACTGAAGATCAAGAGCGCGGATCCGTCGGTGCCGCCGGCTATTCGCATCAACTATCTCGCAACGGAAACGGATCGCACCGCGAATGTCGAAGGGCTCAAGATCCTGCGCAACATTCTGAACGCTCCGGCAATGAAGCCGTTCGTCACCAAGGAAGTCGAGCCTGGTCCGGGTACAGTGACGGATGAGCAGTGGCTGGAATACTGCCGCAAGCGCGGCAGCACGGTTTATCATCCGACATCGACGTGCCGCATGGGGAATGATGCGCGTGCCGTTGTCGATCAGCGCTTGCGCGTGCGCGGGATCGAGGGCCTGCGGGTGATCGATGCGTCGGTAATGCCGGATCTGATGTCCGGCAATACCAATGCCCCGGTGATCATGATCGCGGAAAAGGCGTCGGACATGATTCTGGAGGATGCAAGGTGAGGCTTGGCGCGCCCTCGGTTGTCATCACCCGCGGAAGCGGGTGATCCAGTAGACACCGGCTGGCGTGCTTCATCGCTGAGGTCAGTGTTTACTGGATCGCCCGGTCAAGCCGGGCGATGACAGTTTGGGGCTTACGCTGTCTCAGGAGGCTCACGCCTTCCTCATCCACACCTTGTTGTCGTGAAACGCCGCGCCGCCATAGGGGGCGACGGCTTCGCCGCCGGTGAGCATGTTGATGCCGCGACCGCCGATGTGAGACTTGTTGGGAAAAATCGATTCCGCGATCAGCACGCCACGGCGAACGCCGTCGAAGATGCGCGCCGTGAGAGTCGTTTCGCCGCGCGTGTTGCCAAGCGTCACGGCATCGCCATCGGCAATGCCGTTTTCTGCCGCATCCACCGGATGAATCATCACGGACGGCGCGCCTTCGCGCGCCTGCGATGACGGTGTCTCGTTAAAGCTCGTATTGAGGAAGCTACGCGAAGGGCTCGTCGCCAACCGGAACGGATGCGCCTCGTCGATCGCCTCGATCACCGCCCAGTGGTCGGGAAAGGACGGCATTGTCTCCCATTGGCCCATCAGGCCGGCATTGGCCGTGGGCACTTTCGCCCAGTCGGCCTTGAAGTGAAATTTGCCGTCCGCATGGGCAAAGCCATCGAGATAGTGCGAGGCGCGGAAATCCGGCTGCAGGTCGCGCCAGATGTCGGCTTGCAGTTGTTCGATGCTGCCGCGGCCGCTGGTCTTCAGGGTTTCGTCGATGATCTCGCGCGACGTCATCGCAAAACCGCGATGGGTGGCGTTAAGGCGTGACGCGAGGCCCTGCAGCACCTCGTGATTGGAGCGGCACTCTTCCGGTGCGTCGATGAGTTTTGCCCCGACGGAGATGTGCTGATGGCCGCCGCCGTAATAGAGGTCGTCGTGCTCCATGAACATGGTGGCGGGCAGCACGAGATCGGCCATCATGGCGGTCTCAGTCATGAACTGCTCATGCACCGCGACGAACAGGTCTTCGCGGGCAAACCCCTGCCGCACCAGCGCCTGTTCCGGCGCGACGGTGACAGGATTGGTGTTCTGGATCAGCATCGCTTTTACGGGTGGTCCGTTCTGCAGTGCTTCCGCGTCGCCAGTGAGGATGCGGCCGACCTTGGACTGGTCGAGGCGGCGTACCTTGGGATCGATGGCATCGAGGCCTTCGATCAGCGTCTTGTCGAATTTCCAGATTGCACCGTTGTTGAAGAAGGCGCCGCCGCCTTCATGCTGCCAGGCGCCGGTGACGGCCGGAATGCAGAGCGCCGCATGCATCTGCGCCGCGCCATTGCGGCTGCGGGTAAAGCCGTAGCCGAGGCGGAAGAAGCTGCGCGGCGTGTTGCCGATCAGATGCGCGAAGGCTTCGATCTCGGCGGCCGGGACGCCGCAGATAGTCGACGCCCATTCCGGCGTGCGGGTCGCGAGATGCGCTTCCAGTTCGGGCGAGGCATCGGTGAATTTTTCGAGATAGTCACGATCAGCAAAGCCATCGCGGAACAGCACATGCATGACGCCGCAAGCGAAGGCGCCATCGGTGCCAGGACGCAGCAGGATTTTGATGTCCGCCTGCTTCATGGTGTCGTTGTCGTAGATGTCGATGGCCGCGATCTTCGCGCCGCGCTCTTTGCGCGCCTTGGTCGCGTGGGTCATCACATTGACCTGGGTGGACACGGGATTGGTGCCCCAGATCACGATCAAATCCGACTTCACCATTTCGCGGGGATCGACACCGGCGACCTTGCCGGTGCCGGCGGCAAAGCCGGCCCAGGCGATGGTGGAGCAGATGGTGCCGTAGAAGCGCGAGTATTTTTTCTCGTGCGACAGGCGGTTGATGCCGTCGCGCATCACCAGGCCCATGGTGCCGGCATAGTAATAAGGCCAGACGGATTCCGCGCCGAAGTCGCGCTCTGCTTCATTGAACTTGGATGCGATCTCGTCGAGCGCTTCGTCCCAGGTGATGCGCGCGAAATGTCCGGAGCCCTTCGGCCCGGTGCGGCGCATCGGATGCATCAGTCGTTCGGGATGATGGATCCGCTCGGCATAGCGCGCGACCTTCGCGCAGACGACGCCGGCGGTATAAGTCTGCTGTTTGGAACCGCGCACCCGGCCGATCGATTGGCCGTCGATGACCTCGATATCGAGCCCGCAGGCCGACGGGCAGTCATGCGGACAGGTGGAGTGCTTGATGGCGATCTTGGACTGAACGTTCATGGGGGGAAGGTAGACAAAAGCCAGCCGTAGGAAAAGCCGCGGTTTTACGCATTTCCCGCACATTCAGCCCCTCATCCTGAGGAGCGCGCCTCTTGGGCGCGCGTCTCGAAGGATGGCTGCAAACTCGGAGCCCCGCCAACTCATGGTTCGAGACGGCGCTTCGCGCCTCCTCACCATGAGGGGCGGAGTGTTTGGCTGGCTTACCCCGCCGTATGAAACGGATAATCCGTGTAGCCCTTTTCCTCGCCGCCATAGAAAGTGGCGCGGTTATAGGGTGTGAATGGTACTTTTAGCTTCACGCGTGCCGGAAGGTCAGGATTGGCAATGAACGGCCTGCCAAAGGCGATGATGTCCACATTGCCTGATGCCACGGCTTCCTCGGCTGAGGCACCGTCGAATCCGCCAGCGGTGACCAGCACGCCCTTCCAGAGCGGGCGGAACAGCTCATAGGCCTTGGGCACATTCTCGTGGAACACCTCGGCGCGGCCGACGCCGCTGGTGCGGGGCTCGACGAGGTGCAGATAAGCGAGATCCAGTTTGGACAGTTCGCCAACGACATAGCTGTAAAGCGGCATCGGATCGGCCTCGCCGGAATCGTTGGACACGCCATAAGGCGAGATGCGCACGGCAACGCGATCCGCGCTCCAGGCATCGACGACGGCCTTGGTCACTTCCAGCAGCAAGCGGGCGCGGTTCTCGATGGAGCCGCCATATTGATCGGTGCGCTGATTGCTCCGCGTCTGCAGGAACTGTTCGAGCAGATAGCCATTGGCGCCATGCACTTCGACGCCGTCGAATCCGGCTTCGCGCGCATTCCGTGTTGCCTGTTTGTAGGCCTCGATGATCCCCGGGATTTCGTTGGTGTCCAGCGCACGCGGCGTTTCGTAGGGCACCGTTTCGCCGGAGGTGTTGCGTGTCGTGGCGTTGATGGCGATGGCTGATGCAGAAACCGGCAGCTTGCCGCCCGGCTGCAGTGAGGAATGCGAGGCGCGGCCGACATGCCAGAGTTGCAGGAAGATGATGCCGCCTTTGGCATGCACGGCATCGACCACTTCCTTCCAGCGGGCGATCTGCTCCTGCGAATAGATGCCGGGCGTGTTCGGGCTGCCCTGTCCTTCGGGCATCACCTGCGAGGCTTCGGCGATAATGAGGCCGCCTTCGCTGGCGCGCTGTGCATAATATTCGACATTCAGTGCGCGGGCAGCGAGCGTTTCCTTTTCTGCGCGCATCCGCGTCAGCGGCGCCATGGCAACGCGATGGTTCAGCGTAAAGGGGCCGACTTGCAGCGGCGTGAAGAGCGACGAGGACATCAAAACTCCATTCAAAAAACCAATCGGGCGATAGGCGCGAAGATTATGTTTCGACAGGCGTATCGTCCAATACGCAAGCACCGCTGGTCAATGAAAGTTGTACAAAGTCTATTCGCTGCAGTGCAGCGATGATGCTACGAGACGGAATGTTTTGGCCATATGGGCCGGGAATTGACGAGGACTGTGTTTGCGATGACGGAGTTGGTGAAGAAGAAGGTCGAGGGCGTCGGTGACTACCAGGGCGCTGCCGGTGGTTGGGGCGCATTGCGCGCGGTGGCGAATGCGGTGCGCGAACAGCTTGCGGTCGTGGACGAGACGCGCGGCCTTCTCACCATGAACCAGCCGGCGGGTTTTGATTGCCCCGGCTGCGCGTGGCCCGATCCGAAGCACACCTCATCCTTCGAGTTCTGCGAGAACGGCGCCAAGGCTGTGTCGTGGGAAGCAACAGCCAAGCGCACCACACCGGAGTTCTTTGCAGAGCACACGGTGAGCGAGCTGTGGAAGTGGCATGACCACGATTTGGAAAATCACGGTCGCCTGACGCATCCGGTCGCTTACGATGCCGCGAGTGACAAGTTTCTCCCTATCTCATGGGAAGACGCGATGGCGCGGATCGGTGCCGGCTTGCGCGCATTGCCGGATCCGAACATGGCGGAGTTCTACACATCCGGCCGCTGCTCCAACGAAGCAGCGTTCCTGTATCAGCTCTTCGTGCGCGAATACGGCACCAACAATTTCCCTGACTGCTCCAACATGTGCCATGAGGCAACCAGCGTCGGCCTGCCGAAATCCATCGGCATGGGTAAGGGGACGGTGACGCTGGAAGATTTCGATCATGCAGATGCCGTGTTCTGCATCGGGCACAATCCCGGCACCAATCATCCGCGCATGCTGAATACGCTGCGTGCCTGCTCCAAACGCGGCGCGGCCATCGTCTCGATCAATCCGCTACGCGAACGCGGATTGGAGCGCTTCATCTCGCCGCAGCATCCGTCGGAAATGTTGACGGGCAACGCGACGCAGCTCTCCTCGGTCTACTATCAAATCAAGGTCGGCGGCGACATCGCGGTGCTGAAGGGCATGATGAAAGCCGTCGTGGCGCTCGATACGGAGAGCCGTGCCACAGGTGGGCCGGATGTCATCGACCGTGCCTTCATTGTAGAACACACCGAAGGCATCGATGATCTGTTGGCGGATATTGAAGCGACGTCGTGGGATGCGATCGAGGCATCATCTGGGCTGGCGCGCGCGGAGATCGAGCATCTCGGCCGCATCTATGCCAATGCCAAGAGCGTGATCATCAATTATGGCATGGGCATTACCCAGCATCGCCATGGCGTTGCCAATGTGCAGTACATCGCAAATCTGTTGTTGTTGCGCGGCAATTTCGGTCGCCCCGGCGCCGGCATTTCGCCGCTGCGCGGACATTCGAATGTGCAGGGCGATCGCACGGTGGGAATCACCGAATTGCCGAACGACGCATTGCTCGACGGCATCAAGCGCGTGTTCGGCTTTGATCCGCCGCGTGCGCATGGGCATGATGCCGTCGCGGCTGTGAAGGCAATTCGCGATGGACGGTCCAAGGCGCTGGTCGCGCTGGGCGGCAATCTCGCTGTGGCGATGCCCGATCCAGAAGTGACCTATCCGGCGATGCGCAGCCTCGATCTGGTCGTGCATATCGCCACCAAGCTCAATCGCTCGCATCTGCTGATCGCAAAAGAGTCGATCATCCTGCCCTGCCTTGGCCGTACCGAGATCGACGTGCAGGCGAGCGGCAAGCAACTCGTCACCGTCGAGGATTCGATGTCGATGGTGCACGGCTCGCGCGGCGGCTTGAAGCCGGCATCGGAGTATCTGAAGTCGGAAGCGATGATCGTCGCCGACATGGCGGTGGCGACGCTGCCGAACACCGTCGTGAAGTGGCATGATTTCGTCGCCGATTACAGCAAGATCCGCGACGCGATCGAAGGCGTGTTCCCGGCCTTCAAGGATTACAACGAGCGGATCAAGAAGCCCGGCGGCTTCCGCCTGCGCAATGCCGCTTCAGAACGCGAATGGCTGACGACAAGCGGCAAGGCGCAATTCCTGGTGTTTCCGGGCGTCTATGAGGATGGCTCGGACCAGCATGCGCTCACGCTGACGACGTTGCGCAGCCATGATCAATACAACACCACGATCTACGGGATGAACGATCGCTATCGTGGCATTACCGGCCGGCGCGACATCGTGTTCGTCAATCCGGAAGATCTCGCCAGCCGCGGGCTTGCGCATGGCGACGTGATCGATGTCGTGCTGGATGGAAAGAGCGGGGTCGAGCGCGCCATGCGCGGCTTCACTGCGGTGGAATACGACATCCCGAGGGGCTCGATCGCGGCCTATTATCCCGAAGCA
This sequence comes from Pseudomonadota bacterium, assembly GCA_023451825.1. Taxonomy (GTDB): domain Bacteria; phylum Pseudomonadota; class Alphaproteobacteria; order Rhizobiales; family Xanthobacteraceae; genus Tardiphaga. The sequence continues at coordinate 37,996 of JAEXYA010000023.1, forward strand.
AATGTGCTGGTTGCGCTCGAAGAGCACGATGCCCGTTCGGGAACGCCGGCTTACAAATCCGTGCCGGTGAAGATCAGCGCTGCGGCTTAGCTGCAGCGCAACATGCTCGACGCATGACCGCCACTGCTTAAGTGGCGGTTGCCGCCTGCGGCATTTTTGCGTAGGCGAGCGTCATCATGACGTCTGCCGAAATTTCCCCAGCTTCGAAGTCCGAGCCCGTCGAGGCCCCGGTCGCCCCGGCATTGATCGCGGCGCTGCTGATCCTCACCTGCGGCCATGTGCTGTCCAATATGCTGCGAACGACGCCGGCGCTGGCGGTCGATCTGATGTCGCTCGATCTTGGCGTAACGCCGCAGACGCTGGCGGCGCTGACATCGGCCTATCATTTCTTCTTTGCCATGCTGCAAATCCCGATCGGCGTTGCGCTGGATCGTTACAGCATTCGCTCCGTGTCGCTGGTGTTGTTCGCCGGCACCGTGGTCGGCGCCGCGATCGCCGCATTCTCCACAGGACCGCTCTCCTTCTTCGTGTCGCAGGCGACGATCGGCATGGCGACATCGGGCATGCTGATGTGCCCGATGACCTTGGCTGCGAAACGTCTGGCCCCCGCACAATTCGGCCTGTGGTCAGGTATCATTCTCTCATTCGGCAATTCGGGCCTGCTGCTCTCGGCGAGCCCGCTGGCTTTTATCGTGGAGAACTGGGGCTGGCGCGCAGGCTATTGGACCGCGGCCGCGGGCGCTGTCGTGGTGGCTCTACTGGTCGCCATCATCGTGCCGGTGGCGCGTCCAGAAGGACAGCAGCGGGCGCTTTGGGCTGAAATGGCCTCGGTGCTGAGCCTTGGCGTATCGCGGGCACTTCGCGGCATCGTCATTCTTGCTTTCGTATCGCTGGCCATGCAGCTCGTGCTGCGCGGGCTCTGGGCCGGCCCGTGGCTGATGACCGTCAAGGGCTTGTCGCGCATCGAGGCCGGCCATGTGCTGCTGCTGTTTACGCTCGCCCTCGTCATTGCACCCGCTGTTGCGGGTATTATCGACCGCAGGCTGGCGCATCGGCGCGTCGTGCTGCTCGCGCTGCATCTGATCGCTGCGGTCCTGCTGCTGACCATGGCGCTTGGCGCACCCGGCTACCCGCTTGCCGTCATGCTCGGTGTCCCGCTGCTGCCTGTCGCCGTGGATAGCGTGTTGCTGGTGACCTTCGGCTTCCTCGTCTCCATGCAGCCGCTGATTTACGCGATGGTCCGCCAGGCGGTGGCGCCTGAAAATATCGGCAAGGCGCTGTCCGCATCCAATCTGGCGTTCTTCCTGGGCACGGCGGTGATGCAGTCGATCACCAGCCCGGTTGCAGCCTATTGGGGATTGCCGGCGGTACTCATGGTCATGGCCGCCTGTCTGTTTACGGGCGCCCTGATCTTTTTTGCACTGACGCGGCCTTCGGCCACGCGCGCAAAAGTGTGAAGACGCCGCATCGCCGTCGCGCTCAAGTTGCTGGCGCGACGCATTTGCTTATGATCAGATGTGTTGTGACGCGGCGATGACGTCGCGGACAGTAGATTTGCAGGAGGAGGATAACTTGCCTTTCTTCGTCAAAGGGACTGACACGTCCGGCACCGTTTCACTGCGCCGGGACAATGCCGCAGGGGCCGTCAAGAAGGCCAAGGAACTGCTGGAAGACGGCAGCTGGGACATCGAGATCACGAGCCCCGATGGCCTCGTCTATCCGCTCGCCGAATTCGAGGCGATCCAGGATGCGCCATCGGCGACCAAACACTGATTGACGGATCGTCTCGCGAGTGGCTGCGCCGGAACTCATTCTTCATCACTATCCGCGTTCGCCATTCGCCGAGAAAATCCGGGTCGCATTCGGATTGAAGGGCCTGCGCTGGCGCTCGGTGGAGCAGCCGCGCATGGCGCCCAAGCCGCAGCTCGTGCCGCTCACCGGCGGCTATCGCCGCATTCCCGTGCTGCAGATCGGCGCCGACGTCTATTGCGACACGCGGCTGATCTGCGCCGAACTGGAGCGGCGTTTTCCTGCACCCTCGCTCTATCCGCCAGCTACGCGCGGCCGTGCCGACATGATCGCGGGGTGGGCCGATCAGGCTTTGTTCGCGACATCGCTCGGACTTGTGTTCGGCTTGAATGGTGATCGGTTTCCGCCGGAGCTGCATGCGGACCGTGCCACATTCACCGCCGGAAAATTCGATGGCTGGGACAGCGCCAAGATGCGCCCGCGTGTGCCATCGCTGCGCGATGAGCTTCGCTGTCATCTGCGCTATATCGATCGCAGCTTGCTCGATGCCGGTCCTTTCATCCTCGGCGCGTTGCCGTCGCTGGCCGACATCGCGGTGTATCATCCGCTATGGTATCTGCGCGGCAATCTGGGAGAGGACGAGGCGTTGTGCGCTCACCCGCGTGTCATCGCCTGGATGGATCGCATGGCCGCAATCGGCCACGGTGTAGGCGAGCAAATGTCGGCCGACGAGGCGCTCGCCACGGCCCGCGCCGCAGAGCCAGCTGTTATCGCCGGGACGGGCCTGACGGACTGGCCAGCCGGCAAACGACTTGCGGTGACACCGACGGACTGGGGCTTTGATACAGTTACAGGACTATGTGTCGCTGCTGATGCAGAAAGCGTCGCTTTGCGCAGGGATGATCCTTCGGTCGGGAGCGTGGTCGTGCATTTTCCTCGCAGCGGCTTCGCGATCACGCCGGCCTGATCCGGACGATTCCCATACCTTTGGAATTGCGGAACTAAAAATGTACAACTAGTCTACAAAAGACACGGACGCGCTCCGTGCCGTCCTGGAGGCTGGCGATGATCTACGTATTCGGGTTGTTGTTGGGCGTCGTCACGGGCCTGCGGGCGATGACCGGGGCTGCAGCGGCGAGTTGGGCTGCCTATCTCGGTGTCGCCAAAGTGTCCGGCACCTGGCTCGCTTTTCTCGGCTCGTCATGGGCCGTCGCGATCTTCTCCATTCTTGCCATTGTTGAACTTGTCACCGATCAATTGCCGTCCACTCCGAGCCGTAAGGTGCCGGTGCAGTTCGGTACGCGCATTGTCATCGGGGTGATCGCCGGCATTGCGATCGCAGGCCCGGCCAGCTGGCTGCTCGGCGCAGCCGCAGGCGGCATCGGTGCGATCATCGGCACGCTCGGTGGTGCGCATCTGCGCGGGCAGCTCGCCGCGCGTTTCGGCAAAGATGCGCCGGCCGCCTTTATCGAGGACGCCGTCGCTGTGATCGGCGCCATTCTGATCGTGTTGGTGCTCAAATGATCCGCGCCTTTGATGCGATTGTCATTGGTGCGGGGCAGGCGGGTCCGTCACTGGTCGGACGTCTCACCGCGGCGGGTCAGAACGTCGCGATCATCGAGCGCCATCTGTTCGGTGGCACCTGCGTCAATACCGGCTGCAAGCCGACCAAGACGATGGTGGCGAGTGCCTATGCTGCGCATCTTGCGAGACGTGGAGCCGAATATGGCGTGATGATCGATGCGCCCCTGCGCATCGACATGGCCAAGGTCCGCGCGCGTGCCGACAAGGTGATCATGGATTCGCGCAGTGGCGTCGAAGGCTGGCTGCGCAAGATGAAAAACTGCACGGTGTTCGACGGACATGCGCGTTTCGAATCCGCGAATTCCGTGCGCGTCGATGCTGAACTGCTGACGGCACCGAAGATTTTCGTCAATGTCGGCGGGCGCCCGGTGATCCCGGATTTCCCAGGCGTGAATGACGTGCCCTATCTCACCAATAGCGGCATGTTGAAGCTCGACCGTGTGCCCAAACATCTCGTGGTGGTCGGGGGCAGCTATATCGGCCTGGAATTCGCGCAGATGTTTCGCCGCTTCGGTGCCGAGGTGACGGTGGTCGAAAAAGGTCCGCGGCTGGTGTCTCGCGAGGACCCGGATGTTTCCGAGATAATTCGCGAAATATTGGAGGGCGAGGGTCTCCATATTCGCACCAGCGCCGAATGTATCACCTTCAAGCCTCATCCGGATGGCGTCGCTGTCGGCGTCGATTGCACCGAAGGCGCACCGGAAGTGGTCGGTAGCGACGTGCTGCTCGCCGTCGGCCGTCGCCCCAACACGGACGATCTCGGTCTCGACAAAGCCGGGGTCGCGGTCGATGAGCGTGGCTATATCACGGTCGATGATGGGCTCGCGACAAACGTGTCGGGCATCTATGCCATTGGCGATTGTAATGGCCGGGGCGCCTTCACGCATACAGCCTATAATGATTTCGAGATCATCGCGGCCAATCTTCTCGATGGCGCGCGCCGCAAAGTAAGCGATCGCATCCCGGGCTATGCGCTGTTCATCGACCCTCCGCTCGGCCGTGTCGGCATGACGGTGACGCAGGCCAAGGCAACCGGCAAAAAGCTTCTGATCGGCGAACGGCCGATGACGCATGTCGGGCGTGCGGTGGAGAAAGGCGAGACGCTTGGCAAGATGCAGGTGATCGTCGATGCCGATACCGGAAAGATCCTCGGCGCTGCGATCCTCGGCACGTCAGGCGACGAGGCCATTCACGGCATTCTCGATATGATGAATGCCGGGGCCGATTACACCGAGTTGCAATGGGCGGTGCCGGTGCATCCCACCGTATCGGAGCTGATTCCGACGCTCCTCAACGAGATGAAGAGCGTTTAGGCGAGCTGGAATTTGAACGCGGCCATCAGGGTCAGCAGCGTGGTGCCGCAGGCGGCGCTGACGATGACCATATTGATGACGCTGCGGGTTGCCGTGCGCAGGACGGCGAAAGCCGGGTGAACGGCCCCGTTTGTCTCCGCCTTCTTGCGGGGAGCCGCTTTTTTCTTCGCTGCCATGTGATGATCCCCAAAGAGACGGGTCAGGCCGTTGACCGACCTGACCCTGACGCCTTCCCTGCCGAGGTTTGTCCCTCGATCATGCAGGGATCATCGCATGAACCTGGGCTGAACTGCTTAAGGGAATTGGTGAATCGAATCTCACCGGATTCGATGGTTTACGAATTTCCCTAGATGGTTCGCCCGCCATCCACGGGCAAAATCACGCCGGTGAGGAATTCGGACTCCTCGCCGGCCATGTAGACGCAGGCATTGGCGATATCAGACGGGCGCGACATGCGGCCGAGCGGAATGGTGCCGACGAATTTGGCGCGGTTTTCCGGCGTATCCGGCACGCCCATAAAGGCTTCCAGCAGGCCGGTCTCGCCCATCACGGGCGCGATGCAATTGACGCGGATGCCGTCGGGCGCGAGCTCCACGGCCATCGACTTCGACATCAGGTTCACGGCGCCTTTGGAGGCGTTGTACCACGTGAGGCCGGGGCGCGGGCGCACGCCGGCGGTGGAGCCGATATTGATGATGCGGCCGCTCTTCTGCTTCCTCATCACGGGGACGCAGGCATTGGTCATGAGGAAGATCGCCTTCTCATTGACATCGAAAACGCGATCGAATTCTTCTTCCGTCACGTCCAGCATGGGCTTGTTGCGGAAGGTCCAGCCGGCATTGTTGACGACCACGTCGAGCTTGCCGAATTTATCGACCGCGAGTTTCACGGCGGCATCCACATCGACCTTGTTGGCCACGCTGCCACCATGGGCAATCGCGCTCGCACCGATCTCGTCAGCGACCTTCTTCGCGCCATCGGCGTTGAGATCGAAGATGACAACCTTGGCACCTTCGCGCGCATAGGCGCGGGCGATCTCGGCGCCAAAGCCAGAGGCGCCGCCGGTGACGATGGTGGACAGGCCTTGAAGTCTCATATGTTTTCTCCCTGATGCCACGTCGCAGAGACGCGTGCCGCGGAGATTAGAGTTTCCCTCATCGGGTGGGAAGTCACGAGGCAGGATGCATAAGGGTCATGCGACGATGTGAATGAGATCGTCGTGCAAAGTGTGGCCGTGCTGGTAATGAGAAAGGGGGCGGCCTTCCGGCCGCCCCCTGGAGGTATCTCGCGATCCCGCTTTATTCAGCGCTGCTGACCAGGCGGAGCTGCGTCTTCTGCTCCATCTGGCTGCGATAGGCCTCTACATAATCCTCCGCCATGCGCCGTGCGCTAAAACGCTTTTCGAAATGTTTGCGGATGGCGCCGCGGTCCATATCGGCCAGGCGGCCGACGGCATTGACGGCGCTGAGTTCGTCTTCGACGATAAAGCCGGTCAGGCCCTGATCGATGATCTCCGGCACCGACCCGCGATTATAAGCGATGACCGGTGTCCCGCAGGCCATGGACTCGATCATCACGAGACCGAACGGCTCCGGCCAGTCGATCGGCAGCAGCAGCCCATAGGCGCCCGACAGGAATTCGGGCTTTTCGCGATCGCTGATCTCGCCGATGAACTCGACCAGCGGATGATCCATGAGTGGCTTCACGACAGCTTCGTAATATTCCTCGTCCGCACGATCGACCTTGGCGGCGATCTTCAAAGGAATGCCTGCGCGAATGGCGATCTTGATCGCACGATCGACGCCTTTCTCAGGCGCGATGCGGCCAAGCACCGCGAGATAGCTTTGCTTGGTATCGAGCGGTGTCAGCAGTTGTTCGGGCAGCCCATGATAGATCGTCTTGATGAAATTCGCCTGCGGAACCGGCCGGCGCTGCGCATCCGAGATCGAAATCACTGGGATCTTCGAGAAGGTCGTGAATGTCGGCTGATGCTCCGGAAGATCGAGGCGTCCGTGGAGTGTCGTCACGAACGGGGTCGGCTGGCGAGAGAAAAGCGAGAACGGATAGTAGTCGAGATGGAAGTGGAGGACGTCGAACTCACCATCGTCGCATCTTTGACGAACGCGCTCGAGCATTTCCATGTGGAGTGCATTTGGATCGCGCACCGAGCCGTCCAGACGCAGTGCCTTCGGCCAACCTGCATCGAGTTTCGCAGTCGTGTGGGAATCGCCGCTGGCGAAAAGCGTCACATCGTGCCCCTGCGCGACAAGTTCTTCGGTTAGCCAATGAACGACACGTTCGGTGCCGCCATAGAGCTTCGGTGGAACAGCTTCAGTCAGTGGGGCCACTTGCGCTATGCGCATATACATATCTCCCATGTTGGAAGTGAAGGGCTGCGACGTGTGAGCGTGGACGTGAGCGTGAAAGGCACCGGCTTTGCCAGGCAGGGGAACGTTCTCGCAGCTGCGAAGTTCCTGTCTCATCTGCGACTTTCATCCATACTGTCGTCTTGCTGCTGCCATCACGGTCTTTCATGTTCGGGAACTAGTGGTGCCGGTTGATTGTTGCGCTCGAAAGGCAGGAGCGTGGGGAAATCGCGATTGCGTCACTATCATTCGCGGGCGGAGACGCTGTCCGTCGAGTTTATCGTTACTGTTCAAGGGGTTTAGTAACGCACATGGACTATCTCTCCGGATATGCGCACCGCCCTTTCGCTTTTGTGATGCGGTACATCAGGATGCGAGCTCTCTCGCATTCCATCATTTTTATTGCGATCCTCGGCGCTGTCGCCTGCTCCGTCGGCACGCAATACGGCATCAAAAATCTTGTCGATGGCCTGTCTGCCGGCCCGGCCAATGCTGGAACCTTGATCTGGTGGGCCTTCGGCATCCTGATCGCATTGATCACGGCGGACATGTTCCTGTGGCGCGTGGCGGGTTGGATCGCGAGCTACACATTCGTCAATGTCACGGGTGACTTAAGGCGCGACATCTTCCGCCATCTGACCGGCCACGCACCGAACTACTTTACGGACCGTCTGCCAGGCATGCTGACCAGCCGGATCACGGCGACGTCGAATGCGGTCTTCACCATTGAGAATATGTTCATCTGGAATGTGATGCCGCCGATCGTGGCAACATTCGCTGCGATCCTGTTGATTGGAACCGTGAGCCTGCCGATGGCCGCGGGGCTCACGGTGGTCGCTGGCGCAATTGTCATCCTGATGTTCAAGATGGCCGCTGCCGGCAAAAATCTGCACAATGATTTTGCGGACAAGGCAGCCTCTGTCGATGGCGAGATGGTCGATGTTGTCAACAATCTCCCGCTGGTCCGTGCCTTTTGCGGGTTGAATTTCGAACACAAGCGTTTCGACAATACCGTTGATCGCGAGCTGAACGCGCGCGGCCGCAGCCTTCGTTATCTTGAACGGCTCCGCGTCGTGCACGCGGCGATCACGGTGGTGCTGACCATCGGCCTGCTTGGATGGGCCATCATGCTATGGCAGCGTGGTGGGGCATCGACGGGCGAAGTGGTGCTGATCTGTACGCTGGGTATTTCCATCCTGCATGCCACGCGTGATCTCGCTGTGGCTTTGGTCGATGTGACGCAGCACATTGCCCGTTTGTCAGAAGCGGTTGCCACGCTGCTGGTGCCGCATGAGTTGCGCGATCATCCGGAAGCGGAGCCGCTCGTGAAGTCGGGCGCAGCGATCGCATTCAACAATATCTCGTTCCAGTATCCCGGCGGCCACAAGGTTTTCGACAGCTTCACGCTGCGGCTCCATGCCGGTCAGCGGGTTGGTCTTGTGGGTCAATCCGGCGGTGGCAAGTCGAGCCTGTTCGTGCTGCTCCAGCGCTTCTACGACGTGGGAGAAGGCAGCATCAGCATCGACGGCCAGGATATCTCGCGCGTCACCCAGCAGAGCTTGCGCCATGCCATTTCCGTGGTGCCGCAGGATATCTCGCTGTTCCACCGCTCGATTCTCGAAAACATTCGATATGGTCGCCCGAATGCCACCGACGAGGAGGTGATGCGGGCCGCGATTGACGCGCGCTGCGATTTCATCGAGCAACTGCCCGAAGGTTTGAACACCATGGTGGGCGATCGCGGCGTGAAACTCTCGGGCGGTCAGCGGCAGCGTATCGCCATCGCGCGCGCCTTCCTCAAGGACGCACCCATCCTGCTGCTTGATGAAGCCACCGCGGCGCTCGACAGCGAGTCGGAAGAGGCGATCCGCGAGGCTCTGGCGCGCCTGATGCGCGGGCGCACGGTGATTGCCATCGCGCATCGCCTTGCAACACTGCGCAATTTCGACCGTGTCGTCGTGCTGCGCAGCGGAAAGATCATCGAGGATGGCAAGCCCGACATCCTGATGCAGGGGGAAGGCCCGTATCGCGAGCTCGTCACGCAGGAAATGAGTCGATTGGCGGCACACGCCGCCTGACGACTCAGCTAGTCTGCACGATGCGTTCTTGCATGCGTATCGCCATGTCCATTCAACTGGCCGAGGTCATCCATGCCTGCCAAAGCTGCTGCTGCCGCCACCCGCGAGGCGCTCGCGGATCAAAAAGTCGTCGAGTCGCCGTTCTACATTCCGATGACGGGGCCGGCGTCGCGACCGCGACGTGCGCTGAAACACGATGACACATTTGCCGTGCTCGACAGCCACGGCGACATTGGAGCGTCCGCTGGCGGCCCGGACGGGCTGTTCAACAAGGACACCCGATACCTCGCGCGGCTCGAACTCGCGCTGAATGACGTTCAGCCGCTTCTGCTCGGTTCGAACCTGCGCGACGACAATTCTTCACTCACGATCGATCTGACCAATCCGGACATCTACCGCAACGGCCGGATCATTTTGCAGAAGGACATGCTGCATGTCGTACGCACGGTCTTTTTGTGGCGCGGCGCGGCCTATCAACGCATCGGCCTGCAAAATCATGGCAATGAACGCGCCAGTTTCGACCTGACGCTATCGTTCGACAACGACTTTGCCGATTTGTTCGAGGTTCGCGGCGAGCAGCGAAAACATCGCGGGATAGCGACCAGCCGCCTGATCGATCCCAGCCACGTGGCGCTCGAATATACCGGCCTCGACGGAAAGCCGCTGCGGACGATGATGTATTTTGATCCACGCCCGACGCAGTTGTCGGCCAACAAGGCGAGCTACCATTTCGATCTCGGCCCGCAGGAGGTGACCTCGCTTTTCGTCGCAGCCAGCTGCAATGTCGAGGTCGATCACAAGCCCGTGCCGTTCCTGCGTGGTCTGCTGGCGCATCGTCGCGAGATGCGCAATTTCAGCAAGGGGGCGACCACCATCGAGACCTCGAACGACATCTTCAACGAGGTGTTGTGTCAGGCCATGGGTGATCTCAACATCCTCATGACCAATACCCCACAGGGCCGATACCCCTATGCGGGCATTCCTTGGTACTCGACGACATTCGGCCGAGACGGTCTGATCACGGCGTTGCAGATGCTGTGGATCGATCCGCGGGTGGCAAAGGGGGTGCTGTCGCGCCTTGCTGCGTTCCAGGCCAAGGAGGTCGATCCTCTCAACGATGCGGAGCCCGGCAAGATCCTGCATGAAATGCGCGGCGGCGAAATGGCGGCGCTACGCGAGGTCCCGTTCGCGCAATATTATGGAAGCGTGGATTCGACGCCGCTGTTCGTTCTGCTCGCTGGCCTCTATGTGGAGCGCACCGGCGATGAAGAAACTCTGCGCGAGCTATGGCCCGCGATCGAGGCAGGGCTGAAATGGATCGATGGTCCCGGCGATCCCGATGGCGATGGTTTCGTCGAATATCAGCGTGCCACCGAGCAAGGTTTGCAGAACCAGGGCTGGAAGGACTCGTATGATGCGATCTTCCATGCGGACGGCAAGCTAGCCGAGGGCAATATCGCGCTCGCCGAAGTTCAGGGTTATGTCTATGCCGCCAAGCATCTCGCGGCGCGAATGGCATTGCGGCTCGAGATGGCGGAGCGCGCCGAGCAGCTCGAAGCCGAAGCCCGGCAACTGGCCGATCGGTTCGAAGCTGCGTTCTGGTGCGAAGAAATCGGCACTTATGCGCTGGCGCTGGATGGGGCCAAGCTGCCTTGCGTCGTTCGATCCTCGAATGCCGGCCAATTGCTGTTCACCGGCATCGTGCGCGAGGAGCGTGCACGCATGGTTGCGGCGGATATGATGCGGCCGCATTTTTTCACGGGCTGGGGCATCCGCACCATCGCGCGCGGCGAAGCTCGCTACAATCCCATGTCCTATCACGACGGCTCGATCTGGCCGCATGACAACGCGCTGATCGCGCTCGGTCTTGCGCGCTACGGCCTGAAGCATTCGGTCGAAGCCGTGTTCAAGGGATTGTTCGACACGGCCTCCTATATGGATCTGCGTCGGCTTCCAGAGTTGTTCTGTGGCTTCCAGCGCGAGAAACGCCGCGGGCCAACGCTCTATCCGGTAGCCTGCGCGCCGCAGGCCTGGGCCAGCGCGACGCCGTTCACGCTTCTGGAAGCGGCGCTCGGCATCGAATTCGACATCGCCCGTGGCGAGATACGCTTCCGCGATCCGCGATTGCCCTCGTTTCTTCAGCACGTGATTTTGCGCGATGTCCGGCTCGGCGAGTCCAGCGTCGATCTCTGTCTGCGCAAGCACAATGAGGACGTGTCGCTGGAAGTGCTCCGTAGTCGCGGCCAGATCCGCGTTTCGATCGTGCTGACGCATTGATGCGTCGCTGTCGCATTCGGCGGCAGCGGCAAGTTGAGTGAGGAATTTTCATGCCCGCAATCCGTCTCGTCGCCGGAATGCTTGCCTTAGTGGTGGTCAATGCCGAGGCTTTCGCGGCAGATGCACCCGCGACGCCAGCTGCGCCGGAGACTAAATCGGCGCAGACCGTGCAACCAGAGTCTGCTCCGGCTCCCAAGCCGGCGGAAATCGTGCCCTCACAGCCGGCTGCGCCACCGGCCCCGTCCTCGCCGGCAACTCCGCCACCGCCCGCACAAGCTGCGGTGCCACCTGCGACGACTGAGCCTGTGAAGCCCGCCTCTGCGCCGAAAGGCGATGCTGCCCCCGCAACAATGCCACCTGCGGCAAAGCCTCCTTCGGTTACGGTGATCGATACGTTCGACGCGAAGGGCATTCTCGGTCGCGATGTGCGCAGCCCCGCGAGCGAAAATATGGGTCGGATCGCCGATGTCATTGTTGACCGGGCGGGGCAGGTGCGCGGCGCGGTGATCGATTTCGGCGGGTTTCTCGGCGTCGGCCAGCGCAAGATCGTGGTCGATTGGGCTGCGCTGCATTTCTGGAATGTGGCCGACAAGACGGCGAGCATCACGCTCGATCTGACGCGCGAGCAGGTGCGTGCGGCCCCGGAATACAAGGACGACCAGCCGATGGTCGTGCTTGGTGCATCAGGCACGCTGACGCCGCTGAAATTCCCGCCCATCACCATGCAGGAGCGATAATTGGCCGTTCAGGCGACCACCCGTGCTCCCGACCGCTCCGGCTCCGAGACCGAGGCGGTGCCGGAGGTCGCGTGCGCGCCGGGAATTGCGCCGGAACCTGACGACAAGAATCCGGACCACCGGTCGCCCTCGCCTTCGAAGCAGAGTCTTCGCGGGCTCGATTGGTTCATCTTCTTCCTCGCCGATGTACAGACGGGCTTCGGTCCGTTCATTGCGGTCTATCTGACCACGCAGAAGTGGACCCAAGTCGAGATCGGCTTCGTGCTTTCGATTGGTGGCGTGGTTGCCTTGCTGGGGCAGATGCCCGGTGGCGCGCTCGTCGACGCGATCCGCTCGACGCGGCTGGTCGTCGGCGCCGCCATCGTCGCCATCGCCTGTTGTGCACTCGCTTATGCGGCAGCGCCGATCTTCCCGGTCGTGGTCACGGCTGCGACGGTGCATGCGATGGCGAGCTGCGTACTCGGCCCTGCCATCGCCGCCATGAGCCTGGGGCTGGTCGGGCCGATGCGCATTGGTGAGCGGCTTGGCCGCAATGCGCGCTTCGCGTCGCTCGGAAATGGCGTTGCGGCTGCGGTCATGGGCACGTGCGGCTATCTGTTGTCGAGCCGCTCGGTATTCATCGTCACCTTCTTGTTGGCGATTCCTGTTCTCTACGCGCTGTCGCGCATTCGTCATCAGGAAATCGATCCGGCGCGGGCTCATGGTCAATCGTCTGAGCAGGCCGAGAGCACCCCGACGTTCCGCTTCCGCGATCTCGTGCGCCAGAAGCCACTGCTGATTTTTGCCTGTGCCGTTCTGCTGCTTCAACTTGCCAATGCGGCGATGCTGCCGTTGATGGCTGGCGTCGTCACCACGCGGTCAGCGGATTGGGCGCCGGCCTTGATCGCTTTCTGCATCGTGGTGCCGCAAGCCTTTGTTGCTGCGACCTCGCCGACCGTCGGCCGCAAAGCTCAGCAATGGGGGCGTCGGCCATTATTGCTGGCGGGATTTACGGCGCTTACGATCCGCGGCTTGCTGTTCTCGGTGGTGACCGATCCGTTTGCGCTGGTCGCCGTGCAGATCTTCGACGGCATCACCGCGGCCGTATTCGCCGTGATGATCCCGCTGATCGTCTCCGACATCACCTTCGGACGCGGCCGCTTCAGTCTCGCGCAGGGGATCGTCGGCACGGCGACAGGCATAGGCGCCTCCCTCAGCACCGTCACCGCTGGCTATGTGGCCGACAAGCTCGGAGCACCTGTGGCCTTTGTCGGCTTGTCCTGCGTCGCTGCACTTGGCTTCCTGCTCATCCTGCTGGTGATGCCGGAGACCAAGCGCGATCATGCCGAGACGGATCGAGCTTAAGGCTTGACGCTCTCGCCGAGATAATTGACCGCCGCCGTGATGCCGCCCTTGCCGTGCGGAATCCCCAACGCCTGTAATCCCATCTCGACGACACTCAGCGTGCCCAGGATCATCGGCGCGTTGACGTGGCCCATATGGGCGATGCGGAATGCCTTGCCATTGAGGTCGCCGATCCCGACGCCAAGGATGACGCCGCATTTCTCGCGGCAGTAAGCGAGCAGCGGTGCCGGATTAGCCAACTTGATCGTCGTGACCGTATCGGCGCGTTCCTTCGGCTCGGTGATGTTGAAACTTAGCACACCGCCTTCCGCCCACACGGCCACAGCGCGTCGGACGGCCTCGGCTAGCAGGCGGTGGCGCTGGAAGACATTGTCCAGTCTCTCGTCGAATATCATGTTCAACGCCTGGCGCTGGGCAAACATCAGATGCACCGGCGCTGTACCGGAATGCTTTTGATAGTGCTCATTGCCGTCACGCTCGGTCCAGTCGAAATAGGGCGTGCGGAGATTGGCTGACTTGTGCACCTCGCGCGCGCGGTCGCTCGCCGCGACAAAGCCGAGACCCGGTGGCGTCATCAGGCCTTTCTGAGAAGCCGACATGGCGACATCGATGCCCCATGCATCCATCTCGAACGGCATGCAGCCCAATGATGCGACGGCGTCGACCATGAACAGGGCGGGATGACCCGCCGCCTTGATCGCCCTGCTGATGGCTTCAATGTCGTTATAGGCGCCGGAGGCCGTATCGATCTGCACGGCAAGCACGGCCTTGATCTTGTGCTCGGTATCCTGGCGCAGCGTTGCCTCGACTTCGGCCGGGCGGATCGCGCGATTCCAGTCGCCTTTCAGGCTCTGGACCTCGACGCCCATCAGGCGCGCGGCATTGCCCCAACCCACCGCAAAGCGGCCGCTTTCCAGCACCAGGATCTTGTCGCCGCGTGACAGGATATTGGTAAGCCTTGCCTCCCAGGTCCCATGGCCATTGGCGATGTAGATATAGGTCTTGCCCTTGGTGGCAAAGACGGTGCGGAGATCATCCAGCAGCCCGTAAGTGAGCTGCACCATGGCGTCGGAATAGATGTCCAGCGGCGGGCGATGCATTGCCCGGAGCACTTCATCTGGCATCGTGGTGGGGCCGGGGATGGCGAGGAATTCACGACCTGCACGAACGACCATGGGATGTCCTTGTGGTTTTCATTCTTGTAGCCCGGATGGCGCGAAGCGCAATCCTCGGACGAGCGTTTCAGTCGAGACGACGGCGCCTGGATTTCGCTCTGCCCAGGATACGGAATTCAGTGTGTCGATGTCGGGCCGATCACATTGGCCACCGCGCGGAAAATCTGGTCCTTGATCTCGGTCGCGGCCGGGCTCGGGATGGTCTCTGGCGGCTCCGTACGCTTGGCGCAGCCAACCACCAGGCGCTGGATCCAGATTTCGCCATCGGTGAAATAGAGATCGCCGCCGCCATTGCGCCCGGCAACGGTGGGGCCGACACCGGTGACTTGATACTTGGCTTCGACCATGCCGGCTTTTTCGAGATCGTTAGCAAGCAGCGCACGCTCGGCGTCGATATCGGCAGCGATGTGATGCGTGATGGCGCCGGTGTATCTGCTGACGCCGACGCTGCGATCGAAGGTGGCGTCGCCGAGCCAGACCGGGCGATCTTCCTGGCCCTTATCGAGCACCAACCACAGCCTGACATGATGACGTTGATCGGGGCTGGTGCCGGACGGTTTCTCAAAAGCGAGATCTTCGCGGCGACCGAGATAAACGAGCGGCGACACTGGTGCATTGTGATAGGGGCGATCGAGCAACACGCTGCCGATGATCTCCAGCGAGGACTTCAGCGTCACCGGATCGGCTGGGTACCAGCCAGCCGCATGCATGGCGCAAATAACGTCCTTCTTGTCGCCGATCAGTCCGACATTGATGGGATCGCCGGGAATGCCTTGCGGCGTCATCGTCGTCATCGGCATGCCGGCCAGCGACTTCTGATGCTCGTAATGCGTCCAGAGTTCAGGCAGCAGCAGATACGCAATGCCACCATAGATGATGGTGGCAAGCAGTGTCAGCCGCAGCGCGCGATAGGTGCGGCTGCGGCGCTGCTGCTCTGCTATGGGATGGCTGTCCGGCTGGTCCAAGATCTCGCCCACGGGGGAATCGCGGGCGGACCCTGCCACGTCGGCGCCGCGATGTCATCGCCAAGCCGCCGGATCAGCGGCGCGTCTCGCGACAACCGGCAGCTTCAGCCTCTTCTTTAGAGCAAAACCAGCGCGTGCCCTTGCTAACCCGCATCTTGATCTTGGCATACCAGCGGCTCTCCGGCGTGTGGTAGATGCAGACGCCGGCGCGATTGACATTTCCCTTGATCCGGCAGGCAGCGGAGGGGGCCTTGGCGCCCGAAGCGGATGCGAACAGGATAGGGAGCGTTTCATGCGTCGGCTTGATGGCGCCGAGCGAACCGGCCTTCTTGTTGCGGACGCGCCATTCCCAGGGCGCGACGAAGGCGCCGGTCCAAAGCCCGACCTGAGCCTCACGAGCGGCTTTTTCGTCCGCATCATAGGCGCGTGAGAAGCGGACATAGGACAGTGCCCAGCCACTCTTCACGAGCCATTGTGCAACATCTTCGCCGTCTGCCTCGCATTTGGCGACGGTGCGGCCGAACCGGTCGGTGCGCTGTGTACGGCAAGTCCAGGTCTTGTCGCTGGTCCGCGCCACGAGTGCATCATGCGCGGCAACGCCGCAATTCCAGCGTTCGCCATTGGCGTTGAGACAGAGTTGATCGAGGCCGGGTGCATCCGAGCCTGCGAGGCGGATGCGCGTACTGCCGATCATGACCTGGTTGGCATCGCGGATCTTTGGAACGCCAGTGACATCGGCAGCCTCTGCCATTGTCGGCAGGCTGAAAATGAGAAGAGCGAGGCAAAGCAGGCGGGACATGCGCATAGAGCCTTGAATTACAGGATCGTGACGATAATCGGAGGAGAGTGCCGTCATTTCGTCGCAGATGCCAGTGCGCGATGGATAGATTGTCTCAACTCCGCGCGAGTGACGCGATCAACGTCCCTGTATCGCATGCCGCGCCAATGCGAGGCCCATCAGTACAAAGGCCGATGTGACCTCTGGACCGCCGACCAGAATACGGGTCGGTGTTTTCATTTTATTCCATTCATAGGCTTTGAACGGTCTCTTGCGGCCGCCTTCGCCATGGCTGCGCACGATGCATTGCAGCGCGGGAGTGAACAGCGCGATATCGCCGCCAAGATGACCTAGCGCGATCAGTGCGAGCGCTGCGTCAAAGGCATTCATCTCGCGCGCGATCAGTTCATCAGCGACATAAGCGAGGATATGCGGCCTGATGAATGCGAATGTGTCTTCGGGATCAAGCTTCCGCCTGATGTCGTCCGGCAAAGCACGGAATGCTGCGTAGCAGCGGCCGAAATAGGCGCAGTATAGTTCGGGCAGATAATAAATATGGGACTTGGGATCCGCGAAGGCGCCGGATTGGACGAGACGGCGTTGAAAGCCGATGATCCGATGAACTGTCTCGAGTCGCTTCGGCGTTTCCAGCACCTGCCAGCGCGTGCAATTACGGAACGAGACCTCCAGCACATCGAGATTCAACGTCGGATCGAGGTCGTTTCCGTAGGGGCGCTGGCCGGCAAGGTTGTCGATCCAGGTGGCGATCGCGCCGTCGTAACTGATGTTGTCGTTGATCGGCACAGTGACCAAAGGCTCGTTGGCGCCTTCATTGACCTGATAGCCGGCATAAAAGTCGAGCAGTGGCTGATTGAGGATGGGATCGCGCGAGCCGGCCTGCGTGGCGGCGGAGAAGGAGCATGCCGTCGTGTCGCAATCCGGCACATAGATGCCGAAGCCGAGTTCCTGCTTGATTTGCGCAAAGAAGCGGCTGAAGCGCGGATGCGGTGGCGGCGCCAGCGCGGTGATGACATGGGTGCTGCTGCCATCATGGGACTTCACCTCCTCGCGTGAGGTGACGAGGCAGAATTCGATCATCGCATCGATCGCGCGGCGCGATTTCGCGGTCTGCGCGTTTGTCGGCAAGCCCGTTTCGCCGAAAGCCAGCAGGGCTTCGATGAAAAAGGCGTCGTAATACGCCGAGCGATGCCGGATCTGCACCGGCTCCCACATCGGCTCGGCGATACCGGTCCAGGGCGGATTGATCAGCCGCCCGGCAGGTGAGCGTGCGATGAAGATGCGCGCCAGGGTGAACAGCAGGGTCGAATTCTTGTAGCCACGGGCGTTCAATCCCGTCAGGGCCAGCAGGAATTCGCGACCATGCATGTCGGGGTCGCCGATCAAATTGAAGGCCGCATAGGTCGGAATGAAGCCGTTTTTCGTGAACGACCCCAGCAGATGTTTGCCGCAGCTGCGGATCACTTCGTCGATTTCGGCGACCGACGGCGGAGAGGTGGGCGCCTGGGCCTGTGGCGGGGTTGGGTGCTTCAGGCTTACGGTATCGAGCAGTTCGGCCACAGGCCGACCGATGGCCTCCCAATCCGGCTCTACATCGTCCCGGGCGGCGATCAGCGCGTCTTGTAGGGCTTTGAACCGGATGGGATCGCGTAATTCGGGAAGGCCGGCCCGTCGCAAAAGGGGACGGAGGGCCAAATTGCCGAGCGCAGTGTTGTAGAATTGGACGATATGGGGCTTTCCGGTGTTATGGCACCGGAATATGGGATCGCAGAGGTCGTAGAGAGTCGGTCCGTTTTTCCGAGCGGTGAGCGCATCGAGGGCGGCGCGAGCCTGATAAGTCACAGTCATGGGGCATCTTTCGGAGTAACGTCCGCGCACGTTCTGAGAATCGACCGCCGCCAGATGCGCCGAAACACTCCCGACACCTGCAAGCCTTTGAAATCGAGCATGAATCGATGAGAACTGCAATTGTCGGAGGCGCATAACCGGTTCCGTTGCGTCAGTAACCCTGTCTTAAACGGAGCCCTTTACCCGTTGCCCGGTTGATCCCGACGGGTTAACAGCGGGTTCGCTGCAATGCCGCAAATTGAGCGCATTTGATGCTCATTGGTTCGGCATTCCATCAAACCTAGTCGGACGTCCGCGCGACCATATGGTTGCGCGTGAATGATGAGCAGGAAACCACGTTATGAACGTAGGGCAGTTTCGCGTATCCCGACGCTCGATCACCATGACCGTTGCTTTCGCTGGTCTGGTCTCGCTGGCGCTTGGCGCTCACGCCGCGCTGAATAAGCACGTGATGGATTCCGCACGCGCCGCCGTCGGTCTCGAAACGACGCAGGGCATTCCAAACAGTTCGCGTCTCGCGCTCGTGATCGGCAATGGTCATTATCCCGATGCAGGTTCGCCGTTGCTGCAGCCAATCAATGATGCACGCGCCGTCACGCATGCGCTGCGTCAGGACGGTTTTGATGTCGATGTGATCGAAGATGCAACCCGCGATGACATGACTCGTGCGGTGGAGCGGCTGAAGAACAAGATCAAGCCCGACAGCACGGTGATGCTGTATTTCGGCGGCTACGGTGTTCAGGTCGGCCGTCAAAGCTACATGATCCCCGTCGATGCTGCGATCTGGCGCGAGCGTGATGTGCGCGGCCAAGGCATGAGCGTCGAGACCGTGCTTGATGTGATGAAGGAGCGCGGTGCGCAGGCGAAGCTGGTGGTGCTCGATGCATCCCGCCGCAATCCGTATGAGCGCCGCTTCCGCGCTTACTCGCGCGGCTTGGCACCGATCGATGTGCCGGAGAAGGCCCTGATTTTGACGTCGGCTACGCCGGGCAAGGTTGCCGATGATGCAGCAGGTCAGAACAGCCTGCTTGCCGCGGAATTTTTGAAAAGCCTGAAGACCAAGCCAGCGAGTGCCGAGGCGGTGTTTGCCAACACCCGCGCAGCTGTCACCCGCGCCTCGGATGGCGAGCAAGTGCCCGCGGTGTCGTCATCGCTTGTTGACGAAGTCAAGTTCGGCGTCGCCACGACTGCTCGCGCCGGCAGCTGAGTCTGCGACAAGCTGCACTCGGCTTAGATAGCTTGCAGTCATTTCTTTCCGGCGCTAGCCGTGACCGGTCGCACCGGATCGCCTTCGCGCAACAGCGCGCCAGCGCGCGCGACGACAATATCGCCTTCATTGAGGCCTTCGCGGACTTCCACCTGGCCTCCCGATAGCAGCCCGACTTCCACGCGGCGTGTTTCAATCCGGTGTCGGCGTACGACCTGCACAACCGTGCCACCGGAACTGTACAAGATCGCGGTGAGCGGCAATGCGATGCCGCAACTTTCCCCGGTTTTGATACCGGCGCGCGCGTAGGAGTTGGTCATCAGCCGGCGTGGCGAATTGAGCGCGACCACGACCTGGCCAAGCTGGCTGTTCGGCTCGACCGACGACGCGACACGGCGCACTTTGGCGTCGAGTTCACGGATGCCGATGACCTTGATCTTCGCGGGCTGATCGACTTTGAGCTTGGGCAGGTCGCGGGTCGGCACTTGGCCGATGAAGTCGAACTCGCTGCGCGAGATGATGCTGAAAAGCGCCTCGCCACGGGGAGAGGCGAGAGCACCTACCACTGCGGTGGACGCACTGACGAGGCCGGCAACGGTCGCCTGCAGTTGGACCGAGCTGCCATCCGGTGATGTCAGTCTTGCAAGGATCTGGCCGGCCGTGACGTTCTCGCCGGCATCGACCATGATCTCAGCCACTTTCATGCCGGGACGATCCGGACGGATCGAGACTTCCTCGCGCGGAAGCAGCAGGCCTGCGACATCGACCGTGTCGGCGAAGCACTGCTTTGATGCAGCCAGCACAGTGACGGCCGCGCCTTTGACGAGATCGGTGTCATCCGCAGCTTGGCTCGGAGCCGCGAAAGAACAGAGCGCGGTCGCGAGCAGAAGACGCTTCAACATGTCGGACGTCCGTTGCGAGAAGAGAGGATGCGACGTGATCATCGGTCCGCCTGTCCATGTCCGGTCGGTGGATGGCCGCGGTCTTCTTCGCCGCTCGACACCAGTAACTTGCGACCCAAGCGCCACGATAGATTTCCGACGTCGTCCATCATCATGAACATCGCCGGGACAAAGACGAGCGATAAGCCTGTCGAGAAGATCAGGCCGCCGATGATGGCCAGCGCCATCGGCGATCGGAATTCGCCGCCGGCCCCCCAGGCGAGCGCGGACGGCATCATGCCTGCGGCCATGGCGATGGTGGTCATGATGATCGGCCGAGCACGCTTCATGCCGGCATCGATGATGGCGACATCGCGTGGCTTGCCTTCGCGGATCGCTTCCACCGCAAATTCCACCAGCATGATAGCGTTCTTGGTGACGATGCCCATCAGCATCAGGATGCCGATCCACACCGGCGTCGTCAGCTGCTTGCCTGTGATCAAAAGCGCCAGGATCGCGCCGCCGATGGAGAGCGGCAGCGAGAACAGGATGGTGATCGGTTGCAGGAAGGTGCCGAACAGCAGCACAAGTACAGCATAGACCATCATCAGGCCGGCAGAAATCGCGGTGGCAAAGCCGTCCGCAAGTTCATTCAGGCTTTCAGCGTCGCCGGACTGTTTGACGCTCACATTCTTCGGCAGCGTCTTCATCACCGGCAGGTCGTAAATCTTCTTCAGCGCATCTCCGAGCGCTGCAGTGCCGACAAGATCCGCGGCGACCGTTGCCTGTCGTTCGCGGTCATACCGATTGATGCTGGTGGGGCCCTGGTCAAGCTTGATGTCGGCGACGACGGACAGCGGGACGCCACCGCGTCCGCCGCCAATCGGCACGCGAAGTTGCTCGAGCACCTGGATGTCAGACCGTGCGCTGTCTTCGAGCTGAACGCGGATCGGCACCAGCCGGTCGCCGGCATCGAATTTCGCAAGCGCCGGTCCGACATCGCCGATGGTGGCAACGCGAATGGTCTCCGACAAGCCTTCGGTGGAGACTCCCAAACGCGCAGCGAGATCAGCGCGTGGCTGCACGCGGAGTTCAGGGCGATCGAGCGATGTTTCCGAGATCACATTGGCGATCTGTGGAATACGTCGCATCTGCGTCGCCAGTTCATTTGCGACATTGCTGACGATGTTGATGTCGGGCCCGGTCACCACCAGCGAGATGGCGCGAAGGCCGTTTTCATCGAGGAACCAGTATCGGATGTCGGGAACGCTTTGCAATTCCTCACCGATCGCGAGCTCAAGCTCGCGCTGTGAGATTTCTCGATCTCCCTTCGGCGTGTAGTTGATGATCAGCGAGGCCCGGCGGACTTCGGATATGCCGGGCGGAACGCGGCCGCCATCGACGAAGACGCTCTTGATCTCAGGGCGTTTGCGCAGCCGCTGTACGATCTCCTCGGTGGTCTTTTCGGTGAACGAGAGTTGCGATCCCGGTGGCAATTCCATTGCCATGAGAGAGCGGGCGGTATCCTGCGCGGGCAGAAAACCTTGCGGGAGCAGCTTGATGCTGAGGATCGACAGAGCAAACACGGCAATGCCGAACAGAACCGTCAGGTAATAGTGCTTCACCGACAGCGTCACGAGCTTGTTGTAGGAGCGCAGCACGCGGCCCGGCGGCGGATCGTCGTGCTTGTGGTCCTTCATGAAATAAGCCGCGAGCACAGGCGTGACGAAGCGCGCCGCGAGCAGCGAGAAGAACACCTGCACGGATACGGTGATGCCGAACTGTTTGAAGAACTGGCCGGCGATGCCCGACATGAAACTGGCGGGCGCAAAGATGGCGATGATGGTGAGGCTGATCGCGATCACCGCGAGGCCGATTTCGTCGGCGGCTTCCAGTGCGGCGCGATAGGGCGATTTGCCCATGCGCATGTGGCGCACGATATTCTCGATCTCGACGATGGCATCATCGACGAGGATGCCGGTCGAGAGCGTGATGGCGAGGAAGCTGACGAGATTCAGCGAGAAGCCGAGCATGTCCATGACCCAGAAAGCCGGGAAGATGGAGAGCGGTAACGAGACGGCGGCAATCACCGTTGCGCGCAGGTCACGCAGGAACAGGAAGACGACGATGACGGCCAGTGCTGCGCCCTCGAAAAGGGTGCTCATCGCGGCGTCGTAATTGCCCTTGGTGAATTCGACCGACGTATCGATCAGCTTGAGATCGACATCCGGGTAGGATTCCTTCAGCGAGCTGATGCGTTTCTGCACGGCTTCAGCGACGACAACGTCACTGGCGCCCTTCGAACGCTTGATGCCGAGGGCGACGACAGGCTCACCGTTGAGGCGTGCGAATGTGCGGCGGTCGGCGATGGTGTCGGTGACCGTGCCGAGATCTTCCAGCCGCACTTCGCCCCCGGACGGCAGGCTGATCATGGTGCCGGCAAGTTCATTCAGCGTTTTGGCACCAGCGAGTGTGCGGATGGCCTGATCGTTTTTGCCGATTTCGGCGCGACCGCCAGCGAGATCGACATTGGTGCCGCGCAGACGACGTGAGACGTCCACCGCCGTGAGGCCGGCGGCCTGTAGGCGGTCTGGATCGAGCGAAACCAGGATCTCCCGCTCGACGCCGCCGATGCGCTCTACCTGCGCCACGCCGCGCACGCCCTGGAGCGCGCGCTTGACGACGTCGTCGACAAACCATGAGAGTTGTTCGGGCGTCTTGCCCGGTGAGATCGCGGCATAGGTGACGATCGGCAGGCCAATCACGTCCACGCGTTGAATCAATGGTTCATTGACATTTTGCGGAAGGTTGGCACGGACGCGCGTGACGGCGTCCTTGATGTCATTCAGCGCGCGATCGGTGTTGGTTTCGAGCGCAAACTGAACGGTGGTCACCGACAGTCCGTCGGTGATCGACGAGGAAATGTGCCGCACACCCTCGACGCCGGAGACGCCATCCTCGATGGTCTTGGTGACCTGTGCTTCCAACTCGGCCGGTGCGGCGCCAAATTGTGCGACGGCCACCGAGATCACGGGAATGTCTGCGCTCGGCAGCCGCGTGATCGCCAGTTTGGTGAAGCTCACCCAGCCCAGCAACAGCAGGATGATGGAGAAAACGACAGAGGGCAGCGGATTGCGGATCGACCATGCCGAGATATTCATTGCCATTTAGCGCACCCGCGAGCGGTCGAGATCGTCGACAAAGATGGTCTGGACTTTGTCGCCATCATGCAGCGACGTGCCGGCATCGGCGACGACGATATCGCCGACTTCGACGCCTTCGAGAATTTCAGTGGAGTTGTCGGACACGAGGCCAACCTTCACACGGCGCGTCTCGATGATATTGCCCTTCACCAGTTGCACGGTGAAGTGCTCGATCGCCGAGCGCGGGATGGCGACGCCGCAGCTGCGCCGCGCATCGATATTGGCGCGCGCGAACATGCCGACCTTGATGGATGGATTCGGCGCCAGCGACAGCCGCACGTGCCCCAGCTGCGTGGTGCGATCGATCTGCGGCGATACCACACGGACCTTACCGAAAACATCGGCATGGCCGTCGCGGCTGATGCGGGCGGTGGCGCCGGGATTGAGTTTGAGGATGTGAATGCTCGGCACTTCGGCGTCGAGTTCGAGGTCGTTATTGATCGCGATCTTGAACATCGGCCCGGCCTGCGGCGACGCCGGTGCGCCTGCCTGGGTCATTACCGATGTCACAAGACCGGCGGCGGGCGCGCGTAGAGGCACGGGATTGGGGCGCGCATTGCTGGCGGATGGTGGCGGGATCAGCCGCGCCAGTTCCTGGTTCTCGGTGACCATGTCGCCTTCCTTGACCAGAACGTCAGAGACACGCGAACCCTCGGTATCGACGCCGACCTGCGCTTCGCGCTTTGGCACCACGAAGCCGGTGACACGCACCTGGTCGGAGAAACAGGCATTCGTCGCCTTGGCGACGGTCACGACCGCGCCATTGGGCGATCCGCTCGGGGTGGGTTCGGCGGCAAAAGCCCCTGTCGCCAGCGACAGGATGGCAAGAGCCGGAGCGAAGCAGGCGGAGGCCTTCATTAGCGAATGAGTCCACTTGGCATGGCGGGGCACCAGACAATTGATTTGCGGTGCGGCGGCTGGGTCGATCGATCCTATACGGGATAAATGTGATCGCCAAAGCAAACAGCGCTCCGTGGGGTTCGGAACGCTGTCATGCGGCAATCCGCAGCGGTGATGTGAACCTCACCGCATTACTGCGTCGAGGCCGTTGCCTTATTGGCCATGTTCACGACCTGGACGCGGCGATTGGTTGGATCGGTCGGCGCCAGACCGCTCTTGGGTTTGGTCTTGCCATAGCCGACAGTCACAAGGTCCGCACCTGCGATGCCGAAGCGATCGACGAGATACCGCTTGATCGAATCCGCGCGACGCTCGGACAGTTCCTGATTGTATTCTTCACCGCCGACAGCATCGGTATGACCGGCGACGACGAAAGTCGATCCCTTGAGATCGGGGCTGCTCAGCGCCTTGCCGAGCGCCTGCACCGATTGCATGGAGCGCTTGCTGATATTGGCGGAATTATAGTCGAAATTGATCTCGAGATCGATCGCCGGCTTGGTTTCCGCGAGGGTAGCGATCTGCTCGCGCTCGCCCATCGATAGCGACCGGGTGCTGCGGTTGCGAAGGGAGTCCATGAACTTGCCTTCGGCGGCGTTCACAGCGGGCTCGGCCGGTGGGGCCATCGAGAGGCCGCGGGTGAGCGGCTTCTTGGGGGCCAGTGCCCGGAGGATCTGATCTGACGTGACCTCTTCGGCTGCGATCACGGCGCCAGCGGTAAAGGTGATGGCGGCGCCTGCAATGAAAGCCGCGCGGATGACATTTACGCCGAAGCGCGTGGACGATTTCGACATGGAAGCACCCCTTATTTCTGATCGCGCAACAGGCGCGTGCTCAATTCAAAGTCGTTTTCCCTGGCCGGTCGGTAAAGTCGGCGCCCGGCTTATGTTCAATAGTGTCCGTCTGCGCGGCGCGGGTTCAAATCCATTCGGGCAAAATCGTGTCTTTCCTGGCGAGCGACCGGCGACGTCGTTTCAGCGCACACCGTAGCTGGCGAATTCTTTCACGATATCCGGGTCCATCGCCTTGGCATTGTTAATGTCGAGGTCGCCCTCGGCGGTCTGGCCGAGGCGCTGTTTGGCGATGCCGCGGCCATACAGCGAAGATGTCAGTTGCGGATTGACCTTCAAGGCAGCGTCGAAGTCGATGATGGCATTCCTGCTCTGGCCGTTCTTGAGATTGACCAGACCGCGGCTATCCAGTGCATCGACAAAATTCGGGCGCAGCCGTAGCGCCTCGTTGCAGTCCTTGAGGGCCCCGGACAGGTCGTTGGTCACGGCGCGGACCCAGCAGCGGTTGTTATAGGCTTCGACATCCTTGGGGCTGAGCTTGATGGTGGAGTCGAAGTCCTTCAGAGCGGCGGAGTAGGCTCCCTTGCTGGCATAGACCTGACCGCGCCGATACAGCGCGCCGACATCCTCGGCATTCTCAGAGATCTTGACGTTGAGCGATTTGACGGTCGGATCTTCGGCAAGGGCGAGAAGTATCTTGTTTTCATCGCGTGGCGCCTCGGCGGCCGGGGGTGAAGCGGGGGCGATTGCGGGGGCTGGTGCCGGTGTGGGTGCGGGCGTTGGTGCGGCAGGTTGTGGCGCTGGGGCAGGCGTGACGGCGGCCTGCTTCGCTGGCGCAACTGGCTCGGGGCGCGGAGGTGCCGCGGGCGCCGGAGCGGGGGCAGGCGCTGCAGCAGCGACGGGCGATGACGGGCGGGACCCGGCGATGAAGGCAAAGTCCTCTGCCAGAGACGACGAGATCCACGGCACCTGCTCGCTGCGCGATGCACGCGTGACGCTGACCCGGGTTCGATTCAGGGTTTGCTCGGCCGTGAGATCAGGAACCTTGATTTCCTTGAGCAATTCAGTCGCGAACAGGCTGCGATCGGTGCCGGCGTCGCTGACAACGGAACTCAGTGCGGCCGAATACATCACCAGCGTGTTGCTGGGCGCGATCACCGGTGCGAGGCCTGCGGAGAAGCTGCGGAATCGGCGCTCGAACGGATTGCGGCGCGAGGCGTCCAAGAGGGCGATCTTCACGCCGGCGCCACGGCCATTGAGTTCGTTGAGCACGGCTTCGAGGCTGAAGCCGTCACGGCGGACGTCGGCTTCGGTCCAGATCTGGGCATCGACGGGGATCATATAGCTCTGGCGCGACGACTGAATGCCGTAACCGCTGAAGAACACCAGCGCGACGGTGCCTGGTGTCACCTTTCCGTACAGCTTCTCAAGCGCGCGGCGCATACCGTCGCCGCCGAGGTTTTCGCCGGTTTCGACTTCGAAGCCGTCGCGCTTCAGTTCGGCCGCGATGTCACGGGCGTCGTTGATCGGTTCCTTGAGGGGGGCTTCGGCGTCCGGATATTTGGCATTGCCAATCACCAGGGCGATCCGCGGGGCGCGCTCCTCGGCCGCGGTGGCCTGCCAAACCGGAGTGGCGGAAAGCGACAGCAGAGCGATCAGCGCAATTCGAATCTTCATAATGAGCCGGTCCAACACCAAAAGCGCGGCAACGACCCCAGCGCCGCGGCGACTTTAGTCCACGCAATATCGATTATCAAACCATCCCCATTGTGGCTGTCAACGCACTGATTTTCCTCTCGCTGTATCGCGCCTCATTGCGGCATGACGTGTTCACGAAGGTGGTCGTTCCGAAGACTGGAACGGTTTGATTTTTGCGCATGAAACTGGCTTGGTGGCGGTAACAACAGAAACGCGGGACGACGCCCCATGACGCCGACTTACGAAATCTACGCTATTCGTTATGCGACGATGACGCCGCGCACACCGGCGATGAACTATCTGTCGCCAGACCCGCATGAGACCACGGCGGCCGATCTCGACTATTTCGTCTGGCTGATCCGGGGCGGTGGCCGCGATATTCTCGTCGATACCGGTTTCAACGAGGTTGCGGCGAAAGAGCGCAATCGCGCGATCACGATCAATCCGGTCGATGCGCTGGCGCAATTCGGGCTCGCCGCGGAGGCCGTCCGCGACGTGATCATCACGCATCTGCACTATGACCATGCCGGTAATCTCGATCGATTTCCGAATGCGCGCTTCCATCTGCAGGATCGTGAAATGGCCTATGCCACCGGTCGCTGCATGTGCAACGGCTTGCTGCGCCATCCGTTCTCGGCCGAAGACGTCACGTTGATGGTTCGTCACGTCTATAGCGAGCGCGTTACGTTCCATAATGGGGACGGCGAGGTCGCGCCCGGCGTGACACTGCATCGTGTCGGCGGCCATTCCGACGGCCTGCAAATCGTTCGCGTGGAAACCGAGCGCGGGCCGGTGGTGCTGGCGTCGGACGCTTCACATTATTACGGCAATCTGCAGCGCCGCAGCCCGTTTCCGATCGTCTACAATATCGGCGACATGGTTGACGGCTGGCAGACTTGCGAGCGGCTCGCCGGCCATCCTGATCGTATCATTCCAGGGCATGACCCGCTGGTGCGCGAACTCTATCCGCGCGTGGACGGCAAGGCCGATGCCTATGCGGTACACCGGCAGCCGTCGCGTTCCTTCACCGACGCCTGAGAGGTTCTTTGCGATCTACGATCGCAGCACTTTCAGCGGCAGCTTGCTGGTTTCCTTCAGTCGGTCCAGCACGATCGATGAGCGCACATGCGCTACGCTCTGATGCGGCATCAGCACATCGTTGACGAGATCTGACAGTCCCTTGAGGTCGCGCAGGATCGCCTTCAGCACGTAGTCGGCATCGCCCGTGAGCGAATACGCCTCCTGGATCTCGTCCACGCGCTGCACCAGCGTGCGAAATTTCTTGGCGTTGTCGGGCGAATGGGTGGCGAGCGTCACCTGAATGAAGGCGACGACGCCGAAGCCGAGCGCCTCCGGCGCAAGATCGGCGTGATAGCCGGATATGACCTTCTCGCTTTCCAGCCGCATCCGGCGCCGCGAGCATTGCGATGCTGACAGACCCACATTGTCAGCGAGTTGCTGATTGGTGAGCCGGCCATCATCTTGCAACGCAGCCAACATCTTCAGATCGAACGAATCCACTTCGATCATGCGCGGAATGCTCCCATCATGCACGGATCGTGCATGATCATGACATTTCGCAACCTAGATTGCACGCACCTTGCGCTCCGAACACTCCAGACTACCCACAAGCGACAGATGTCCGAGCAGAGAGGGAGAACACGATGGGTCCGTTTCCGCATGATGCCCCGGCCGCCAAGATTTCGGCTGACAACCCGATGGGCACCGACGGGTTTGAGTTCGTCGAATATGCCCATCCCCAACCCGAAGAGCTGCACGCCCTGTTCAAATTGATGGGCTATGCGCCGGTAGCCAAACACAAAACCAAGAAGATCACGGTCTATCGCCAGGGTGACATCAATTATCTCGTCAATGAAGAGCCCGGCACTCATGGCTTCAAATTCGTGGCGGCTCACGGCCCCTGCGCGCCCTCCATGGCCTTTCGGGTCGTTGACGCACATAAGGCCTACGACCGTGCCATTGCACTCGGTGCAGAGCCAGCCGAAGTCGACGCTGCCGAAAGGACACTCGACGTCCCCGCCATCAAAGGCATCGGCGGCAGCCTGCTCTATTTCGTCGATCGTTACGGCGCAAAGGGCTCGGCCTATGACCTCGAATTCGAGTGGCTCGGCACCAAGAATCCGCGCCCGGCTGGCGCCGGCCTGTTCTATCTCGACCACCTCACTCACAATGTCCATCGCGGCCGCATGGATGTCTGGACCGGCTTCTACGAAAAGCTCTTCAACTTCCGTCAGATCCGCTTCTTTGACATCGAAGGACGCGCTTCCGGCCTGTTTTCGCGCGCGCTGACCAGCCCGGACGGCAAGATACGTATCCCGATCAACGAAGATGCCGGCGACAGCGGGCAGATCGAGGAATATCTCAACACCTATCGCGGCGAAGGCATCCAGCACATCGCCTGCGGCGTGCAGGATATCTACTCGACCATCGAGCGTCTACGCGCGGACGGTCTGCCTTTCATGCCGTCCCCGCCGCAGACCTATTTCGAGAAGATCGATACGCGCCTGCCGAAGCATGGCGAAGATGTGCCGCGTCTGCAGAAGAACGGCATTCTCATCGACGGCGAAGGCGTCGTGAATGGCGAAGAGACCAAGGTGTTGCTGCAGATCTTCTCTGCCAATGCCATCGGCCCCATCTTCTTCGAGTTCATCCAGCGCAAGGGTGACGATGGTTTCGGCGAAGGCAATTTCAAAGCGCTGTTCGAATCGATCGAGGAAGATCAGATCCGCCGCGGCGTGTTGAACGTTACCGACAAGAGCGCGGCGTAGAGTTACGCCGCCTTCTTTGCGTTCAGCCCCTCATAGATAGCACGCTCAAAGTCGGAAAAGACCCGAAGGCAGCTGCGGTCCGCAAAGGGCAACACCTGCATCAGGATCACGCCAGTGACATCGCGCACAGGATCAATCCAGTAGTAGGTGTTAGCCAGCCCCGCCCAGGCGAGGCTTCCGGCGCTGCGGCCCTCGGGTGTTGCGGCCATATTGATCACGAAGCTGAGGCCGTGCTTCTTCTCGATGCCAGGACACAGCTCGGCATCATTGGTGACCGCAGGAAGCGCTGACAGCATCGGCGTCACATGGAGATCGCCGATGTGGTTCTCGCTCATCAACGCGATCGTCTCCGGTTGCAGCAGGCGATGTCCGTTACCAGTGCCCTTGTTCAGTATCATCCGTACGAATTTGATGTAATCGGGCGCGGTGCCGTATAGGCCGCCGCCGCCGGCAAAGAATTCAGGATCCTGCTTGATTTCGAAATCAATGGGGGCGAGCGATCCATCCGTATTGCGCCGATGCACCTTCACCAGCCGCTGGCGCTGCGTATCGCCGATCCTGAACGCAGTGTCGGACATGCCAAGCGGATCAAGAATGTGCTCCCGGAAATACACATCCAGCGCCTGTCCGCTCGCAGCCTCCACGGCCTTGCCGACAAAATCGATATTGGTGCCATATTCCCAGCGCGTGCCGGGATCGGTCATGATCGGCACGCGCATCGCGGCATTGAGGCCGGTGCGGAAAACCGGCGTTCCGGTCTTTTGCAGCCAGCGGCCCATATCGGCATTCATCATGTCGTAGCAGAAGCCGGCAGTGTGGGTGAGGAGCTGCCGCAGCGTGATCGGTCGTCGCGCCGGACGCAGCATTGGCTCCCCTTCGTCATTGAAGCCTTCCAGTACCTGGATCGCTGAGAGATCGGGCAACAGGTCGCCGATCGGCGCATCCAGTGACAGTTTCCCCCGCTCGACCAGCTGCATGGCCGCCGTCCCGGTGATCGCCTTGGTCATCGAGGCAATCCAGAACACGCTGTCGGTGGTCATCGCAGCATCTTTGCTGAGATCGCGTCTGCCAAAGGTGCCCTCATAGATGATTTCATCACCGGTCGCGGCCATAGCGACGGCACCCGGGATGACGCTGGTGTCGCAGGCCTGCTGCAAGATCCGATCGATGACGGAATTGGACGGCATGGGCGTCTTCCCTCGATGCGTTACGTTCTGATTTTCATCATGCTACCGGCTTTCCGTGATCGCGCAAAAGCATGCGATCTCTTTGAAGTGATTAAAAGTCGCTGGTTTTGCCGGTTGGCCAACCCATCTAGCTTTAAGTGAGGATCGCGCGAGGCCCACCGGAACAAAACCGGCGTATCCCTGTTCAAAATTTGACCTGAACGTGAACGCGCTTCCCGACACTAACTAGTATGGCAGTTGCAGCGTATGGCTGCGGAGTACGACCCATGATTGCGAATTGGACCGAGTGGAAGCGCTATCCCCGCGCATCGCGTGGCGAGATCATCGAAGCTCCGATCGGTGCGGGGCTCTTTGAAGTCCGAGTGGCCCAGACGGGAGCGCTATTCGCTTTCGAGGCCACTGACAATTTGGCGCAGGCGCTGGCTAAAATTTCGGCGCCGCCGAAATCCTTCATTTCCTGGTTTGGACGTCGCGACGCGGCGATGCTGCCGGATCTTGAATATCGCACGTTTCCGACATCCAGCCGGGCAACCGCCAAGATTGCTTTTGAGCGCATGATCGACCGGCGCGAAGCCTATATGCGTGGCGCGGCCTGATTGCAGGCGGATATCGCCTTGCCGCGATAGCTGCCATTCGCCGCGCGAGGGTAATCGGGCCTATACTCCTGCCTTGTTCCGCGGCTATACGTCCGCGATATTTCCTGCAGGAGAATAGCCCATGTCATCGACCACGTCCTCGCTTGCCGCCCGTCTGAAAGACCCTTCGCTGCTGCGCGACAAGTGCTACATCGACGGCGCCTGGGTTGGCACCAGTGCGACTGTGGTCACTAATCCTGTCAACATGGCCGAAATTGCCAAGGTGCCGAATATGGGCGCCAAGGAAACCACGCAGGCTGTCGAAGCCGCCGAGAAGGCCTTCCCGGCCTGGGCTAAGTTTACGGCCAAGCAGCGCTCCAATATCCTGCGCAAGTGGTTCGAACTGATCATCGCCAACCGTGAAGACCTCGCGCTCATCCTGACCTCGGAGCAGGGCAAGCCACTGGCTGAGGCGCTAGGCGAGGTCGATATCGGCGCGGCCTATATTGAGTTTTTCGCCGAGGAAGCACGCCGGGTTTATGGCGAGACCATCCCGACCCAGCGCGCCGATGCCCGCTTGCTTGCCATCAAGCAGCCGATTGGCGTGTGCGGCGCCATTACGCCGTGGAATTTTCCGAACTCGATGATCACCCGCAAGGTGTCGCCAGCACTTGCCGCCGGCTGCACCGTGGTGCTCAAGCCTGCCAACGAGACCCCGTTGTCCGCGCTGGCGCTGGCTGAACTGGCCGAGCGCGCCGGCGTGCCGAAGGGCGTGCTCAACATCATCACCGGCAAGGCGTCGGAAATCGGCCTCGTGCTGTGCGAGCATCCGGCGGTGCGTTTCGTCGGCTTCACCGGCTCGACCGAGGTCGGCAAGATCCTCTACAAGCAGGCCTCGGTCGGCGTGAAGAAGCTCGGCCTCGAACTCGGCGGTAACGCACCTTTCGTGGTGTTTGACGATGCCGATATCGACGCGGCCGTCGAAGGCGCGATTGTCTCCAAGTATCGCAACATGGGCCAGACCTGCGTTTGCGCCAATCGCCTGTACGCACAGGACGGCATCTACGATCAGTTCGTCGAAAAGCTGTCGAAGAAGGTCGCGGCGATGAAGATCGGCGACGGTACCGAGCAGGGCGTAACCCAGGGGCCGCTGATCAATATGGAGTCGGTGGAGAAGGTCGAGCGTCACATCGCCGATGCTGTGAAGGGTGGCGCGAAGGTCGTGACCGGCGGCAAGCGCCATGCGCTTGGTGGTACATTCTTCGAACCCACCGTGCTCGCCAATGTGAAGCCGGATGCGATTGTCGCGCAGGAAGAGACCTTCGGCCCACTGGCGCCGGTGTTCCGCTTCAAGGACGAGGCCGATGTCATTGCCATGTGCAACGCTTCGCCCTTCGGTTTGGCTTCCTACTTCTATTCGCGCGACCTCGGCCGCGTGTGGCGCGTCGCCGAAGCGCTGGAATCCGGCATGGTCGGTGTAAATACCGGCCTGATCACCACCGAAGTGGCACCGTTCGGCGGCGTCAAGGAATCCGGTCTCGGCCGCGAGGGGTCGCGTCACGGCATGGAAGAGTATGTCGAGATCAAATATATCATGATGTCGGGCATCTGATACCGCGCCTCACATCAACGATTTGCAGAATGGCCGGAGCATGCTCCGGCCATTTTCATTATGACTGGCGGAACGTGTCGATCGGCCGCGCATTCGGATCGGGCATGGCCATGCCATCCGGAATTGTATAGGCTTTCAGAAACACGAGCCTTTAGCGGACAGGAGCGTGAATTGCCGAATCCGAGTGATCGCGATTGCAATGAGACGCCGATGGAGGCCAGCCTCAATCTGACGGAAGTCGGCCGTCAAATACTTGCTCGCGCTCACCAGATCATTGCCGAAAACGACCGTCGGATCCGATCCTCGGACACAACTGGGCAAGGCGGTCCCATTCGCATCGGCATCAGTAGCATGTTACTGAATTTCCTCGTCGATCATCCTGCCAAGACCGTTCTCGACAATGCAACGGTGACGTCGGATATCTGCTCGAAGATCGTTGAAGCGTTTGACGACGACGCTGTCGACATCGCCATGGTGATGGACGTCAACAATCACCGTTCAATCCTGGCCGACGAGCTTGTCGCCGAATTCGATGTCGAATTCGCATGGATGCAAGCGGAAAATTTCAAACACGAACGAAGCGCGCCGATACCTCTCGCGACATGGCCGCCGGACCGACACATCATCCTCAATGCGCTTGCGGAAGATGGCCGCGCCTACAAGGTCATGTTCGCCGGGCCTGATTATTCCTCAAAGTTCACTGCAGTCAGATCAGGGCAGTGTTTGGCGGTTGTGCCGAGAAACGCAATCGTTGCACCGTTCGTCGAAGCTGAGGATGAAATGCTTCCGCCGATCGCTGCGAAGAAGATTCTGCTTGCTGTCAGCGGCGACCCGAATTCTGAACGATATAAACAGGTCGTTTCGGTGCTGTCGTCGTTCCATCTCGCCGGTATTCAATCTGTACAGCGTCAGTAAGAGAGCTTCGATTCTGCGAAGTCAGCGTCGCAATACCGCGATCATCCGGCTGGCAAAGGTCAGTCGCTCTGCCATCACGGACACGAAATAAGTGAGCAGCTTCTGGCTTAGTGCCGGATCATTCTCTTTGATGTCCTCGAATGCGTCCGCGCGGAGCACATAGAGAATGCTCGCGACTTCGGCCTGAATGGTCGCGCTACGCGGCGTATAGGCGACGAGGCCCATTTCACCGACCGTTGTATAGCGGCCGAGGCTGCGCACGCGAGTCAGGCGACCGTCGCCGCCGGCCACCATGATGCCAACGCGGCCATCGAGAATGAAATGCATGCATTCGGCCGCGTCGCCGGCATTGACGACGATTTCGCCCGCATCGACTTCCATGCGCTGGCAGCGGCGTATCAACTCCTCAGCATCTTCCGGCGTGCGCAGGATGCGGGTGAACCAGTCGCGCAGATTCGCTTCTTCTTCGGCAAGACCGCGATGCTGGTTGATCACCGCGTTCTCGCACCATTCCAGGGCCCGATCGAGATCGGGAGCGATCCGCACCTCGTCGTCGATGAACAGGCTGGCACGCAGATTGCGATTGGCGGCGGGATGCAGATTGGCCATCACCAGCGTGGTTCCATGCTCGCGCGCGATGCGTTTGATCTGGGCAAAGGAATGTGCGGCCGATGAATCGATACCGGTGACCAGCTTGAAATCGAACACCAGATAACGGCATTCCGGATGCCGGCGCAGCAGCGCCTTCACATGCAGATAGAGCCGGTTGGCCGAGCCGAAGAACAGGTAGCTCTGCAGATTGAGGCCCTGGATTTCCTTGCCATGGGCGCTGAGCGTACGCTGATCTTCCAGCGAGCGATCGAGCGATGAACGGTATTCCGAGCCGTCGAAACCGTATTTGATCGAGGATACACGCGAGACGCTCAGCGCAAAGGTGGCGCAGCCGATCACGATGCCGATCAGCACGCCGGCAACGAAGCCCCATTTGATAATGATGAGGATGATCGCCAGCAGCGACAGATAGTCGAGCAGCGAGAGCCGCTTGCGCGAATCCACGATCCAGCGATGCAGTTGCTCCATGCCGAGATATAGCAGCAGGCCGCCCAGCACGAAGCGCGGCATATATGCGAGCAATGCGGGATCGACCACCAGCATGGAGGCCGCGATCACCGCCACCGTCATGCCGGACAGGCGGCTGGTGGCGCCGCTGTTAAGATTGAGCACAGAGCGGCTGATGGAGATGCAACTGGCATAGCCGCCGAGGAGGCCGGTCATGATATTGGCCGCGCCAGTGACATTGAGCTCGCGCTCGATATCGGCCTCGCGATGGGCAGCGACTTCGATGCCGGTGGTATTGAACAGCGTGCTCACCGCGGTGACGAAGATCACGGCGATGAAATTGCCGACCAGGCTGGGTAATGCGTCCCACGGATAGGGTTCGGCGAAAAAGGTCCAGGGCAGCGTCAGGCTGGCTTTTGGCGGCGAGGCAAAGGTCCAGCCCATCGCCTGCGCCTCATGGATCGCCGTGCCAGATAGCCAGAAGACCAGATGCGCAATGGCGATTGCGGCCAGTAAAATACCCGGCAAAGCCATCGGTTTCCGCGATTTGTGCCAGATCGCATAGATCGTCAGTGCCACAGCGCCAGCTGCGCAAAGTTCATAAAGCGCGACGGAGCTGGCGAGTTTGCCAAGATTGGCGAATTGCAGCTTGATGCCGGTGCTCACCTGGATGCCGCCGGCGACGATCAGGCAGGCGGTGGCGCCGAGAAAGCCGCCAATCACGGGATAGGGCACATAGCGGATCGCGCGACCCATATGGGTGATGCCGAGGCCGCAGAGCACCAGTCCGGTCAGGATCGTGGCGGCGGACAGCGTAATCAGGACCGGCCCAAGCAACGCGGTGGGGGCGGCTTGTGCGACGATATGTTCGACCAAGGTGGCTGACAGGATCGCCGTCACGGCGGCTGTCGAGCTTTCCGGCCCACCAATGGCAAACGGGAACGAGCTACCGAGTGCAATGACTGCGGCAGCCACGCTGGCTGCGATAAAGGTCGCGGCAATGCCGTAGGGCAGGAACGAGGCCAGCGGGCCGGAGAAGATCAGCACCGAATAGGACAGGCCGAAGCTGATGGTAAGGACGCTGGCGATCGCGCCGCTGAACAGGTCGTTGCGCCAGGCGCGCAAAGTCGGTGGCGCGAATGTGACAGCGCTCACGGGCGGCCACATTCGGAAATGATGGGCAAAGCCGCCCGCGTGCTGAATTCGCTCACGTCGCAAAACTCGCAGATCGTCGCGCACGATTGCGCGCGACTATCTCTGGTAGACGAGGCGCCGATCTTCCGACACTGAAATTTTTCTGAAACGCTCTATTTCACGGTGAGTTCGGTGCCGGTCAGGCGACGATAGGCGTCTAGATAGCGCTGGCTGGTGGCGTCAATGACGTCCTGCGGCAGTTTGGGCGGCGGCGCTTCGCCATTCCAGCGACCGGCCTTGCGCTCCACGTCAAGCCAGTCGCGCAGCGGCTGCTTGTCGAAGCTCGGCTGCGGTTGGCCGGGCTTGTAGACGTCGGCCGCCCAGAAGCGCGAGCTGTCCGGGGTCATCACTTCGTCGATCAGGATGATGCGGCCATCTTGGTCGCGGCCGAATTCGAACTTGGTGTCACAAATGATGATGCCGGCCTCGCGGGCGATCTCTTCGCCCTGGGTGTAGACGGCGCGGGTCATGCTCTCGAGGGTGAAGGCATCGTCGTCGCCGATCAGCTCGCGCATGCGCGATACCGGGATATTCTCGTCATGCCCGGTTTCGGCCTTGGTGGCCGGGCTGAACACCGGAGTTGCAAATTTCTGGCTCTCGACCATGCCGCCGTCGAGCTTTTCGCCGGCCAGCGTTCCGGATGCCGCATATTCCTTCCAGGCCGAGCCTGAAATATAGCCGCGGATCACGCATTCGATCGGGAAAACGGTGGTGCGCCTGCACAGCATGGCGCGACCGACGAGCGACGCGCGGTGGCCTTCGAGCGCCGGCACCTCCTTGATGATCTCGTCGGCATCGGCGGAAATCATGTGATGCGGCACCACGCCGCCGAGCTGGTTGAACCACCAGGCGCTGATCTGGGTCAGCACCGCGCCCTTCATGGGGATGGTCTCGTTCATCACCACGTCGAAGGCGCTGATGCGGTCGGTGGTCAGGAGCAGCACGCGGTCCTCGCCGACGGAATAGATATCGCGGACCTTGCCGCGCCCGATCTTGGGGAGGGGCAGGTCGCTCGAGGCCATCGTGGTCATGTCAGTCACTTTCGGAAGCAGGTCTCCCCGGCCGTCCTGCCGGGGCGTCGTGACGACGACGTTAGCCTATTCCGGCAGCGGGATAAATTCGTGTTCGTCGGGCACATGGGCAAAACGGCCGGACTTCCAGTCCTCCTTGGCCTGCTCGATGCGCTCCTTGCTGGACGACACGAAATTCCACCAAAGGTGCCTCGGGCCTTCCAGCGCATCGCCGCCGAGGAACATCATGCGGGTGTCGCGGGCGACCTTGATGGTAATTTCGTCGCCGGGGCGGAAGATCAGCAATTTGGGGCCTTCATGGCGGTCGCCGGCGATCTCGATCTCGCCATCCACCACATAAATCGCGCGTTCCTCGTGGTCGGGATCGAGCGGCAGCGTGGAGCCGGCGGTGGCTGTCACTTCGACATAGAACCAGGGCGAGACCATCGATACCGGCGATTCCTTGCCGAACGCCTTGCCGGCGATCACGCGGGCGGAGAAACCGGTGTCCTGGATGGTCGGCAGGCTGTCGGCGCTAAAGTGCTGGAATGACGGATCGATTTCTTCCGATCCCTTCGGCAGCGCGATCCAGCTCTGCAGGCCCAGCATTTTCTGGCCATTGGCGCGCTGGACGTCCGGCGTGCGCTCGGAATGGGCGATGCCGCGGCCGGCGGTCATCAGGTTCATGGCGCCCGGCTGGATCTCGCGGATATTGCCCTCGCTGTCGCGATGCATGATGGCGCCGTCGAACAGATAGGAGACGGTGGCGAGGCCGATATGCGGGTGCGGGCGGACATCCATACCCTTGCCGGCGATGAACTGCATCGGGCCGAAATGATCGAAGAAAATGAAAGGCCCCACCATCTGCCGCTTGCCATGGGGCAGCGCGCGGCGGACGGCAAAGCCGTCGCCGAGGTCGCGAGTGCGCGGCACGATGGAGAGTTCCAACGCGTCGCAGGTGTGGGGATCGCCGAGGATGGGGTCGTTTGAAGGGTGCCAGCTCATAGAATTATTCTAGCAGGAAATGACGACACGCGTGTAGTCGCGGGTTTTGCGACGCTGTGTCCGGAGCAAGGCGACGGTGTAGCCTGGGTGGAGCGCACCGTAACCCGGGGACCGGCGTTTCAACTATCTCGCCGGTCCCTGTATTGCGCTTTGCTCCATGCAGGCTACGGCCCTTACAGCTCCTTGATCTGCACCTTGCGGAATTTCACCACGCCGGAGCCGTATTGCAGGGCGATGGGGCCTGCGGCGAGCTTGCCATCCTCGACATCGGCGGTCTTCTGGCCGTTGAAGATGACCGTGAGTTTGGGGCCCTTGGCGGTGATCTCGAACGTATTCCACTTGCCGCCGGCCTTGGGCATCGGATCGACCTTGGCTACATCGACGATCGCGCCGGTGCCGTAGGTCGGGTCGGGGCGCTTGTCGAAGATATTGACCTCGTAGCACTCCTTGGAGTCGATCACCTTGGCCGTCTTGCAGCGGATGAAGATGCCGCTATTGGCGGCGTCATCGGCCCAGAACTCGGCCTTGATCTCGAAATCCTTGTAGGACTTCTTGCTGACCAGATAGGCCGGGTCCTTGCCGGTGGTCAGCTTGTCGGCGACCAGAGCGCCGTCCTTTATTTCCCAATTGGCATCGGCGACTTTGTCCCAGTCGCCCATCTTGGTGCCATCGACCAGCGTCACCCAGCCGTCCTGGCTCGATGCGGGCATGGTGGCAATAGCAAGGGAACCGATCGCTGCGGCTGCCGCGATCGTAACAATGCGCTTCATGGTGGTCTCCTCCGGTTGCTTCTTATTGTCGCAACGATAGCAACGGGAGTGAGAAAGTGTAAACGCGGCCGCGGCGACTTTCGATTGTGCGGCGCGATGGCGCTCAAACGTAGCCCGGATGGAGCGCCGCGCAATGCAGGGACCGGCGTTTCAGCTATCTCGCCGGTCCCTGCATGACGCTTCGCTCCATGCAGGCTACAGGTCAGCGCCCCAGCGCCGTCGCCTCTGCCACGCGGCCGAAACGCTCCAGCGTCAGGATCGCATCGGCAAACTTGTCGGCGCGCTTGTCGAGCACCGGACGTGCCAGTTGGAGAAACTTCTGCTGCATCGCTTGCGCATCCGGGAACGAGTCCGGCTCGCCTGACGGATCCGGCGCGATGCGTTCATGCACGCCGTCCTCGGTGTGAATGCTCACGCGAGCCCCGAAGGGATGGCGCTTGCCTTCGAGGCGTTCGTCCTGAACCACGTCGAAACGGTTGGCCAGCGTGTCGATCGCCTTGTCGCCGAGACGCTTGTAGTCGTCCCAGCCGAACGAGCCCTGATCCAGCGCCAGCGCACCGGTGAAGAACATCGAGAACTGGCCACCAACGATGGAGGTCGGGTGGCGCTTGGTGTCCGCATCGCCGGTCAGCGTGATGCCGTTGCGATGCAGGCCGATCTCGACGCGTTTCACCTGCTCCGGCGTCAGATTGTGCTCGCGGCGCATGGCGATCAGCGTATCGATGGCAGCGTGCGTATAGCGGCAGCTCGGATACGGCTTTACGCCAATCTTCATGGTCTCATAGACCTTGCCGAGGTCGGCCACGGCCTTGTCCGGATGTGCGTCGTCGCTATAGCCGACCAACAGGCCATGCTTGCCTTCCACCGATTCGGTCGCGCCGATGAATTCATTGCGCGCCAGCGTGGCGGCGATCACGCCATTCATGGCGGCGGCGCCGACCTGATAGCGCTTGTTCCAGGCGCCGTTGACCAGGAACTGGAGCGAACCGGCGGCCTGGCTACCGGAGACGCCGAACGCCGAGATCAACTGTTCCTGGGACAGACCGAACAGCTTTCCGGCCGCCGCCGCAGCGCCATAGGTGCCGGCGGTCGCGGTCGGGTGAAAGCCCTTGGCGTAATGCGAGGTCGGATCGAGCGCGTTGCCGAGGCGGCAGCAGACTTCATAGCCGGCAACGATGGCGGTCAGCACGTCCTTGCCCGATGCGCCGACCATTTCGCCGACCGCGAAGGCGGCCGGGACCACCGGGGCGCTCGGATGCAGCGAGGAGTCCGCATGGGTGTCGTCGAAATCGAGCGAATGGCCGAGCGCGCCATTGAGCAGCGCGGCAACGGCGGGTGTCCAGGTCTTGCTGTCTCCGAACACGGTGCTGTCGCCCTTGCCGTCCAGCGACAGGGTTTCCAGCATCTTCAAGAGCGAGGGTGTCGATTCCGCCTCGCTGCGGGCGCGGATGGTCGAGCCGAGATAATCGAGGGTGAGGCACTTGGCGCGTTCCAGCACCTCCTGCGGAATGTCGTCGAATTTCAGATTGGCGACATAGGCGGCAAGCGTTGCGGTCTCATTGGCCATTGTGTTTCCTCACTCTTATCGAATTAGCTCTATGCGGGCTGTTTCGGCGTTTCAAGCCGGCATGGCAGCGCGGGGATCAGCCATGCGGGCCGGCCGCAATGTCTGTTTCGAGGATTGATCGTGACATGTCCGTATTTCGGAAAATTTTCGGGGCGCTGAAGCGCGTCTATGGCTATTTCCGCGCCCACACGATCGAACTCGGCCTCGGCATCCGGGTGACCGCGGCCGCGCTTAGCGCGCTGGTCATCGCCCTGACCGTCGGCCTCAAGCTGCCGCTTTGGGCGGTGCTGACCTCGATCATCGTCACCCAAATGAGCGTCGGCCGTTCGCTGAAGGCGACGCGCGACTATCTGATCGGCACCATCGGCGGCGCCCTCTATGGCGGCGCGGTGGCGATCCTGATCCCGCATTCCAACGAGGGAATGTTGCTCGTCGTCTTGGTCTTGGCCGTGTTGCCGCTGGCCTTCATCGCGGCGATCAATCCAAGCCTCAATGTCGCACCGGTGACAGCGATTATCGTGCTGCTGTTGCCGCTGATGAATCACAATACGCCTTTGGAATCCGCCATCGACCGTGTGCTCGAAGTCACGGTCGGTGCCATCACCGGACTTCTCGTGTCATTCATCGTGCTGCCGTCGCGCGCGCATAGTCAGGTCCGCGCGAATGCGGCGCAAGCGCTTGATCTGATCGCGACGGCGCTGACCGAACTGCTCGCCGCGCTGACGCGCGGACGTGACAATGAGACATTGCATCGGCTGCAGGATGGCATCGGCCATGCGATCACCAGCCTGCAGGCGATCGGCGCCGAAGCCGAGCGCGAACGCGCCGCGCATCTTTCCAGGGGGCCGGACACCGGACCGCTGCTACGCACGACACTGCGCTTGCGTCATGATCTCGTGATGATCGGCCGATCGACGGTGCTGCCGCTGCCCTCTCCGCTGCAGGTCAGACTGGCCGGCCCGTTGGCAAGGCTCAGCGAGGCCATGGCGACGTTCCTGCATTCGACGGCAGTCGCGCTGCGCAGCGGCACGGGCGCGCCCGCGATCTATCCCGTGCAGACCGCTTTGAAGCTTTACGGAGAGGAAGTTGCAAAACTCCGCGAGGAAGGACTGACGCGCGGATTACCAGGCGACATGGCCGAGCGGTTCTTCGCCATCGGATTTGCGCTCAAGCAAATGCGGCAGAATTTGCGCGATCTCGAACGCTGCGTGTCGGAATGGGCCGAGGTCGACCCGCCGCTGCGCGGTAAGAAGGTTATCGACGCGACATAAGCGTCGCCATCGCATGGAAATGCAGGCGTTCCGGATCACGCTCGCCGCGGGCGGCTTCATCGACGATGCTGCTGGAGAGGACTTGAACGGCATCGGCGGGAATGGCGAGCGGTAGCTCCTCGATGCACATATCGAGCGCCGATGACATCGCCTCCACGGCGTCGTTGCCAAATTGCTGATGATCGGCATCCTGCGGCACGAGATCGGGTGATGGCATCTCGCGAATGCGTTCGGACAGGCGCGATGCCTCGGTGAGCACGCGCAGATAAATGAGTCCAGCTTCGCCAAGTTCGGCTTCCTCAGTCTGCCCCGAGCGCGCCAGCGCGACGATGCGGGCTGCCAGCCGACGGCGATTGTCGTCGGTATCGACGGTTTCACCTTCATGCGCGACGAATGGTTGCCACGCGGCATCGAAAGCGCGTGCGAGGGAGAGATGGACAGTTTCGTTACGCTGCAAATCGAACTCTGAAAATGTCATGCACATTCAACGAAAAGGCGGCACAGCCGTTCCCATCGACGCTGCGGCACATCGCCGGCTCAAGCCGCTTGCTGCACTTGCTTCAGCATAGATCGCACCACCATGCGGTGGATTGGCTTAATGATGGCGAAATAAGTCCGGCCGATCCAGTTGTGCATCAGTACGATGGTAGTTGCCGTGACGCGCTGGCCGTTCCCGGCGGGCGCGACGTCGATCACGACGCGGAAATCGAGATGGCTGTCGTTGAAGCCGGCTACCAGCCGCTGTGGCGTCTCGCTGAGTAGCGGGAAGAAGCCGACCTTCTCGATCTTGTCATGACGTGCCGATTTCGCCGTCTTCAAGCCAAGCGGCGTGACGACGGCATCGCGCAGTTTCATCAGCGCCTCGACCCACCACGGCGAGCGGCCGAGCATACGTTCCGCAGCCTCGCGGGCCGTCACGGTTTGCCTGGTGGTGACGCTGAACGCGTCCGCAAACTGCGCGCCGGGCAGAAATATATCCAAGTCACTGGCGGGCTGGACTGCGGAGACCATGACTAAACCCTCGCGAATGACATCAAGGTCGAACTCTGCACCCGCTTCCTCATTGTGAAGCTTGGACAAATTGTCTTAGGCGAAATGCCCGACCGACCTATGCACCGGTATAGTATGCCGGTCACGATTTTCGTGTCATAGTACGAAGAGCAAGATTGCCGGTTGGGGAAATGCCATGGCCCAAGATCACTCATATGATCGCTCATCTGTCGAAGCCGTGATCCAGCATTATTTCGATGGCCTCTATGAGGCGGATGCCGACAAGCTCGGTGCCATCTTCCATCCGAGCGCCGATCTGCGCTGGGTCGAGAATGGCGAGCTCAAGGTGCTCACCACGCCGGACTGGCTGACAATGGTGCGCAGCCGCACCTCCGGCAAAGCCGATGGCAAGGCGCGTGAGGATTTTGTCGTCACCATCGATCGCTCTGACGAGAAGACGGCCTTCATCAAGGTGCGTTGTCAGCTGCCGCCGCGCTACTTCACCGATTATCTGGTCGCGATGAAGCTGGCCGATGGCTGGCAGATCGTCTCGAAGTCCTATCGCTACGACCTGAAGGACTAACCGGCCCGCAGGGGGAGTCGGTTGCGGCCGGCAAACTCGAATCTATCTGGTTGTATTTTTATCTAACGTTTCCGCAGAAGTGCATTTCACCGCGACTTAAATCAGCTCCGGACTTGCTCTGGAGCAATCGGGGCAAACGCCATGCGAGCTATTCGTAATGGCGAAAGACGCAAGGCAATCGTGGCTGCAACGGAGGCGTTGCTGCGCGACAGTCTTAGGGGAATGATGGATGATCGCTCAATTGACGACGTCGGAACGTCAACTCGCGCTGATCCTGCTGCTGGGCACGCTGGTATGCGGTCTGGCCATGGCGATTGCCGGCAGCAAGGATCCGCTCGGCGTCCATGGCGCGATCATCATGCTCTCCGCCATTGTCGGCATCTTCGCTGTCATCAATACGTACTACGCGCCCGAGCCTGACGAGGCGCGGCTCGCGCTCTATTACGACGACCCCACCAAGGTCGCCGTCGTCCTCGCCATGATCTGGGCCGTCGCCGGCATGCTGGTCGGTGATATCGTCGCCTGGCAGCTCGTCTTTCCCGACATGACCTTCGACGCCGGCTGGTCGAGTTTCGGTCGCCTCCGTCCGGTGCATACCAGCGGCGTCATCTTCGGCTTTGGCGGCAATGCCTTGATCGCTACCTCGCTCTATGTGCTGCAGCGAACGTCGCGCGCGCGGTTGCCCGATCAGCTCAGCCCGTGGTTCGTGTTGTGGGGCTACAATCTGTTCTGCCTCCTCGCCGCCACCGGCTATCTGATGGGCGTCACCCAGTCGAAGGAATATGCCGAGCCGGAATGGTACGCCGATCTCGTGCTGGAGATCGTCTGGGTCGTCTATTTCATCATCTACATGCGGACGCTGGCGCGGCGGAAGGAGCCGCATATCTACGTCGCCAACTGGTACTACATGGCCTTCATCCTGGTGGTGGCGATCCTGCACACTGTCAACAATCTGGCGATGCCGGTCTCGCTCGGCCACGCCAAGAGCTATTCCGCTTTCGCCGGCGTGCAGGATGCGATGACGGAGTGGTGGTACGGCCACAACGCCGTCGCCTTCTTCCTCACCTCCGGCTTTCTCGGCATGATGTATTACTTCCTGCCGGTGCGCGCGGGGCGGCCGATTTACTCCTACCGAATGTCGA
The DNA here is from genome assembly GCA_023451825.1 of Pseudomonadota bacterium. Classification (GTDB taxonomy): domain Bacteria; phylum Pseudomonadota; class Alphaproteobacteria; order Rhizobiales; family Xanthobacteraceae; genus Tardiphaga. The sequence goes on from JAEXYA010000023.1 coordinate 82,574, forward strand.
TCATCTCGTTCTGGGGCATCACCTTCATGTATATGTGGGTGGGCTCGCATCACCTGCATTACACGGCGTTGCCGCAATGGGTGCAGACCCTCGGCATGACCTTCTCGTTGATGCTGCTGATCCCGTCCTGGGGCTCGGCCGCCAATGCACTGCTCACGCTGAATGGCGCCTGGCACAAGGTGCGCGACGACGCGACGCTGCGCTTCATGATGCTGGCCGCCGTGTTCTATGGCGTCACCACCTTCGAGGGATCGTTCATGGCGATCCGCTCGGTGAACTCGCTCTCGCACTATACCGACTGGACCGTCGGCCATGTCCATGCCGGTGCGCTCGGCTGGGTCGCGATGATCACCTTCGGCTCGATCTATGCGATGGTGCCCTGGTTGTGGAAGCGGGAGCGGATGTATTCGCCGCGTCTTGTCGAATGGCATTTCTGGCTCGCGGTCGCCGGCCTCTTCACTTACGTCTTCGCCATGTGGAATTCAGGCATCATCCAGGGCCTGATGTGGCGCACTTATAACAGCAGCGGCACGTTGTCGTATTCCTTCATCGAAACTGTCGTCGCGATGAAGCCCTATTACGTAGCGCGCGCAGTCGGCGGTCTCTTCTTCCTCTCCGGCGCTGTCATCGGTCTTTACAATGTCTGGATGACGATCCGCATCGGCGATCAGCCCGCAGACGCACGCGCCTCGGATCGTCCGCTGACGCCCGCCATGCAGCCGGGAGAATAACCATGGGCTTCCTCGGGCTGCACTACCGGATGGAACGCAAGAGCATGGTGCTCGCCATCGGCATCATCTTTGCCGCAAGCATTGGCGGCATCGTCGAGATCGCGCCGCTCTTCACCATCCACCAGACGGTTGAAGACGCGCCGGACATGCGCGTCTACACGCCGCTCGAACTCGCCGGGCGCAACATCTATATTCGCGAAGGCTGCTATGCCTGCCACTCGCAGATGATCCGCACTTTGCGTGACGAAGTCGAGCGTTACGGCCCGTATTCGCTCGCGGTGGAATCCAAATACGATCATCCGATGCTGTGGGGCTCGAAGCGCACCGGCCCGGATCTCGCGCGCCTTGGTGGCAAATACACTGATGACTGGCACGTCAAGCACCTGATCAATCCGCGGAACGTCGTGCCGGAATCGGTGATGCCGCCTTACGCCTATCTTGCCCGCAACAAGATCCGCACTGATGATCTCGGTCTTCATCTCGCCGCCATGCGAAAGGTCGGCGTGCCTTATACGGACGAGATGATCGCCAATGCGCCCGCCGATGCCTATGGCCAGACCACGCCGGACACGCCCTATGCGGAGGGTGTCGCCAAGCGCTACGGCGCCGCCACCAATATTCGGGCATTCGATGGTGTGCCGGGCGAGCCCACCGAAATGGATGCGCTGGTCGCCTACTTGCAGATATTGGGCCGGCTGACCGACGCCGCGCACAAGACCACGACGGCCAAGGCGGGAGAGTGACGATGGAGCACGAGACCACCGTCTGGTTCGCAAAGTCCTTCGGGCTTTTCTATCTGGTCGCGATGTCGATCGGCATCCTGATCTACGCCTATTGGCCGACCAACAAGAAGCCGTTCGACGCTGCCGCGCAATCGATCATCGATCCTTCTGCTGAGGACAAGCCATATCGGGGCGACAAATGGCAGTAGAAGAACGCGATCCCGTCTCTGGCTATCTCACCACCGGCCATGAGTGGAACGGCATCAAGGAGCTGAACACGCCGGTGCCACGGGCGGTGATCTTCTTCCTATGGGCCACCTTTCTTTATTCAGTCGTGTATTGGATCCTGATGCCGGCCTGGCCGTTGGGCGTCACTTATACGAAAGGCCTGCTCGGCATCGATCAGCGCGACATCGTCACCGCGCAGGTCAAGGAGGCCGCAGCAGACCGTGCCAAATGGACTAAGCTGATCGAGACGGAAGACTACACCGCGATCCAGCACGACAAGCGCCTGATGGGCATTGTCCGCCAGACCGGCGCGACATTGTTCGGCGACAATTGCGCGGCCTGCCATGGCCGCGCCCCCCCGGGCGGCCCCGGCTTCCCCCCGCTGGTGTGGGCCGCCGTC
>JAEXYA010000002.1 GCA_023451825.1 Pseudomonadota bacterium
TTCACGCCCGGCGGAATGTAGACGAAGGAACCGTCGGAGAACACGGCCGAGTTCAGCGTGGCGTAGAAGTTGTCCGAGGTCGGAACGACCGTGCCGAGATACTGCTTCACCAAGTCGGGATGTTCGCGGATGGCTTCCGAGATCGGCATGAAGATCACGCCGGCCTTCTTCAGCTCGGCCTGGAACGTGGTCGCGACCGAGACCGAATCGAACACGGCATCGACGGCGATCTTGCGGCGCTCGGGATTCTCGTCACCCGGCTGCGGCTCGACGCCTTCCAGCATCGCGACTTCGCGCAGCGGAATGCCGAGCTTCTCATAGGTCTTGAGAATCTCCGGATCGATCTCGTCCAGCGAGGCGATCGATTTCTTCTTCGGTGCTGCGTAGTAGTGAATGTCCTGGAAGTCGATCTTCGGATAATCGACGCGCGCCCAGGTGGGCTCTTCCATGGTCAGCCAGCGGCGATAGGCCTCGAGGCGCCATTCCAGCATCCACTCGGGCTCATTCTTTTTCGCGGAAATATAACGGACGATGTCTTCGCTCAAACCCTTCGGGGCGAGCTCGGATTCGATCAGCGTTTCGAATCCATAACGATATTGATCGACATCAATGAGGCGAACCTGATCGATGGTCTCTTGTACGGCAGCCATTCAAATCCTCCGCTCGCGGTTTCAAGGACCGCGGTGGACATAACCAAACCAAATCTTGAACTTGCGGGGGTCTTTACGACGTTCCGGCGGGAAAATCACCAGCCTTAGAACCGTTCAACCTCTGTTTCGTCGCTCTGCTTAATTAGTGTGCCGGCAAGCTTTTTCCAAGCCTGAAGGCAAAGTTCCACGTCTTCGTGAGTGGTGGACCACCCCAAACTCAGACGAATCGCGCTGCGGGTCAGCTCAGCCCCGTAACCCATCGCCTCGATCACATGGGACGGCTGCACCTTACCAGAGGAACACGCGGAACCAGACGATACCGCGATACCTTCCAAATCAAATCCTATCACCGCTGTCTCCGCTCGCAGCCCGGGGGCGCCGAACAGGATCGTGTTCGGCAGGCGGGGAGCGTCCTCCGCGAACACAATGACGTCGTTGTGCTGCCGCAAGCCCGCCTCAAGAAATCGGCGCAGTTCGGCGATCTTTGCCATCGCCGGAAGGCCGGCAATGGCAGCCTTTGCAGCGGCACCGAAGCCGGCGATTCCGATGACATTCTCGGTCCCGGCGCGCCGTGACAGCTCCTGCCCGCCGCCACGCAGCAGCGGCGCGGGACCCGTCAGGCCATCGCCGATCACGAGCGCGCCGACGCCTTTGGGACCGCCAACCTTATGCGCAGAAATCGATAGAAGATCGACCTGCAATTCATTGATATCGATAGACATCTTGCCTAACGCCTGTACTGCGTCGACATGCAGAACGCCGCCGGCTTCACGGACCGCGTGAGCAATTTCCGTGGTCGGCTGGAGCGCCCCGGTCTCGTTGTTGGCCGCCATCACCGACACCAGCGCGGGCGCGCCGTCTGCCAGCAATGCCCGCAAATGCGGGGGATCAACCACCCCGTTTCGATCAACCTCGAGCGCCGTCACCGCGTCGGGCAAGAACCGTCCAGCAGCCATCACCGAGGGATGCTCTACGGCCGATAGGATCAACCGCTCGACCGGCAATCCGCCTTTGCGACTGATCCCCGGAACCAGCGCCATCACATTGGCCTCGGTGCCACCCGAGGTGAACACCACCTGCCGCGCCTCGGCGCCGACCGCGCTCGCAACCGCCGCACGGGCGTCTTCGACGATCCGTCGCGCCTTACGCCCCTCATCATGCACCGAGGACGGGTTCCCGACCGCATCCATGGCAGCCAGCATCGCCGCCCGCGCCTCATCGCGCAGCGGGGTGGTCGCATTCCAGTCGAGATAGACGCGCGGGCGAGCCACAACTGATCTCCTTCAGTCCCAATCGGGTCTCTTAGACCAAGTCGGCGGCGAATGCGCGTCCGGACGCGCCCTGACACGTTCAATATGCTTGCTTTTCGCCCCTGCGCTTATGGTAGAACGCGGCCTCCACTCCACCCGGCGCTGTGTCCAGCGGTGCCGATCGTCCGTCTCACTGGCGCGATGTCGTCCGCCGCGCCGAGACCGCGACCAAGGATCACGATGCCCGAAGTTATTTTTGCAGGCCCCGCCGGCCGTATCGAAGGCCGCTATCATCCTGCCAAGCAGAAGAACGCGCCGATTGCGATGGTGCTGCATCCGCACCCGCAATTCGCCGGCACGATGAACCACCAGATCGTCTATCAGTGCTATTACGCCTTCGTGCATCGCGGCTTCTCGGTGCTGCGCTTCAATTTCCGCGGCGTCGGCCGTAGCCAGGGCTCGTTCGACCATGGCACCGGCGAGCTCTCGGATGCCGCAGCGGCGCTCGACTGGGCACAGTCGATCAATCCCGAAGCGCGCGCCTGCTGGGTCACCGGCTTCTCGTTCGGCGCCTGGATCGGCATGCAGCTTCTGATGCGCCGCCCGGAAGTCGAGGGCTTCATCTCGATCGCCCCGCCGGCCAATCTCTATGACTTCTCGTTCCTGGCGCCCTGCCCGTCCTCGGGCCTGATCGTTCATGGCGACAAGGACGCCGTGGTGCCGGCCAAGGACGTCAACACGCTGGTCGAGAAGCTGAAGACCCAGAAGGGCATCGTGATCGACCAGCAGGTCATCCCCGGCGCCAACCACTTCTTCGACAACAAGCTGGAGCCGCTGATGGAATCGGTGACCAGCTATCTGGATATGCGACTGGCCAACGTCCGTTAAGCGCTGCGCGAGGATCGAACAAAAAGCCCTCGGCCAACCGGCCGAGGGCTTTTTTGTTGCGATGTCGCTGCGATCAGAACGAGCGTAGGATTTGCACCGAACCATTGTAGAGGTTCTGGTCGCGAATCTCGTAGGCCTGCCCCGCCGGCTTGCCGGTGACATTGCCTGTATAGGTGCCGCCGAGATTTTGATCGAGACGCGTAAAGGTGAACTCGGCCGATAGGGTCAGGTTCTTGACCGGCGTCCATGCCGTGCGCGTACCGATCTGGGCGATCGCGAAATCGAAATTGTTCGATGTGCCCGAGATGCTGCCCGCATTGGTCCCTGTCGGTGCTGCAGCGGTGCTCGTGCCGAGCCGCCCACCGGCCGGACTGAAAGCGGCTGCGAGCAACGCATTGCCGCCATCGCCATAGGAGATGTGGCTGTAATTGCCGAACAGCGAGGTGCGCCAGTTCGTGTTCCAGTAGTGCTCATAGAACGCACTGACCTGCCAGGTCTCCGCCTGCTGGATCTGGCCGTTCGGCGCGAACACGCCGTCGAGCAGATAGCCGAAACCGACTGTATTGCTGTCGAACTTGGCGAAGCGTCCGCCGCCTTGGGTATCGAGCGTGCCACCACCGAACACATATTTGGTAGCGCCCTTACCGTAAGAGGTTTCGAGCTTCAAACTATCGCTGGCGCCCGTGGGCAGGTTCTTGAATTCGACGGCTCCGGTGACCGCAAAGCCGAAGGAATCGTCGGCGTGTCCTGTCGGATTGGTCGCGCCGTAAAAGCCAGGCGTGATCGTATGCATGGCGGCGCCAAAATGCAGCGAGCCCCATTTCTGGTCGAGCCGGACATTGCCCACCACATCAGGAATATGGTTGCCGCCATAGGAGTTGCCGAGGAACGTGTTCGACACCGTGCCGTAATTCTGGGCGCCGAATTGGCCGGCGCCGGGTGCGACGATGAAATTCGCGGTGTTGTAAAGACCGGCATTGCGATAGGGCGAGGCGTTTTCGAGCGAGATCGAGGCCGACACGCCATTGCCGAATTCGGCGGTGTAGGCGATCTGCGGCAGGCCGGTGCTGTTGTTTGAACCGGCGAGGAAGCCCGACGAGATATAAGGCTTGGTCAGCGCCCATTGGGGATCGAATTGCGACACCGCCTTGCCGAAGGTGAAGCCGGCGAACTGGATGAAAGCGAGATCGACCTCGGTGAAACCGCCGGCGATGTTGTCGCGGTCCTGAGTGAAATCGAGCTGGAAATTCGCATAGGTACGGACCGTGCCGTATTCCGTGGCGGTGCGCGTATCCGTGGTCAAATTCACGCGCTCGCGGGTGAGATAGTAGTTCTTGGTCCAGAGATCGTTGCCACCGGCGCCGCCCTGCCAGAACGGCGCATCATAGGGGCCGCCATTGAATGTGGTGTCGATACGGATCGCGCCACCGATCTTGATGCAGGTATCGGTGCCCGGAATGTAGTAGAAGCCTGCACCATAGAGCGAGCAGACCTTTACATATTCAACGGCCTTCGCCTTGACCGGAAGGTCTGCCGCCTGCGCGCCGCCGATCGCTATCAGCGCTGCTGCGGAGCCGAGAATGGTCTGCTTGATCACGGTCATGATGCCTCCAAAGCGAGGCCGCGAGCGAACGCCTCAACGTTCAGCGATCCGGCATCGTGTCTTCTCGGGCCGCTGTCGCGGCCGCTTGGCGTCAATCTGTTGGCGACAATGATGCGACACAATGGCCGCGGTCGATTGACGCAGCATGATTTGTGACCTGTGTGTTTTGGGCAACAAACGACATGCCCGCGCGGCAGCAAATTACCAGCGCCATCACGACGAATGATGGCGCAATCACGGACCGGTGTTCGTTGCCAGGCGCGCCCGTCTGAACGTTGCGCCTGGTGCACGGCCTTAGCGAATCGCGGTGCTAACTCAGTGCTTCGAGCAAACCCCTCCAGTCATCGCCGTCGCGACGCCGGTCGTGCCCGGAAATGTCAGCGGCAGCTGCTTTTTGCTCCGAACCGCAAGAAACGCAAAGGCCTGCGCCTCCATCGCATCAGCTGACCAGCCAAGAGCATCAGCACTCTCGACCGACGCGGGTGTGACGCGGTCACTGAGCATGGATAGCAAGGTTGGATTTCGAGCACCGCCTCCCGCAATGATGAAAGCACGCGGCGTTTTCGGAAGCAGCGGACCGATGGCAGCAATGCTCGCAGCGGTGAAGGCGGTCAGTGTTGCGGCGCCATCGACCGGCGATTTGCCATCAACACGCAGTGCTGCGAAGTGGTTGCGATCGAGCGACTTCGGCGCTGGCACAGTGAAGAAGGGATTTTGCAGTGCGGATGAGAGCCAGTCCTCATCCACCTGCCCCTGCGCCGCAAGCGCGCCGCCTGCGTCGAAAGGTTGTCCTGTGCTTTGCAGCACGAAGTCATCGAGCAACGCGTTGCCCGGGCCGGTGTCGCATGCAATCAGTTCGTCATCGCCATCGATATAGGTGACGTTGGACACGCCGCCGATATTGACCACGATCAATGGCCCACTGCGGTCGAGCCCGCGCGCCAGTGCGCGATGATAGACCGGGACCAGTGGCGCGCCCTGCCCGCCAGCCGCGACATCTGCCGCACGCATATCGTAGACGACCGGCAGCCCGAGCCGCGACGCCAGCCCCTCGCCGTCACCGATCTGCACGGTCAGGCGGTCGGCCGGCCGATGCAGCACGGTCTGGCCATGGAAGCCGACGAGATCGACGGTGTCGCGCGCTATCCCGTGTGTCGATAGAAAAGCTTCGACGGCCTCGGCGTGAGCTTCCGTCACCACGCGCTCGGCTTCCGCCAGCACGCCCGGCCGGGCATTGCGGTCGGTCATCCCGACGGCATCGCTCAACGCCTGCCGCAGCAGCGCCCGCTCCGTCTCGCTGTAGGGGCGATAGCCGGACGGGCCGAACGCCATGACCCGCTCGCCATCGGTCTCGATCATGGCGACGTCCACCCCGTCCATCGAGGTTCCGCTCATCAGCCCGATCGCCCGCAGCGCCTTGGTCACGCAAAATCCCCTGAATTCCGGTCCAAACTTGTGCCGAACCGCCCAATCTTATACCTAACCACCCTCTGGTGGCTCAGTGCCGCCAGCATGCTGCCGATTGATTGAGGCGGCGTAAAACCTTCAGACCCGAGTCCCGAACCGATGACCACCTACAAGTCCGATTTCCTCAACGTGCTCGACCAGCGCGGCCTGATCCATCAGGTCTCCGACGCGCAAGCACTGGATGCCGCCTGCTGCAAGGGACCGGTCACGGCTTATGTGGGCTATGACGCCACGGCGACCAGCCTGCATATCGGCAACCTGATCTCGGTAACCATGCTGTACTGGTTCCAGCAGACCGGGCATCGCCCGATCACGCTGATGGGCGGCGGCACCTCGATGGTCGGCGATCCCTCGTTCCGCGACGACCAGCGCTCATTGCTGACGGTCGAAAAGATCGCGGAGAATATCGAAGGCATCAAGAAGATCTTCGGCAAGATGCTGCGTTACGGCGACGGCCCGACCGACGCGCTGATGGTCAACAATGCCGACTGGCTCTTGAAGCTGAACTATGTCGAATTCCTGCGCGATGTCGGCCGCCACTTCTCGGTCAACCGCATGCTGTCCTTCGACAGCGTGAAGCTGCGCCTCGACCGTGACCAGTCGCTGTCGTTCCTCGAATTCAACTACATGATCATGCAGGGCTACGATTTCACCGAGCTCAACCGGCGCTACGGCACGATCCTGCAGATGGGCGGCTCCGACCAGTGGGGCAACATCATCAACGGCGTCGATCTCAGCCATCGCATGGGTGGCCCGCAGCTCTATGCGCTGACCACGCCGCTGCTGACGAAATCTTCCGGCGAAAAGATGGGCAAGTCGGCCTCCGGCGCTGTCTGGCTCAATGGCGACCTCTTCAGCCCCTATGATTTCTGGCAGTATTTCCGCAACACTGAGGACGCCGATGTCGGCCGCTTCCTGAAGGTGTTTACACGCTTGCCGCTGGACGAGATCGCGAAGCTTGCCGCGCTCGGCGGTTCGGAGATCAACGAGGCGAAGAAGATTCTCGCAACCGAGGCCACAGCCGTCGTGCATGGCCGCGAGGCCGCCGATGCGGCTGCCGAGACGGCGCGCAAGACGTTCGAGGAAGGCGCGCTCGCCGAGAGCCTGCCGACCGTCAATATTCCGCGCGCCGAACTGGATGCCGGGATCGGCGTCCTTGCCGCCTTCGTCAACGCCGGTTTCGTCGCGTCGAATGGCGAAGCACGCCGCCAGATCAAGGGCGGCGGATTGAGGGTCAACGACGTCGCCGTCAATGACGAGAAGATGCTGCTCACGCCGGATCAGTTGACGGAGGGCGTGATCAAGCTCTCCCTCGGAAAGAAGCGGCATATTCTGCTGAAGCCGGAGTAGAACGCAGCGGCCGTAGGATGGGTCGAGCGAAGCGATACCCATCACAACAGGCACGGAGTATGTGGTGATGGGTATCGCTCCGGCGCGCCTGCGCTCAACCCATCCCACGGCCACCTCTGCATAGCCGTATTCATCCAGCGCACTTGCCCATCGCGCGCGAAGCGCGTCCCATGGCGTTATCGCAACCGCCGTGGAAGAAGAGCGCCTGATGAATCTGAAGTCGTCCCAACGGATCGGGCTCTCCGTCCTCGGCCTCAGTTTTACGTTCTCGTTGTTTGGTCGGGGACTACAGGAGAGTTTTTCGGTCTTCCTGCTTCCGATTTCGCAATCCTTCGGCTGGGACCGCAGCGAGGTCGTGTCCATCTATTCGCTGACGGCACTCTGCGTCGGCCTGTCATCGCCGTTGATCGGTCGGCTGTTCGATCGTTCGGGGCCTCGGACGGTTTTCGTCCTCGGCCTTTCCGTGCTTGGGCTTTCGCTCCTGGCAGCCGCCTATGCGCAATATCTCTGGCAGTTTCAAATCGCCCTCGGCGCCTGCTTCGGCTTTGCGGTCGCCTGTATCGGCAACGTCCCTAACGCGCTTTTGCTTGGACGCTGGTTCGGCAAGCGGCTGCCCCTGGCGATGTCCGTGTTCTACTCGGCGACGGGCGCGGGCGTGCTCGTGATGTTGCCGCTCACGCAGCTTCTCATCGATCACATCGAGTGGCGCGGCACCTATCGCGTCTTGGGCGTCGTAGCGCTCGCTTTGTTGGTGCCGACGCTTTTCTTGCCATGGCAAACGATCAGTGCGGGATCACCGCATCTCGAGAGGCCGCAGAAACCGGACGATATCGTGGATGAAGGCTGGACCCTTCCATCCGCCATGCGCCATCACGCCTTTTGGGCTTTGTTCGGCACGTTCTTCTTCACCGCCATCGGCATGTTTGCCATTACACCTCAGGTGGTTGCCTATCTCGTCGATGTCGGATTTCCTCCTTTGCAAGCAGCCACGGCCTGGGGTTTCAGCGGCATCGCGCTCCTGTGTGGCATGCTTGGCATCAGCTGGCTCGACGGCGTGATCGGCCGGCGCCCATCGATCCTGTTCAGCTATTCCTGCTCGCTGCTTGGCATCGTGATGCTGTGGCTGCTGCAGTGGTATCCGAGCTACATTCTACTCACGGGATTCGTCGTCTGCTTCGGCAGCATGGTCGGCTCACGCGGGCCGCTACTCTCAGCGACGGCGATGAAGATATTTCGCGGCAGGCGCATGGGCACGATATACGGCGCCATCACCTTCGGCAGCGGCCTCGGCGCAGCACTGGGCTCATGGAGCGGCGGCCTGTTGCATGACTGGACGCAGAGCTACAACTCGCTACTAGCCTTTGCGCTCATCAGCGTCGTGCTCGGCATGATCCCATTTCTCGTCGTGCCCGCGCTTCGCAACTGACGCCCCGCGTTCGCGAAGCGAACAAGCTGAGCTGCTCACGATTCACGATTGATAAGCGACTCGTGGGTACAAGAGTGCCAGTTCTTGCTCTGCTCCGAGGTCGTCATGAATTTTCTTAGTCGTTTCACGATCCGTACCAAGCTGACCAGCATGGTGCTCGTTTCCGCCGCATCGATCTGCGCAGTGATCGCCGTTGCCGCGTCACTCAGCCAGAAGCGCATGCAACAGGATCGCATGGAGCAGCTCCACACCGCGACCGACATGATGGTGGGCATGGCTGAAGGCCTGCAAGAAGAAGTCACCGCCGGCAAGCTCAGCCTTGCCGATGCACAGATGCAATTCCGGATGCGCGCACGCACGATGACCTTCGGCAACAAGCAAGGCTATCTTGTCGCCTATCGCCCCGACGGCGTCATTCTCGTCAATGCCGGCAATCCCAAGCTCGAAGACAAGAACACGGGCGCCAAGGACTCCAACGGCGTGCTGATTTCGAAAGCGATCATCGACGCCGGCAAGCAGAGCGCGAGCGGCGGCATGACCTACTATCTGTATCCGCGCCCCGGCCAGACCGAACCCACCGCCAAGATGGTCTATGCCCGTCACTTCGCACCATGGGACGCCTCCATCAGCACCGGCCTCTATGTCGACGATCTCGACGCCGACGTGAATGCGTTGCTCGTCCGTCTCGGCTCGCTCGGCGCCGCCGTGCTCGGCCTGATGGCGCTGCTGTCGTGGCTGATCACCAGCGACGTCCTCGGTGGTCTCCGCCGCCTGCAGGCGCGCATGCATGAAATCGCCAATGGCGCTCTGGACGAGAGCGTGGCGGAAGTCGCCCGCGGCGACGAGATCGGCCGCATGGCCGAGACGCTGGAAATGCTGCGCCAAACCTCGCTCACCGCCCGAACGCTGCAGGCCGAACAGGTCGCGCTCGAACAGCGCAGCGAGGCGGAGAAGCGTGATGCACTGATCGCGCTCGCCGATCGCTTCGACGCCTCGGTCGGCCAGCTTGTCGGCCTGATGGCTTCGGGCTCGACCGAACTGGAAGCCACTGCCAAGTCGATGTCGGGCACCGCCGCCAGCACCAACGACCGTGCCGGCGTGGTCAGCACCGCGGCCAACCAGGCTTCTACGCGCGTTCAGACCGTCGCGGCGGCCGCGGAAGAACTCTCATCTTCGATCTCCGAAATCGCACGACAGATGGCACAGTCGGCCAAGATCACCACCCATGCGGTGGAGAGCGCCCGCCGCACCGACACCATCGTTCGTGCTTTGGCCGAGGGCGCACAGCAGATCGAAGAGGTCGTGGACCTGATCTCGACCATCGCCGCGCAGACCAACCTGCTCGCACTGAATGCCACCATCGAGGCAGCGCGCGCCGGCGATGCCGGCAAGGGCTTTGCCGTGGTCGCCACCGAAGTGAAGAGCCTCGCTGGCCAGACCGCCAGCGCGACCAAGGAGATCGTCAGCCGTATCGCGCAGATCCAGGGCGCGACCAAGGAGGCGGTGGACGCGATCCAGGGTATCACCACCACCATCGAGGAAGTCTCGGCCATCGCCACCACGATCGGTTCGGCCATCGAGGAGCAAGGCGCAGCGACCGCCGAGATCGCCCGCAACGTCACGCAGACCGCCCAAGCGACGCAGGACGTCACCACCAATATCGGTGGCGTTACCAATGCCGCGCATGAGACCGGCAATGCTGCCACCATGGTGCTGAGCGCAGCATCCGGCCTGTCCAAGCAGGCCGAGCAACTCACCGGCGAAGTGAACACTTTCCTGGCCGGCGTCCGCGCCGCCTGATCCGAACGGCAAAAAAATAGAGGGCGCGGTCAGCGATGACCGCGCCCTTTTTGCTTC
>JAEXYA010000024.1 GCA_023451825.1 Pseudomonadota bacterium
GCCCCCACCCCGGCCCTCCCCCGCAAGGGCGGGAGAGGGAGAAGAGGAGCGCCTTCGCTAAGCCCTGCGTCACACTGCCTTTCCGCCGCTCCGGTTAACCGAAATTAACCCTTTGCTAACCATACACACGGCAAAAATTGCCCAGTGAAATCGTGTCTCGTCAGCCGATCGGGGGAATGCCCGTGGATGCCAGTGCGGTGCCTCACTTGCGGATCGGCGGCCCTCCGGCTGCCAAACAGACGTTTGGCGCACATGACCGGCATGCGCGCGGGGAAGCTGCTTTTATGACGGACATGACGGTGAGTCCCGGCCCTTCGGCCTCTGGCGGCGGCTTCGACTTCGCCAAGATGAAGACAGCCGTGCTGCGCGGCGATATCGCGCTCGCCCTCGGCGTCCTCATCATTCTCGTCGTGCTGATCATGCCGCTGCCGGCGATCGTCATGGACCTGTTCCTGGCGATCTCCATCACCATGTCGGTGCTGATCCTGATGACGGCGCTGTTCACCCAGACGCCGCTGGAATTCTCGTCGTTCCCGACCGTGCTGCTGATCTCGACCATGCTGCGGCTGTCGCTGAACCTCGCCTCGACCCGCCTGATCCTGTCGCATGGCCATGAAGGCACCGCGGCTGCCGGTCACGTCATCGAGGCGTTCGGCCATTTCGTGATGGGCGGCAACTTCGTCATCGGCGTCGTCGTCTTCGCCATCCTGGTGATCGTGAACTTCATCGTCATCACCAAGGGTTCGGGCCGTATCGCCGAAGTCGCCGCGCGCTTCCAGTTGGACGCCATGCCCGGCAAGCAGATGGCGATCGACGCCGACCTCTCCGCCGGCCTGATCGACGAAGCCACCGCAAAGGCACGCCGCAAGGACCTGGAAGACGAAAGCGGCTTCTTCGGCGCCATGGACGGTGCCTCGAAATTCGTCCGCGGCGACGCCATCGCCGGCCTGCTCATCACCGCCATCAACATCATCGGCGGCATCATCATCGGCGTCGCCCAGCAGGGCCTGCCCTTCTCCGAAGCCGGCCGCACTTACACGCTGCTCACCGTGGGTGACGGCCTTGTCACCCAGGTGCCGGCGCTGATCGTCTCGGTGGCCGCGGGCTTGCTGGTGTCGAAGGCCGGCATCACCGGCGCTGCCGACAAGACGCTGATGAAGCAGTTCTCGGGCTATCCGCAGGCGCTCGGCATCTCCGCCGGCGTGATGCTGACCCTGGCTTTGCTGCCCGGCATTCCGATGCTGCCCTTCCTCGCGCTCGGCGGCGGCACCGGCTGGCTCGCTTACTCCGCCAGCAAGCGCAACAAGGCGCAGAAGGTCACGGCTGCACAGCAAGCCGCACCGGTGCCCGGAAGCCCCGCAGCCGCAGCCGCTGCACAGGCCGCGCAGGCCGCAGCCGACGAGCCGATCTCCGCCTCGCTCAAGATCGACGATCTCAAGATCGAACTCGGCTATGCGCTGCTGCCGCTGGTCAACGGCCCGGACGGCACCGATCGCCTCACCGAACAGATCAAGGCGCTGCGCAAGTCGCTGGCCGTCGAGATGGGTTTTGTGATGCCGTCGGTGCGCATCCTCGACAATGTCCAGCTCGAAGCCAACACCTATGTCATCAAGATCAAGGAAGTCGAATCCGGCACCGGCCGCATCTGGCCGAACCAGTTCATGGTCATGGATCCCGGCGGCCAGCAGGTCACGGTGCCCGGCATCCACACCACGGAGCCGACCTTCGGCCTGCCCGCCACCTGGGTCGATGCCGCGCTGAAGGAAGAAGCCTCATTGAAGGGTTACACGGTTGTCGATGCAGCGACCGTGCTCTCGACGCATCTGACGGAATTGCTCAAGGGCAATATGTCGGACCTGCTCTCCTATGGCGAAGTACAGAAGCTGCTCAAGGATCTGCCGAAAGAACAGGGCGAACTGGTCAAGGACATCGTGCCCGGCCTCATCACCGTTTCCGGCATCCAGCGCGTGCTTCAGCTCCTGCTCACCGAACGCATCTCGGTGCGCGATCTCTCGACCATTCTCGAAGGCATTGCGGATGCCCTCGCTTATTCGCGCAATCCGTCAACGATCGTCGAGCATGTCCGTACGCGCCTTGCGCGCCAGATCTGCGCGCAGAACACGTCCTATGCCGGCTATCTCCCGCTCATCGCGCTGTCGGCGCAATGGGAACAGGCTTTTGCGGAGTCCATCATCGGCACCGGCGAAGATCGCAGCCTGGCGATGCAGCCGTCGCGCCTGTCGGAATTCATGGTGGCGGTGCGCAACAGTTTTGAGCAGGCCGCACGCGAAGGCGAAGCACCGGTGCTGGTGACCTCTGCCGGCATCCGCCCGTTCGTCCGCTCGCTGGTGGAACGGTTCCGTTCGCAGACGACGGTTTTGTCGCAAGCCGAGATTCATCCCCGTGCGCGGTTGAAGACGGTCGGCAGTGTCTGAGGCATTCCCCGCTTGCAGGGAGCGATAGGGAACAGCCCGTCACGTCCGAGTTCCCGTCCAGATCTCGCGCAAATCACCGCAGTCGCGCGGTGCATTTTCGTCACACACAAGAGACTTGCGGATTCGTAATGTTTTCCCGCCAGCCTTGGGCAAGATGCGACAAAACAATCTATCACTCTGTAAACAAATGATTATTTCGTAAATTTCCGGTCCGACTGAGGCTGTGACGTCCTTCTGATCACGGCATTTCACTGTCTTGTGATCGAAAATCCGGAACGTAAACCCTCGCACTTACGTTTCTTGCCACACAGATGATGAACCTGATGACGAAAGCTCGACACCAACGAGCAGTCAGGCATCGGACGGCAGGAGCGTCTCATGAACCACTCGATTTACAGCGCGGACCGCATGACCCACCTCAAGGTGGTCGTCGTTGCTCTCGTCGCCGGTATCTTCGTGGCCGGCGTGGGTATCTCGTCTCGCATGAATGCTGATCAGGGCTACACGCAGACGGCACGCGTCATCAAGGCAGGTGCGCCTGTGACGACGGCAACGTCGAACGCAAGCATGGTCCGCTAACAAGTTTTACGAATTCGCATGCCGATGTCCCTTAAGGTCGTCATGCGATAACGCAGCAGAAACCACTCCCCCCAAGTGGCCTGCGAAATGGAAAACGCCCGCTCCCCACGGGCGTTTTTCTTTTGTGTAGTCCTTGTAGGATGGGTAGAGCGCAGCGAAACCCATCATCGCACGCACGAAGCTTGATGTGATGGGTTTCGCTACGCTCTACCCATCCTACAATCACAGCGTTACTTCGGCGGCGGGACCGTTTCGATCAGCTTGCCGGTGAACACGATCGGGCCGGTCGCAGAGCCGGTCGGCGAACCGCCTTCGGGCTCGACGGTCACGGCATAGGTGGCCTGATTGACCGTATCCGGATCGTAGCTTGCCAGCGCGGCGCGCGTCGTAAACTCATCGCCGCCGATCACGCCGAGCGAACGCGGCGCCTGGAATTTGTCGGATACGATCCAGAGCTCGTAGCTCTTGCCGGTTTGCGGTTCTGCGCCCACACGACGAACAGTGAAGTTCTTGGTCGCGGCATCCACCGTGAGAATGAAGGCCGGCGATGTCGCATCGGTCTGCAGCAGAGCGACATATTGCGATTGGGCAGCGAGCTGCTGCGCTGTCGGCACCGGTGTCGGCGCCTGCACGACCTGAACTTCCGGTTTCGGACGCAGACCTGCGGGCAACAGATCCGGACGCGTCGCCTGCACACCGATCAAGGCGATCAATGCCGCAGCGATCGCCGTCATGGCCGTCGCGATACCACGCCAGCGCTGCACGCGGCGGGTCATATCGATGACATTGGATGTATCCGCCGGTGCGGGCTCCGGCACCGCTTCGACAGCAGGCGCGGCCACCGGCGCCGGCGTCTGCGGCAACACGATCGACGCCTGCGTGCCGGCGATACCGATGGCGCTGCGGATATTCTCCCACACCTGCGGACCGGGCTCGACGATGCCGACCATCTCGTTGAGCGCAGCCAGCGCGCGCTCCCACGACTGCACGACGGCGGCATAGTCCTTGTCGACCGCCATCATCTGCTCGACCTGCGCGCGTTCGTCGGCATCCAGTGTGCCGAGCGCATATTCCGCAGCGAGTGCGATATGGTCTTCGCTGTAGTCCATCATGCCAGTCCCAGACATGCGCGGATATCCAACATGCTCCGGCGCAGCCACGTTTTGACGGTGTTCACGGGCTTCTCGAATTTCGCCGCGAGCTGTTCGCGGCTCCAGCCATTGTAGTAAGCGAGCAAGACAAGCTTCTGTCGCTCTGGCTCGAGCTTGCCGACACATTCCAGCAGACGCCGCAATTCTTCGGTCATCTCGCGACGCGCGAGCGGATCGGGTGTATCTGCGGCGACATCCATGGCGGACGGCTCTTCCTCTATCGACGTCTCGCCCTTCTTGCGCACGACATCGATCGCGCGATTGCGCGCTATCGAAGCCATCCATGTGATCGGCGAGGCAACGCCCGGATTAAACTGGCCGGCGCTATTCCAGATCTTGACATAGACCTCCTGGATCACTTCCTCCGCGAGGTCTTGTCTGCGCAAGATACGGAGCACGACGCCGAACAGTTTCGCGCGTGTAGCGGTATAAAGCCGCTCGAATGCAGCTTCATCGCCCTTCGCGACCGCGGCGAGCAGCCAAACCAATTCTGCCGGCGTCAGCATTCCGTCTCCTCAACCTGAAAATACCTTTTGCCGAACGATTGGCTTCGTCCGGCGGTATTCGCGACTCGTAACATGAATACCGGCGCGCAAGCCACGATGCTGTTCGCGCTGTGGACGGCGCGCAAAAGAAAAACCCGGACGGCGAGGTCCGGGTTTTTGAAAGCTTTGCGTTCTCGATGAACTGTGTCCCGGGCGCGATGCAATGCGAAGCATTGCTTCGCAGAACCGGGACCGTATCAAACTCGGAGCCCGCGACGGTCCCGGCTCTGCGAAGCGGCATCAAGAATGCCGCATCGCGTCCGGGACAAGATTACGCCACCGCGCCGATGCGGGCGCGCATCAGGCCGATGCTGTCGAGATCGGCCTGCTCGCGGGCGTTCTCTTCCTCGCGGGCACGGGCCTGGTCGCGCTCGTCGAGCAGTTCGACCTTCTTGAGTTCTTCAAAAGCTTCGCCGAGCAGCGCCTTGGCGTCTTCGAGCTGGCCGCGCAATTCGTCGGCCGAGCGGGTCAGGTTCTCGCGGCGCTGGATCGCGGCCTTGGCATAGGTCGGATAGGCGAAATGGGTGGGATCCTGGATACCGGCGCGGTCCTGCTCGGTCTGGATCTCGCGTTCCAGATCCACCGACATGCGCTGGAAGTCGGCGATCATGCCTTCGATCTGGTTGACGCGGCGGCGCTTCTCGTCGACCTGAAACTTCTTCAGGCGGATCAGGGTGTCACGTGACTTCATCGACTCATACTCCCCAGAAGTCCCTGTCTCACAGCGGGACAACACCAGCCGCCTAAACAGGCGCGGCCGGCTGAATTCCTTGTCTGGCGATCATGATGGCGCGACAAAGTTAGCGTTCCGTTGCTGAAGTGCCAACAATTTGGTGCAGTTGCTGGTATCCTTCCAGCAATCCACATACCTCGTCCTTGCGCTGGCGCAGGAACGCCTCGAGCGGCTCGTGCAGCTGGATGGCCTCGTCCACCTCCGGGCTGGAACCGGCCCGATAGGCGCCGAGTCGGATCAGCTCTTCCATGTCCGAATAGGTCGCCATGATCTGGCGGGCCCGGGTGATGGTTGGCAGGTAAGCCGGATCGCAGGAGCGCGGCATGGTGCGCGAGACGGATTTGAGGATGTTGATGGCGGGATAGCGGCCGCGCTCGGCAATGCCGCGCTGCATGACGATGTGACCGTCGAGAATGCCGCGCACGGCGTCGGCCACGGGCTCGTTATGGTCGTCGCCATCCACCAGCACCGTGAAGATGGCGGTGATGGACCCTTCGTCGGTGCCCGGCCCTGCCCGCTCCAGCAGTTTTGGCAATTCGGTGAAGACGGTGGGCGTGTAGCCCTTGGCCGTGGGCGGCTCGCCAACGGAGAGGCCGATCTCGCGCTGTGCCATGGCAAAACGCGTGACCGAGTCCATCATGCACATGACGTCCTTGCCCTCGTCGCGGAAATATTCGGAGATCGAGAGCGTCAGATAAGCGGCCTGGCGGCGCATCAGCGCGGGCTCGTCCGAGGTCGCGACCACGACCACCGCGCGGGCGAGGCCCTCCTCGCCGAGGTCTTCCTGCAGGAACTCCTGCACCTCGCGGCCGCGTTCGCCGATCAGGCCGATCACGGAGACGTCGGCATCGACGTTGCGGGCCAACATAGAGAGCAGCACCGACTTGCCGACGCCGGAGCCCGCAAAGATGCCCATGCGCTGGCCGCGGCAGCAGGTGAGAAAGGTGTTCATGGAGCGCACGCCGAGATCGAGCGGCGCACCGACCCTCTTTCTGGAATGTGCCGGTGGCGGCGAGGCGCGATATGGCATCGGCGCCGGGCCTTGCGGCAGCGGGCCCTTGCCATCGATGGGCTCGCCCATGGCGTTGACCACGCGGCCGAGCCAGGCGATCGACGGGCGCACCATGCTGGCGGCATTGGCGATGACCGCGCGGCAGCCACGGCGGACGCCCTCCAGCCCCGCGAAAGGCATGACCACGGCATTATCGCCGGAGAAGCCGATCACCTCGGCCGGGATGAAACGATTGGTGCCGGTCTCGATGACGATGCGCGCACCGACCGACATGGCATGGATAGGGCCCGCGATCTCCACCATGAGACCGCGCACGCCGACCACGCGCCCGTAGATATTGATGCCGTCGATATCGGCGAGCTGTTCGGCGAGTGCCTTCACGAGAGCTGGGCCTTCAAGGGTTCCGGACCTTCACTGCCTTATGATCGCCTTGAGTGTAAATCTTTCGTGGCGAAAGCTTTAAAGTTTCGCCTCATTGCTGGCGTCCCCTTAACTCCGTGTTTACCCGCATCATTAATCATTCGAACACTGTCTTGAATGACTGAGAGCATTTGCGCCGTCAGAAAGACGGGGCGAATCGATGGAGTTGGAGCAATCCGATTCCTAATGCGGAACTGGAGCGGGCACGGTTACAAAAAGAGTCTTCGACGCAACATCCTATGGCGATTCGAGAAGAATTGCACGATTAGAGCTTGCGAAGCAGAATCAGCATTTGTTAACCATATCCCGTCAGGATCCGAATCAGTTGTTCGTAGGCGTTTTTTGGTGCCGCAAGTATGGCGGCCGACCTGACGCCCACAGCGGCGACTAAAGGGGACTGGCATGCGCGTTTTGCTAATTGAAGATGATAGCGCTGTTGCGCAGTCGATTGAGCTGATGCTCAAATCCGAGAGCTTCAACGTCTATACGACGGATCTCGGTGAAGAGGGCGTCGATCTCGGCAAGCTCTACGATTACGATATTATCCTGCTCGACCTCAATCTCCCGGACATGTCCGGCTATGATGTGCTCAAGCAGCTGCGGGTGTCGAAGATCAAGACCCCGATCCTCATTCTCTCGGGCCTCGCCGGCATCGAGGACAAGGTCAAGGGTCTCGGCGTCGGCGCCGACGACTACATGACCAAGCCTTTCCACAAGGACGAGCTGGTCGCCCGCATTCATGCGATCGTGCGCCGCTCCAAGGGCCATGCCCAGTCGGTCATCCAGACCGGCGACCTGGTGGTCAATCTCGATACCAAGACGGTGGAAGTCGGCGGCCAGCGCGTCCATCTGACGGGCAAGGAATATCAGATGCTGGAGCTGCTCTCGCTCCGCAAGGGCACCACCCTCACCAAGGAAATGTTCCTGAACCATCTCTATGGTGGCATGGACGAGCCCGAACTGAAGATCATCGACGTCTTCATCTGCAAGCTCCGCAAGAAGCTGGCCAACGCTTCCGAAGGCCGCAACTTCATCGAAACGGTGTGGGGCCGCGGTTACGTGCTTCGCGAGCCGAACGAAGACGAAATCCGCATCCCGGCTTAAGCCGCTTCTCCCCGAACGTTCTCATGAAAACCCCGCCGCAAGGCGGGGTTTTTGTTTGCGCATATGAACTCTCCCCCTGGCAGGCGAGACGAATACAATGCGTGGCATCCGGCGATGTCGCCTGACGTTCATGCGGGGGCGGAATGGTTCTGCAATCTCTGGCCGGGCTGCCGGCCTTTCTCGTCTATTTCTGCACCGGCATCATTGCCGTGATGCTTTATCTGTTCGTCTATATGCGCGTGACCGCGCATGACGAATTCGCATTGATCCGCAATGACTGCGCGCCGGCCTCATTGGCGCTGGGGCTCAGCCTGCTCGGCTTCGTGCTGCCGGTGGCGAGCGCGATCGTGCATTCCGCCAATGTGATCGACTGCCTGATCTGGGCCGTGATCGCGCTGATCGTGCAGATCGCGGTCTATTACATCCTGCGCATTCCGGTGCCGAAGCTGTCTGAGCGCATCGAAGCCGGGGAAATGGCGCCGGCGCTGTGGCTCGGCCTCGCCTCGCTTGCCGCGGGCGTATTGAACGCAGCGTCCATGGTGTATTCGCCATGACGAGCGAGCATGCGAAAGACTTCGGCAAGCGCAAGACGACCCAGCCCGTCTATGAAGAGCCATCGTCCCGCAAACGATCGAGCCAGATCGCCTTGCTGCTGATGGGGACCATGGCGGTGGGCGGCGGCGCTTATGCGCTGATGCCGAACGAGAAGTGCGATCCGAACCGGCCGACCATCGATCAGCCCGGATGCCGGCAAAGCAGTTCGTCGTCATCGTCCGGCGGGCACTATTACGGTGGCAGCAGCGGAAGCAGCAGCAATTCTTCATCGTCGCGGGCGAACTTCACCAGCAGCACGTCGTCGAGCAGCAGCGTCGCAGGAAAGTCGTCGAGCACCGTTGCGCGCAACGGCTTTGGCTCATTCGGCTCGCACTTCTCGGGCGGCGGCTGATGCAGCGGATCACTTGCAGCGAGCGCGACGACTGGCAGGCCACCGCAGAGAGCATGGGCTTTGCGTTTCACACCGATGCCGGCGAACGCTACTGGGACGAACGCGCCTATTATGCTTTCACGCTGGACGAGATCGAGCAGCAGATCGAGGGGCCGACGGCAGAACTCAATGCCATGTGCCGCGAGCTTGTCAGTCGCGCCGTCAAGGATGAGCGTTATCTGCAGCTGCTGAAGATTCCCAAGGCCTACTGGACCTATATCGCAGCGAGCTGGGCCAAGCCCGAGCCGAGTCTCTATGGCCGCTTCGATTTTTGCTTCGACGGCAAGGGCGCAGCCAAGCTGCTCGAATACAATGCAGACACGCCAACATCACTGTTCGAAGCGGCCGTGTTTCAATGGACCTGGCTCGAACAGGCGATCGAGCGGCAGATCATCCCGAAGCGCGCCGACCAATATAACTCGCTACACGAGAAGCTGATCGAGGCCTGGCGCAAGATCGGCGCGGGCAAGAAACTGCATCTCGCCGCGGGCATGGACAGCGCCGAGGATCGCGGCACGGTGGCCTATCTCGCCGATGTGGCACAGCAAGGCGGACTCACGCCGGAGCTGATCGACATCACGCAGATCGGCTACACCGATGCCGGACATTTCGTCGACCTGAACGACGAACCGATCGAGCTGCTGTTCAAGCTCTACCCGTGGGAGTGGATGTTCCGCGAAACATTCGGCGGCAAGCTGAAGGGAGCATCGACCAAGTGGATCGAGCCGCCATGGAAGGCCATCCTTTCCAACAAGGGCATCCTGCCGCTGCTCTGGTCGATGTTTCCGAAACATCCCAACCTGCTGCCGGCCTATTTCGATGAGGATGCCGCAGCGAGCGCGCTTGGCACGTCCTATGTGCGTAAACCGCTCTATTCGCGTGAAGGCGCGAATGTGACGCTGGTGAGCGGCGGCAGCGCCATCAACGCGCAGCCCGGCCCCTATGGCGAGGAAGGTTACATCCGGCAGATGCTGATGCCGCTGCCGGATTTTTCCGGCAACTATCCGGTCATCGGCAGCTGGCTGGTGGATGAGACGCCGTGCGGCCTCTCGATCCGCGAGGATGAGAACCCGATCACGGGGAATACGTCACGGTTCGTGCCGCATGCGATTTTGTGACTCGGATGATCGACACGCTTTGCCTGTCACCACCCGCGAAAGCGGGTGGTCCAGTAAACGCAGCTGCAACAGCTTCATCATCTTAGACGGTGTGTACTGGATCGCCCGGTCCTAGCGCGCAATTGCGCGCAAGGCCGGGCGATGACAGTTGAGTGCGTCAGCGCACCGGCATCGCCGTCTTCAACCCCACCGCGCCCATCGGCGGCACGATCGACGGAGCAGCGCGCATCGCCGTCGGGCGATACAGGCCACGCTTGTCGGCATGCGGCTTGAACGCATCGGTCAGGCCAACCACCGTCTCGGCGGCGCCGAGCGCGAGGAAGCCATCCGGCTCCATGCATTTCGCGAGGCGGCCAAAAATCTGCGACTTCATATCCTGATCGAAATAGATCAGCACGTTGCGGCAGAAAATGATGTCAAACTTGCCGAGATGCGAGAAGTCGGTGAGCAGGTTCAGCGGCTTGTACTGGATCATGGCGCGCAGTTCTGGCGCAATCTGCCACATGTCGCCGATCTGCTTGAAATACTTCACCAGCAACTGGATCGGCAGCCCGCGCTGCACCTCGAACTGGGTGTAAAGGCCGGCCTTCGACTTCTCCAGCACCTGCTGCGAAATATCGGTGCCGACGATCTCGATGCGCCAGCCGGACAGCTGTGCGCTCATTTCCTTGATCACCATGGCGATCGAATACGGCTCCTGCCCCGTCGAGGCAGCGGCGCACCAGATGCGCAGGCTACGACGTGCGCTACGCGCCTGGATCATCTCCGGCAGCACGACGTCGCGCAGGTGATCGAACGGCATCTTGTCGCGGAAGAAGAAGGTCTCGTTGGTGGTCATCGCCTCGACCACTTCGCCGCCGAGCATCGAATTTCCCGCTTTGATCTTCTGGACGAGATCATCGATGCCGTTGAGATTGGCCTTGCGGGCCAGCGGCACCAGGCGGCTCTCGACGAGATAATGCTTGTCCGCCGACAGATCGAGGCCGGACTTTTCCTTCAGAAACTTGCGGAGGAAATCGTAATCGGCGGGGGTCATGAACGATCTCCAGAAAACAGGCGGGTAATTTTTGCGCCGATCTGATTGAGCGGCAAAATAGCAGAGCAGATCCCGGCATTGGCAGCGGCGCCGGGCATGCCCCAGACCACGCTGGAGGCCTCATCCTGCGCAATCACATTGCCGCCGGCCGCGACGACTTCCTTGCCGCCGCGCATGCCGTCCGAGCCCATGCCCGTCAGCACCACGGCGAGCACGCCGCCCTGCCAGACATCGATGCCCGAGGTGAACAGCGGATCCACCGCCGGCTTACAGAAATTCACAGGCGGACCGTCATCGAGCGCGATGACGATATTGGCGCCCTGCTTGGCGGCGCGCATATGCTTGCCGCCAGGGGCGAGATAGATCGTGCCGGGCTTCACGGGCTCGCCGTCGATCCCTTCATGCGCCGGACGCTTGCTGGCGCGGGAAAGATGCTCGGCAAGAATGGTCGTGAACGTCGCCGGCATGTGCTGGGTGATCAACACCGGTACGCGATCGATGACGGAGCCGATCTCGGCAACCAGCGCCATCAGCGCCTGCGGGCCACCGGTGGACGAGCCGATCAACAGCGCACGCGGCATGCCCGGGCTGAACGCGCGGGTCACCAGCTTGGATGGCGTTGCTGCGACAGGTGTCGGCGCAGAACGCGTCACCGGCGCGGCTGGTGCGGCCTGGGTGGTCGGTGCAAGCGAGGGGCTGGCCACCGACTTCAGGCGACGCACGCGCGCGCCGAGATGGCGGATCTTCTGCAGCAGATCGTGCTTGAAGATATCGGCGGCGGAGATTTCGCGGGTGCTTTCCGGCTTCGGAATGTAGTCGGCGGCGCCGAGCGACATCGCCTTGAAGCTGATCTCGGCGTTACGACGCGTCAGCGTCGATGCCATGATGACGACCAGGTTGCGCTTTTTCGCCAGCAGCTGTGGCAGCGCGGAGATGCCGTCGAGGTCCGGCATTTCGATGTCGAGAATGGCGACATCCGGGCTGATGCGCTCGACCTGATTGACCGCGTCGAGGCCGGTCCGCAGCGAGCCGACCACTTTCATATCGGGCTCAGCGTCGATCCATCGCGAGATCAGGCCGCGAATGACCACCGAGTCATCCACGACCATCACGCGCAACGGCTCATAACGCGACTCGGCCACAGCCGGACTCATCACAGCAACACTCATCAACTCACCAGACGCAACACACGCAACAAATGCACTTCAACATAAAGGCATTAACTAAAAAGAATCGCGCCGGTACCTGAATCCGTACCGACGCGAAAAATCAGATCAGGCCGACTTCGGCGAATTTCGCAGAGACGATGTCCTTGTCGAACGGCTTCATGATGTACTCGTTCGCACCGGCATGCAGCGCGCGTGCAATATGCGCGACGTCATTTTCGGTGGTGCAGAAGACGACCTTCGGCACATCGCCGCCGGGCATGCGGCGAAGATTGCGCAGAAACTCGTAGCCGTCCATCACGGGCATATTCCAGTCGAGCAGAACCGCGTCCGGAAGCTTGTGCTTGCACATATCCAGCGCTTTCTCGCCGTCCTCAGCCTCGGTGATCTCGAATTCGAGACCTTCGAGGATGCGGCGAGCGACTTTGCGGATGACGCTGGAGTCATCGACAACCAGGCATGTCTTCATGTGAGCCTCACTTTTCATGTCCCTCACGGGACACTTCCTCCGCGGACAGGATCGTCCAATTGCCGGCTTTAGGCAGCCAGCTTGTCAGTCGGGATTTCAAGCACGCGATCGACGTCGAGCACGACCATCAGCTGACCATCGAGACGATGGACGCCATCGGCCATCTTGGCCATGCGCGGATCGAGATTGACGGGGTTCACTTCACGGCTGTCATCGGCGAGCTTGAGCACTTCGCCGATGGAGTCGATCAGCAGGCCGTAGGATTCGCCGCGCAGCTCGACGCCCACCGCCATCGGCGGCTTGCCGTCGTCGTTCTTCGGCAGGCCGAGGCGCGAGCGCATGTCGATCGCGGTGACGATGCGGCCGCGCAGATTGAGCACGCCGGCGACGTCGCTGGACGCCAGCGGCACGCGGGTCAGGCGCTCCGGCATGAACACGTCCTGCACGCGCGAGATGGGCATGCCGAACAGCTGCCCCCCGATCATGGTGGTGACGTATTCGGTGACGGCGCCGTCGGCGGTATGGGTCACGTTGGTGGTGGTCATCTCGGTTCCCCTTAAGCCGCCTGCTGGTGCACTTCAGTCGTCTGTTCCTTCAGCGCGGCGATCAGGCCGGGCCGGTCGAACTTGGCGACATAGTCATGGAAGCCGGCCTGGCGGCCGCGCTCGATCGCGGCCGGCGAGATCATCGCGGAGAGCGCGATGATCGGCGTCTGACCGTATTTCTGATCCGAGCGGATGGTCTCGGCGAATTCGAAGCCGTTCATGTCCGGCATTTCGATGTCGGTGAGGATGACATCGAATTCCTGACCCGAGCGCAGGACGGTGAGACCTTCCTGCGCATTGGTGGCGGTGCGAACCTTGTAGCCCGCGGCCTTCAGAACCGGCGACAGCATGTTGCGGAAGAAGGCGCTGTCATCGACCAGCAGCACCGACTGTGCCGAAGCCGAGACACGCATTTCCTTGCGCGAGAACCAGTCCGAGAAGGCCTGCGGCAGGAAGTGACCGACATCGATGACTTCCGTGGCGAGGCCCTTGATGACGGCCGAGCCGAGAATGCCTTCGCGGCCGGACGCCACTTCGATATGCAGGCGCTCTTCGACGATATCGACGATCTCATCGACCACGAGGCCCATGGAGCGGCCATCGTCGGCGAACACCAGGATCGGCTGGGTGCCGGATGTGCGAACGGTGACGTTCTCCATCTGCACCAGCGGCATCAGCTGATCGCGATACTGGACCATGTAGCGGCCGTTCGACAGTTCGACCTTGTCGACGCCGATCTCTTCGAGACGGGTGACGAGACCGAGCGGCACCGCCTTCGGCTGCGACGAGCCGGCGCGGAAAACCAGCAGCGAGGTGAGCTGCTCGGCACCGAGCGCGCGCGCAGCGGCATGCTCGTCGGCAATCTCGCTCATGGACGAGGCCTGAGCGCCCAGCTCCTGCGCGATGCCATTGGGATCGACAATCATGATCACGGCGCCGTCACCGAGAATGGTGTTGCCCGAGAACATGTTGATGTGGCGCAGCTTGGTCGACATCGGCTTGACGACGATTTCTTCCGTGTGGAAGACGCCGTCGACGACGATGCCGAAGGTCTGGTTGCCGACCTGGGTCACGACGATGAAGCCGTTTTCCGGATCGGTGGACGTACCGTCATCGATCTGCAGCAGCTTCTTCAGATGCATCAGCGGCAGCAGCTTGTTGCGCAGGCGGAGCACCGGGGTGTCCTTGATGCGCTCGATGCGATGTTCGGAATTGGCGCGCGCACGCACCAGTTCGACGACCGCGAGCTGCGGGATCGCAAAGCGATCGCCACCGGCTTCGACGATCAGCGCGGATACGATGGCGAGCGTCAGCGGGATCTTGATGGTGACGCTGGAGCCCTCGCCGGCCACCGACTTGATGTCGATGGTGCCGCCGATCTGGTCGATATTGGTGCGCACCACGTCCATGCCGACGCCGCGGCCCGAGACGCTGGTGACAGCGGCTGCGGTCGAGAAGCCCGGCGCGAAGATGAATTTGTGGATCTGCGCTTCCGTCATCTTTTCGATGTCGGCTTCGGTGGCGAGACCGTTCGAGATCGCCTTCGCCTTGATCCGCTCGGTGTTGAGACCGCGGCCGTTGTCGGCGATGCAGATCAGGATGTGGCCGCCTTCATGATAGGCGGACAGACGGATCGTGCCCTGCTCCGGCTTGCCTTCGGCAGCGCGTTCGGCCGGGGTTTCGAGACCATGGTCCGCCGAGTTACGCACCATGTGCGTCAGCGGATCCTTGATCAGGTCGAGCACCTGGCGATCGAGTTCGGTATCGGCGCCATGCATTTCGAGTTCGATCTGCTTGCCGAGTTCACCGGCGAGATCGCGGACGATGCGCGGCAGCTTCTGCCAGGCATTGCCGATCGGCTGCATGCGCGTCTTCATGACGCCGTCCTGCAGTTCGGCCGTCACGGTGGACAGGCGCTGCAGCGGCACCTTGAATTCGGTGTCTTCGTGACGACGCGAAATTTCCAGCAGCTGGTTGCGGGTCAGCACCAGCTCCGAGACCATGGTCATCAGATGTTCGAGCGTGTCGACATTGACGCGGATCGACTGGTTGGCAACCTTGTCGGCGCCTTCCGGATGATCGACTTCAACGGCGGTCTTTTTCTTGGCGGCGGGCTTCGCAGCAGCAGCCGGCGCAGCAGGCTTCTGCTCGGCAACCGGCGCAGGTGCAGCGGGAGCCGGGGCAGCAGCGACCGGCGCGATGGCGGGCGCGGCGATGACCGGATGGATTTCGGTTTCGGTTTCCTGGAAAGCGCGCTCGAGATCGTCGAGCGAGACTTCGCCTGGACGCAGCTCGCGCTCCAGCGTCTGCACGACCAGCGGCGGAGAGTCCATGACGGGCGCAGGCGCCGCTTCTTCGGGAGCCGGGTTGTTCATCGCTTCCATGCCCTTTTCGACCATGTGATGAAGCTCGCCGATGAGGTCCTCATCGACCCCCTCAGGTTCGGCTTCCGTGGCCTCGAGCTGGCCGAGAATGTCTTTAATGCGATCGATGGTGGTCAGGATCAGCGTCACCGCTTCTCCCGTCACGGGCATTCCGTCACGGAATTTACCCATGAGCGTTTCGGCAGCGTGAGCCAGCGCCTCCAAACGAGGCAGGCCGAGAAAGCCGCAAGTACCTTTAATCGTATGAACAAGACGAAAAATATTATCGAGAATTTTCGCGTTATTCGGATCCTGTTCGAAACGGACCAGCTGATTGTCAACCGTGTCCAGGCTTTCGTTGGTTTCCGTCAAAAACTCGCGGAGAAGATCATCCATGAAAGTAGGCCTTCACACAATCGGACCCCGCACCGTCGCGTGACCCTTATCGAAGTAGTGCCACTCTCACCGCAAAGCGTTTAATATTAGTTGAGCATTCCGAGAAAGACCGAACGACAGACGTCGAACCAATCCGTGAAAGCAAAAACGGGCCGCCGAAATCGGCGACCCGTAAAGAGTTCGTTAAATTAGCAGCGTCGCCGCGTCGTCAGGCCGCGGTCACCACAGCTGCTTCGTTCTCCAGAACCATCGTGATTTTCAACGCAGTCCCTTCGGCGAGCAGGCGCGTGTAGTAAGGCTGCACCGCATGCGCATCGATATTACCGACCTGCTCGGCCGTGAGCATATCGACGATGTTCTGCGGCAACCGCGCATTGATGCCCGTCGCGGTGATACGAAATCCCGTGGGCTCGCCTTCGCCAATCGGATCGACTTTCAAAACGCCGCCGCGCGGAATGGTCTGCTGCGCGATGATCAGCATGTTGAGCAACAGCTTCACCTTGTTCTTCGGCAGCAACAGGCGCGGCAGATTCCACTCGATCTTGGTCTTGTTGTCTTCCATGTGACCACGCGCCATGTTCTGCGCATCGCCCAGATCGATTTGTGCGCCAGCCGAACCGGCGGCCCCGAAAGCGAGACGACAGAACTGCAGACGCGCCGACGCCGTCTTCGCGCTCTTGCGGATGAGGTCGAGCGCAAACTCCCTGTCTTCGGGCTTCGGATTGTCGTCGAGCACTTCAAGTCCGTTGACGATGGCGCCGACCGGACTGATCAGATCGTGGCAGACCCGCGACGACAGCAGCGCTGCGAGTTCGAGTGCGTCGGGTGCCGGACCGGGCGAAGTTGCATCAGACATGGGATAGGCTCCTGAAGCCGCACGAATGAACGGCGAATCAAACATTTGCTCTTTGGTTTGATACACTGCACAGATCAGCCCGGCCACCGCCGGACCCGTGCCCGTATGGGCGAGGAAACAGCCAAAATTACGAGCGAGACACGAAAGCTTGCCATGACCACCGATTCGCGACCGCCTCTTGATATCGACAGCGCCGCTGCGTTGCTGGAGCCGCTGACGCAGCTTGCGGTACAGGCCGGCGCGGCCATTCTCGCGGTCAACCGCACCGCCATGACGGTGGAAGGCAAATCCGACGGCTCCCCGGTCACGCAAGCAGACCTCGCTGCCGACCGCGTCATCTGCGAAGGCCTGACACGGCTGTTTCCCGGCATCCCCACACTGTCCGAGGAGCGCCTTCATCTCGCCGAGCCGCCTTATGCAGGCGCCCTTTTCCTGATCGATCCGCTGGATGGCACCAAGGAGTTCGTCGCCGGGCGGCAGGAATTCACCGTCAATATCGCGCTGATCGTCGATGGTGCGCCGCTGCTCGGCATTGTCGGAGCCCCCGCGCTCGGCTTGATCTGGCGCGGCCTCGTCGGCCGCGGTGCCGAACGCCTCGAAGTCAAACCGGACCTCTCGATCGGAAGATCGACCTCGATCAAGGCCCGCCAGTTGCCAGCGCCCGGCCAGCCATGGATTGCAGCCGTCAGCCGCTCCCATGGCGACACACGCAGCGAAGCGTTCATTGCCAGCCGACCTGGCGCGATGCGCCAGGAATTCGGCTCGGCGCTCAAATTTTGCCGGGTGGCTGAAGGTCAGGCGGACATCTATCCGCGATTGTCGCCAACCTGCGAATGGGACGTGGCAGCCGGCCACGCCGTGGTCGTTGCCGCCGGCGGCCATGTCGCCGACAGCCATGGTCATCCGCTGCACTTCGGCGGTCGGCGCGAAGATTTTATCGTTCCGGAATTTATCGCCTGGGGCGAGCGCACAACGCAGGATTAACGCGCCAGCGTTTCCTGCATGATCGGCCACTGCTTGCGCGCGGCCGGCACGAATTTGGCCGGCGCAGCCGCAAAGGCGGCGCGGGTCTCCTCGCGGCCAAACAGGTAAAGCCGCTGACCAGCCACCAGCCAAAGTCGCGGATTGCCGGCGATCGTCACGCCGCGCGCCATATCGACGGGATCGTAGCCGCCGAATTGCGGCCCATAGATCTCGGGATGTTTGGCGAATTCCGCGCGGTTGCCTTCGTTGCGAAACCGCCAGACGGCGCCGTCTTCGGTCAGTTCAAAATCCTGCAGGCCGGACTGAGCTTCCGAATCGGTGAAATAGGCGACGGGATCGAAGCCGCCAATCGCCAAGCCGGTGTATCTGTCGGTGACCACACGTTCGTTGGTCCCGGCCGATATGGAGGTAGAAAAGCTCGAAATGAGCCAGATCAAGGCAATTCCGCGGCCGAACCCACACCAATCTCGCCGTTGTGCCGTCATAGTTCATACCGATATTATGGAGACTCGGGGACACCGACCGTCGATTAAATGCGATGCTTCTCAGCATCCGGTTAAGCGGCGGTCTTCAGATTGAATACCAGGGGTTCTTTTCATGACCTTCGCATCACGCCTGGCAGCGCTCGCGCTTGCCGCGATCACACTCGCCGCCACGCCGGCCGCAGCCCAGCAACGCGGACGCGAAGCGCCGGACACCTATCGATCCGAGGAACTCGTCGGCGCCGGCCACCGCTTTTTCGGTAATGTCTCGCGCGGCCTGGCCTCGGTGATCGAGAAGGCTGTCAGCCAGTGGGGCCTGCCGAACGGTTATATCCTGGGCGAAGAGGGCTCCGGCGCCATCGTGGCCGGCCTGCGCTATGGCGAAGGCACGCTCTACACCAAGAATGCCGGCGACCTCCGCGTCTACTGGCAGGGCCCCTCGCTCGGCTTCGACTGGGGTGGCGACGGCGCCCGCACCATGACGCTGGTCTATAATCTGCCGGCGACCCAGGCGATCTATCAGCGCTTCGGCGGCATCGATGGCTCCGCCTATATCATCGGCGGCTTCGGCATGACCGCGCTCACCGCCAACAATATCGTGCTGGTGCCGATCCGCTCCGGCCTCGGCCTGCGCCTCGGCGCCAATATCGGCTATCTCAAATTCACGCCATCGGCGACCTGGAACCCGTTCTGATCGCATCAGGACGGGCCGGCGCATCAAGGTTAACGAAGCGTTACGCTGTTTTTGCCTGCGCGCGCATGGCATGTTAACCGCGACTTTTCAGCGCGTGGGAGCACAATGCCATGGTCGAACCGATCATGTATCTGGCGATCGGTTTTCTGGCCGCGATGTTGTGCAGCCTGCTGATCATGCCGCTGGTGCATAATCGTGCCGTGCGCCTGACGACGCGCCGGCTCGAAGCCGCAACACCGCTGTCGATGGCGGAAATCCAGGCGGACAAGGACCAGTTGCGCGCCGAATTTGCCATGTCGGCGCGGCGGCTGGAAATGAGCGTCGAACAGCTCAAGGGCAAGACCACCAATCAGCTCGCCGAACTCGGCAAGAAGACCGACGCCATCAACCGGATGAAGGTCGAGCTGACCGAGAAGACGGCTGCGATCTTCGACCTGGAAAATCGCGAAACGGCGGTGAAGCAAAAGCTCGCCATCACCGAGAACGAATTCGCGGCCAAGACCGAAGCCCTCGCCGCGGCCGATCGCGCGCTGACCGACAAGCAGGCGGAGCTCGCACGCATCACGGCCGAACTCAACGACCGCACCCAGGTGGCCGAAGGCCGCCAGGTCGAATTGGTCACCGTGCGTACGCAAGTGGAAGAGCTGAAGAGCCGCCTCGGCCTCGCCGAGCAGGATTTCACATCCACGCAGCACAAGCTCGAACTGCAGCGCGGGGAATCCACCACCGCCACGCGCGAGCTCACCGAGGCGCGCGCCCGCGTCGAGAGCCTCAATCACCGCGTCACCGATCTCGATCAGCAACTGGCCATCCAGGTTCACGAGGCCGAGTTGCTCGGAAACCGCGTCGATCAGCTCGAAACCCAATTGCTGGAGCAGACCAAACTGCTGGCGGAACGCGATTTCGAAAATGCGCAGCTGCGCCAGGCCCAGGAAGCGACCGAGCAGACGGCGCGCAACCTGCGCGTCGAGATCGCCGCCAATGCCGGCGGCAAAGCCTCCCCGCTGGTGGAGCAACTGCGCGCGGAGAAAGCCAGTGCGGAGGAAGAGCTCCGCCTCGCCCGCGAGGAGCGCGCCAAGCTTCAGCGCGACCTCAACACGATCCATCAGCAGGCCGAGAGCGCCTGGGCCTCCGAGCGAATGGAAAACGCCCTGCTGCGCGAGCGCATCAACGATATTGCCGCCGAAGTCGCCAAGATGGCCATGGCGCTGGAAGGGCCGAATTCGCCGATCGAAGCGATTCTGGCCGCCGATCCCGCCGCAAGCCAGCCGCGGCCGGCCAATGACGCCGGTTTTGCCCCGAACAGCACCCTCGCGGACCGCATCCGGGCGCTGCAATCCCACGCGTCCAAGGCCCGCCAGCAGGGCTGAACCAGCCGGTTTTACCCCTGGACATGTCCTCGCCTGCAACAATGTGGTCGCAACCGGCAGGGCGTGCTTGACACCCCCGCCCTCAATTCCCTAAATCGCGCCACTGACGTCACGCATCGCCGGGCCCCGCCCGGCCTTTTGGTTTGCGGTCCCGTTCTGGACCTGCCGCGACGTCCGGGCGCATAGCTCAGCGGGAGAGCGTTCCCTTCACACGGGAGAGGTCCAAGGTTCGATCCCTTGTGCGCCCACCATCCACTCTTCTGGATTGTCCTACGACCCTCAACACCCAGATCCGTCCACCGTTCGGCCAGCCCGAACGCCTGACGTCCCGGTGCAATCTCGTCCGGTTCAGTCTAGCGACACCGACTGCCGGCGCGAAGAGCCTCGCCAGCTGGCAGGCGATGATGGCAGCTTCAAAGATCCGGGGGACTGATCCGACGCCAAAGGACTGTCCGTCGCACAACTCACCTTTGCGGCGAGTGCTTGCGTCAGTTCGGACTTAGCCGGCGATGCCGACGGTGCAATAATTGAAGATGGCTTCAAGCCGAAATGTCTTGGCATCCCGATCCTCCATTCGCCGGCCCCTAAACAACGCCAAAGGATGAGTCGGGTCCAGCCTCAGGATGCACCATGCTCCACAGCGCTGACGAGAGACTTGCGTTAAGTCAATCAGCTTGAATTATCCCGCCCGTTAAACGGCGGCAGCCTCCAATGAGCACCGCGATTGATGGGTTCATCACGTCGCGTGACGCGTTCGGTGAGGGATCGTTACCCATCATCTCTCACCCTTTGTTAATCGATCGCGAGATTCGGAGAGGGATGATGAGTCTGCAGAATGAACGTGAGCGTCTGGTTGCCGATACATTGGCGTTTGTACAGCAGCTCGCAGAACAGCCGATAATCGCTGCGCCTCGCCCTTCCCCGCGTCCGCGATACACCGCACAGACCGATTTGCGGATGGAAATGCAAATGCGCCTTGAAGCTTTCCGCAACAGGCAGCGCTTCCTCGAAATTGAGCGAGAGGCCTATTACCAGCAGGCCATGCAACGCATTCGTGCCGTAACGGAGAAGCGAATGGAGATAACGGCGACCAGCTTCTGAAGCTTGCCACCGTTCATGATGCGCGTGACGACGGCGCATCTCATGCGGCGCTTCCGCTCGAAAACTTTGCGCGCGACTATTTCAGGGTAGACGGCATGATCGATCTGAAATCGATCACAGCCACTTCGTTTCCGCCTTCGGACACAGCGACAACAAAACCCGGAATACGCTGCGCACCCCGCTTGATGGCTTCGGCGAGAAGTTCCCGTGCTGATAACAGCGCCTGCTCGCGGGCAGCAGCGATGCTCGGAAGATCGCTCCCCTCCGGATCGCAGATCAAGTCATCGCCATCGACCAGATGCAGAAAATATCGTGTCATGACCGCAGCCGCTCTTCTGATGAGAGACAAGCTATTTATGCGTAACTAGTTTCGACGTCGAAGGTGTGGCCCGCACATTTCCGTGCAAGCATCCCGGCACGTGACAAGCCCAACGTCCGCTGCCCAAACGATCGATCGAAGCCGCAGCGGGGCACCACTCGTGGCCGATCGCGGCTTGGGTATCTAACCCCGGCCCGCTTGGAGCTTAGCATCTCGCCGACGACAGCTCGGTTCGCTAACCGACGCTTGGCGGAAAAAGACGATCATAGTGGTGGCGCACGTCCTCGTGACATTCGCAGGCCCAGCGGCGGATTTTCTCGACGTCCAGTATCTGGATACGACCGCGACTGTGGGAGATCATCCCGGCCTTCTGTAGCTCGATGGCAACCCCGGTGACGCTGGTACGGCGTACCCCCATCATCTGAGCCAGGAACTGCTGCGTGACGGTCAGTTCATCGCCTGCAAGCTCCCGCATGCGCAGCAGCCATTTGCAGGTTCGTGCCTGCACCGAATGAACCGCGTTGCAGGCCGCCGTTTGCTGCACCTGGGCGAGATGGAAATGTTCGTAGGACATCATCAGCCGCCGAAACGCTGGATACTTTTCGGCAAACTGGGTGATGAACTTGGCGTCGAATGTCGAAGCGGGACCGCCGACCTGCACTGCAACATGGTTCAGCGAGATTTTGTCATCCAGCGCAAGCCCCGCCCCGAACTCGCCGTCGCGGCCGATCATGCCGGTTTCGATGGCGCCGCCGCCAGCGAGCTCGACTACGCAGGAGATGATCCCTGCATGGGGGAAATACACTTTCTCGATCGTGTCGTGCGCCTCGGCGAGCACGTCGCCCTGCACGAGATCGACCACGACAGCATGTTTCGCCAGTTCCTCGTACATCGCATGGTCGATGCGCGACAGAAGGCTGTTATCGTGCCGTCTCATAAATGCTCCCATAAGCCAACCGAAGGGAGCGCAGTCGACTTACCCGTTCTGGGAGTGGATCAATTCGGTCCCCCGCCCTTCAGCTGGAACAACGGATACTTGCCCGCCTCGAGCATGTCGGTCCGGTAGCCGACACACCCTATTCAAAATCCGCCAATGAGCTTCGCGTTCCAAGCGACGGCAGCGCGGCCGTCTGCGTCCTGCGGCAACCGGTCGCGAATGCCCGCAGAGTGGTGCCGGCCCGTGCCGGACGCCATGAGGCATTTCTGTGTCACCTACCGGACCGACGTTGAACCGGGCATGTCATAGGCTTGCGAGCAAAGGTGTTTGGTGTTCGGCCGAACCAGGAGTGCTCCTTGCCCGTTGTCTTACGAACGAACGACCGGTCAGCGTTGAAGATCGGGGGCCTGGACGACAGCGACCATCGCCGAATCGATCTGTCTCGCCCACGCGACCAATCTCTGAGCGCGAAAGCGATACCGCGCGATCCGGTGCTGCCTTCGAGTCAAGGCAGGGTGCACGCCGATCTCATTCGACCGACTTAGTCACAGCAAAGCAGAATTATGGCTCGCCCCATCACACGCAAATGGACCGACGAAGACATTGGTCGGCTGATCGAACTTTCGGAACAGGGATCGTCCCTGATCCGCGCAGCCGGCGCCTTGAACCGCAACACCGCATCGGTGCAAAAAATGGCTCGCCAGCTCGGCCGTCGCTTTCCGGGGGTCCGCGAAACCAAGGCTGGCTTGCGCGCCATCAATATCCACGAGAAGTGAGCAGGCGACCGAGAAAACTCGGGGGCGCTGATCGGGCAGAAATCCTTTCAGCCGCTGGCCCGCAATGGAACTTTCCAGCTGTTTCGACGTTTTTGCCGGTTTGAAGTCCCGATTCCGACATCATACAACGGACCAGCGTGAACAGACACGATTTTAAGGTCGATCTCACCAATTGCGATCGCGAACCCATTCATATCCTCGGTGCGATCCAGCCGATCGGCTTTCTTCTCGGTCTCAGTTCTGACTGGATCGTCGCCCGCGCGTCGGACAATGTTCGCGACTTCATCGGTCGCACCCATGAAGACATGATCGGCCATCCGCTGGCCGACTTCCTTCCCTCCGCTGCCATTCACGACCTGCGCAATCGCGTCGCGCTGCTGCGCGGGCCGGACGCTGTGGAGAGGCTGTTCAATTGCGAGTTGGTGAAAGGCGCTGCGACCTTCGACGTGGCGCTGCATATGTCCGGCGGCCAGATCATCATCGAAGCGGAGCCCGCAACGGGCAATCACGGCGACACAACGGCCATGGTGCGCTCCATGGTGAGCCGGCTCGACCAGGCGCCTGACATGACCGCCTTCTTCCGCGAAGGCGCACGACAGGTTCGCGGCCTGCTCGGCTATGACCGGGTGATGGTCTATAAATTCGATCCCGGAGGCTCTGGCGAGGTGGTCGGCGAGGCATGCCGCTCCGGCATCGGCACTTTCAAGGGCCTGCGTTATCCGGCGAGCGATATCCCGCAGCAGGCACGCGCGCTCTACAAGCGCAACTTGCTTCGCATCATCACCGACGTGAATGCAACGCCGGTACCTGTGATCCCGACCTTCGACGAGGACAACCGTCCCCTCGACCTGTCGCTCTCCGTGCTCCGCTCGGTGTCGCCGATCCATATCGAATATCTCAAGAACATGGGCGTCGGCGCCTCGCTTTCGATCTCGATCGTGGTCGAGGGCGAGCTTTGGGGCCTGTTCGCCTGCCATCATTATTCGGCGCGCTGCCCTGCTTTCCAGAAGCGTGCCGTTGCCGAACTGTTTGCTCAGATGTTTTCAATGCGGCTTGAAAGCCGCGAGCGCCGCGAAGCGATGGAGTATGAACGCCGCGCGCGCGACATCTCCGATCAATTGCTCGGCGCGGTCGCATCGGACGAGACCCTGCTCAAGGACCCGGACTGGCTCGCAGACATCCTCACACATGCCATTCCCGCAGAAGGCGTCGCCGTCTGGATCAACGGCAGCTATGCTTTCTCCGGCGTCACACCGCCCACCGATGGTTTCCGCCGCATCGTACGTGCGTTGAACGGCACGGCAGCAGGAAAAGTGTTTGCGACCGATTGCATTGCGTCGCTGGTGGACGGCGCCAAGGAATACTCGTCGGATGTCGCCGGCATGCTGGCCATTCCGATCTCGCGCTCGCCGCGCGACTATGTGGTGCTGTTTCGCTCTGAACTGATCCGCTCCGTGCGGTGGGCCGGCGACCCGCACAAGCCTGTCGAATACGGACCCAATGGTCCGCGCCTGACACCACGCGAGTCTTTCGCGGAATGGAAGGAGCTTGTCGAAGGACGCTCCAAGCCATTTACGACATCCGAGATTCGTGTCGCCGAAACGCTGCGCGCGACATTGATCGAAGTCGTGCTTCGGCTTGCGGATGAAGCCGCCGCCGAGCGCCATCAAGCCAGCGCGCGGCAGGAATTGCTGATCGCCGAGCTCAATCATCGGGTTCGGAATATTCTAGGCGTCATCCGCGGCCTGATCCGGCAATCGCAACCGGACGAAGACGCCGTGAAGCAGTTCGTAAAGGTCGTCGATGGCCGCATTCATGCGCTGGCGCGGGCGCACAACCAGATCACCGACGATCATTGGGGCCCGGCGCCGCTGCAGGCGCTGATCGATGCCGAAGCCGCCGCATTCGCTGACCGTCCGGAAGCGATCATCGCCGTGGGGCCACCGAGCTTGCTGAATCCGTCCGCTTACTCGACAATGGCGTTGGTGATCCATGAGCTTGTCACCAACTCGACGAAGTATGGCAGCCTGTCCACCAGCGACGGCCATGTGAATATCGACTGGCATCGCGAAAAAAATCGCGACCTCGTCTTGACCTGGAAGGAGTCCGGCGGGCCGACGGTGAAACCGCCGACGCGCAAAGGCTTCGGCACTACCATCATCGAGCGCTCCGTTCCTTACGATCTCGGCGGTACCGCCGAGGCGGACTACAATGCGACGGGTTTTTGCGCCCGCTTCAGCATTCCGGCGCGCCATGTCTCGGAACCAAAGAACTATGCCGGCCCGGCGATCAAGCTGATGCGGCCGACGCACGGACACGCGCCGAAGACGCCACCCAGTCTTCTGGTCGGCAAAACGGTGATGCTGGTGGAAGACAGCCTCATCATTGCGCTCGATGCCGAGGACATTATCGGCCGGCTGGGCGCCGAGACGGTCGCCACATCATCGACGGTGGAAGCTGCGCATGACAGCCTCACTCAGATGACCCCCGCCATCGCGATCCTGGATATCAATCTCGGCGATCAAACAAGCTTCGGCATCGCCGACCGGCTGCTGGAAATGAACGTGCCGTTCCTGTTTGCCAGTGGATATGGCGAACAGGCGCAACTGCCGATGGATCATCGCTCGCGGATCGTTGTACAAAAGCCCTATACGATCGAAAATCTCGCACGCGGCATTGCCGAACTGCTCGGCTTCGAAGGCGAGATGTAACCCCGCCCACCTGCAAGCTTTTCAAGAAACGCGACGATGAGTATTGCCGATCAGAACGACAATACCGGCCCTGCGTCCGCCGCCGAGGCGCGCGATCGCTACCGTATGCTGTTCGAGGCCATGGACGAAGGCTTCTGCATCATCGAGTTCTTCGATGGCCCGCATGGCCCGTTGAGCGACTACATCCACATCGAAGCCAACGCCGCCTATGCGCGGCATACCGGCATCCCCAATGTTGTCGGCCAGAAGCTCCGCGAGATGGTCGGCGACGAAGCCGATGGATGGGTCGAACGCTACGGCAGCGTGCTACGCACCGGCAATGTCATTCGCTTTCAACGCGAATTGGTCGCTACGGGCCGCCATCTCGAAGTGAGCTCATTCCGCATCGGAAATTTCGAGGATCGCCAGGTCGCGGTCTTGTTCAAGGACATCACCGATCGCGTCCGCGTCGAGGCGGCACAGAAGCACCTTCAGGAGACGCTGGAGACACGTATCGCCGAGGCGTTGTCCGAGCGGGAAAAGGTCGAAGGCGCCCTGCGACAAGCGCAGAAAATGGAGGCCGTCGGCCAACTCACCGGCGGACTTGCCCACGACTTCAATAACCTGCTCGCCGGCATCTCAGGTGCCTTCGAGATGATCAATGCACGGCTCGCCCAGGGCCGACACGGCGACGTCGAGAAATATCTGGCGGCCGGGCAAGGCGCCACGCGACGCGCTGCGGCGCTGACCCATCGCCTGCTCGCCTTCTCGCGGCAGCAGACGCTGAGTCCGCGGCCGCTGGTGGTGAACCGGCTGCTGCCGGATTTCGCCGAACTGGTCCGCCGCACGGTCGGTCCGGCGATCGAGGTGGAAACCATCGGTGCGGCCAGTCTCTGGACCACGCTGGTGGATGCCAACCAGCTCGAAAACGCGCTGCTCAACCTCTGCATCAACGCCCGCGATGCCATGCCCGATGGCGGCAAGATCACCATCGAGACCGGCAATCGCTGGCTCGATGAGCGCGGCGCCCGCGAGCGCGGACTCGACGCCGGCCAATATATCAGCGTCTGCGTGAGCGACACCGGCACCGGGATCGAGAAGGTCAATCTGGAGCGTGTGTTCGACCCGTTCTTCACCACCAAGCCGATTGGCCAAGGCACCGGACTGGGCCTGTCCATGGTCTATGGATTTGCACGGCAGAGCCACGGCTATGTCCGCATCTATTCGGAAGTCGATCAGGGCACGATGGTGTGCATCTATCTTCCGCGCTTCCATGGCGAGGAAGACGTCAGCAGCGAAACGCTGAATGCGGAGCTGATCGAGACCGGCTCAGGAAAGACCGTGCTGGTGATCGACGATGAGCCCACGGTGCGGATGCTGGTCACCGACGCGCTGTCCGATCTCGGCCATGCCTGCCTCGAAGCAGGTGACGGCCCTTCCGGGCTCAAGTTTCTGGAGTCCGATGCATCGATTGATCTGCTGATCACCGATGTCGGCCTGCCCGGCGGTATGAACGGGCGTCAGATTGCCGAGGCAGCTCGACGGCTGCGGCCAAGCCTGCAGATACTGTTCATTACGGGCTATGCGGAGAACGCCGTACTCAATCACGGCCATATCGAACGCGGAATGGAAGTGCTGACCAAGCCTTTTGCGGTGGACGATCTGGTCCGGCGGGTCAGCCGCCTGCTGCAAAGCGATCAGCAGGATGATCAGGCCTGATAGCGCTCAGTGCAGGACGGCATGGGCCGTTGGCGCTTCTGCGGCGCGCGCTGCAACCAGTTGCGCCTTCAGTTCGGCCAGTTCGGTTTCCAACTGGCGGTTGACCATGATGAGCGCGCCGACGACGCCGCGGGTATCGCCGTGGCAGGCGGCAACAAGGTCATCGATTTCGGAATCGAGTTGGGTCACAAAAAATCTCCTGCCACGCTTTCGGATGGCTTCAATAATCGAGGAGGTCTTGCATCAATATTAAACAATACCGGAGTCGTCCGACTTTTTATGAGCGTGCATGATTACCGGTTAAGAGCCTCTTTCCGGGGCTGCAGAATCCACAGGCGACTTTCTGCGATCACGGCGCACGTCCCAACCCACCGCTTGGCCAGGGTTGTGGCAATAATCCGATATCTACCAGAGATTTAGCGGCGATTTCGCATCGCACTTGGACAGCGCCTCCGCGCCGGGACGACCGACACGGAGGCGAAATATTTTCGCTAACCGAAGCCAGCCACCGCATGGGGAACGTAAGGCGCCTCCAGCGACGCGATCTCGTCCGCGGTCAATTTGAGCGACAGCGCCGCCACCGCATCGGTCAGATGAGCCGGCTTGGAGGCCCCGATGATCGGCGAAGTGATGCCCGGCTTCTGCAGCAGCCAGGCCATGGCTACCTGCGCCTGCGGGACGCCGCGCGCTTTAGCGACGGCGGCGACCTGTTCGACGATCTTGCGGTCGGCTTGCTCGGCCTGGACATAGAGCCCCTTGCCGAACTCGTCGGTCTTCTGGCGTTCGCTGGTTTCGTCCCAGGCTCGGGTCAGGCGGCCGCGGGCAAGCGGACTCCACGGCATGACGGCGATGCCCTGATCGGCGCAGAAGGGCAGCATCTCACGCTCTTCCTCGCGATTGAGCAGATTGACGTGGTTCTGCATGCTGATGAACTGGGTCCAGCCATTGAGACGCGAGGTATAGACCGCCTTGGCGAACTGCCATGTATACATGCTGGAGGCGCCGATATAGCGCGCCTTGCCGGCCTTCACGACATCATGCAACGCCTCCATCGTCTCCTCGATGGGCGTCTTCTTGTCGAGGCGGTGGATCTGATAGAGATCGACATAGTCGGTGCCCAGCCGGCGCAGCGAATGATCGATCTCGGTCATGATCGCCTTGCGCGACAGGCCGCCACCATTCGGCCCCGGGCGCATGCGGTTGAAGACCTTGGTGGCAATGACGACGTCATCCCGCTTGGCAAAGTCCTTCAGGGCACGGCCGACGATCTCTTCCGACGTACCGTCGGAATAGACATTCGCGGTGTCGAAGAAGTTGATGCCGAGCTCCATGGCCTGCTTGATCAGCGGCCGGCTGTTCTCCTCGTCCAGCGTCCAGGCATGCGACCCGCGATCAGAGATGCCGAAGGTCATGCAGCCCAGGCAGAGTTTTGAGACTTCGAGGCCGGTATTTCCGAATTGGACGTAATCCACGCGTTCACTCCCTGATTGATTATTTGGTCTTCACGAATTCGGCGAAAGCATCCGCATAATCGGGATGCCATCGCGACAGCGCCGGGCGGTTCTCGACGACATCGCCGATCGCCCACAGCATGCGCCGTTCATCGAGCGCGCGCGGCACGTCATTGTCGGGACAGAGGATATAGAAGTCACCCGCCGCGATCCGTTGCATCATGAATGCGACCGTCTGCTCCGGCGTCCATGCAGCATCAGGCTTCTCCTTGCGATCGCCAGCTGTGAGGCCGGTGAAGACGAAGCCCGGGATCAGCAGATGCGCGGTCACCTGACAGCCATCCGTGTTGCGCAGCTCATGCGACAAGGCCTCCGTATAGGCCTTCACGCCGGCCTTGGAGACATTGTAAGCGGGATTGCCCGGCGGCGTGGTGATGCCCTGCTTGGAACCGGTATTGATGATGAGGCCTGGCTTCATCCCGGCAATCATGTTGGGCGCGAAAGCCTGGCAGCCATTGACGACGCCCCACAGGTTGACGCCGATCAAGCGCTCCCAATTGTCGCGCGGGCCGAGCGCCGAAGTTGGCACCTGGATGCCGGCATTGTTCATTAAAACGTCGCAGCCGCCAAAGCGCTGCTGAACCTCCGTAGCGAGCTTCGACATCGCAGCGAGATCGCTGACATCGACATTCGCCGTCATGACATCGTCACGGCGCCCCGCGGCGGCGGCAGTGATCCTGTCCGCAGCATCTTTCAAGCGGTCATCGCCAATATCCACGATGCAGATGCGGAGGCCCAGCTTG
The DNA here is from genome assembly GCA_023451825.1 of Pseudomonadota bacterium. GTDB lineage: Bacteria > Pseudomonadota > Alphaproteobacteria > Rhizobiales > Xanthobacteraceae > Tardiphaga. Next base: position 30,240 of record JAEXYA010000024.1, read on the forward strand.
GCGAATTCAACCGCTGCGGCGAGGCCGATACCTGACGCGCCTCCGGTGATGACGGCGACCGAGCCGGCGGACAAAGCGGGATGGGTCATGGGATCCTCCTGAATTCGCGTCGGGGTCTTTGCCTATATCATTGCTTCGACCCGTCACAGGTCACATCATCGCCAGCGCAGCCCCGTCACCCGCTTCTGCATGGCTATGGCTTCTTGCCGTGAAAAACCTCGTTCACGGACTTGATCATCCCGGTGTCCGCTTCGGCATAGCCCGGCAGCTTGACCAGCGCGTCGCGAAACTCGGTGCCGCGCAGTACGGCAAGAATGTGCTTCATCGGCTCCTGCTCCAGCAGCGTCTCGCGGCAGACGAAATAATAGTCCTCCGTCAACAAACGCACGAAATCGAGTCCGAACTGCCGTGCGGCGGCCTCGACGCCAAAGGCCACATCGGCCATGTCGCTCGCCACATAGGCCGCGACGGCAGCATGGGTGAACTCCACCTGCTCATAGCCATTGATGCGCTCCGGCGCGATCTTGTGCTGACGCAGGATCTGGTCGAACAGCAGACCCGTGCCGGAATCCTGATCGCGATTGACGAAGCGGATGGCGGGATTGACGAGAGCTTCCATCGAGCTGATGCGCAGCGGGTTGCCGGGCTTGACCATCAAACCCATCTCGCGGGTCGCAAAGCCGATCACGCGATGGATACGATTGTCGAGCCAATCCTTGCAGGCAAGGACGCTCTGCTTGCGGAGATCCCCGCGCGGCAGGTGAACGCCCGCGAGATCGCAGGTATCATGCGCCAGAGAGACCAGCGAGGTCTGATTGCCGACATAGCGAAGATCGATGCCGACACCCGCCGTCGTGTTGAGCATCTCCCGCAGCTTCGAGACGGCAAAGCCATGGCTGGCATGCACGCGAACGATCGCGGGATGACCGGGCAAAAACTCCTTCAGCTCCGTCGCGAGCTCCTGTGCAAGATTCTCCAGCTGCGGACCAAGCCGCGCTTCCATTCGCTCACCGGCCCATACGAGTTTCTCGCCGAATGCCGTGAGACGCGTGCCTTTGCCCTTGCTGCGTTCCACCACCGGCGTACCGAAGAAGGCTGACCAATCATTCACCAAGCTCCACGCATGGCGATAGGACATGTGGTGTCGGCTCGCGGCGACGGTGATCTTTCCGGTCTCGCTGATGTCCTTGAGGAAGCTGAGCATCACGGCTGCCGGCTGCCGTGAACCTGGTTTGCGAAACCGCCAGACGGTTTCGATATCGATGCGCATCACCTGCCCTTGAACCTGTGTCGAGATATGTTCGGAAGTTCATATCTGCGACCATTCTTTGTCTCTCGTTATCATATTTACTGTCGTTGTCCGCCCTGATCCGATCCGTGGCATACCAGGGAGAACCTCATGCAGACGATTTCAAAGACCGAACTCGCGTCCACCACTGAGCTGCCGCGCAAGCGCCTGCTGATCGACGGACAACAAGTCGAACCGCTCTCCGGGCGCTACTTCGATGTGCTCAATCCCGCCACCGGCGAAATAATTGCTGTGGTCGCCGAGGCCGATGCCGCCGATATCGACCGCGCCGTCATCGCCGCCCGCAAAGCTTTCGAAGGCCCGTGGGGCCGCATGCGCGCTTCGGATCGCGGCTTGGTGCTGCAACGCTTCGCGCAACTGCTGGAGGATCACGCTGAGGAACTGATCGCGCTGGAAAGCCTCGACGCCGGCAAGCCGCTGGCCGCGGTAAAGCGCCAGGACTTGCCTGCCGCGATCGATACGCTGCGCTACTATGCCGGCTGGGCCGACAAGATCAGCGGTCAGGTCATCTCCACGCGGCCGGACGCGCTGACCTATACGGTGCGCGAACCCATCGGTGTCGTCGGCGCCATCGTGCCGTGGAATTTCCCGTTGATGATCGGCATGTGGAAGATCGCCCCCGCCCTCGCCTGCGGCTGCACCGTGGTGCTGAAGCCCGCGGAGATCACCCCGCTCTCCGCGCTGCGGGTGGGCGAGTTGGCGCTGGAAGCCGGCCTGCCGCCGGGCGCGCTCAATATCGTGCCGGGCCATGGCAGGACAGCCGGACGCGCCATCGTCGATCATCCGGATATCGACAAGGTGACTTTCACCGGCTCTCCCAATGTCGGACGCGAAATTCTGGCTGGCGCTGCGGGCAATCTCAAGCGCGTCACGCTCGAACTCGGCGGCAAATCCGCCAATGTCATCTTTGGTGATGCCGACTTGGATGCGGCGACCAAGGCCGCGGCGTCGGGCATCTTCTTCAATTCCGGACAAGTCTGCTCGGCTGGCTCCCGTGTTCTCGCCCATGCCTCCGTCTATGACGAAGTGGTCGAGCGCCTCACCGCCCGCGCCCGCGCGATCAAGGTCGGCGATCCCCGCGACGCCGGCGTCAGCATGGGCCCGATCGTCTCGCAACTGCAGATGAAGCGCGTGCTCGACTATATCGACATCGGCACCCAAGAAGGCGCGCGCGTTGCCACCGGCGGCGAGCAGATCGGCGATCGCGGCTATTTCGTCGCGCCGACCGTCTTCGCCAATGTCGAGCACGACATGCGGATCTCGCAGGAGGAAATCTTCGGCCCCGTCGTCAGCGTCGTCCGTTTCGACGACGAAGCGGATGCAATCCGCAAGACCAACGGGACCAAATATAGTCTGGCGGCCGTGTGTGGAGCCAGGATATCGGTCGGGTGCAGCGCTTTGCCCGACAGGTGAAGGCCGGCACAGTGTGGATCAATACCTATGGTTATACCGACGTTCGACTGCCCTGGGGCGGATCGCGCGATTCCGGCTTCGGACGCGAACATGGCGAAGCAGCCCTGGAGAATTTTACAGAGCCGAAGGCGGTGTGGATGAACCTGAACGTCTGAGGCGGACATCGCTGCAGCGCGCAAAAGCGGGTTGATCGATATATTCTTACGGATATAACGATTGTGTAAATAACCGGTCTTTGCGTGAGTTGTCCATGAACCGTCACCGGCGCTCTGCCGTCGCTTTGCGCCATGTGGCGTTCGAGGATCTCGGCCTGCTCTCGTCCGTGCTGGACCGCGCAGGCTGGGATGTCTCCTTTTGCGAGGCCGCCATCGATGACCTCAACCATCCGTCGATCGAGAATGCCGACCTGCTGATCGTGCTCGGTGGTCCCATCGGGGTCTATGACGCCGAAGCCTATCCATTCCTCACCCGCGAAATCCAACTGCTGGAACGTCGTCTCAAGCAGGACCGCCCGACTCTCGGCATCTGTCTCGGTGCACAACTCATGGCCCGTGCGCTTGGCGCTCGCGTCTATGCCGGCGCCACCAAGGAAATTGGCTGGGGTAAAATCGACCTGACAGAACAAGGTGCGGCGACTTGCCTCGCACCACTCGCTGAAGATGGCGCCGCCGTATTGCACTGGCACGGCGACACGTTCGACCTCCCCAATGGCGCCATGCGGCTTGCGTCAAACGCGCATTATGAAAACCAAGCATTCTCTTACGGCCGCAATGCACTGGCGCTTCAGTTTCATCTTGAAGCGGACCCGCGGCAGCTTGAGGAATGGTATGTCGGCCACGCCCTTGAACTGTCGGCGGCCGGTATTGCCGTGACGGAATTGCGCAAAGCAACCGCATCAGTCGCGCCGCAGTTGCAGGATCGGGCAAGCCGCATTTTCGGACGCTGGGTCCACGCGCTCGATTAAACGGTCCAGACGACAATTCACGCTGATGAATTGCGCACGTAGACCTCCTATGCAGAGTGGCCGGTGTTCCGCAGCTTTACCCGTGTGGCGGAAACGATATATTCCGCGCGCCACTACGGCAGAAAAATTCAGAGCTCCGGGAGGATCATCATGGGCTTGATGCAGCCAATCTCCGCCACCTCGCACCCTTACGCGAACGGCTCCTACAAGCAGATGCTGATCGACGGCAAATGGGTCGATGCGCAGTCCGGCAAGAAGTTCGAGACGCACAACCCGGCCACCGGCGAACTGCTCGCCACCGTTGCCGAAGGCGATGCGAAGGATATCGACCTCGCTGTCGCTGCTGCCCGTCGCGCGTTCGAAGGTCCGTGGGCCAAGGTCAAGCCGTTCGAGCGCCAGGCGTTGCTGCTGAAATTCGCCGATCTCGTCGAAAAGCATTTTGACGAACTCGCGCTGCTCGACACGCTCGACATGGGCGCCCCGGTCAGCCGCACATTTGCCGGCAAGCAGCGCATCCTCGGCATGCTGCGCTTCTATGCCGGCCAGGCCACGCTGATCTATGGCGAGACCATCGAGAACTCGCTGCCAGGTCAGATCTTCTCCTACACTCTGAAAGAGCCGGTCGGCGTCGTCGGCGCCATCATCCCGTGGAATTCGCCGCTTAGCGCCAGCGTGTGGAAGATCGGCCCCGCCATCGCCACCGGCTGCACCGTCGTGCTGAAGCCCGCTGAAGAAGCGCCGCTCACCTCGCTGCGTCTTGGTGAACTCGCGCTCGAGGCCGGCTTCCCGGCTGGCGTGATCAATGTCGTTCCCGGCTATGGCGAGACTGCAGGTGCTGCGCTGTCCTCGCACCAGGACGTCAACAAGGTCGCCTTCACCGGTTCGCATTTCACCGGCCAGTCGATCATCCGCGCCTCCGCCGGCAACCTCAAGCGCGTGTCGCTGGAGCTCGGCGGCAAGTCGCCGAACATCGTGTTCGCCGACGCCGATCTCGACGCAGCCGTTCCCGGCGCTGCCATGGCGGTATTCGCAAATTCCGGCCAGATCTGCAGCGCCGGCACCCGCCTGTTCGTGGAAAAGAAGATCTATAACGAATTCGTCGGCAAGGTCGCCGAATTCGCCAAGAAGCTGAAGGTCGGCAACGGCGTCGATCCCTCGATCCAGCTCGGGCCGCTGATCTCCAAGGAACAGTTCGACCGCGTCTCAGGCTATCTGACCACCGGCGCAGGCGAAGGTGCGAAGGCTTTGGCCGGCGGCGGTCTCATGACCGACGGCGATCTCGCCAAGGGCTTCTTCGTGCAGCCGACGGTGTTCGCTGACGTGCAAGACGGCATGAAGATCGCGCAGGAAGAAATCTTCGGCCCGGTGATCTCGGCCATCGCCTTCGAGGAGATGGACGATCTCGTTGCCCGCGCGAATAACACCATGTTCGGCCTCGGCAGCGGCGTCTGGACCAAGGATGTCAGCAAAGCACATCGCCTCGCCAAGGCCCTGCAGGCCGGTTCGGTGTGGATCAATTGCTACCAGGCAATGGATCCGGCAGTGCCGTTCGGCGGCTACAAGATGAGCGGCTACGGCCGCGAGTCCGGCGTCCATCACATCGACGAGTATCTCAACGTGAAGTCGGTGTGGATCAACACCTGATCCTCGTTCAAGAAACATGAAAGGGCGCGGAGCCAAGCTCCGCGCCTTTTTTATTTGGATTGTAGGGTGGGCAAAGCGAAGCGTGCCCACCATCAACTACTCAGCAAATGAAGGTGGGCACGTCGCTTCGCGCCTTTGCCCACCCTACATGCTTACGCTGCTGCCGGCGCTCCGTACTGATCGCGCAGCTTGCGCTTGAAAATCTTGCCGGTGGATTCACGCGGCAATGCCTCGTGGAAATGGATTTCCTTCGGCACTTTGAAATTCGCCAGCCGCTGTTTCAGATAGGCTTGGATATCCGTGACGGAAATCGTGGCACCATCCTCGACTTCGACGCAGCCCACCAGGCGCTCGCCGAACTCGTCGTCGGGTACGCCGAACACCGCGCAGTCGCGCACGCCGTCCATGCCGATCAGCGTGCTCTCGATCTCCGCCGGATAGATATTGACGCCGCCGGAAATCACCATGTCGCGCTTGCGGTCGCACATGAAGAGATAGCCGTCCTCGTCGAGATAGCCGACATCGCCGACGCTGATCAATCCGTCACGCCCAGCTTCTGCGCGGGCTTCCGGGCGTCCCTGATAGTCGAAATCGGGTACGGACGTCTGCCGCATATAGATCTCACCGGGTTCACCGACATCGCACAGAGTGCCGTCCGGCCGATAGATACGCACCACGCCGCCCTCGATCGTACGGCCGACGGTGCCGGGCTTCTTCAGCGCTTCCTCGGACGAGTGCCAGATCGGCACGCCGGTCTCGGTGGAGCCGAGATATTCGTTGATTACCAGCCCCCACCACTTGATCATCGCCTGCTTCACATGCACAGGGCACGGCGCTGCGCCGTGAATGACATTGCGCAGCGACGACAGATCGTAGCGCGCCTTCACCTCATCGGGCAGCCGGAGAAGGCGCACGAACATGGTGGGCACCATATGCATGTTGGTGACACGGTGCTTCTCGGTCAGCTGCAGCAGTTCTTCCGGATCGAAACGCGGCTCCAGCACGATGGTGCTGCCGTGGCGAAACGCCATCAAGCCATAAGAGCTCGGCGCCGAGTGATACATCGGGCCGTTCATCAGCACGACCTGGTTGTCCGGCTTCAGCCCGTAGGCGATAGCACCGACGCGTTCGGACGCCGCCGCCTGTTCCGGCGTCATGGATCCGCGCTTGACGCCCTTCGGGCGGCCTGTGGTGCCCGACGTGTAGAACATGGTGAGCGCGCGCTTGGGCGGGTTCTCCATCGGCGCCTGCTGCTCGCGCCATATGTCAAAATCCATATGACCCGCTGGAACATGCGTTGCCGGCTCCGCGACGCCATAGGCAGCAGCGATTTCGGGTGGCGTGCCGACGATCAGAACGGGAAGATCCTTCAGCAGACCATCCGCGATCTGCGGCAGCAAGTCGGCGTGGCAAACGAGGAGCCTGGCACCGCTATCGGCGATGATATAGCCGACCTCTTCGCCCTTCAGATGCCAGTTGATGGGAACGATGCGGGCACCGATGGCACCGGCGCCGAAGGCGGTCTCGAACAGCGCGAAATCATTGCGCAGCATCATCGCCACGGGCGCAGTCTCGCCGGCGCCCAGCGCTTTAAAGCCAGCAGCGACCTTGGCGATACGCTGCATGATCTCTGGATAGCTGATGCTGCGATCGCCGCTGATAATCATATTCCACCCTTCGTGCTGACTTTCTCGCTGTTGCGAACAACAGCAGTTGTCGTTGCCTTGCCACGAAGCGAATATCGACGTCGAGCCAATTTTGGAGATACCAGACTTCCAAACTCGGAGAGGCCATTGCGACGAAACGCCTCGTTTTCCTGGATTCAAGGCACCCAGATTGGTTTGGGCAGGTCACCTAAAGTGTAAGTTGCACCGCCCCCTGATACCTTGCATCTGCGGGAAAACTCGCCGAACATGGATCCAAGCGTCGCCAATGACGCATGAAATCGGGAGGACTGCCGTGCGGATCAAAGCCGTTCACATCGCCATGCTCGCTGCCGTGGCTAGCTTTTCAACCATTGCCGGCAATGCGCACGCCCAGGGCTGGCCGCAGAAACAGGTCACTTTCATCGTGCCATTCGCTGCCGGCGGCGGCACCGACGCCTTCGCGCGGCCGCTCGCAGCACAACTCGACCAGCAACTCGGCAAGCGCGTGATCATCGAGAACCGCGCAGGCGCTGGCGGTACGGTCGGCGCATCGGCCGCCGCCAAGGCCGCGCCGGATGGCTACACGTTCTTCATGGGCGCGGCGCATCATGCCATTGCGCCGTCGCTCTATCCAAATCTTGATTACGACATCGAGAAAGACTTCATCCCGGTGGCGCTGGTGTCGCGACCGCCGCAGGTCGTCGTCGTCAATCCCGAAAAGGTGCAGGCGAAAACGCTCGGCGAATTCATTGCTTACGCAAAAGCCAATCCGGACAAGCTGACTTACGGCTCGGCCGGCGCCGGTACCACGCATCATCTGGCGGCTGAATTGTTCAAGATCCTGACCCAGACCAAGATCCAGCATGTGCCCTATCGCGGCGCCGGCCCCGCAATGCAGGACCTCATCGCGGGCCACGTACCCGTGGTGTTTGACGGACTTGGGTCATCGGCGGCGCCCATCAAAGCCGGCCAGTTGCGCGCGCTCGCTGTCGCAGCGCCCAAGCGTGTCGCTGCTTTTCCGGACCTTCCGACTGCAGCGGAAGCAGGCCTGCCGAATTACGAGGTCGCCACTTGGTACGGCCTGTTCGCGCCCAAGAACACACCGCCCGAGATCGTCCAACGCATGACGAAGGAAGTACAGACGGCGCTGCAGGCACAGGCCGTGAAGGACGCATGGGAGCGCAACGGTTCGGACGTGCCCGATGTCACGGGCGCCGAATTCGGCAAGATGGTCTCGTCGGAAGTCGCCCGCTGGCGGAAGGTCGTGACAGAAGCAGGCGTGAAGCTCGACTGACGCGATGTCGTCCCGGCATTCGCCGGGACGACATCAACACCGAAGGCATTACACCGTCACGGCTTCTTTCGCACCCGGGCCGGCGAACAGGCTGCGGCCGGGGATCGCATCGAGCAGCGCCTTTGTGTAGGCGTCGGTCGGATTCTCGAAGATCGCCTGGGTCGGCCCCTGTTCGACGATCTCCCCGCGGCGCATCACCACAATGCGATCGGCGATCTCGGCGGCCACGCGGAGATCATGGGTGATGAAGATCATCGCCAGGTTCATCTCCTCACGGAGTTCAGCGAGCAGTTTCAGCACCTGAGCCTGTACCGACACGTCGAGCGCCGACACCGCTTCGTCCGCAACCAGCACCAGCGGCTTCAGAGCGAGCGCACGCGCGATGCAGATGCGCTGGCGCTGGCCACCCGAGAACTCGTGCGGATAGCGCTCTGCCGCGCTTTCCTGCAGGCCGACACGCACCAACAGGCGCTTGGCATCGGCCATCGCTTCCTTGCCCGGTGTGCCATAAGCAATCGGACCGGCAGCGATGGCGTCACCCACCTTCTGTCGCGGATCGAGCGCGGAGAACGGATCCTGAAACACGATCTGAATCTTGCGGCGCATCTGGCGCAGCTTCTCGCCGCGCTGGGCAAGCAGGTCATCGCCAGCAAATCGCACCGCGCCGCTATCAGGCTCGACGAGGCGCATGATCAGGCGCCCGAGCGTCGATTTGCCTGAGCCTGACTCGCCGACAATGGCCACCGTCTCGCGCGCCTTCAATGCGAGCGAGATATTCTGGACCGCATCTGTGCGCCGCGGCGGCAGGAACATGCCCTGCTTGGTGATGAACGTCTTGTTGAGACCGGTTGCGTCGAGGATCGCCTCGCCGGTGATCTTGCGATCGGTCGCATTGAGCGAGCGGCCACCCGGAACGGCGGCGATCAGGCTCTTGGTGTAGTCATCCTTCGGATTGCGCAACACTTCATCGACCGTGCCCTGCTCGACGACGCGGCCATTGCGCATCACCACCACGCGATCAGCGACGTCAGCCACCACGCCAAAGTCATGGGTGATGAGCAGCACGCCCATGCCGCGATCGGCTTGCAGCTTCTTCACGAGTGCCAGGATCTGCTTCTGCGTGGTGACGTCGAGCGCGGTGGTCGGCTCGTCCGCCAGCAGCAAAGCCGGATTGTTGGCCATCGCCATGGCGATCATGATGCGCTGGCGCTGGCCGCCGGAGAGCTGGAACGGGAAACTGCGCGCAAGCGCCTTCGGATCGGGCAGCCCGACTGCGTTGATCAGTTCCTGCACGCGCGCGTCGACAGCTTCGTCGGAGAGCGCCGTCTTGCTATGCGTGATGATGGATTCCGCGATCTGCTGTCCGACACGGGCCAGCGGATTGAGCGCGCTGAGCGGCTCCTGGAAAATCATCGAGATGGCGCCGCCACGCAGCTTGCGCATGGCGGACTCGTCGATCTTCGCGACGTCCTGGCCGTCGAACTTGACGCTGCCCTGCGCAATTCCGGTACGATCCGGCAACAGCCGCAGGATCGCATGCGCGGTCATTGATTTGCCCGAGCCGGACTCGCCGACCAGACAGACGATCTCATTGCGGTTCACATTGAACGACACGCCTTCGACCGCGAAGGCGCGGTCCGCGCCCGACGGCAGGCTGATGGCGAGGTTCTCGATGGCGAGGAGAGTGTGATCGGTCATCGGACTTATCGCCTGCGTGAGATGCGCGGGTTCATGACGTCGTTGAGACCTTCACCCACGAGATTGATGGCAAGCACGGTGAGCAGGATGGCGAGACCAGGAAACACGCTCATCCACCATGCCTGACGGATCACGGTGCGCGCGGCACCGATCATGAAGCCCCAGGACATCAGATTGGGATCGCCAAGCCCCATGAAGCTCAGCGCACTCTCGATCAGGATCGCGCTGGCAACCGCCAGCGAACCCGTCACGATGATCGGCGAGATCGCGTTCGGCAGGATCCGGCGCAACACGACGGTGATCGCACGCTGGCCCTGGCACACGGCGGCCTGGACGAATTCGCGGCCGCGCAAGCGCATGAATTCCGCGCGCGTCAGACGCGCCAGTGACGGCCAGCTGACGATGCCAATGGCGAAGATCACGTTGGAAATCTTCGGCCCCAGCGTCGCCACCAGCAGGATCGCCAGCACGAAGCCGGGAATCGTCTGGAACAGTTCGGTCAAGCGCATCATGACGTCATCGACCTTGCCGCCGAAATAACCGGCGGTGGCGCCGATGGTCACGCCGATGATCAAGGACGTCAGCGTCGAGACAACGCCGATGATCAGCGAGATGCGGGCACCATGCGCGATGCCGGCGGCAACGTCGCGCCCCAGCATGTCGGAGCCGAGCCACAGCCCTTCGCTCAGCGGCGGCTGGAACGGCGCACCGACCATGTCCCAGGGATCGTCGGGAAACAGCCACGGCGCCGACACTGCGAGGACCACCACGCAGAGCAGGATGAACAGACCGATCATCCCGGTGGGATGGCGGAGGAAAGCTTTGAAAGTCGTCATCACCAGTTTCCGTTCACGAAGCCGCACGCACGGAGACGCGCGGATCGATCATCCGGTAGATCGCATCCGTCAGAAGATTGAGCGCGATCACGATCACCGACATCACCAGGAACACGCCGAGCAGCACCGGATAGTCGCGCTGCAGGAGCGCGTCATAGATCAGGCGGCCGAGGCCCGGCCAGGCGAACACGGTTTCGATCACCACCGCACCGCCGACCAGAGCGCCGGCCTGCATGCCGGCAACGGTGACGATGGGCAGCACCGCGTTGCGCAGCATATGGTGGATGATGATGGCGCCCTGCTTCAGGCCCTTGGCCTTGGCGGTCTTGATATAGTCCTGATGGGTGACGTCGAGCACCGACGAGCGCATCAGGCGCGTGTAGATCGCAAGATAGACGGCCGCCAGCGAGATCACCGGGAGGATCATATGCATCCCGATATCGACCATCCGCTGCAGCATGGTCTGCTGCACGCCGATGGTGGCGTAACCGAAGGCCGGCAGCCAATCCAGCTGGACAGCGAAGAGCAGCACCAGCATCAGGCCGAGCCAGAACACCGGCGTGGCGTAAAGCAGCAGTGAAACGATGGTGAGCAACGTGTCGGACCACTTGCCCGCACGCACGCCGGCAAGCGTCCCCAGGAAGATGCCGGAGATCAGCGCCAGGATGAAAGCCGTCGCCGTGAGCAACAAGGTTGCCGGCAGGCGCTCCATGATCAGCGACGAAACCGTGCGCTGCTGACGATAGGAATAGCCGAGATCCAGGGTCAGGACGCGTCCGAGATAGTTCGCGAGCTGCACCGGATACGGCTTGTCGAGCCCGTATTCAGCCCGAAGCTGTTCAAGCAGCTTCTCGTCCGACGCGCCGCTCTGGCCGGCGATCACCTGAGCGGGATCGCCGGGCGCGGCATGCACCAAGATGAAGTTGAAGGTCGCGATGACCAGGACAACCAGGACGAATTTGACGAACCAACCCGCGAGGCCGAGGACGATCGCGCTAGCGCGACCGCCTTTGTTGATCGAAGCCGAGGTCATCCGAAATACACCGAGCTGAAGGACTCATGGATGCCGACGCCGGTCGATGTCACGTTCTTCAGACGCTTATCGACGAAAGTCGGGTAAGCCGCCTCGAACATCCAGATCACCGGCACGTCCTCGACCAGGATCTTCTGCACCTTGCTGTACAGTTCCTGACGCTTGGCCTCGTCGATGGTGGACGCCGCTTCCTCGAACAGCCTGTCAACTTCCGGATTGGAATAGCCGGCGGTGTTCGAGAACAGGATGCCCTTCTTGATGTTGGACGAAATATAGGTGCGCGACACGCCGAGGGCGGGATCGCCGAACTGATAGACGAGGTTGCCGGTGATCTCGTAATCCCAGTTGCTGAACTTGTCGGCCCAGCCACCCACGTCGGTGTTTTCCAACTGGATATCGATGCCGGCGCGGCCGAGCGACTGGCGGATGAACTCACCGGCACGTTGATAAACTTCGCCATAGGGCGGGATCAGATATTTCAGCGTGACACGCTTGCCGTCCGGACCGGGCTTGAGACCCATTTCGTCGAGCAGGGCTTTGGCCTTCTCGATCGAATAGTCGTACTTCTTGACGTCCTTCTCGTAGAACTTGGTCTTCGACGACACCGGGCCGGTCGCCTGCTTCGGCAGACCGAAATACACACGAGCAGCCATCGACTTCAGGTCGAGCGCATGCGCGACGGCCTGACGGAAACGCTTGTCGTCCATCGGCTTGACGCGGTTGTTGAGCTCCAACCACTGATGCGGGGCAAAATATTCATAGCCCTTGGTGGTCATCTCATAGTTCGGCAGCTTCGACAGTCGTGCGACATCGTAGAATTCGATGTCATTCCACTGCGTGAGCTGGATCTTGCCCTGCTCCAGCGCCACCGAACGCGAGGCGGCATCCGGGATGATGCGATAGATGACCTCGTCGAGATACGGCTCGTCCTTGCGATAGTAGCCTTCGTGACGCACGAGATGAACGTGCGACCCTTTGACCCATTCCTTCAGCTTGAACGGGCCGGAGCCGATAGCCTGTGCGTTGGCCGGGTTCTTGCGATAGTCCGAACCATCATAGATGTGCTTCGGCACGATCGGGCCGGTGGTGCAGTCGAGCGCTGTGAGGAACGGCGCGAACGGCGCTTTCAGCTTGAAGATGACGGTGAGCGGATCGGGCGTCTCGGCCTTTTCGATGCGCGAATAGATGGCGCGCGCGCGCGCATGCGTCTCCGGAAGCATCTTGGTCATGGAGAACGCCACATCTTCCGAAGTCAGCGGCTTGCCGTCGTGGAAGGTGATGTTGGGGAAAAGCTTGAATGTATAGGTCAGGCCGTCCGGCGCGACTTCCCACGACTGGGCGAGGCCGGGCAACGGCTTGAGATCGGTGCTGTAACGCAGCAGGCTCTCATAGATCTTTCCGCCCAGCGTCAGCGTCGGCTGCTGCTGGTTCAAGGCGGTGACGAGAATCGGCGGCTCCGGCTGGATGATCGTGTTGAGCGTCCCGCCCTTGGTCTGACCGACCGCGCGCGTTATGCCCAGCGGAATGCCGGACAGCGCAACGGCGCTCACACCCATCATCTTCGCGAATTCACGCCTATTCATGGTCTCTTCCTTTTAACGTTTATATCGCCAGACGCGGAAACGCCTGGCGACGTCGTTCCTACCAGTGACGTTCGATTCAACCGAGCGTAACGGCTCCAAACGTCTCATGCACACCGATGCCGGTGGTGATGACGTTCTTCAACCGCTTGTCGATGAAGTTCGGGAAGTCTTGCTCGATCATCCATCCGATCGGGACTTCTTCTACGATGATTTTTTGCACGGCCGTGTAGAGTTCCTGGCGTTTGGCGTCGGATGTCGCCACGGCGGCTTCCTCGAATAGCCTGTCTACCTCGGGATTGGAATAGCCTGCGACATTTGAGAACAAGATACCTTTTCGAATATTCGACGAGACATAACTGCGTGCAACACCCAGAGCGGGATCGCCGAGCTGGTACAGCAAATTGCTCGTCATCTCGTAATTCCAGTTGCTGGTACGATCGGCCCAACCTGCCAAATCGAGATTTTCGAGTTGCAACTCGATGCCCACACGACCAAGCGACTGCTTGAAATATTCCGCCGAACGCTGCCAAAGATCGCCATAGGGCGGCACAAGGAATTTCAGCGTGACACGCTTGCCGTCTGCACCAGGCTTGAGACCCATCTCGTCGAGCAGCGCCTTCGATTTATCGAGCGCGTAGTCGAATTGCTTGACGTCCTTTTCGTAGAAGCGCGTCTTCGACGACACGGGCCCTGTAGCAACCTTGCCGAGACCGAAGAACACGCGCTGCAGCAGCGCCTTGCGATCGATGGCGAACATCACTGCCTGGCGAAAGCGTTTATCGTCCATCGGCTTGACGCGAAGGTTGAATTCCAACCAAAAATGCGGCGCGAAGAATTCATAGCCTTTGGTGGTCATCTCGACATTGGGCAGCTTCGATAGCCGCGCAACATCGAACAATTCTACATCGGTCCACTGCGTCAATTGGACCTTGCCCTGCTCCAGCGCGACCGCGCGCGTCGCGCCATCCGGAATCACGCGATAGATGATCTCGTCGAGATGCGGCTCGCCCTTGCGGTAATAGCCCTCGTGCTTGACGAGATGAACGTGAGACCCCTTCACCCATTCCTTCAATTTGAATGGCCCGCAGCCGATCGCCTGCGCATTGGCTGGGTTTTTGCGGAAGTCTGTGCCTTCGTAAATATGCTTCGGTACGATCGGCGCGGTCGTACAGTCGAACGAGCCCAAAAATGGCGCGAACGGCGCCTTGAGTTTGAACACCACCGTCAATGGATCAGGCGTCTCCGCCTTCTCGATGCGCAGGAAAGTGCCGCGTGCGCGCGCGTGGGTCTCGGTGAGCACTTTGGTCACCGAGAAGACAACATCCTCCGATGTGAGCGGCTTGCCATCATGAAAGGTGATGCCGGGAAACAGCTTGAATGTGTAAGTGAGGCCATCGGACGAGACCTCCCAGGATTGGGCAAGGCCGGGCATCGGCTTGAGGTCCGCGCCGTAGCGCAGCAGGCTCTCATAGATCTTGCCACCGAGCGTCAAAGTCGGCTGCTGCTGATTGAGCGCGGTCACAAGGATCGGCGGTTCGGGCTGGATGATCGTATTGAGCGTACCACCCTTGGTCTGTCCGATCGCTCGCGTCACGCCGAGCGGAATGCCCGACAACGCCGTTGCGCCCAATCCCAAAAGCTTCGCGAATTCACGTCGGTTCATTCCCGTTCCCCTTGATTTCGAACCAGACCAAACGCCGCAGTTGCGCAAGTTTCATCTGTCGGGAACGGTCTTGCAAGTTTCGAGCCGCATTCCAGGCTCGCGGGGCGACGTCGCTAGATATCGTCGTTCGGCCGCGGGTCGGAGAGCGCTCGTAGCCGACGGATACCATCCTCGATTGCACGCACATCGTCTTCGAGCTGGCTCAACAACACGTTGAAATCGAAATCCGCGCGGTCACGGATCGCGCTTGCGAGCCCTTCACGGTGAGCTTTCAATTGAAGCAAGACGTCAAGCTGACTGGTCTGAACATAGGCGGCGACCACCTGCTCGATAGCACTGTTCACGTCGGTTGTGCCTCCCTAATCGCGCCCCGCGCGGTTGAATTGCTCTGAGCTTTACGGCCGTTTCAGGATTCGGCCGGTCGAAATCGTTGTGCGGCTGCGAATAAGCACATGCGACCGCACGCCGCCTGCGCGTCGGAGAAATGAGGGAACGTGTCAGAATTCGTCGTGTTGCTTGCACAGGGGAAGACACGAGCAGAGGAACACTGACATGAAGAAAACGATCATCGCGACCACCGCCGCCCTTTTGATGGCAGCTCCTGCTTTCGCGCAGAGCGGCGCTAATCCCAACGCCCCCCAAATGAACTCCACCGGTACTGGCGTGACGCAGCCCGGTACCGACAGCCGTGGTACGGCCGTCGATGTGCCCGAACGCAGCGGCAGCAAGATGGCGCCCAGCGCGACTGGTTCGCAGGCTGGTAACAACTCCAACTCGCTCGGCGGCTCCAACTCCGCCACCGGTACGACCGGTATGGGCGGCAACAACTCCGCAGAAGGCCGCACCTCTGGTGGCGGCGGCGGCGGCGGAAACTAATATCGCGGTCGCTTTATTCTAAAGCAGAAAGGCTCCGGATCACTCCGGAGCCTTTCGTTTGTCTGTCGTCGCGTGTGACGCTTACATCAGCACTTCGATCAGCTTCGGACCCTGCGCCGCATTGGCATCAGCCAGCGCCTTGCTGAATTCCTCGGCGGTCGAGACGGCGACGCCGGGGACGCCCATGCCCTTGGCCAGCGACACCCAGTCGAGATGCGGACGGTCGAGCGTCAGCATGTCCAGCGCACGGCTGCCCATGGCGCCGGCGCCGACATTGTCGAACTCGCCCTTCAGGATCTGGTAGTTGCGGTTCGCGAACACGACGGTGGTGACGTCGAGGTTCTCGCGGGCCTGGGTCCACAGCGACTGCGGCGTGTACATGGCCGAGCCATCGCCAACCATGCAGATCACCTTGCGATCGGGGCAGGCCACAGCGGCGCCAACGGCGACCGGGGTCGAGAAGCCGATCGAGCCACCCATGTTCTGCAGCCAGTCATGCGGAGCCGCAGCAGCGGTCGGGGCGAAGAAGCCGCGGCCGGTGGTGATCGACTCGTCGATGACGATGGCGTTTTCCGGAATGCCCAGCGCGATGGCAGCAGCAACCGAAGCGTGGTCCAGCTTACCGGTCGGCTTGACCAGTTCGGCATGTTTCTGCGGCTTGACGTCTGACGGCTTGGCGCCGACAGCCGAGGCCAGCGCTTCGAGCGCTGCCACCGAATTCTCGCCATTGGCGGTCATGCGATGCACGTTGCAGCCTTCCGGCTTCAGCACGCTCGGCTTGTTCGGGTAAGCGAAGAACGCGACGGGATCGTTGGCTTCGATCAGAACGATGTTCTTGAAGTTCTTCAGCACCGGCAGCGCCGAGTCGACCACGTAAGGCACGCGTTCGACGAAGAAGCGGCCACGGCCACGGGCCATGCGCGGATTGTAGGTCTGGCTGATCACCTTGCAGCCAGTCTTGCCGGCGATCTGCTCGGCAAGGGCCAGGCCCTGCTCGGTCAGCGCCGAACCGGTCATCAGCAGCAGCGTGGTCTCGCCTTCCTTGGCGAGCTTGGCGGCGACGTCCACCGCCGGTGCATGGAAATTGGCGCGCTGTTCCGGCGCCGGCACCTTGGCGATACCGTCAGCTTCATTCCAGGCGGTGTCGGCCGGCAGGATCAGGGTGGCGATCTGCGCCTGCGCACCACTGGCAGCGGCGATCGCGGCGGCGCCGTCGGCAGCCACGGTCTTGGCGCTCGGCGAGGTGCGCACCCACTGCGACATCGGACGGGCGAGACCCTCGATGTCCGAGGTCAGCGGCGCATTGTGCTCGATGTGATAGACGGCGTGCTGGCCGACGATGTTGACGATGCCCGAATTCGCCTTCTTGGCGTTGTGCAGGTTGGCAAGGCCATTGGCGAGGCCGGGGCCGAGATGCAGCAGGGTCGAGGCCGGGGTGCCCTTCATGCGGTAATAGCCGTCGGCCGCGCCGGTCACGATGCCTTCGAACAGGCCGAGCACGCAGCGCATGCCTTCGACACGGTCCAATGCCGCGACGAAATGCATTTCCGACGTTCCCGGATTGGCAAAGCAGACATCCACTCCGCCTGCCACCAATGTCCGTACCAGGCTCTCCGCACCGTTCATCATCCAGCTCCAATTTGACTGCGTAAATCGCGGAGTTGATCAACCATTGTTCGATGGCCCCGTCAAAGGGGGCGCACGCAACGCTTGTTCGAAAGGCATGCAAGGGCGCGATGCTGCGTCCCCTGGGTTGAGCAAAATCATTTCGCCCTCTGGAATGCTTCTCACTTCACCGTGGCTTGCGGAACGGCATGAATTGTGGCCAGTCTGCGGCTCATTTCCGATCTGGCGAGGAGTCTATGAAGCGCATTCTTGGTGCCCTGTCCGTCGCAGTTGCCGTCATTGCGGTTGCACTGCCTGCCGATGCCCGGCCCCGTAGCCAGCCGGCCGAGCCCGATTTCGTCGTCGATGACGGCCCGTCGCTCTCCAACTTTTTCTCGAATTTTGGCAATGGCGGAGGTAACAGCGCGAGCCCGATTCCGCGCCAGACGGTGGGCTTCCAGAGCAATTACGCGCCTGGCACCATTGTGGTGAATACCGCCGAGCGCCGCCTTTATCTCGTTCAGCCGGGCGGCAGCGCTTTGCGTTACGGCATCGGTGTCGGTCGCGACGGCTTCCGCTGGGGCGGCGTCCACCGCGTCACCGCCAAGAAGGAATGGCCATCATGGACCCCGCCGGCCCAGATGCTGCGCCGTCGTCCCGATCTGCCGCGCCATATGGAAGGCGGTCCCGACAATCCGCTCGGCGCTCGCGCCATTTATCTCGGCTCGACCCTGTATCGCATCCACGGCTCCAACGAGCCGGAAACCATTGGCCAGGCCGTCTCTTCGGGCTGCTTCCGGATGACCAATGAAGACGTGACAGATCTCTACAATCGCGTCGCGGTCGGCGCGACCGTGATCGTCAAGAACTAAACGAACGCTGTGCGGGTCTCGCCAAAGCGGGACTCGCACCTCGCAAACTTCACTTATACGTGGGCGCGACCATTGAACGCTTGCACCCATGCGCGTTGTGCGCGAATTTGGGTGCAATGCACTCCTCCCCATCCCACTATGCTCTCCGGCTCGCTCGCCTCGCCATTGCGAGCCTGAGCTTCCTTGCGACGACCCCGCTATTGCCTGCTAACGCGGGCGAACCGGCGATCATTGCCGCGCACCAGAAGCATCAAAAGAAAAGCTTCACCGACAGCCAGATCATCGACGGCTTCCTCAAGACGGCCTTCGGTGCGGAGTATCATCTCGCCGGCCGCGTCGATCGCATTCGCAAATATGAAACGCCGGTCCGCGTCTTCACCGATGGCGGCACCGCAACGCGCAAGAAGCAGATCGGCAAGGTCGTCGCCGATATCGGGCGACGCGTGCAGCATCTCAACATTGCGACTGTCGAAAACAGAAACGAAGCCAATGTCACGGTCAAGCTGGTACGTGACCGCGATCTCTATCCGACCCTCGCTTCGTTCTACGGTGAAGACCGCGCCAACGAAATCCGCACCTCGCTCGATCCGCAATGCCTGTCCGGCTTCCGCAAGAACGATGCCTTCGAGATCGAACGCTCGGATGTGATCCTCACGACAGACAATGGCGACTTCACCTTCTACGACTGCGCCTATGAGGAAATGCTGCAGTCGCTAGGGCCGATCAACGACACTAATTCGGTGCCGTGGACGATGTTCAACGACAATGTCTCGATGGGCTTCTTCGACATCTACGATCAGTATCTGCTCAACATCCTGTACGATCCCCGCGTCAAGGCCGGGATGACGGTGCAGCAGGTGCGCGCCGTCCTCCCCCAGGTTCTCGCCGACGTGCGGGTCTGGGTCGCAAAGATCAATGAATTGCCGGCGGATTAGCGCCTTCGCTGCAATGTCCTGCGAGATAGGTCGAGAGACCTATCGGAACCCTCCCCGACGCGCTAGGTTGTCGCACATACATCTCCCGCGCCGGGATCATTTGCATGACGACACTGCTCCTATCTCACAAGGCATCATTCGATCACCTCACGCCGCCCGGCCATCCCGAGCGACCGGACCGCATGCGCGCCGTCGCGCAGGCCCTTGGCGACCCGCGCTTCGATGCGCTGGTAAGGGCCGATGCGCCGGTCGGCAGCCTCGATCACGTCAGCCTGTGCCATGACAATCACTATATCGACGAGATCAGGCACGTCGCGCCCGATAGTGGCCTCGTCTATATCGACGGCGACACGTCGCTTTCGCCCGGCACCTGGGAGGCTGTGATGCGCGGCGTCGGCGGCGCTATCGCGGCCACTGACGCGGTCATGAAAGGCGAGCACACAAATGCCTTTGTCGCCACGCGCCCGCCCGGCCATCACGCCGAGAGCAACAAGGCGATGGGCTTCTGCTTCTTCGACCAAGCCGCCATCGCCGCGCGCTATGCACAGCGCACCTATGGTATCGGCCGCACCGCTGTCGTCGATTTCGACGTGCATCACGGCAACGGCACGCAGGAGATTTTTTGGGCCGACAAGAGCGTGATGTATTGCTCCACGCATCAGATGCCGCTCTTCCCGGGCACCGGCGCCACGCAGGAGCGCGGCGACCATGACACCATCGTCAACGCGCCGCTGCGCGATGGCGATGGCGGCGCCAAGTTTCGCGCTGCGTTCGACAATCTCATCCTGCCGCAGCTTCAGAAATTTTCGCCCGAATTGATCATCATCTCGGCCGGCTTCGATGCGCATCGGCGCGATCCGCTTGCCTCGCTCGAACTCGATGCGGCCGATTTCGGTTGGGTGACACGAAAGCTGCTCGATCTCGCCGACCAGACCGCGGGCGGCCGCGTTGTCTCGGTGCTCGAGGGCGGCTACGATCTGCAGGGCCTGCAGGAATCGGTTGCTGCTCACGTGACCGAGCTGATGGGCAAGCAAGCACCAGTCTAGTCCGCGTGCAGTGCAACCGGGCCGCCACATTGCGCCCGCAAACATCGATAGAATCATGCGTCTCGAACGCACACGGAAGAACGAATGGCTGAGAACACCCACGCCGACGTCAAGAAGCTGACCTTTGAGACGGCGATCGAAGAGCTGGAATCGATCGTGCGTCGCCTCGAAGAGGGCAAGGTGCCCCTCGAGGAATCGGTTGCGATCTATGAACGCGGCGAGGCTCTGAAGCGCCGTTGCGACGAATTGTTGCGCCAGGCCGAGGCCCGCGTCGATAAGATCACGACAGATTCGAACGGTCAGCCCGTCGGCACCGAACCGCTGGATGTCCAGTAAGCGGGCGCATTGTCCCGACGGCACAACCCATCACCGGCGTATGCGCGTCGATTTTTAGCGCTTGGCGCTTGGCGCGGCCTGTTATAGTCCGCTGTCAGTTCGGGGATCTAGCGTGCGCGTCCAGCACCGTCATGTCATCTATGTGCAGGGATACGACCCACGGGGCCTCGCGCAATATTACCGTATGTTCCGGACCGAGCTGCGCAAGTTCGGGCGGCTGTATGGTCTGACGACTAAAATCGGACGCCCGAAAGAACATACACCGGGCGAATTCGCCCATGAATCCGCGGGCTGGACCATCGAGACCGCGGGCGACGGCTGGCAGACCAGAACCGACTACGATTTTCTCCGCTGGGAAGACCTGATCCAGCGCGATCTGGCCGCGCCGATCTGGCGCACCGCCCTCCACGGCATGCTGATCTATTGGGGCCTGGTATTCTCCGGCACCATGGGCCGTTTCTGGCGCGCCCATTGGCGCTTCGCGACCTTCATCAGCTGGCCGCACTTCGTCCTGCTCAACGAGGCGATCTGGTCCGCAGCCGCAGCCTGGCTTGTGGCATGGGGGCTGAAGGCGCTCGGCGTCCACGGTTTCCTGGTCGGCAGCGCCGCCGCTGCCGTGTTCATCGCAGCACTAGGCTCGCTGATGAAATACACGGAAGAGCGGACCTACCTGCTCTATCTGATGGCCGATACCATCTTCACCTGGCAATTCTCGCACGGAAAGCGACCTGAATGGGACGCGCGCATCGACCGTTTTGCGCGACATCTGGTGCAAGTGGCGCAGAATTCCGGAGCACAGGAGATTGTACTGGTCGGCCACAGCTCCGGCTCGTTTCTTGGCTCGGAAATTCTCGCCCGCGCGTTGAAACTCGATCCCGAGCTCGGCCGCCATGGGCCGCGCGTCATGCTGCTCACGTTAGGCGGCAATATGCCGATTGTGGGCTTCCACAAGGGCGCCGTCGCCTTTCGTGAGAATCTGCGGCGGCTGGCTACCGAACCATCGATCGACTGGATCGACTGCCAGTCCCGCAAGGACGTGATGAATTTCTATCCGTTTGATCCCGTGATCGGTCACGGCATAGATGTCGGGAACGCCAAACGGAACCCGACCATCGTACCGGTTCGGTTCCGCGAAATCGTGCGCCCTGAGCATTATAATCGGTTCCGCTGGAAGTTCTTCCGGGTCCATTTCCAGTTTGTGATGGCCAATGAACGCCCCCATGCCTACGATTTTTTCATGATCGTCTGCGGGCCGGTTCCGTTGCGCGAGAGAATGACGCAGCCCACCGCAGCTCTCGCATTGGTCGATGGCAACCTCGCAACCCGCGAAAATGCATGGAAGAAGCTTGATCTCGGTCAAAAAAGTGCCATTTCGGCACCTTCCACCGGCATACCGCCGGCGGCTCGCCGCATCGGCTGACCCCGCTGCGCGAACGTGCAGACGGAACCTGCCCCATTGCCATGGTTGGCTTTGCCGGAGGCTTTGGTGTAAAGGGACAAGGTTCACCCGTAGGCAACCAGGCGGCAACGCCGGGCGTTAACGGTGATAAGCGCTTCAACCATCTGACGAAAATGTTCGGATGAAGAAGCTTTCAAGCATGCTAGATACCACGTCGAAAAAACGAAGCCCATTATAAGGCCTCGAAACAAGCTTCCCGGTTCTGGGGGATGCAATTGGTCCGAACCGTCTGCCGCCTTCGCGCGACGAACTGGACACATCCGCAACTCCGGACATGTCAAATTGGAATAGTGCCGTGACCAATTTTAGTAAGACCCCGCTGCTCGACACCATCCGGACGCCGGAAGATCTGCGCAAGCTGAAGGTCGAGAAAGTGCGTCAGGTCGCTGACGAACTGCGCCAGGAAACCATCGACACCGTGTCGGTGACCGGCGGTCACTTCGGCGCCGGCCTTGGCGTGGTCGAACTGACCACCGCACTTCACTACGTTTTCGATACGCCGCGTGACCGCATCATCTGGGACGTCGGGCATCAGGCCTATCCGCACAAGATTCTGACCGGTCGTCGTGATCGCATCCGTACCCTGCGTACGCCCGGTGGCCTCTCCGGCTTCACCAAGCGCAGCGAGAGCGAATACGATCCGTTCGGCGCTGCGCATTCGTCCACCTCGATCTCGGCGGGCCTCGGCATGGCCGTGGCGCGCGACCTCTCGGGCGGCAAGAACAACGTTATTGCCGTGATCGGTGACGGTTCGATGTCGGCAGGCATGGCCTATGAAGCCATGAACAATGCCGGCGCGATGAATTCCCGCCTGATCGTCATTCTCAACGACAACGACATGTCGATCGCGCCGCCGGTCGGCGCCATGTCGGCCTATCTGTCGCGCATGTATTCGGGCAAGACCTATCGCGGCCTGCGCGATGCGGCCAAGCAGCTCGGCAAGCATCTGCCGAAGCTGATCGCCGACCGTGCCGAGCGCGTGGAAGAATATTCGCGCGGCTTCATGAACAATGGCGGCACGCTGTTCGAAGAACTCGGCTTCTACTATGTTGGCCCGATCGACGGTCATAACCTCGATCACCTGCTGCCCGTGCTGCAGAACGTGCGCGACATGGAAACCGGCCCGATCCTGGTTCATGTCGTCACGCAAAAGGGTAAGGGCTATGGCCCGGCCGAAGCGGCCGCCGACAAGTATCATGCGGTCGTGAAGTTCGACGTCGCCACCGGCACCCAGTCGAAGTCAAAGCCGAATGCTCCAGCCTATCAGAACGTGTTCGGCCAGAGCCTCGTCAAGGAAGCCGAGAAGGACGACAAGATCGTCGCCATCACCGCGGCCATGCCGTCGGGCACCGGCGTCGATATCTTCAACAAGGCCTTCCCCGCCCGCACCTTCGACGTCGGCATTGCCGAGCAGCATGCGGTGACGTTTGCCGCCGGTCTTGCGACCGAAGGCTACAAGCCGTTCTGCGCGATCTATTCGACCTTCCTGCAGCGCGGCTATGACCAGATTGTCCATGACGTGGCGATCCAGAACCTGCCCGTGCGCTTCGCCATCGATCGTGCCGGCCTGGTCGGCTCCGACGGTGCGACCCATGCCGGCTCGTTCGACAATGCCTATCTCGGCTGTCTGCCGAACATGGTGATCATGGCCGCCTCCGACGAAGCCGAACTGGTGCACATGGTCGCGACCCAAGTCGCCATCAACGACGCGCCGAGCGCGCTGCGCTATCCGCGTGGCGAAGGCCGCGGCGTCGAGATGCCGGAAGTCGGCATCCCGCTCGAGATTGGCAAGGGTCGCATTATCCGCCAAGGCAAGCAGGTCGCGCTGTTCTCCTTCGGCACCCGTCTCGCCGAATGCGAGAAGGCTGCCGACGAACTCGCCGCACACGGTCTGCAGGCCACCATTGCCGACGCGCGCTTCATGAAGCCGCTCGACCTCGAACTGCTGCTCAAGCTCGCCCGCGAGCACGAGATCCTGCTCACCATCGAGGAAGGCTCGATCGGCGGCTTCGGTTCGCATGTGATGAACACGCTGGCCGAGCACGGCATGCTCGATGGCGGCCTGCGCATGCGCTCCATGGTGCTGCCCGACATGTTCCAGGACCACGACTCGCCGGCAGCGATGTATGCGCAGGCCGGCCTGGACTCGAAGGGCATCGTCAAGAAGGTGTTCGAGACCCTCGGCAAGGACTTTGCTGCCGAGACGGTGAAGCTCGCTTAATCTCCAACTGTCGTCACCCGGCTTGACCGGGTGACCCAGTACACACCGCACGTACTGAGTTTACTGGATCGCCCGGTCAAGCCGGGCGACGACAAACTGAGCAAAGTCGGCGTTTCGGAATTCACATCCCAAATCGCCACCTTCTCGTCTGATTTACCGCGTCAAAGTCGGCCCGCTTCGCGAACACGACGGGGACTTCATGAACATCTATCTCGCTGGCCCCGACGTCTTCCTGCCCAACGCCGCCGAGATCGGCCGGCGCAAAGTGGCCCTTTGCAAACGCTACGGCGCCCACGGCTTCTTCCCGCTCGATAACGATGTGGACATTGCGGCCGCCGACGCGTCGCGCCAGATTTTCCACGGCAACGAAGCGATGATGAATCGCTGCGACATCGTCATCGCCAATCTCACGCCCTTCCGCGGCCCCAGCGCCGATGCCGGCACCGTGTTCGAACTCGGCTTCATGGCCGGCCACGGCAAGCTCTGCTTCGGCTACAGCAACGATCCCGCCTCCTATGTGGATCGCACCCGCCGCATCACCGAGATCACCGAAAGCAACGGCCATCTCACTGACAAGGACGGCCTCACGATCGAGAATTTCGGCCACACCGACAATCTCATGATGATCCACGCGCTCGACCTTTACGGCTCGCCGCTGATCGTCCCGCGCGAAGCGCCGAGCGATCTGTGGCAGGACCTGACCAGCTTCGAAGCCTGTTTGAAACTCGCTGCCTCCTACTGACCATGACGAAATCCCAGACTTCACCTGCGGCCGCGAAGAAGCGCGCCGATACGCTTCTCGTCGAACGCGGCATTTTTGAAAGCCGCGCCCGTGCCCAGGCCGCCATCGAGGCCGGCCTCGTCATTGCCAATGGCAAACAGGTCGCCAAGGTCTCTGAACTCCTGCTTCCAGATGCCGCGATCGAAGCGGAGCCTGCGCATCCCTGGGTCTCGCGCGGCGGCGTCAAGCTCGCAGGTGCCCTCGAACATTATCCGATCGAGATCGAGGATCACGTCTGTCTCGATGTCGGTGCCTCCACCGGTGGCTTCACCGAAGTGCTGCTCGCCAATGGCGCTAGCATGGTGTTCGCCATCGATGTCGGCAAGAGCCAGTTGCATCCTTCGCTGCACGATCATCCGAAGATCGTCTCGATGGAATCCACCGACATCCGCAACTTCGAAAACAAGCGTTTGCCCGCGCGGCCCGACGTCGTGGTCATCGATGTCAGCTTCATCTCGCTCAAGGCTGTACTGCCCGTGGCCCTCTCGCTGGCTGCAGCACCCATGAGTTTGCTCGCTCTGATCAAGCCGCAATTCGAGGCCGATCGGAAGCAATCCAAGCGCGGCATCATCAAGAATGCCGACCTGCACCAGGCCATCTGCGACGACATCACGGCCTTCGCCAGGGATCTCGGCTGCACCCACATCGAGGTCTTCCCCTCCTCGATCAAGGGCGGCGACGGCAATATCGAATTCTTCATGGGTGCGCGTCGTGGCTGAGCGCATCACTATCGATCATGTCGGCCACCGCGGCGATGGCGTCAGCATCGATCGTCCACCGACCTATGTGCCTTTCACTCTGCCTGGGGAGATCGTCGAAGCCGAGAACCACGAAGGCAAATGCAGGCTCGCACGGATCGATCAACCGAGCCCCGAGCGCATCGATCCGTTCTGCAGCTATTTTACGCGCTGCGGCGGCTGCGCCATCCAGCATTG
This sequence comes from Pseudomonadota bacterium, assembly GCA_023451825.1. GTDB lineage: Bacteria > Pseudomonadota > Alphaproteobacteria > Rhizobiales > Xanthobacteraceae > Tardiphaga. Next base: position 56,389 of record JAEXYA010000024.1, read on the forward strand.
GCAGCCGACGCCCTATCAGGCGTGGAAGCGCCAGATCGTCGTCGATACGCTGAGCCAGTCGGATATCGATTGCTCCGTCGATCCTGTCGTTGATGCCCATGGCGCCGGTCGCCGCCGCGTTACGCTGCATGCGCGCTACAAGGATGGCCAAACGCAGGTCGGTTTCGCCGAGGCCGCCAGCCACGCCATCGTTGCGATCGACGCTTGCCCGATCCTCGACCCTGCGCTGTCCGGCGCACTGGACGCCGCACGCGCGATTGCCGAGTTGCTGCAGCCGATGGCCAAGCCGCTCGATATCCAGGTCACCGCCGCGGACAACGGCCTCGACATCGATGTTCGCGGCAGCGGACCGATTTCGACGGCACTCATCTCGAAACTCTCTGCGCTCTCGGCCGAGCACAAGCTCGCCCGCCTCACGCGGCATGCGGAACTCGTATTGATGCGGGCACCGCCGGTGGTCACAATGGGCACCGCAAGCGTCGCTTTGCCACCGGGCTCGTTCCTGCAGGCCACTGCGGTCGGCGAAGACGCCCTCGCTGCGCTCGTCCTGCAGCATTGCAAGGGCGCCAAGACGATCCTCGACCTGTTCTGCGGCATTGGCCCCTTTGCGCTGCGCCTCGCTGCCAAGGCCAAGGTGCACGCGCTCGACAGCGACGCCAAAGCCATCGCATCGCTGCAGCAAGCCATCAAGGCGACCCCTGGCCTGAAGCCGATCAAGGCCGAGGCCCGCGACCTGTTCCGCCGCCCGCTGGTACCGCAGGAGCTGCGCGACATCGACGCCGTGGTGTTCGATCCGCCCCGCGCCGGCGCGCAGGCGCAAGCCGAACGGCTGGCCGCCAGTAAGGTGCCCCTGGTGGTCGCCGTCTCCTGCAACGTGCAGACCTTTGCGCGGGACGCAAAGATTCTGATCGATGGCGGCTACAATCTGCGCAATGTCACGCCGGTCGATCAATTCCGGCATACGCCGCATATTGAGTTGGTAGCGCGCTTCACAAGATAACGCCGCGCCCGTAGGATGGGTAGAGCGAAGCTAAACCCATCACCACATGCGCCCGGCGGCGATGGGTTTCGATCCGGCGCGACGCGCCTCCGCTCTACCCATCCTAAGAAAATGCGTGCCGCTTAAGAGCACATGGAGGCGACGTGACCATTCTCGACCCCATCAGCCCGAACATTCTGCCACCCGGCATTCGCTCGCGTTTCGTCGAAGGCGTCAACGGCCTGCGCATGCATGTGCTGGAAGCCGGCCATGAAAGCGCTGGGCGCCCCTGCGTGCTGCTGCTGCACGGCTTCCCCGAACTCGCTTACAGCTGGCGCAAGGTGATGCCGCAGCTCGCCGCTGCCGGTTATCACGTCATCGCACCGGACCAGCGCGGCTATGGCCGCACCACCGGCTGGAGCGCCGATTACGACGGCGACCTGCGCCCGTTCAACCTGCTCAACCTCGTCCGCGATGCGCTCGGGCTCGTGTCTGCCCTCGGCCTTCGCCATGTCGATGCCGTCGTTGGCCATGATTTCGGCAGCTCCGTCGCTGCATGGTGCGCGTTGACGCGACCGGATGTGTTTCGCTCCGTTGCGCTGATGAGCGCGCCGTTCTCTGGCCCGCCATCCATCCCTTTCGACACCGCCAACAAGCCGTTGGCTCCGAAAGCCGACGATCCCGTCCATCGGGATCTTGCCGCCCTGCCGCGCTCGCGAAAACATTATCAATGGTACTACGCAACACGCGAAGCCAATGATCACATGCAACATGCGCCGCAGGGCGTGCATGATTTCCTGCGCGCCTATTATCATCACAAGAGCGCGGACTGGACCGACAACAAGCCCACTCCGCTGCAAGGCTGGACCGCCGGCGAACTCGCAAAACTGCCAACCTATTATGTGATGGACGCTGCCGAGACGATGGCCGAGACCGTCGCAAAGGAAATGCCATCGCGCGACGCGATCACCGCCAATACATGGCTGCCCGACAGCGAACTCGCTTATTACAGTAGCGAATATGCCCGCACGGGCTTCCAGGGCGGCCTGCAATGGTACCGCTGCAACACAACCGGCCTGTTCAATACCGACTACGAGCTGTTCTCCGGCCGCACCATCGATGTGCCGTCGACTTTCATCTCCGGCCTGCAGGACTGGGGAATCTATCAGCGTCCCGGCGCGATCGAGACTATGCAAAGGACTGCATGCACCGACATGCGCGCCGTGCACCTGATCGACGGCGCGGGGCACTGGGTGCAGCAGGAGCGGGCCGACGAAGTGAGTCGCCTCCTGCTGGAATTCCTGCGCATCAAAAGCTAAGCGACGCTCAATCCTTCGCGATATTGAGCGAGAACCGCAGATTGATCGGCTGCAGCATTTCCGGCGGCGGCGCTTCGCCGACATTGCCGCGGGTCAACACCATGCGCAGATCGCTGTTCGCGCGTTCATCCTTGAACGGCGCGAATGACACCTTCTCGACGCTACCGTCGGGATTGAGCCACGCCTTCACCACGATCGACGTTGGTGCGCCGTTTGCTGTGCCACTGGTTTCTTTCAGCCAAGCACGAAAGCGATTGGCTACCGCTTCGTCGGCGCTCATCCACTCCTCAAAGCGATACTTCACAAGTTTGGAGAACTGCCCCCAGGACGGCGGCGCAGCGTCCGGGCTGCGGTAATCAAGCCCCTGGGCGACGATCGGCGTCGCCGCGATCGACACGAGCCCGAGCGACGCCAGGAATGTACGCAACTTGCCCGACTTTGTCGCGGCTGCGGATGATCCATTCGATCGTGTCACGCGGATAGCTCCTCTAATTCAAACAAACAACGCGTGCAGAAATGCTCGCAGCGCGATGGGCACGCGAAGCCGATCCGCTAAGCTGCGGACGATCGTCTTCCTGCGGCCGGACATTGTTCGACGCCAGGAACGACTTGGCTCCGGCGGCGCCCACAGCCAGCACGCGATTGACATTCGTCTTGCGGCTGATGACGCCTTCGACCAGGCCACGCGAGTCCAGCACCGGCGCGCCGCTGGCACCGAAGGTCACCGTCGATGTGATGGCGATATGTCCGGCTTCCTCGCCGCCCGACGTCTTGCTCACGGACGCATTGGCCAATGTGCCGCCACGATTGACCATGGCCGGCAACGTCGCGTAGTCCGCTGCGAACACCATGGAGTTGATCGACGCTTCAACCGTGCGCGGAAACACCGCCGCGATTCCGCGGGTCTTCGGCGTACGCAACAATGCAAGATCATAGGGCGTCGACGTCGCGACGAGCCGGGCGGTCATGCTGCGCCCTTCCTTGTGCACGACGATGCGGCCGCAGCCCTGCACCACATGCCGTGCGGTCAGGAGATGACCGTGATCGTCAACGAAGAAACCTGTGCCAGCACGCTCACCCCGCTCGACCGGAGGCAAATCGGCACGCGTCAGCGGCTTCGGCGGCGTCAATGAAGGAACGTCGGTCCGGGTCGGCAACAAAAATTGCGATGACGCGGGCGACGCGGCAGACACCACCACAGCAACCGCCGTCAAAGCGCACATATAGCGCCATTGATACAGGCTCGGTCCGCTCACACGCGAATGACCGACCATCGGCACAAGGATTGTCGGCGCTGGAGGCGACATTCTCGGCCCTATCGTCGCGGCGTCGTGCCGAATACCGGCTGCGGCATGCGGAAGGGGACCACCGAGCGCCCGAAATTCGAACCATATTGCTGCGCGACGGCCGGAATATTGACGATGCCGAGTTTGGTGTCGGACGAGCGGGCATCGATCGGCGGCAAATTCAGACTGGGAGCGACCTTATCGACGTCGCGGCGCAAGGTCTCGTTGAGGCAGCCATAGCTGCGCGCTCCGCCGATCTCGACATCCACGCAGCGCTCGAAGGTCCGCATCGGCGCCGGCTGACCGCCGATGATCAGTTCAGGCTTCGGCTCCGCAGGCGGCGGCTGCTGCGCAGAAGCAGGCATGGCCACGACCATCAACAGCAATGCAGAAAGCCGGGCAATCATGACTTCTACTTTCCTGGTGTGCGAGGTGTGTTGACCTGGATGGCCACCTGCGCGAGGCGGTTGTTCAGTGCGGCGAAATCGACACGACCACCGCCGATGGTCAGGCACCGCTTGCGGAAGCCCGCCATGGCAAGCGCGCTGCCACCACCACCCGGACGGAAGCCGAATGTCGCGACAGGTACGGTTCCGGTCAGCGGATAGCCTTTGGCGGCCAGACGTGCACGTGCCCGAATGCAATAATCGACCGACAACTGGGAGAAGCGCGTCTCGCCGTGCCCGGCGCGATACTTCATCAGCGCGGTGCAGAGATCGCCGCCGGCCTTGGCCCAGGCCTGCGACAGATACATCACGCCATATTTGATGTTGATTTCGGGTGCTGCGAATTCGGCCATCGAACCGGTGAAGCCGAGCATGCGCGCCGTCGGCGGCATCACCTGCATCAGGCCGATCTCGCCATCCGCGCCGATCACGGCCGGGTTGTAGCCGCTCTCCACGCCCATGACCGCCTCGGCGACATCGGCGGGAAGGCTGCTATGACGGACCTCGCGTTCGATCAATGCGCGATACAGCGCGCGCGGATTGGCAGCATTGATGGGCGCCGGTGCCACCATCGGCGATGCCGGCGGCGCGTCCGTCCGGCTGACCGGGGGCTTCACAGTTTCCGGCTTGGCTGTCTCAGGCTGAACTTGTGCGACCTCGGTCTCGACCGAGGCCACACGCATGTTGTTGCCAGTCGATTCAGCGTGAGCTGCACCGACAAGGACCGACAGCAAGCCGGCGGCAAGCATCGATGAAGCACCCAAGCGACGGGCACCACGATCCACGCTCGAAACGAAACGGCTTGCTGTCATCACACCGGACCTATCAAGCCACCTTGGCTTCGGCGGGCACTTCACCCGGCGCAGCAGGAGCGACATCGGCCGGCTTGTCCGTGGTGATCTTCTGCAGCTCTTCGCGCAGATAGGGCACCAGGGCCTGCACCAGATGATCCCAGATCTCGACCTGAGCGCGCACATAGTTGGGCGCGACGCCGCCGATCAGCGAGACGTCCATGGTCATGGCGAGGAAGCCCGGCACGAGCTGCAAGCGACCGAACCGGCGCAGCGCGTTCCAGCGATTGACGATGTCGAGCGGCAATTCGCCTTCCACATTCAGCCAAGCGCTGAACGTGAAGTCGACAAAGCTCTTGTCGTCGGTGGCGAGACGGTTGCCCGGACGGATGTCGAAGGCGAAACCGGCGGTCGACGACCGCAGCAGCGAGACATTGGCTGCGGCGTCGGAGACGAGCTCGACCCGGTAGCCCGAGTTCTGCATCAGGTCGCGCAGCGCTTCCAGCGTCAGACTGGCGAGATTGGTGTCGGACATACTGATACTCCTTAGTTCTTCTTGCCATCGAGGAGCTTGGCGAGTGCCAGCTCGTTGATGATCGGTGGTTGCTGCTTCAGAAGTTCAGCAAGGTAGTTCTGCCGCAATTGGGCAGCGCGCTGCTGGCGAATCTGGCGGACCAGAGCATCGCGAACTTCCGGCAGGGTGCGCGTATACGGCACTTTTGTGTCGGTCAGACGAATGAAGTGGACACCGTCGTCGAGAGTGATCGGCTCGGACACCGCCCCCTTTGCAAGACCGGAAAGCTGAGCCCGGATTTCGGGACGAATCTGGTCTTCAGGCAGAAGACCGAGATCGCCACCGCGCTCGCCGCTTTCCTTCGCTGCGCTTTCGGCGCGAGCGATGGCGGCGAAATCGGCACCCGGCGCCTTCAGCTTCTGCTGCACCTCGGCCACCTTCTTCTTGGCGGCGTCCGTGGTCGCCTTGTCGGCGTCCTTCGGCACGGCGATATAGATCTGGCTGAGCTGATACTGGCGCGGCACCTGGAAAGACGCGCGATTGGCCTCATAGACCTTCTGCAGGTCGTCCTCGCTCGGGAAATTGGCGGGAGGGTTCGAGACCGACTGCAGATACAGTTCGACCAGCGCGCTCTCGCGCACCTTTTCCAGCTGCGCTTCGACCTGCGGCTGCTTGTCGTATTTCTTCGCAGCCAGCTCCTGCATCACCAGGCGGTTCGAGAGCATCACGCGCACGGCCTGGCTGAGCAGCGACGGATCCTGCGACACTGCCGCCTGCTCGCGCGGGCCGAGGGTTGCGATGAAGCTGCGCATATCGTCGGCGGTGACGTCATTGTTGCCGACGCGTGCAACGACCTCGCCGGAGGATTTTGCGGCAGCGGCGGCATTCGACGCGGCCGGTGCAGGAGCGGCCTGGGCGGCTGCGGGACGTGCCGGCTGCTTGGCCGGCGCGGGTGCCGGCGACTGTGCCACACGCGGCTGTGTCGGCTGCGGAGCCGTTTGTGCACAAGCCGGAGACATCGCCAACGCCGAAACGACGGCAACGCCAGTTGCCGTCGCAAGCATGAGGGAGGAGCGCAAACGCATTATTGAGTAACCTTCTGCTCAAGCAGTTTGTCTTCGTAGTCCTGCAGGATGTTCTGAACCTCGACACGGCGGACGCCGGTCAGCGGTTCATTGATAACCGCAATGTCGCCGAAGGACACGCCTTCATAACGACGCAGCAGCTCGCGCCCCACCTTCATGAGCTGACCGTTCTTGGCGACGCAGCTCTTGGTGCTCGCCTTGAAGGCCGTCGCCTCCCCCTCGAACTTGGCCCGCTCCGCATCCTTGGCGCGGGCCACCGTTGCGGCTTCTTCATAGGCCGCCTTCCATTTCTCCAGCGTCTGGTTGCGATCTTCAAGGCGCTGGTTGAACTCGTCCACCGCCTCGCGGTGCATCTTCTCCGTTTCCTTGACCTGGGCCTTGGCCGCCGCGACCTGCGAATTGAGCGCAGCCTTTTCGCGTTCGGCCTCGGCGACCTTGCCCTGCAACGACGCGCGCTGGTCTTCCAGCGAGCGGGTCTGGGCGGTCAGGCTGCGCAAGGCTTCGCGCAGCTTGTCGGTTTCAGACTGCGCGCGGGCCTCGACACTGGCCAGTGACGCAACGATCGCAGCAATCGTCAGGATGTGTTTGCGCATGATCAGAACTTCGCGTTCAGGTCGACTTGGACCACATCGACCGAGTACGGACCACCGGCAATATTGTTGGCGCTCATGTAGCGGAGCGTTGCCCAGACATTGTCGGAGAGACCGACATTGCCGCCGATGAAGTAGCCCTTGAGGTTTGTGCCGCCGAGGCCGAAGTCAGGATCGACGAAGGCATCGATCATGGCGTCTGATTCCAGATGCTTGTAGCCGACATGGACGTTCCAATCCCACAGCTTCCGAACCTGCTTATGTCCCACCGTCAGGCGAGCCATCCAGCCCTGATTGCCGCCGTCGAACGGACCGATCGAGCTGTCGGACGTCGGCGCTCCGTTATTGGCCAAAGCACCGCCATTGCAGCAAGCACGAGGAAGCGCAAGGAGCGCATTGCGATCGAAGGCGGTGTTATTGACGTATTCGCCGTCGATCACGACATGCACCGGATGGAAGTCGCCGAGGTCCAACTGACCGCTGACGACGACCGGGCGGAACTGGCTGGCCAGACCAAAATACTGGTAGTAGGGCTGGTCAACAGGGTTCATGCCAGGCTCGAGCACGATGTTACGCAGCGTCTTGTAGGTGTTGCCCTTCTGGGCGAAGGACGGACGCGTAATATCAGTATCGCAGACGTCCGACGTACCGACCACCGAGCATGGAGACGACACGCGGCCCTGGGTGTTCGTGAAGTCGTAATAGGCGACACCGAAGCGGAAGCTTGACTGCGGATCGAACTTCACGCCGACGCCAGCTTGAACGCCGTACATCCACTTGTCGTTGCTCTTATATTTTCCAGGCAGACCGTCGAGGATATTGTTGGCGTCGATGTTGTAACCGAAGTTCAGATCGGTGTTGTAGGTCGGAAACGCGCCAGCGACGAGGAACGGTGTGATACCCGGCGACACTTCGTGCTTGAGCTGCGCAGCGAAACCGTCGAAGCCGAGATCGCGGTACCAGACGAGATCGGTCGGCGACCAGAACGGATTGTCGAAGCGGCCGACCGAGAAGCTGAACTCGTCTGATGGCTGGTAGCGCAGATAGGCGCGATCAATCCAAAGCGCATATTTCGAGAAATTGCCACCGTTGCCGCCCATCGTCTGGTTCAGCGTCACAGGCGAATTGCTATCGCCGCTGGCGAAGCGGAATCCGGCAACGAAGTTGTCGGAGATATCTACATCGGCACCCACGCGCAGGCGGAAGCGCGCGCGTTCGCGGTCCTCATGCGTATTGTAAGTCGGCGCCCAGTAGAAGTTGTTGTCCGCGAGATTGTACGGATTACCGGTGTTGATCGAGTTATAGTTGTACAATCGCGGATCATTACCGGTCGGGAAGAACTGTCCCTCATAACGCGCGCGCAGGTCGCCATAGAAGCGGATGCGCTGGGCCCATTCCGGATATTTGCCGGGCGATGCCCAGTTTTCCGTATGCGCGCGTGCCATCACTTCGTTGCGGATTTCTTCGCGCAGCTGGCGCTTCACGATTTCCGGCACATAGGTCACGTGTTTGGTGCCGGGCGGCGACGCCGCGGCGGCAGCGGCGGAGGCGGCCTTTGCAGCTTCCTCCGCGCGGGCGGAGGCACCCTTGGCCGCTTCGCGCTGCACATAGGATTCGTCTTCTGCCTGCTTGATCAGAGCAGTGCCCTGCTCCTCGGTGATCACGCCCTGCTTGATCAGCAGGTTGACCAGGCTGGTGGTCGAATTCGGCGCAACCGGCTTCGCACGCGACACTTGGGGACGCTTCGAATTGCTGCGCGCTTCGCCATCCTGTGCCAGTGCCGGCACGGCGAGGGTCAGTGCGCACATCGACACTGCGAGCGGCAGTACGCGCCGGGCGGTATCGGTCTTTCTATCGAACATTGGTTCAAGTCCCCTGCTAGTCGAAGTGATGTTTGCCCGACCGTCCCCCGGCCGAGCGAATTACGTTGGCTTGCGTCCGGTCGCCCGGACATTGATGGGCATGGGCATGTCGGTCGGCGGTGCTTCCCGCAGCGTGAGCCGGCCGATGACGTCGTTGCGAATGGCGGCATCCACTTCCGCGCTGCCGCTCGAATTGACGAGCTCGACGCGGCTGATGCGGCCGGTATTGTCGGCCCAGATACGGAACTGCAGCTGCATCACCGCATTCTTGGTCTTCTCGTTGGCGCGGATCGCCGCTTCGATCTGCGTCTGCACGATCGAGGCGTACCAGCCGAACTTGCTGCCGCCGCCGCCACGCCCGCCATACGGGCTGCCGCCGACCTTGCTACCCAGGTTGAACAGGTCGCCCGGACCGGTCGCCTTGGCGTCGAGCGAGAGTGGGCCCGGAGGCTCCTCGCTCTTGGCGTCCTTGACAGGTTCGTCGGCCGGCTTTTCCGGCGGTTTCTCGTCGAGCGGCTGCTCGATCATCTTGGTTTCTTCGGTCACCTTCGGCTGCTCGAGCATCTTCTGCTCGGGCGGCGGCGGTGGAGGCGGCGGCGGAACGATGTTGACCACCGTGAGCTCGCGCACCTGCTTCGGTGCCGGCATGTCGCTGCCGCTCATCAGGAAGAACCAACCACCGACGAAGAACAGCGTGATGACGGCGACAGCCGCGCCATAGCGCAGATAGACACCGCGATTGCTGGTGGGCTCGAGGTCCGAAATCTTGACGGACGGCTTCTTCACGATGCGGCCTCCAGCACGGCGTCGTCGGACAGTTTTTCGACGACGTATTGCAGAACGAATTTGACGACGGCGTCGAAATCCGTGGTCTGGATGATCATCCGCGTGCCGCTTGGCGCTTCGATCACCAGATTGAATTCGGCGCTTGGCGCGTCGAATTCGATGAAAGCGCTCTCGTCGATGGAGAGGCGCAGCGCCGGGTGATGCGACAGCGTCAGCGACAGCCGGTCGCATTGCGGCACCAGCTCGGCCACACGACGACGCAGCAGTTCGGCAAGCCGGACCAGCAACGCTTCGCCACGCAGCGGAAACGGCAACACGATCCCTGGCTCCGAGACGAAACCAGCATCGGCCGGAGACAACGCGGCAGTATCCTGCAGCGTGGGCTCGGCGGCCTCTTTGGACGCACCGCGACGCAGCCATGCCCAAAGCGTCGCGAAGGCGCCCTTGGTATGATCGTCGATATGGCTGGCGGTCTGCATTGTTGCGTTACTTCACGAGAGGTTTGGTGGCGAGGCCGACCTGGGACAGGCCGATGCGGCCGAGCAGATCGAGAACGTCCATCACGCTTTGGTACTGGGTCTGCGCGTCGCCGCGCAGAACCACCGGGAATTCAGGCGTCAACGCCTTCTGCTGGATCAAACGCTGCTCAAGTTCGGGCAGCGTCACCGGGATCGTGTCGAGGAAGAGCTTGCCGTCATTGGAGACGGTGATGGCCTTCGTCGTCGGGGTCGCGAGGCTCGGGGCGGCGGAGGCCTTGGGCAGATTGACCTTCTGCCCCTGCACCGTCGCCGTCGTCATCACGATGAAGATGATCAGCAGCACGTAAGCGAGATCGAGCATCGGTGTGATGTTGATATCGTCATACGGCTTGTTCTTGGCCTGGAGCTGCATCGTTGTTACTCAGCAGCCTGACGGTGATCGACGACCGGCTCATTCGCGTAGAACTCGGCCATCTTGGTCACGAATTCGTCGATGAAGACCTGCATGTCGGAGGTCAGTTCGCCGATGCGCGTCACCAGATAGTTGTAGGCGAACAGCGCAGGGATAGCGACGAACAGGCCGGCGATGGTGGCGACGAGCGCCGCCGCGATGCCCGGTGCGATGGCGTTGACGTTGACGTCGCCGCTTTCCGCAATGGCCGCGAAGGTGATCATGACGCCGACCACGGTGCCGAGCAGGCCAAGGAACGGTCCGCCCGAGATCGAGATGGTCAGCACCACCATCAGCTTGTTGAGGCGCTGGCTTTCCTTGACGAACATGCTGTCAAGCGCCGCACGGATCGCCGAGATCGATGCGCCATTGAGGCGGATCATGTCGCTATTGGCGAAGCGATGGCTGATCTGCTCGGCACCGACGTGATAGATGCGATACAGCGAAGACGCACGAACCACCTGGGCTTCTTCATCGTCGAGCTTGCTGCCGAGGACGGCGGCATTCTCGTCGGCTTCGCCGCGATCGAGGGCGGTCAGATTGTCGGCCAGCTGACGGAAGCTCTTCATGAAGCGATCGTTGGCCTTAGCCTGCTTCTTCATGTAGCTGACGCGGTCGTAAGTGACGATCCAGCTCGCAACGGCCATGACCATCAGCAAGGCGATCACGATCCAGCCGTCGATGGTGACGGCCTTCAGGATGATGGCGAAGTGGCCAGACATCCAGCTTGCGGTTTCTTCATCGACGCTGAAGGCGATCAGCTTGGCGGGATCGGTGCCCTGTTCGACCGAAGCGAACTTGATGAAGCCCGGCGAGCGCGCGATCTTCGAGATCTGCAATTCGTCGATATCGCCGACGAAGCCGGCCATCGCCGCAACAACCGGGGCTGGCGCAGGAGCTTCGGCAGCAGGCGTCGTGCCATCCGCTGCCGGAGCGGCGGGATCGACGGCTGGCGCGACCGGGGCGGCGGCCGGCGGCGGGGCATCGCCGCCGAGCCGTGCAACACCCGTCAGGGCCGGGAGGGACGCGTTGAGAACCGCATAGGATGCGCCGTTCAGATAAACCGTCACCGTGCCGCTGGCAGCGACGACCGCGAGGTGGTTCCAGGAATTGGCGGCGACAGGCGCGCCGGCGCCGGTGCGCTGGGTGCCGGCGGCATTGCTCACTTCGACGAAGGGCACGCCGTTGTCCATCCCGACCACGAGGCCATTGCCACCGTCGCGGCGGCTATAGATGGCGGCGTTCGCCTGGACCGCGGCCGGCTTGACCCAAACCGAAAGCGTGAACGGCGCGCCATCGGCCTGACCGAGCGACGGCGAAGCCGGCAGCGTGACGATGTTGCGGCCGTCGAGACGCAGGCCGGTGCCGATCAGCGAACCGTCAGCGGGCTGGCCAACGCTCTGGGCATTGTTGGCCCAGACCGACGAGTCGATCGCCGGGGTACCGCGCTCATTGAAGTGATAGACCAGCGCGGTATCGGCATCGTAAGTGCCCTTGGCGTCATTGGTCGCCGCGGCTTTCTTGTTGCCGTAATAGATCCAGAAGTCCGACTTGGCGCCCGGCGCCACATTCGGCACCGACACCCAGACCAGCGCTTCACCGAGCAGCGCATCCCACTTCTCGACATGATGCTTCAGCGGCGTCTTGTCGTCAGTGGCAACGAAACGCAGATCGCTGCCGTCATCCTTGGCGAGGCTGAAACGGAAGTTGCCCGAATGCAGGCGCACCAGCACCGGCACGGTGCCGATCGGATCGGTGATGTTGGCGCCGGTGGCGCTGGCATCGATATTGATCTTCTTGCGCAGCTGCCATTCGTCGTTCCACCAGGCATTCGCCGTGGCCGGAAACAACGTCATCGCCGCAGCGAAGCCGAGTGCCAGGCCCGCTGCCGCATTCTTCATTTGTCGGCGCAGGCTTGAGACGCCCTTGGTCATGTGACCGTTCCCCATCGTCATCAGAATTCACCCCAGAGTCGGAAGTTCACGCGCCCTGTATTGGCATGCGTGTAAGTTTGACTGATCATCGGCACCGAATAGGAGACCACGCCGTTGAAGCCTTCGAACACCTTGAAACGGGTGCCCACGCCATAGCTCCACACGTCGAAGCGGGTCTGCTGTTCGGGCAACGGTCGTTGCACGCGGACATGGCCGGCATCGGCAAAGCCGAAGAAGCGCCACTCATTCCAGGTGGTGAAGCGCGGTGCGCCCTGCCCGGTCTCGTCCTTCAGCTCCTTCTGCAGCATGCTGCCGACATCGGGAGAACGGATTTCGATATTGCCGACGATGCCGTCGTCGCCGAGCACTTCGGATTCGAGATAGCCGCGAACCGTGTCCATGCCGCCGACGCTGAACTGTTCGCTTGAGACCTGCGGGCCGTCGGAGACCTGCGCCGCGACCTTGGTCCAGAGCTGGAAGCCTTCCGGCAGTTCATGGGTATGTGCGAGATCGACGTTGAGATGCGTGAAGCTGCCGGACGCCCAGGCGCGCTTGTTGTCGAAGGCGCGCCAGTCGTCGCCCACCGGCCGCATCGCGGCGGTGATCGACGCGTTGAGCTGGGTCAGCGACTTTTCACCCTGGAACGTCGCGCCATAGCTGGCGACCGCAGGGAAATACGTGATCGGCGTGCCATAACCAATGCCGGTCAGATCGCGCATGGTCTGATCGAAGTGCTTGTAATCCATACCCGCCGACAGGGTATGGAAGAAATTTTCGCGAGCCGGCAGCGTCATCACGGCACGCGCGCCGATGATCTCGCCGGGACCAACGACATTCATGCCGCCAACGGTGGCGACGTCGCTGCTCGATTTCACGCCGTAAACCAGCGCTGTCAGCCAATCCACACCTTCGAAGCGCGCGAGATACGAGCCCGAAAACACTTCGGCATCGTTCGGATTCTCCGGCGCCACCTGATAGGTGAAGCTGAACGAATGGCCGAGCTGCCACAGATTGTCGTAGCGCGCAGTGCCGATCAGGCGCGAACCCGTGGTGTTCGGCGAACGACGGTTGTTGAGTTCGACGCTGCCGTGGAATGGCGCCTTGTCTTCGATATTGAGATCGACGTCGACGGTGCCCGGCGTGATGCCTGCGCGCAGCGCCGGCGTCACACGACGGTCCGGCCACTGATTGAGGCTGACGATATCCTTCGTCACCGCATTGAAATTCGGCACGGTGCCCGGTTTCAGCGACGGAGCGCTTTGCTTGACCTTGGCGATGTCGAAATAGCGCGAGTTCTTCACACGCAGCTGACCGACCTTCATTTCGGTAACGCTGAGGATCACACGACCGGTCAACGCATTCTGCTGCGGGACCGCGACGCTGACAGTCTGGAAGCCCTTGTCGTGATAGGCCTTTTCAAGCGCTGCACGGGCCTTCTCGACGTCGTCCGCCGTACGATTGGGGCCGAGGAACGGATAGATCGCCTCTTCGATGTCGATCTGCGGCAGCTTATCTGCGCCCTGCACGGCGAAATCATCGATGTCGAAACGCTGCAACGGCGCTGCGGGTGCGGCCGGCGGAGCATCAGCCGCCTTGTTGCCGCTCGCCTTCGAATCCGAAGACTTTGCACCAGACGACGTCGCTTCCGCCTGCTGGCTCGGCGCCGCATGAACCGAATGAGAAGCGTCACCAAGCACACCGACGCTTGCAAGCATCAGGACTGCCGGCGCCGAGGATTGCAAAAACCGCCATTTCGGCAGTTTCGCGCCGACATCGTCTCGAAGAAAAACAAGCATGCATCAAGCCCATAAAAGGGCACCCGAGTGCGAGCCGCGCGCTCGCAATCAGGTCCCTACGTCTTGAAGACGTTTGGGCGACTTTCAACCCGCAAAAGAAAATTAAGAAAAACGTGCGGACCGAATCACTTGACCGACGAAAGTGTGAAAAATAGCCACGCCACCGGCTGCAACGGCGCCGGCACGGATCACGGACGTGGGTAAGATCAGCTGAGCAGAACGACGCCGCCGGGCAGCGACCGCACCTTCACCGCATAAAGCTGGCGCACTTGCGCGACGAAATCGTCAAGCTTGTCGGTGTGGAAGGTACCGTTGACCAGGCGCTGGCCGAGATCGGAATTGGTGACGACAATCTTGCCGGGACGGTAGCGGTTGATTTCACTGACCACGGTCGCGAGCGGCTTGTCCTTGAAAATCAGCAGCTTTTCCCGCCAGGCCGAGAGAATGGCGGGATCCACGATCAATGCAGGAGCCCCCATCGGCTCCGTCGCAGAATACGATATCTGCTGCCCGCCTTTCAGCTCGATGCTGCGACCGCCGCGGGTGACGGTGATGGAGCCCTGGATGCAGGTGGCGAGAACGACGCCATCGATACAGCGAATATTCACTTCGCCTGCAGAGGACGAAATCTGGCCATCGGCAGCGATGACAATCAACGGTTCAGCCGATGGGCGCTGGGAGGTGATCGCGGCTTCACCGGATATCAACTCGATACGCGGGTTGACGCCACTCCCGCGCACCGCCACGCTGGTCTGGGTGTTGAGCTTGAGCGAGACATTGTCGGCGAACGCCACATCGAGCTGCTCGCCTTTCGCCGTGCGATAGTCCGCCGACATCTCTGCCAGCGACGGCCACATCTCCAATGGCGGCTTCAGGACCATATAGCCGGCAACCGAAGCAGCCAGCGCGCCGCCGATCAACGCGCGCCGCGTCACCGCCGCGCGAGGAACGAACTGCCGCAACTTCCGGCGGTCCAGCTCCGCCCCCATCGTGCCGAGATCGCGATAGAGGCGCGCTGCTTGCCGAAATGCCGCTTCATGCGCCGGGCTCAGCGCGCGCCAGCGCTTCAGCTGCTCGGCATCGTCCGTCGTCGCCCGCCCGGAGCGCAGCAGCGCCACCCAGTCGATCGCCCGGTCGAGCAAGCCGCTATCGTCGCCTGGTTCAGTCACGTGGCCACAATCCGCAGCGCTTGAACGACGGATCAGACCCCGCAGGAACGATAGAAGACCGGACCGGAGAAATGATGCGGTTCATGGATGGCGCAGGCTTCTGATCTGATGAATCGAATGGGATGAAAGTAGCGTCTAGAGGATAGACGGTTGAAACCCCGCTATCCCGCAGCCGAATCGACGCTTATTGGCACAGATTTTTGCTAGCCGATAGTTTCAGGCTAGCTTCAGCAACAACCAGACGAGAAAATGTTGCGTGGTTTTGGCCGCCGGCCGCACACGCAAATCACAAGAGTCAGCGCGGCCGCGGCCCGCCCGTTCTCCGGACCAAAGTCCGGTCAAGCCGCTGCGCGCAGTGTTTCAACGCATTACGCAGATCGATCTCAACCGTCCTGACGCTGACACCGAGTTGCGCCGCGATTTCGTGGTCCGGTTGCTTTTTCACGACGGCGGCCATGAAAACCTGACGCGCACGCGTGGGCAATTCGGCCAGCGCGCGATCGAGCGCCTCGATATCCTGCCGTCCTTCCATGACCGCTGCCGCGTCGGGCGCGTCATCCGGAATATCGAGCAGAGCATCGACCGCGTCGAGGCTGAGGTGACGCTGTTCGACACGACGACGGTCGGTCGCAACATTCAGCGCGATGCGGAACAAATAGTCTTTCGGACTATTAACAGCGGGGGCGTTCGACATTCGCTCCACGCGCAAAAAAGTTTCCTGCAGGGCATCGCCTGCAAGTTCGGACGAACCAAGCCGTCGCGTCAAACGCTTGAAAAGGCCGCTATAATCGGCCGCAAGAACGTCGCGTAACGTTGTACGATTTACCCCAGTCAACGGTTTACGTCCTTGTACACCAACCGGTTACTACCTCAGCAGGCAGGGTGTTACCGTTCGCTCATGACAAATTGATTACGGAACCGCGACCTATTCCATCCGACAGCACGGATTTTTCTGCGTGTGTCAAAATTCGACTGGCACAAGCACAGTGATGAGATCGGGCATATCGGCGGGAATACGTGGCAACGGTTGTGCGCGCCGGATCGTTTCAATCGCCTCCTGATCGAGCAGCGGCCGCCCCGAACTCGACTTCACATTCAGGCGAACCAGCGTGCCATCGCGGCGCATGGCAAAGAGCACGAGCACTGTCCCGCTGGCGCCGGGATCGCGCTGATAGCGCTCGATATGTGTCAGCAATTGCTGCTGAAAACGGGAAGCGACTCCCGCCGAAACTGCTTGGCGCTGCCCGCCGCCCGCCGGCCTTTGGACCGGGACGGCAGCCGGCTGCGGCCGCATCAAAGGCTGCGGCGGTGCGATCTCCTGCTCGATCGGCGCAACGCTCTGCTCCGAAATCTTTGCTTCGGTCTGGAAATCCACGATCGGTGGATTTGGTTGGACGGATGCTTGCTTGAACTCCTCCGCCGGAGCAGGGCTCGCAATCAACTCGACCTGGATCGTCGAGCCCTGCCGCGCGCTCGGCCCGACCGGCATTTGATGCAGCCAGTAGACACCGGCGACAACAAGCACCGGCACCAGCACCGCGCTGCCGACAAACCAGCGCCATGTGCCCGACGAGGAGTCCGCATACAGGTCGAAGTCCGATCCCGTATCGCCGGCGTCCTTCCATGTCGGTGTGCGCCTGTCCGCCATTGCTAGCGCACCGTGATCATGACCATGACCGGCTGCGGCGTATTCGCCGGCGGCGCCTGGCTCACCTGCATGCCGTCGAGAACGCGTGCAATGGTCTCGTCGCGCTCCTGGTCGCCGGACGACCGGAATAGCTCTGTCTTGCGAACGATGCGTGGATTGTCGATCCACAGCTTGATGCCGGCACTGTAAGCACCGGTGCGCGTCTTGGGCTCCTTTCGCAAGGCGTGCTGAATGTCCGACTGGATGACGCCCGTATAGGCACGCAATTGCGATGGATCGCTGCTCGGCCGCTGCCGGCGCACGCGCAACGTATCCAGCGTGAGGTCGACCTGCTCGCCGAACACGGCCTCCGGCGGCGCGTCTGGATCGGCGGATGCCGGGACCAGCGTGATCGAATTGGAGCGTGTGTAACGGATCACCAGATCGGTATCGGCGAGGAGCATCCGCAAGGCAGCGTCGCGCGTGTATTCGCCTTCCACCGGAACGGAAGCCCGTTCACCGGCCGCCCCGCTCTCATAGAGCAATTGCACACCGGTGAGCCGGCTATAGGCCTGCAGTGCTGAAGCCAATGGCTGGCTTGGGATCTGAAACTTGATCGGCACATATTGGCGCGGATCTTCGCCGGCCGCGATCGCCGACACCACGGCGCCGCCGGCTACGACGACGCCTGCAACCAACAACGCCCGCATCAGAGCGCCAAGACGCGAGCGGCTTGAGCCCGATGCATGCGCCTCGGTGCTCCACCCCGGATTCAAGTCACCCAAACGCTGACTGAGACGCATCTTGCGGACTTCAACTGAACTAAATTTGGCGCATCATCACGATTGCGCGATGCTGCAGTGCGCCGCTTCTTATCGAAGGAGCCAACCCGCAGCAAGCACGACATCACTCGGAACAGAAATCTGGATTAAATGACAAAGAGATGACAGAGAAAAACGGGAGAGACGTTTGTTGTCTTTCGCCTGTGCCACTGCTGTCGTCAGCATGTCGTTTGCCGGTGACAGCCAATTATGGGACTGCCAGACGTGAGCATGAATCTGTTCGTCTTCGGCCTCGGCTATAGCTGCCTTCATTTCGTCCGCAAGCACGCGGCTATGTTTTCGGAGATCGGCGGCACGGTCCGGACAGACGAGCGCCGGGCTGCCCTGGCGAGTGATCCGGTCGAGCTCTTCTTGTTCGATGGCACGCATGCCGATCCTGATATCGATGAGCGCCTCGCGCGCGCGGATCTCATCCTGGTTTCGGTGCCCCCCGGCAAAGACGGCGATCCCGTTCTGGCGCAATTCGGCGAGCGGATCACAAGTGGCAAGGCGCGCGTGATCTATCTCTCCACCGTCGGCGTCTATACCGATCATGCCGGCGCGTGGATCGACGAGACGGCAACCGTGATCCAGGACGATACGCGGCGCGGCCTTCGTACATATGCGGAGCAAGCGTGGCAGGACGCTTGCGGCGATCGGCTCCGCATCCTCCGCCTGGCCGGGATCTACGGTCCCGACCGCAATGCTTTCGTCAATCTTGCCGCCGGCCGCGCCCATCGCATCGTCAAGCCGGGCCAGGTATTCAACCGCATCCATGTGGACGACATCGCGCAGGCGATTGCTGCTGCAGCCGGACATCCGCACGTCGGCGTCTGGAACGTCTGCGACGACGAACCCGCGCCGCCGCAGGATGTGGTGACTTACGCCGCCGGGCTCATGAATGTCCCACCGCCGCCCGAGCAGGATTTTGCGACGGCTGATCTCAGCCCGATGGCGGGCAGCTTCTACGCATCGAGCAATCGCATCTCCAACGCACGGCTGAAGAGCGAACTCGGCGTTAACCTGCTTCATCCGAACTATCGCAGTGGCCTCAAGGCGCTATGGAACGGTGGCGACGGCCGGCCGTTGGCCTCGGTTCAGCAATAGAGTCGTGACCGCGCCGATGGATCAGATTACCCCTGTCACTGCACATCCGGAACTGTCCCATCCCAAGCCTGGCATTGTCGGCGCCGCCGTCTATGCCAAGGGTCGCAAGGTGAAGGACCTGGAAAGTATTGCGGATGCGAAAAAATGGACGGCGAAGCCCGGCCATGTCGTATGGATCGGCCTGTTCGAACCCGGTGATGAGTTGCTTCACGAGATCCAGCAGCAATTCGATCTGCACCATCTCGCGATCGAGGATGCGCAAAAGGCCCATCAACGGCCGAAGCTCGAGCAATATGGCAAGGCGCTGTTCGTCGTCGCGCGAACCGCGCAACTGATCGACGGCCGCATCGCCTTCGGCGAGACGCACATGTTCGTCGGACCGCGTTACGTGGTGACAGTCCGCCATGGCGCATCGAGCTCCTACCGCGCAGTGCGCGAGCGCGCTGAAGCCTGTCCCACGACGCTCGCCAATGGCGAGGATTTCATCCTCTATTCGGTACTGGATTTCATCGTCGATGAATATGCGCCGGTGATCGACCAGATCAGGTCGGAAGTCGAAGCGCTGGAGGACAGCCTGCTGAAGCGCACTTTGTCCTCGCATCAGATCGAGCGGCTCTACACCTTGCGTCGCGACTTGTTGCGCCTGCGCGACGCCGCAGCTCCCCTCACCGAAGTCTGCCACCGCATCGAACATGCCGAGGTCGTCCAGATCGATCCTGACATGCAGCCGCTGTTTCGCGACGTCACCGACCACATCCATCGCGTCAAGGAAGACATCAACAGCTTGCGCGAGGTGCTGGCCTTCGCGTTCGAAACAAGCCTGATGCTGGGGCAATCGCAACAAACCGACGTGACGCGCCAACTCGCTGCCTGGGCGGCTATCCTCGCCGTGCCCACGGCGCTGGCCGGCATCTACGGCATGAATTTCGAAAACATGCCGGAGCTGAAATGGCAATATGGCTATTTCGCCGTGCTCGTCGTGATCGCGGGAATTTGCGCGGGCTTATATTGGCGCTTCCGCAGGAATGGGTGGCTGTGAAGCGATCGTCGCCGTCTCCGGCTTCATCAGCTGCAGCGGCAAGGTCGGCACCACATCTGCAATCACCGGCAGATGATCCGAGATCGCCCTGGCGTCCGGATCGGTGAAACTGTCGATGATCCTGACATCGCGCCCATAAATGCGATCGAGCCGCATCAGCGGCCAACGCGAGGGAAAGGTGCGATGGCGCGTGCGGGCCGGAAACTGCCGGGCTAACGACTTGCGCACCGAATTGACCCAGAACCAGTCATTGAAATCGCCGACGATCACAGACGGATGCAAGGGCTCATGGGCCAGGGTGAGCAGCTTCTGCGTCTGCTGCCGGCGCTCACCGATACTGAGGCCGAGATGCGTGGCGATCACGCGATAGATCCCGCCCTTGGTGGCGACATCGGCCACCACGGCCCGGCGCGGCTCATGCTCGCCATAGGAGATATCATGGATCTCCGGCTGTGCAGCCCACGGCCAGCGACTGATCAGCATCTGGCCGTAATCGCCATCGGTCGTCACGATGGATTTGATACCAACGCTGTGTCCGCCGAGCGCGTCCTGCAGGATCAGAAACGGATTACTGCCGCCGCCGCGGGAGTCGATCTCCTGCAGCGCAACCACATCCGGCGACCATTTCTGGATCAATGCAATAACGCCCGGCAAATCGAATTTCGGATTGAGCGCGAAAGTGCCATGCACATTCCACGTCATGATGCGGATACTGGGCGCGATCACCGGCGGCGGCTCCACCAGGTGACGACGAATTGCGCAGCGATGGAGAAGGCCACCCAGACCATGATGCCGAACAGCAAGAGCGCCACATCCGCCCAGGACGGCTGGCGCAACAGATCGGCGATCTGCGCGCCGAACACCGACATCGCGATGAGCCCCGGCGCCATGCCGATCACCGTGCCGATGAGAAAATCGCGAAACCGCACGCCGCTGGCGCCGGCCGCCATGTTGACCAGCGAAAACGGCGCCAGCGGCAGCATGCGGATCAGCACCACCGCGATGACGCCATTGCCCACGATCTTGTTCTGGATCCGCCGCAACCGCGGCCCCAGCATCCGCTGCACCGGCCCGATGCCGATGATGCGACCGACCAGATACAGCAGCGACGCGCTCGCCAGCGTGCCGACCAGCGCCGACCCGAGCCCGATCCACGGACCCAGCGCTGCGGCGGTGACAGCAATCATCACGGTGACCGGAAACAGCACCGCGCCGCCGATGACGAAGCCCGCGACGATGGCCAGCGGAGCCCAGGGCGAGCCCTCGATCGAGCTCAACATTTGCAGCAGCGTATCGGCATTAGTGAATTGATAGAGCGGCGTAAAACGCCACAGCGCCGCCAGCACGCCGATGGCGCCGACCAATGCCAGTAGCTTGATCGATGTCGGCACCGTCGCCCGCGCGGCGCGCTCCAGTCCGAGTGGCCGCAACGGATCGGCAACCGGCGTCACGAAATCGATGATCTCCCTGGCATCGGGAATGCCGTCTTCCACCGGATGCAGGCTGTGGCCATCGTGGCGCAACGTCGTCGCCGTCTCGATCAGCGAGCCGCTGCGCGCGAGCTCGTCCGCAACCGCCTGCTCCGTCACCCCGCAAAAATGGCCGAGGTGGCGATTGCGGATCGCGGAGATTTTCTCCCGCTCTTCCGCACTGCCGGCCGCGATCACAAGATCGCATTCGGAATCCGCGCCCATGGACCGATTGTTGAGATTGGCCGAGCCGATGCGCAGAAAGCGGTCGTCGACGATCATCACCTTGGCATGCACCATCACCGCTTCGATGGTCGCGCCATCGGCGACCTGCGGATGCAGCAGCCGCACGCGATCGGCAACGCCGGCGTCGTCGAACACCTTCATGAATTCGAGGCGCCCATTGCGCATGGTCCGCGCCTCGATCCACGAGGCATGGGTCTTCGGCGCGATCAGCAAGAGTTCGAGGTCAAGCTTCTGCGTCAGCCGCTCCACCAGCTTTCGCGCGATATGCTCGGCGCTGAGAAACTGGTTCTCGATATAGATCATCCGCTCGGCGGCATCGATGGAGGCCATGAACAGCCGATCGACCTCATCGATCGCCGGCCGCCCCTTCGCATAGGGCTCGGTGCGCGCGATGCCGATCTTGACGCGCTCGAAATCGGCCGCGAACCCGTCGGGCCAGATGCGTCGCTCGGCGCCGATCTCCGGCGGCGCGCCGCAATTGGCGCAGGCCCAGCGTTGGCGCACGAGTTCGGCGAGGCTGCGCGCAGCTTCGCCATCCACCATCATTTGCACATCATGAAACGGCGGATACGGCTCGCCTGCGGGATCGACACGGTTCGGATCATTGGCGCGATGCGCATCGCTGTCCCAGCGGCGGATGGTGAGGTCGAGCCCGCCGGAAAACGCGATACTGTCATCGACGACGACAATCTTCTGATGCTGCGCCGAGCCGGTCGGCAGGCAGTCGTCGTAGCAGAAGATCAGCCGGTCACTGTTCGGCACGCTGAATTTGGCGGACGGGAACCATTCACGCTCGCCGGCATAGATCACCGGCGAATTCCAGATCAGGAGATGAACGCGCAGTTCCGGCTTTTCGGCCAGCAGCGCATGGAGGAATGGCCCGAACTCGTCGGGATAGCCGTCATCCGCCGTGCCTTCGGAGCCGACCAGCAGGGTCCGGCTATGCACGTCCCAGCCGACGATGAAAACACAGCGCTCGGCCGCGATCAGGCAGCGGCGCAGGGCGAGAAAATAATTCGCGGCATCATTGAGCACCGTGGCGCGGCGACAGTCCACATGCCGCCAGACCGTCCGGCCTTCCGCGATGATGCTGTCCGCCACTGGGCGCGCTTTGTCGAGGATGGCCTGGGACTGCACAATGAAAGACCTGCGTCATGGGGATACCCCATGGGAACGCAGGTCGATGCGGGAGGTTCCAGATGGAACCGGAACTCCGCAGCCGTAGGATGGGTTGAGCAAAGCGATACCCATCGCAATAAACGTCGGAGTATGTGGTGATGGGTATCGCTGACGCTCAACCCATCCTACGCGCCGGAGATCAGAACCCCAGCGCCATGCCATCCTTACGATGATCCGATGCGCCGAGCAGGACGCCGCGCTTGTAGTCGATCTGGATCGCCTGGGCGCCGCCGATACCGGCATCCATCATCTGCAGTTGGTGGCCGCGGGCGGTGAGATCGTTGCGCACCGCCTCGGAGATCGTCTTTTCCAGCTGCAGCACATTATTGGTGGCGAAGGAGCGCGCGGCCTCGGCCGCTTCCTGGATGTCCATGCCGAGATCGAGCACATTGGAAATATACTGCGCATGGCCGGTCGCCTGATAGTGGCCGCCCATCACGCCGAACGGCATGAGCGCGCGGCCATCCTTCATCAGCATGCCCGGAATGATCGTGTGCATCGGCCGCTTGCGCGGGCCGAGCGAATTCACGTGGCCTGGCTTGGCGCGGAAGCTCCAGCCGCGGTGATGCAGCAGCACGCCGGACTTCTTGGCATAGATGCCGCTGCCGAACGGGCCGAACAGCGAATTGATGAACGACACCGCATTGAGGTCGCGGTCCACGACGGTGAGATACACCGTGTCCTTGTGGATGACGGAATCCCATGCCTCTTCCGGCGACGCCTTCTTCATGTCGATCTTGGCGCGCAGGTCGCCGATGAACTTGTCGGACAGGAAGCGCTCGACATCGGTCTTGGCGACGGCCGGATCGCAGAAGTAGGCATCACGGGTGCGATAGGCCGCCTTGGTGGCTTCGGCCAGCACATGGATGCGATCGGCTTCGCTGAGATTCTTGATATCATAGCCGGCCAGGATGCGCAGGATCATCAGCGCAGCGACGCCCTGCCCGTTCGGCGGAATTTCAGCCACGTCGTGGCCCTGATAGCTGGTCGACACCGGCGTCACATAATCCGAGCGCTGCGCATCGAAATCGTCCGCCTCATGGGCGCCGCCGACCGCACGCAGCGTGGTGATGATGTCATCCGCCACCTGGCCCTGATAGAAGCCGTTGCGGCCCTCGCGCGCTACTCGGCGCAGCGTCGCGGCAAGTGCCGGCTGCACGCGTTTGTCGCCGACGGCGGGCGCATGGCCGCCCGGCAGATACTGAGCTGCAGCGTCAGCATGGACCTCGAGCTTGCGGCGCCATTTGGCCCAGTCCGCCGACACGCGCGGCGTAATGATGAAACCATTTTCCGCGGCATCGATGGCCGCAGCAAAAACCTCGGCCAACGGCCTGCTGCCATGGTCCTTGCTCAGCGTGCACCACGCATCGATGGCGCCGGGCACGGTGACGGTCTCCACGCAGGTTTCCGGAATGTCGCGGGCATCACCACCGGCATATTTCTCGGAGTCGATCTTGGCCGGGGTGCGGCCGGATCCGTTCAGCGCGATCGGCGCACCGCCCTTGGGCGAATACAGCGCAAAACAGTCGCCGCCGATACCCGTCATGGCGGGATCCACCACGCATTGCACGGCCACTGCGGCCAGCGCCGCATCGATGGCATTGCCGCCCGACTTCAGCATCTCCACCGCCGCCAACGTGGCCAGCGGATGGGAGGTTGCGGCCATCCCGTGTTCGGCAACGGCGACGGAACGGGCAACGGCCATGAAGTCACGCATGATGGTCCTCGGAAGGTTGGCATACCAGAACAGAAGCCCCCCAATACATCCCGCAACGCCATTTGTGAATGCAGCGTGACGAACAAAAAGCCGACACGGTTGCATCGCAAAGCAGCATTCGCGCGTTAGCCGACCTGCCGCTTTTGATCCGACCAATATGTCGCCCGGATGGCCTTCTTGTCGATCTTGCCCAGCGGGGTCTGCGGCAAGGCATCGACGAAGGCGATCTGTTTTGGCGCATGGAGACTGCCCTTGCGCTCCTTCACCAGCGCGATCAGTTCCTCCTCGCTCGTCTCGCTATCCCGCCGCCGCACCACCAGCGCAAACACGCTTTCGCCCCACTTCTCGTCGGGCACGCCAATCACAGCCGCCATGCCCACCGCCGGATGCGCCGACAACGCATCCTCGATCTCGCGCGGATAGACGTTGAAGCCGCCGGAGACGATCATGTCCTTCTTGCGATCGACGATATAGAGCCGGCCTTCCTCGTCGGCGCGCGCGATATCGCCGGTGTGAAGCCAGCCGCCTGACAGCGCGTGCGCAGTCTGTTCCGGCTGCTTCCAGTATTCCGCCATCACCAGCGGTCCTCTTGCGCAGATCTCGCCGGGCTGGCCGGGTTCGACATCGTTGTTGTCGTCATCGAGCAGGCGCACCTGGCAGATCGCAGTCGGGAAGCCGCAGGCCTCGAACAGTTCCGGCCGCTTGAGATCATGATCGCGCTTCGGCAGCGTGGCGATCGGATAGCATTCGGTCTGGCCATAGAGCTGCGAGAACACCGGGCCTAGTCGCTCGATGCCTTCGCGCAGCCGGTTCGGCGACATCGCCGAAGCGCCGTACAGCAGCAGTTCGAGCGACGATAGATCATGCTTGTCGATGCCGGGATGATCGAGCACGCCATAGATCATGGTCGGCACCATCAGCGTAAAGTTGATCCGCTCCTTCGCGATAGTGGCGAGCAAAACTTCCGGATCGAACTTGTCGAGCAGATGCACGGTGCCGCCGCGCAAAAGTGTCGGCACCACATTGGTGCCCGACACATGGCTGATCGGCGCCACCGCGAGATAGCGTGGAATGCTGGGCAACTCGAATTCGCTGAGCACGCTGGCCGCCATCGCCGCCATGGCGCCGGAGGAACGCAGCACGCCCTTGGCGCGGCCGGTGGTGCCGCCGGTGTAGTTCAGCGATGCGATCATATGCGGCTGCGAGAGATCCGAGATCGACGCCGTACCGCCAGCCTCGATGGCAGCAAGAGCATCGGTGCCGTAAGGCGCCGGCCCGAGCGTGAGGATATTCAAATCGGGCAGCGCGGCCTGCAATTCAGCGCCACGCGCGAGATAATGCGATGAGTCGAGCACCAGCACAACGGCTTCAGAATCCTCAAGTTGAAAGCGATGCGCCTCCGCCGAGCCGAGCGCATGCAGCGACGTCACCTTGGCGCCCAGCCCCTGCGCGGCGATGCCGAAACACCAGGTCTCCGCACGGTTCGAGGTGAGCAGCCCGACAGTCGAAGTCGGCGTCACGCCACTCGCGGCCAGCAGCCGCTGCGCGCGTGCGACAAATTCCAGCGTCGCGGCGCCGGTCCATTCCACCGTCTTCGTCTTGAACGCGATGCCGCGGCCGTGACGTAGCAGCGCGCGCGCGGTCAGCGCAAAGTTGGTGGGAGATTCATGCACGCTCATCGCTTCCGCCCTGTTTTTTCTTCGTAGGATGGGTTGAGCGTCTTCGCGAAAACCCATCTCTGTTCGTCGTGGCAGGCTCGGCTGATGGGTTTTCGCTGCGCTCAACCCATCCTACGGCTTCGTGTTCAACCGCTTCAACGTCGCATCGCGCGCAGCGTGATATTGATCGCGCGTTCGCGCAACCAGCGTGGCGACAGGCTCCACGGCATGAACACCGGACACCGAATGACCGGCGCTCCAGGTATCGCGCCAGCGCTTCACGCCGGACGTCCCGTTGCGGCCATACAGCGCGTCGGCGCGCTCCTTGGTCATGTCCGTCGGCAGGTTGTTCGGATCGAGACCGGCGGCGACGATGGACGGGATCAGCGTATTGGTCTCAAGACCGGTAAAGGCGCGGGACAGCAGGATGTCATCGAGCTCCGACGATACCAGCATCGCCTTGTAATCCGGCTCCGCCATGCTTTCGTCGGTGGCGATGAATTTTGTGCCCATGTAGCTGAGATCGCAGCCCAGCACTTCGGCGGCAAACACGGCCTCGCCATCGGAGACGCCGCCCGCCAGCACCATCGGCCCATCCCAGAACGCGCGCACGGCGCGCGCGAACGAAAAGCCGTTGACCCACCCGGTCTGCCCGCCTGCACCTGCAGTCAGCAGGATCAGGCCATCGACACCCGCCGCGATCGCCTTCTTCGCGTGGCGGATGGACGCGACATCCGCGAACACCATGCAGCCCGCTTCACGCAGCGGCGGCACCACCGCGTCAGGCGGCCCGACGCTGGTGATCACCATCTCGCAACCTTGCCGGATCACCGCAGCCACATCCTCATGCAGCGTCTCGCGGCGAATGATCAGGTTCGGGCAATATGGCGCATCATCCGGCCCCAGCGCACCGGCGATGCGCTGCAGCCACTCCGCAAATTCCGCATCGCTGCGGCAGTTCGCCGTCGGGAACGCACCGATGACGCCGGCCTTGCAGGCGGCAATGACGAGATCGGGCCCCGACACGCGAAACATCGGCGCCGCGATCAGCGGCACCGACAGACGCGGGCGAATGGTCTTTGCGAAACGTGCGGCGGCTGCGCTGCCGGGACGTTCCATCATCAAGCCGCGACCGCGGGTTTTGCGACCACCTGCTTGCCGCCGAAGTCGGCGATGGCCTGATCATATTCTTCGCGCAGCCGCGCGACGACCGTAGCCACGGCCGGCGCATCCTTGATCGAACCGAGGCCTTGCCCGGCGCCCCAGATATCCTTCCACGCCTTCGCCTTGGTGTTGCCGCCGGAGCCGAAATTCATCTTCGACTTGTCGGAGACCGGCAGGTTGGCCGGATCAAGACCCGCAGCCGTCAGCGATGGCGCCAGATAATTGCCGTGCACGCCGGTGATCAGGTTGGTGTAGACGATATCGCCCGCCGCATAGTCGATCAGCGACTGCTTGTAACCGTCCACCGCATTCGCTTCCTGCGTGGCGATGAAGCGCGTGCCCATATAGGCCATGTCGGCGCCCATCATCTGTGCCGCGGCAATGCCATAGCCATCGGCGATGGAGCCCGACAGCAGGATCGTGCCGTCGAACCACTGGCGCACTTCGCGCAGCAGCGCGAAAGGCGACAGCGTTCCGGCATGGCCGCCGGCGCCGGCGCAAACGAGGATCAGGCCATCGACGCCCATCTCGGCCGCCTTGCGCGCATGGCGGATGGTGGTGACATCGTGGAACACCTTGCCGCCATAGGAATGCGCGGCATCGACGATGGACTGCGGCAGCTGCAGGCTGGTGATGATCGCCGGCACCTTGTGCTTCACGCAGATCTCCATATCCGCATGCAGGCGATCATTGGAGGGATGGCAGATCTGGTTCACCGCGTGGGGCGCGACGGGGAGATGCGGATTCTTCGCGGCGTATTCGCCGAGTTCGTTTTCGATCCGCGTGAGCCATTCGCCGAGCACGGAGACAGGGCGCGCGTTCAGTGCCGGGAACGAACCGACGATGCCAGCCTTGCATTGGGCGATGACCAGTTCCGGCCCGGAGACGAGGAACAGCGGCGAACCC
Source organism: Pseudomonadota bacterium (assembly GCA_023451825.1). Classification (GTDB taxonomy): domain Bacteria; phylum Pseudomonadota; class Alphaproteobacteria; order Rhizobiales; family Xanthobacteraceae; genus Tardiphaga. The sequence continues at coordinate 84,809 of JAEXYA010000024.1, forward strand.
ATCACGGGCACGGAGAGGCGGTTGGCGAAGATCGAGGGCAAAGACATGGTGGTTTCCATCCCGGATTTGAGTTGAAGGGATGATAACGGGAAATGGGGGACGGGAGAGGTTCAAATGTGGAGATGCTATCCGCCAGATTTGGGCACTCGTTTACGCGACGGCAGCAGTGTCCCCTCTCCCGCTCTTGCGGGGGAGGGTCAGGGTGGGGGTGCCCCACGTGACGTCGGAGTTTGTGGCTGCCCCCACCCCGGCCCTCCCCCGCCCGCGCGAAGCTTCGCTTCGCTAGGCGGGAGAGGGAGAAGAAGAGCGCTGTGCTGGCACTACCCCAGCAACCGCGCCTGATCCTTCTTCGCCTGCTCAGCAATGAAATCCAGCACCGCCCGGATCTGCGGCGCATCCACCAGATCGGGATGCGACAGCATCCAGATCTCCGTGGAGCTGCGCAGCTTTTCAGGCAGCACGCGCACCAGCGACTTGTCGATGTCGCCGGAAATGCACATCAGCGGTGCGAAGCCGAGTCCGGCGCGCGCCGCCGCCATCAGATCCGTATTGGATGAGCATTGCAGCACCCGTCGCGAGTGCCGCGAGACGCTTTCGAACCACTCCATCAGTGGCCCCTCGCCGACGAGACCGATGGAGCTGTGGCCCTCCCATTCCTCGCGCGTCTTTGGCAATCCATGCGCACGCGCATAGGCTTTTGAGGCGTAGACGCCGACGCCGAGGCGCCCCACCTTGCGGCCGACCAGATTTTCATTGCCCGGTCCATATAGCCGCAAGACGATATCCGCCTCGCGCCGCCGCACCGACGCCGGCCAGCCGTCGACGCGGATTTCCAGCATGATGTCGGGATAGCGGCGATTGAATTCGCCGATGGCGCCCATCAGCCATGGGCCGGACAGCACCTCGGTGATCGACAGACGGACATTGCCGACAGGCTTGTCACGGATTTCCGCGATCACGGATTCGATCCGCACGGCTTCCAGCCGCATGCCGTCGAGCTGCTTGCTGAGGCGTTCACCCGCCGGGGTCAGCGAATAGCCTTCCAGCGAGCGCGCGATCAGGCGGACACCGGTGATCGATTCAAGTTCGGCGAGCCGCCGGCTCACCGTCTGCGCGCTGACTTTCAGCAGCGCGCCGGCACGCGTGAGGCTCGCCTCCCCCGCGATCACGGAGAAGGTGCGCAGCAGATCCCAGTCCAGCCCCTGCATGTGTCATCCCGAAACAATGTGTTCGGGATGATGTACACGCTGGATGCGCCCAGGTCACTCCGCAGGAGTAGCTGCCGGATGCGCCTGTGGCGCGTTGCTCGATTTCGCACTGCCCGGGAAGATCCTGCGCACCAGCACATAGAGCACCGGCACGAAGAACACGCCAAGCACCGTTGCCGCCACCATGCCGCCGGCAACACCGATGCCGATGGCATTCTGGCTCGCCGAGCCGGCGCCGGTGGCCAAAGCGAGCGGCAGCACGCCGAGCACGAAGGCCATCGAGGTCATCAGGATCGGTCGCAGGCGCTGACGTGCTGCATGCAAGGTCGCCTCGATCAGCGACAGGCCCTTCTGTTGCTGCTCGATGGCGAACTCGACGATCAGGATCGCATTCTTCGCCGCGAGGCCGATGGTGGTGAGCAAGCCGACCTGGAAATAGACGTCGTTGCTCTGCCCGAACAAGGTCGCGGCCCCGAGCGCACCGAGAATACCGATCGGCACCGACAGCATCACCGCGAACGGAATCGACCAGCTCTCATAGAGCGCGGCGAGACACAGGAACACGATCAGCACCGAGATCGCATAGAGATACAGCGTCTGGCTGCCGGTGAGTTTTTCCTGGAACGACAAGCCGGTCCATTCATGCGTATAGCCGGCCGGCAGCTTCTTCATCTGCTCGTCCACCGCGGCCATCGCCGTGCCGGAGCTGGTGCCCGGCGATGGCTGGCCCTGGATCTGCACGGCGGCGACGCCGTTGTAGCGCTCCAGCCGCGGCGAGCCATAGCTCCAGCGGCTGGTGGCGAAGGCCGAGAACGGCACCATCGATCCCGACGAATTGCGGACATACCACTTGCCGATGTCGTTGGTGTCCATGCGGAAGGCGGCCTCGCCCTGCACATAGACCTGCTTGACGCGGCCGCGATCGATGAAGTCGTTCACGTAAGCGCCGCCCCACGCCGCCGACAGCGTGGTGTTGAGATCGGTGAGATTGACACCGAGCGCCGTCGCCTTGGCCTGATCGATATCGAGATTGAATTGCGGCGTGTCGTCCTGGCCGTTCGGGCGCGGCTGCGAGATGCGCGGATCCGACGCCAGCGCACCGAGCAGCTGGTTGCGGGTCTTCAGCAGCTCTTCATGGCCGGCATTGCCGCTATCCTGCAGATAGAAGTCGAAGCCCGACGCGTTGCCGAAGCCCGGCAGCGACGGCGGCAGCACGGCGAAGGCCATCGCATCGCGGATCTTGGAGAATGCGCCCATCGCGCGCTGCGCCACCATCTGCGCGGATTTCGCATGATCGGCACGCTGCGCGAACGGCTTCAGGCTGACGAAAGCGAGGCCGACATTCTGCCCCTGTCCGGCGAAGGAGAAGCCCTGCACGGCGAACACGCCCTGCACGGTGTCCTTCTCATTCTCCATATATTGCTTCTCGACCTGCTGGATCACGTCGAGCGTACGGCCCGCCGTGGCGCCGACGGGCAACTGCACCAGCGTGATGATCGTGCCTTGATCTTCGGTCGGCAGGAACGACGACGGCAATCGCACGAACAGGAAGATCATGGCGGCGACCACCGCCGCGAAGGCCACCAGCGCTGCCGCCGGCCGCTTCACGAGGCTGCCGGTGCTGGACTGATAGCCGCTGGAGGCACGATCGAAATTGCGGTTGAACCAGCCGAAGAAGCCGCGCTTCTCGTGATGGCCTTTTTCCGGCTTCTTCAGGATCGTCGCGCACAGCGCCGGCGTCAGGATCAGCGCCACCAGCACCGACAGCACCATGGCCGAGACGATGGTCAACGCGAATTGCCGGTAGATGATGCCCACCGAGCCGGAGAAAAACGCCATCGGCACGAACACCGCCGACAGCACCACGCCGATGCCCACCAGCGCGCCGGTGATTTCGTTCATCGATTTCTCTGTCGCCTCGCGTGGCGACAGGCCCTCTTCCTCCATCACGCGCTCTACGTTCTCCACCACCACGATGGCGTCGTCGACCAAGAGGCCGATCGCCAGCACCATGGCGAACATGGTCAGCGTGTTGATGGAGTAGCCGGCGATGGAGAGAATGCCGAACGTGCCGAGCAGCACCACCGGCACCGCGATCGTCGGGATGATGGTCGCGCGCCAGCTCTGCAGGAACAGGAACATCACGAGGAAGACGAGCACGACGGCTTCGAACAGCGTGTGCACCACCTTCTCGATCGACAGCTTCACGAAGGGCGTGGTGTCGTAGGGATAGATCACCTTCAGCCCCGCCGGCATGTTGGCCGTGAGCTGGTTGATGCGTGCCTTCACGCCTTCCGAGGTCGCCACCGCATTGGCGCCGGTGGCCAGCGAGATGCCCATGCCGGCCGCGGGCTTGGTGTTGTAGCGCGCCACCGCGTCATAGCTCTTCGAGCCGAGTTCAACACGCGCGACATCCTTCAGCCGCACGGTCTGGCCCGAGGTCGAGGTGCGCAGGATGATGTCCTGGAACTGCTCGATGGTCTGCAACCGGCTCTGCGCGGTGATGGTCGCATTGAGCTGCTGCCCGCTCACGGCCGGCAAGCCGCCGAGCTGGCCCGCCGTCACCTGGGTGTTCTGCGACTGGATCGCCTGGGTCACGTCGCCCGGCATCAGGTTATATTTGGTCAGCTTCTCCGCATCGAGCCAGATGCGCATCGCATATTCGGCGCCGAACAGCTGCACTTGCCCCACGCCGGAGACGCGGCTGATCGGCTCGTTGATGGTGCTGGCCACATAGTCGGCGATGTCGCTCGCATTCATCGAGCCGTCTTCGGAGACGAAGCCGAGCACCATCAGGAAGCTCGACGACGATTTGACGACCTTGATGCCCTGCTGCTGAACGACTTGCGGCAACAGCGGCGTGGCCAACTGCAGCTTGTTCTGCACCTGGACCTGCGCGATGTCGGGATTGGCCTCATTGGTAAAGGTGATCGAGATCTGCACCACGCCGGTCGAGGTCGAATAGGACGACATATATTGCAGGTAATCGACGCCGGTCATGTTCTGCTCGATGACCTTGGTCACCGAGTTTTCGGCTGTCGTCGCATTCGCACCGGGATAGTTCGCGGTGATGGTGATCACCGTCGGCGCGATCTGCGGATATTGCGCGATGGGCAGACCGAGAATGGCGAGCAAGCCGCCGAACATGATCAGGATCGCGAGCACCCATGCGAAGATGGGCCGCTTGATGAAAAAATGCGACATGATCGATCAGTCCTTGCGCGTCTCGGTCGCACCGGCCGCATTGGCTTCCTTGCCCGGCGTCTTGGTCAGGCCGGTCTTGGGATCAACGGTGACATCGATGGTCTTCGCCACCACGCCCGGCTTGGCCTTCTGCAACCCGTCGAGAATGACTCGGTCGCCTTCTTTGGCGCCGTCATCCACCAGCCAGTTCGGCCCGATCGCCTGCGCGACCTTCAGCACGCGTTGCTCGACCTTGTTGTCTTTGTCGACGAACATCGCGATCGCCTCGCCGCGCGGATTGCGCGATACCGCGCGCTGCGGAATCAGGATCGCCTTCGGATCGACACCGGCGATCACGCGCGCACGCACATACATGCCCGGCAGCAGGTTGCGCTCCGGATTGGCGAAGATCGCGCGCGTGGACACCGAGCCCGTGGTCTCGTTGACGCTGGAATCCGTGAAACCAAATTTGCCCTTCTGCGGATGCACTTTGCCGTTCTCGAGCACCAGCTCGATCTCGACGCCGCCGGCCGGCCGTTTCAATCGTCCGGTCGCAAGTTCGCTGCGGATCCGCTCCATCTCCGAGGTCGCCTGGTCGAGATCGACATAGACGGGATCGAGCTGCTGGATCGTGGTCATCGCATTGGCCTGGCTCGCGGTCACCAGCGCGCCCGGCGTGATCATGGATTTGCCGATGCGGCCGGAGATCGGCGCCAGCACCTTGGTGCGATCCAGCGCAATCGCCGCGGTGTCGCGATTGGCTTCCGCCGATTTCAGATCGGCCTCGCCCTGCTTGTAGCTGGCCATGGCGCTGTCGACGTCCTGCTGGCTCGCTGCATTGGTCTTGAGCAACTGGCTCTTGCGATCGGCGACCAGCTTGACCAGCGCAAGATTGGCCTGCGCTTTCAACACGGCGGCCTCGGCGCTTTCCAGCGCCGCCTGATATTGCACGGGATCGATCTCGTAGAGCAGCTCACCTTCCTTCACCTCGGCGCCTTCGGTGAAGACGCGTTTGGTCAAGATGCCGGTCACCTGCGGACGCACTTCCGAGACTTGATGCGCGACGACGCGGCCCGGCAGAAGGGTGGAGATCGCAGCTTCCTGCGGCTTCAGTGCCATCACGCCGACTTCCGGCGGCGGCGGTGCCTTCGCTTCCTGGGCGGGCTTGCCGCATCCGGCGAGCGCGAGAAAGCCGAGGACGACCAGTGAGCGAGCAAGAGCAGACGTCATTACCATCACCAATGCAAAAACGGCGCACGACACCGTCGCAATACAAGCGCCGTTGACGTGGCCGTGAGAAATGTTGGGAAACTCTCTGGTTTCCGCTCAGGAAACTTGCTAGTTTCCTCCCGCGAAGTCAAGCGCCCGCCAGGTGAGACCCGCTCAAGCGTTTGTGAAGCGGCTCATATAACGGAGTGAAAGTTCAATGGTTGCATCAGCCGGCGCAAGGAAGCCGCGGGGGCGCGTTTTGCCGCAGCAAAATGACCCGCGCATGACAATGCCAGCCCCTGGTACCGGCCCCTCTGCCGAGCGCATCGCGCAGTTGCTGGGCGTCGCCAAAGCCACATTCGGCGAGAAGGGTTTTGCTGCAACCACCATGGACGACATCGCCAGCGCCGCCGGCATGTCGAAGAAGACGCTGTACAAGCTGTTCGACAGCAAGAGCGACCTGTTCCGCGCGATGCTGACGGCCAATCTGCAGCGGTTCGCGTTTCTCGATGCGCCGCAGACCCACGCATCCGCGCTCGAAGACCTCCGCCGCGCGTTGCGCAAGATTGCCGATATCGTCCTGATGCCCGAGGAAATAGCGCTGCATCGCCTTCTCATCGCCGAGCGGCGGCAATCGCCCGCGCTTGCCACGATTTTCAGCGAGGTGATCTTCAACAGCGGCTCCGAGGGGATCGTCACCTGCGTCAAGCGCGTGCAGATCAAGCCGCCGCTGCGCGACATACCGGCTCAGACCGTGGCGGACATGATGCTGGGCGCGGTGTTCAGCAACGACCATTTCCGCCTGATGGTGGACGACACCTACCGCGTCAATCGCCGCGCCTTGCACAAGCGTATCGATGTGGCGATCGCGACGTTTTGCGAGGATGCTCCGACCTCGTAGGATGGGTTGAGCGCAGGCGCGCACGCGCCGGAGCGATACCCATCACCGCACGATCCGGCGCTTGTGGTGATGGGTATCGCTTCGCTCAACCCATCCTACGTCCTCCATCCCTCATCCTGAGGAGCCGCGAAGCGGCGTCTCGAAGGATGGCGGCACACGCCACAGCCCGCCCATCTCATGGTTCGAGACGGCGCCAAAGAGGCGCCTCCTCACCATGAGGGCACGGAGTTCCCCAATTCCTTAACCTCTTCCTCACCATGACCGGGCACACTGCGGCATCGCGCAGCATGCCGCTGTGGGATCGAATGGACATGCCATGTTCCAGACATTCCTGCGTTCACGCGCCCAGACCTTTGTCCGCAGCATTGTCGGCGACCGCGAATTCCGCGCCCGCTCGCCGGAGCGCGATGCCGAAACCGATCGCGAGCGCCTCGATGCCGTGTTCGGCGCGATCGACCAGGCACTGTCCAGCGCAGAGGCCGAACAGGCCGGCCTGATGAAACGCGTCGATGATGTGCTGGCGCGCGCCGCTGTCACCTTCGGCAATGGCGACGACGAATATCTGACGCGCGAGAGCCTCGACAGCCATCACCTCGATCTGTTCGAGACCGAGATCCAGAACGGCCAGCGCCGTATCCGCGAATTGAAGACAAGCATCGCGCAGCTCAAGGCGGTGAAGGACGCGTTCATGGCGCAGTTTCCGGATTATACACCGGTGACGAAGGCGGATGCGTAGCTCGTTGAATTGTAGGGTGGGCAACGCGCAGCGTGCCCACCTTCACCAGCCGTACACTTAACGGTGGGCACGCTACGCTTTGCCCACCCTACATCACAGCATCACCCGCGCGCGCGGCGATCGCCTTCTTCCGGCACACGTCCGCTGTCTTGCGTATCGCTCCAGCGGCGCTTGAAATTGCTGCCGTCCGGCGCCGGCCCGCGGTTGCGCCGCCGCTCGCCGGTGAAATTCTTCATGTTGTCGTTCACGAAGGTCGTCAACTCCGTGCGGAAATGATCCGCCGAGAATTTCTGTGCGTGGGCGCGGCAGACCTCGCGGGAGAATTCATGCTCGCGCGCGATGAAGGCGCGCACGCAGGCCGCGATCGCCTCCGGCTCGTTGGCATCGAAGAACATGCCGGTGCGCAAATCCGGTGACGCCGACACCGTCTCGCGCGCGCCGCCGCGGCCCAACGCCAACACCGGTGCGCCCTCGGACTGCGCCTCGACGACGATGATGCCAAAGTCCTCTTCTGCTGCGAAGACGAAAGCACGTGCCGTGCCCATCAATTCGCGCAGCTTCTCATCGCTGACAAAGCCGGCAAAAGACACATTCGGCCCGGCCATTTCCTTCAGCCGTTCCGCCTCCGGCCCGTCGCCGGCCACGATCAGCTTCTGATCGGGCATGGAATTGAAAGCCTGAATGACGGCCTCGATCTTCTTGTACGGCACGAGACGACTGGCCGCGAGGAAATGGTCCCCCACCGGCAGCGGCTTCGGCAGTTTCGACAGCGTCACCGGCGGATAGATCACCTTCGCATCGCGGCCATAGACCTTCTTGATACGCTTGGCGATGAAGTTGGAATTGGCGAGCATCGCATCCGGCCCGTGTGCCGTCCGCACATCCCAGATGCGGATTCGATGCAGCAGCGCGCGTGCGAGCGCGCCCTTGATGCCGGCCGTATAGCCGCCTTCGTTGAGATAGGCGTGCTGCAGATCCCAGGCGTAACGCATGGGCGAATGCACATAGGACACGTGAAGCTGGTTGGGTCCGGTGATGACACCCTTGGCGACCGCGTAGCTCGACGAGATCACCACATCGTAGCCGGACAGGTCGAACTGCTCGATGGCGATCGGCATCAAAGGCAGATAGGCGCGATGCTTGGTCTTGATGAACGGCATCCGCTGCAGGAAGCTCGTATGCGTCTTTTTCCTGATGCCGATCTTGTCGCGATCTTCCGGCGACAATGCGTCGAACAGCGTGAAGACTTCCGCGTCCGGATAGCAATTCAGGATTTCGCGCAGCACCTGTTCGGCACCGCCCAGCGTGTAGAGCCAATCATGTACGACAGCGACGCGCATTGAACCTCGACTCGGTCCGTGACCAAAAGCGGATGGCTCTTAGATAAACCAATGCCGCGCTTCTACAATCGAGCCGATACAACTTGCGTTAATTCGATCACGACCAATTCGTAAAATTTGATTCATATTTCGCGCGGTCGCGGGTCGCGCATGCCGAAGCCTACCTATGGTTCGCCGATTTCATGTCGGAACGTTTCTGCATGCGGTCGTTATGTACCGAAATACAGGCGTTTTCCGCCTGGTAAGAATAATCGCAAGATTGCGGAAGACCATCGGGCAGGCCGGCCGCAACATGCCGCCGGATACCAATGCCGAGGCGTCATCCTTCGCGCACGACGCGACCAGTGCGGAAGATGACGCTGCGTCGGGAATTACTTCGGACGAATGCTCGGATCGCCGCCGGGGCTGCCGGGCGGCGGGATCACCGGCGTGTTGCTGTTATCCGATTTTGGCGACGGCGCGCGCATGGCGGGATCGACATTGCTCGGCGGGCACAGCACGCCGTCGGATTTTGCGAGTTTGTCGCCGAGATTTTCCGAACTCTTTCCATTCGGATCCGCGGTGATATTGCCCTGCGGCGTTGTCTGCGTCGGCGTGCAATTCGCATTGGCACGATCGGCAGCCGGCGGCGCAGTCTGCGCCGGCGGCGTGGCGGGCGCAGGCGGCGCCTGCGCGATGGCCGCGCCGGAGCCGGCGAGTACGAAGCTCGCAATGAGAAGCGTACGATTGATGCTCATGCGGAGAAAACAGCCGGCAAGGCGGGATGTTCCTTAAAAACACGCCGAAGCCGATGGTCTCCCTCCCCCAAGCCGCGTAGCGGCGCAGTGGGGAGGGTGGCGCGTAGCGCCGGGTGGGGAGCCCCACGTGACGTCGAAGTGTGGGGAAGCACCCCACCCGTCTCAAAGCTCGCTGAACGCTCGCTTTGATCCACCCTCCCCACTGCGCGGCTGCGCCGCTTGGGGGAGGGAGAAGACTCACGCCTTCACATATCTAATCAGCGAGAAATGCCCCATCGGCGCCATCGGGCGGCGCTCGGCGAGTGACACGCCGCCATGGCCTTTGGCCCAGTTCACCAGCCGCGCCCACGGAAATTCCGGACGCCAGCCGAGACGACGTGCCAGCGGCGCAAAGGCCAGTTCGAACAATTTACGCGGGCCGCTTTCGGCGCCGATGTGATTGACCAGGATGAGCTCGCCGCCCGGCTTCAGCACGCGGATGAAATCATCCAGCGTCGCTTCCGGGTCCGGCACCGCGGTGATCACATATTGCGCCACCACGGCATCGAAATGATTGTCGGGGAAAGCGAGATGTTTCGCATCCATCACCGCCAGCGATTCGACATTGGTGAGATTGTGCTTGCGCACGCGCTCATAGGCGCGACGGAGCATCGGCTCGGAAATATCGACGCCGCAGATTCGTGTGGTGGGCTTGTAATCAAGCAGCGACAGGCCGGTGCCGATGCCGACATCGAGCACGCGGCCGCCAATGCGATCGGCTTCGGCGATGGTCGAGCGACGACCTTCATCGAACACCTTGCCGAACACCATGTCGTAGATCGGCGCCCAGCGCCCGTAAGCCTTCGCGACCCCCGCGCGGTCGATATCGCCAGCCATGCCCCTGCCTTGAACTCCTTAGACGCGCATCGCTGCGACGTCGGGCACACTAGCATTGCGTGCGGCCGATCCGACAGTGCTTTTCGCCGCAGCGCTCTTGATGAAGCCGCCGCCGAGCACGCGAGCCTGGCCTGATTGCGCATCGTAGAACACGCAGGCCTGGCCGGGCGACACGCCCTCCTCGCCGCCGACCAGCTCGACCTCGTAGCCCGCCTCGGTCTTGCGCAGCCAGGCCGGCTGCGGCGGACGCGTGGAGCGCACGCGGACGAACAGTTCGAGGCCAGTACCGATAGCAGCATCGATATGGCCGCCGCCGATCCAGTTGACGTCGCGCAGCGCTATTTTGTGCATGCGCAGCGCCTCGCGCGGACCGACGACGACGCGACGCGTCTCCGCATCGAGACGGATGACGTAAAGCGGTGCGGAGGCTGCGATGCCGAGGCCGCGGCGCTGGCCGATGGTGAAATTCGCGATGCCGTTATGGCGGCCGATGACATGGCCATCGGTATCGACGATGTCGCCGGGCTCCATTGCATTGGGCTTCAGGCGCTCGACGATATCGGTATAGCGGCCGGTCGGCACGAAGCAGATGTCCTGGCTGTCCTGCTTGTCGGCAACCGACAGGCCGAACTGCCGCGCCAGTTCGCGCGTCTGCGGCTTGCTCATGTCACCGAGCGGGAAGCGCAGATAATCGAGCTGCTCCTGCGTGGTGGCGAACAGAAAGTAGCTCTGGTCGCGATCGGAATCCGCCGCACACACCATACTGCGCGAGCCGTTACCGAGATGGCGCGACGCTACATAGTGTCCGGTCGCCAAAGCCTGCGCGCCAAGTTCGCGCGCGGTCGCCAGCAGATCCTTGAACTTCACCGAGCGATTGCATTCGATGCACGGCACCGGCGTTTCACCCAGCGCGTAGCTCGCCGCAAAATTGTCGATCACCTGCTCGCGAAACTTGGACTCGTAATCGAGGACATAATGCGGAATCCCGATCCGCTCCGCCACATCGCGCGCATCATGAATGTCACGCCCCGCACAGCAGGCGCCCTTGCGATGCATCGCGGCGCCATGATCGTAAAGCTGCAGCGTAATACCGACAACGTCATAACCCTGCGACTTCAACAGCGCAGCCGTGGCCGACGAGTCGACGCCGCCGGACATGGCGACAACGACGCGGGTGTCCTCCGGACGACCTTCGAGATCGAGACTGTTGAGCATGGTTCAAGGCCATGGGCTGTGATCGCCCGCAAGCGATCGGAAAACACGAGGCAATCCCGGAACTTAAGCGAGGTCCGACGATGGCTGGGATAGTGCACTTTAATATAGGCGGCGTTGCGCTCAATCAATCGCACTGGACCGGATAGGAACGGCAAATCTTGCCGCCGGGCAGAAACGGAGCGGCGGAACGGCCTGTGCATCCCCACCCGAACTTCGACTAACCCATTGATACATATAGACTCTGTAGAGACATACACCACTGGCCCGGTCCTTGCTGAAAGAGAGCTGGAACCGTTCTCGAAAGGCCGCCCGTGGTTAGCGTTGCATCCGATATCGCCTCTGCCCTGCTGCTGCAGTCCGCGCGCACCAAGTCCGCGCGCGACGATGCAACGTCCGTGTCGGATCATTTCGGCTCGCTGGTCGACCAGAAGACCTCGGAGACCGACGTCGCGCCCGCCCCGACTGCCCGTCCTGACATCCAGCCGCCCGCCCGACGCGACGATCGCCCGGTCGCCGACCGTCCGAAAGCCGCCGATCGCCGCGATGATCGTGCCTCTGCGACGCCGCAAGGCCGCCGCACCGATGCCGCAACAGATACGCGGCAGGAAAGCAAAACCACGCGCAAGGACGACAAGCCGGCAAAATCCGGTCAAGCCACTGATTCAAAAGCCGATTCCGCTGACGGCCACAAGGATGCCACAAGCGACGGCGCAGCCGCCGAAAACACGAATTCGGACACCACCGTCGCGACCACCCAGCTCGAAATCGTGCCCGTCGCAGTTGCGACGTCCACACCGCCAGCCACCGAAGCGACGACTGCCCCCGCAACGCCGGACACCACCGGAAGCGCGCAGCCGCTCGCCATCGCAGCAGCTGCTGCCTTGAAGGCCAAGCTCGATGCCGGCGAAGTCGCCGCACCCGAGACCGCCGCTTTGCCAACCGAAACGTCTGTTGAAGGCGAAGCGACTTTCGCGGCGTTGATCGCGGGTGCAATGCCTGCCGCAACGAAAGATGCGAAGAAGATCGAAGGCGAAACGACAAAGACCGCAACGCCAACCGGTGAAGCCAAGCCCGAAGGCGAGACCGACGCTTCGACGCTCACGACGCAAACCGACACCGCCATCGCATCGAAGCCGACCACTGAAGCCAAAACGGATCAGCCTTCCGCCGAAGCGCCGAAGCCCGATGCGAATGCCGACGCGAGCATCGATGCAAAGCCTGTGACCGAGCAAGGTCGCGCGCATCGCACCGAACAGCCACAAACGGCAGCATTCGATCAGGCGGCGCCCACCAGCACGCCGCTGCCGCAGCCGACTCATCTGCAGGCGGCCAACACCGCTGCGGCCGCTCAGCAATTGCAGCCGCAGGTCGCAGCCAATCCGCCCGTGCCGCTTGCAGGCGTCGCGGTCGAGATCGCGACGTCGGCCAAGGCCGGCAAGACCTCATTCGACATCCGTCTCGATCCCGCCGAGCTCGGCCGCATCGATGTGCGCCTCGAAGTCGACAAGCACGGCAATGTCACCTCGCATCTCACGGTCGAGAAGCCGGAAACGCTGACCATGCTGCGCCAGGACGCGCCGCAATTGCAGCGTGCACTCGAACAGGCCGGCTTGAAGACCAACGACAGCGGCTTGCAGTTCTCGCTGCGCGACCAGTCTCCGCAGCAACAACAGCAGCAGAATGGCGACCAGTCCGGCCGCCAGATGCACCGTCTCACCATCAATGACGACGACACCGTCACCGTCGCCCCTGCAGCACGCGGCTATGGCCGCATGTATGGGGCGAATGGCGGTGTCGATATCAGTATCTGAGGAGTGATCCATGGCAGTTGATGCGACCTACTCGAACCCAGTCGTCTCCGGCACCTCGACCTCGACGAATACGAGCACTAGTGCGAGCTCGACAACGGGTCTCGCCGATAACTTCCAGACATTTCTGACGCTGCTCACCACGCAGCTGCAAAACCAGAACCCGCTGGATCCGCTCGACACCAACCAGTTCACCCAGCAGCTCGTGCAATTCGCCCAGGTCGAACAGCAGCTGAAGTCGAACGACTATATGAAGTCGCTGGTGGAGATGGAAAAGGCGACGCAGGCGACCCAAGCGCTGGTCTATGTCGGCAACAATGTCGCCGTCGACGGCTCGACCGCACAGTTCAAGACGTCAGCGACCTGGAATCTGCTCGCCGATAAAGAATCGACGGCGGATATCAGCATCACGAATGCGGCCGGCAACGTCGTCTATAGCGGCAAATATTCGCTGCAGTCCGGCCAGGGCACATTTGTCTGGGACGGCAAGGGCAATGACGGCGTGCAATATCCGGAAGGTTCCTACACGCTGACCGCAACCGCCAAAGACAATAACGGCCGCGACGTCGCCATCTCCACGGAAGTGCAGGGCATCGTCGATTCCGTCGATCTGTCGGCCAGCCCGGCGTTGCTGTCGATCAATGGCGCGAACTACACCGTCGACAAGATCAAGCGCGTGGTGCGCCCGACTACGGTACCGACGACGCCGACCACACCGGAAACCCCGACCACCTAAACCGGTCATCCGGCGGTCGCGAGCAATTGTAGAGCAATCGTAGGATGGGTTGAGCGCAGCGATAACCCATCACCGCCTGCGCATGATATCGATGGGTCTTCGCTGCGCTCAACCCATCCTCCGTTCTTCGCCGCACACCGTCCCCTGACGGGGCGCGATTGAACCTCTCCTCCCCTTTCCCAAATCGTCAACAAACCCTTTCATAAAGTCTATTCGCATTGGAGTTGTGGGATTAGGCATATTTTAAGCCGGCGGGCGTAGCTTGTTTCAGTGAGTTCAGTGGTTGAGAGTAGTGTGAGTACGCCATGACAGAACCCCATCGCCCGAGGGTCAAATACGTCATCGGGCCTGACGGCAGCCCATTAACAATTGCCGATCTGCCCGCGCCGGGTACAAAGCGCTGGGTGATCCGCCGTAAGGCCGAAGTCGTTGCCGCCGTCCGAGGTGGCCTTCTTTCTCTGGAAGAAGCCTGCAGCCGTTACACGCTGACCGTGGACGAGTTCCTGTCCTGGCAGTTCTCCATCGACCAGCATGGCCTGGCCGGACTGCGGACCACCCGTATCCAGCAGTATCGTCAGTAAACAAAACCTAAACGGTTCGAGTTTGATAAAAACCGGCTTGCTCCTGGCAAGCCGGTTTTTGCCGTTTGGCCACAATAAGGCGTAAAGTTAACCGGCGTTAACCAACTGGAAACCATACATCGGCAAAATTTGCCCAGTCGGTCCCTGAGGCCGAATCTCAGGGGCCGATTGTGCAGGGTCTGATCAGTTTTTTCAAAAGTCTCGGCGCTGCGCGTCTGGCGGCGATGTTCGCCGTCACGGTTGCGTTGATCGGCTTCTTCGCCTTCATCATCATGCGCGTCACGACGCCGCAGATGACGACGCTGTTCACGGACCTCTCCACCGAGGACTCCTCGGCGATCATCAAGGACCTGGAACGCCAGGCGATCCCTTTCGAGATCAGGAACGACGGCGCCGCCATCATGGTGCCGAAGGACAAGGTCACACGCCTGCGCATGAAGCTGGCTGAAGGCGGCCTGCCGAAGGGCGGCGGCGTCGGCTACGAGATCTTCGACAAGTCCGATGCGCTCGGCACCACCAGCTTCGTTCAGAACATCAACCATTTGCGCGCGCTGGAAGGCGAACTCGCCCGCACCATCCGGGCGATCGACCGCGTGCAGTCGGCGCGCGTGCATCTGGTGCTGCCGGAACGCCCGCTGTTCTCGCGCACCATGCCGGAGCCGTCGGCCTCCATCGTCGTCCGCGTTCGCGGCACCCTCGATCAGCAGCAGGTCCGGGCGATCCGCCATGTGGTCGCCTCCGCGGTCAACGGGCTGAAGCCGAACCGGGTCTCGATCGTCGACGAAGCCGGACAGTTGCTCGCCGATGGTGCCGCCGATCCCAATGCCGAGACCGCTGCCGGCGATGAGCGCCGCACCGCTTTCGAGAAACGGATGCGCAATCAGGTTGAATCGATCGTCTCCTCGGTGGTCGGCTCCGGCCGCGCCCGGGTCCAGCTCACCGCCGATTTCGATTACAACAAGGTGACCCAGACCTCGGACAAGTTCGATCCGGAAGGCCGGGTGCTGCGCTCCAGCCAGAGCCGGGAAGAACAGTCGCAAAGTGGCGCCGCCGACGGACAGGTGACGGTCAACAACGAACTCCCCGGCAATCAGACTCAAGGCACCACCAATCCCAAGGACCAGAGCAAGAAGTCGGAAGAGACCAACAATTACGAAATCTCCCGCGTCACCAAGACCGAAGTCACCGAAGCCGGCCGCGTCAATCGCATCTCCGTCGCCGTGCTGGTCGATGGCAGCTACACCAAGAATGAAAAGGGCGAGCAGGTCTACACGCAGCGTCCGAAAGAAGAACTCGATCGCATCGCCACCCTCGTCCGCTCCGCCATCGGCTTCGACCAGAAGCGCGGCGACCAGGTGGAAGTGGTCAATCTGAAATTCGCCGAAGGCCCCGCGACCCCGCTGGCTGCAGAGCCGACCGGCCTGCTCGGCAATCTGCAATTCACCAAGGATGACGTGATGAACGTCATCGAGCTTGGCGTGATGATGCTGCTCGGCCTGGTCGTCGTCTTTATGGTCGTCCGCCCGTTGGTCCGCCGCATCCTGACCCCGGAAACACCGCCCGCCGCGCTGACGCCGCCGCCCGGCATGATGGCGCTGCCCGACAATGTCACCGTCGGCGCCGACGGCCAAACCCTCGTCGCAGCAACCGGCGCCAACATGATCGACGTCGCCACCATCCAGGGCCAGGTCCACGCCCAGTCGGTGCATCGCGTCGGTGAACTGGCAGATCGCAATCCGAATGAAACCGCAGCCATCGTGCGTCAGTGGCTGCAGGAACCGGCATAACCGTGATGGCAGCAGTTCCCGCAACCACCGGCGACAACACCAGCGACATCCAGAGCGTCGTTGCAGGCCTTGCCGCGCGCCAGGCCGGCCGCGCGCCGTCGAAGCCGCTGAGCGGACCGAAGCGCGCCGCCATCCTGATGCTGGCGCTCGGCGAAAAATACGGCGGCAAGGTGTGGTCGCTGCTCGACGACGACGAAGTCCGTGAATTGTCGTCCCATATGTCCAGCCTCGGCACCATCGAACCGGAGACGGTCGAAGACCTGATGCTCGAATTCGTCTCGCGCATGTCCGCCTCGGGCGCGCTGATGGGCACCTATGACGCCACCGAGCGGCTGCTGACCCAGTATCTGCCGGCCGATCGCGTCAACGGCATCATGGAAGAAATCCGCGGCCCCGCCGGCCGCAACATGTGGGAAAAACTCTCCAACGTGCAGGAAGAGGTTCTCGCCAACTATCTCAAGAACGAATACCCGCAGACCGTTGCCGTGGTGCTGTCCAAGCTGAAGTCGGAACATGCGGCCCGCGTGCTCGGCATCCTGCCGGAAGAACTGGCGCTCGACGTCATCAACCGCATGCTGCGCATGGAAGCGGTGCAGAAGGAAGTGATCGAGCGCGTCGAGCAGACGCTGCGCGTCGAATTCATGTCCAACCTGTCGCAGACGCGTCGCCGCGACGCCCATGAAGTCATGGCCGAGATCTTCAACAATTTCGACCGTCAGACCGAGACGCGCTTCATCACCTCGCTCGAAGAAGAGAACCGCGAGTCTGCCGAGCGCATCAAGGCGCTGATGTTCACCTTCGACGACCTGATCAAGCTCGATGCCGGCTCGGCGCAGACGCTGATGCGCAACATCGATAAGGACAAGCTCGGCATCGCGCTGAAGAGCGCCAACGAAGAAGTGCGCAGCTTCTTTATGGGCAACATGTCGTCGCGCGCCGCCAAGATGCTGACCGACGACATGGCTGCGCTTGGCCCCGTGCGTTTGCGCGACGTCGATGAAGCACAGGCACTGCTGGTCAACCTCGCGAAGGATCTCGCTGCCAAGGGCGAAATCGTCCTGACCAAGAACCGCGCCGACGACGAACTGGTGTATTGATGGCCACGCCCGCAAAATTCCTGTTCGATACCGACTTCGCAGCGCCCGATCACGGACGCGCGCCGGTCGTCACGCCGGCGGAAATCGCCGAACAGATCGCCCATGCCGAAGCCCAGGCCTATCGTGCCGGCTTCGATGCCGCGCAGCGCGAGGCCAAGGCCGAAGCGGACCGCCGCATGGCACTGGCGCTGGAACAAATCGGCATCGCCGCATCTACCGTCGCGCAAACCGTCAGCGGCATCGAGACCAAGATGGAAACCGAAGCGGTGGATGTCGCCATCGCCGTCGCACGCAAACTGTGCAGCGAGCTGGTGGCGCGCGAGCCGCTGATCGAGATCATGGCGCTGGTACATGACTGCTTCAGCCATCTTGTCGCCACGCCTCATCTGGTCATCCGCATCAATGATGCGCTTTACGAAGAAGCGAAAGAGCGTATCGAGAAGCAGGCGAAGCAGAGCGGCTTCCCCGGACGCCTCGTCATTCTCGCGGAACCAGACATCGCCAATGGCGATTGCAAGATCGAATGGGCAGACGGCGGCATGGTGCTCGACCGCGCCTCCATCGACGTCAAGATCAACGAACTCGTCGGACGCTACATGGCGTCCCGCAATCGGCATTGAAGGATATGAGGACTGAACCATGAGTGATCCGCAGGTCCCGCTTCCCGATCTCAATGCCGGCGATCCGATGATCAACGGCGATGTCGGTTATGCCGAGGAAGAGAACATCACACGCATTGCCGCCGATCTCGAAGCGGTGTTCGACGTGCCGGTGCAGGTCTCGGCCGTGCTCGGACGCTCGAAGATGGGCGTGGGCGAACTGCTGAAGCTCGGCCCCGGCACGGTGCTCGAACTCGACCGCCGCGTCGGCGAGGCGATCGACATCTATGTGAACAACCGCCTGGTGGCGCGCGGCGAAGTGGTGCTGGTCGAGGAAAAGCTCGGCGTCACCATGACCGAAATCATCAAGGCCGATAACTAACGATTTTACGCGCCATCGACGGCGCGACCAAAGAGATAATAGGAGATTACCATGCGGCTTCTCATCGTCGGGACATTGAAGGGCCAGCTCACAACCGCAACCAAGATCGCCATGGATAACGGCGCCTCGGTGGTGCATGCCGAAGCGCACGACCAGGCCATGAACGTGCTGCGCTCGGGCAAGGGCGCCGACCTGATGCTGGTCGATGTCGCGCTCGACATCCGCGACCTCGTGATGCGACTCGAGGCCGAGCACATCCATGTGCCGATCGTCGCCTGCGGCATTACCAATGATGCGCGCGCTGCCGTCGCTGCCATCCATGCCGGCGCGAAAGAGTACATCCCGCTGCCGCCGGAGCCGGAGTTGATCGCAGCCGTGCTCGCTGCCGTCGCCAATGATAGCCGCGACCTGATCTTCCGCGACGAAGCCATGGGCCGTGTGGTGAAGCTGGCGCAGCAGATCGCAGGTTCCGACGCGTCGGTGATGGTGACCGGCGAGAGCGGCACCGGCAAGGAAGTGCTGGCGCGTTACGTGCACAGTCGCTCCAACCGCGCCAAAAAGCCGTTCATCAGCATCAACTGCGCTGCGATCCCAGAGCATCTGCTGGAATCCGAACTGTTCGGCCACGAGAAGGGCGCTTTCACCGGCGCCATCGCGCGCCGTATCGGCAAGTTCGAGGAAGCCACCGGCGGCACGCTGCTGCTCGACGAAATCTCGGAAATGGATGTCCGGCTGCAGTCGAAGCTTTTGCGCGCGATCCAGGAGCGCGTGATCGACCGCGTCGGCGGCACCAAGCCGGTGCCGGTGGATATCCGCATCATCGCCACCTCGAACCGCAACCTCTCGGATGCCGTGAAGGCTGGCACCTTCCGCGAAGACTTGCTGTTCCGCCTCAACGTCGTGAACCTGAAGATCCCGGCGCTGCGCGATCGCCCTGCCGATATTCTCGAACTGGCCCAGCACTTCGCCAAGAAATATGCCGAAGCCAATGGTGTGCCGGTGCGGCCGCTGTCGGCGGAAGCGCGCCGCGTGCTCACCGGCAATCGCTGGCAGGGCAATGTGCGCGAGCTCGAAAACACCATTCATCGTTCGGTGCTGATGTCGTCGGGCGACGAGATCGGCCCGGATGCGATCCTGACGCCCGATGGCGACCGTCTCGATCACGCCAAGGCCCAGCCGGCGGTTGCGCATGCGACCATGGCTGCCGAACAGGTGACGCGCGCCCTCGTCGGCCGCACGGTGGCTGATGTCGAGCGTGACCTCATTCTGGAAACGCTGAAGCACTGCCTCGGCAACCGCACGCATGCAGCAAACATCCTCGGCATCTCGATCCGCACGCTGCGCAACAAATTGAACGAATATGCCGATGGCGGCCTGCCGATTACGCCGGCCGGTGCAGGCGGCGGTGATTATCGCGGGATGATGGGCGCGGCGTAAGTCGCAACCGTAGAGCCCCCGCCTGTCATCACCCGCGAAAGCGGGTGATCCAGTATGCGGCAACATCTCGATTCCATCACGACTGCAAGTGTCTACTAGATCGCCCGGTCAAGCCGGGCGATGACAGTTTGAGTGAGCTCAAGAATAACTCGGCGCATCCTGCTTGCGGAAAATCTTGATCGGATCGCCGGGCGTCAAATCCGGCTTTCGCCACATCTGATAGGCGAACAGCCCGAGATAGCCGATCGACAGCGCGCCGACGATATAGATGATCCAGACCGTAATCCGCTTCATCGCGCCCCGCTACGCCGGACATAGCTGCGCAGCCACAGCCAGATCAGCGGCACCACGACGAGTTCGCCGATCAGGCTGACCATCAGGCCCACCGTCGGGAAACCGTGGCTGGCAACTGCAAGCAAACGCCCCGCCGCGCCGAACACCAGCAGGAAGCTAACGACCCCTATTCGCTCGCTATGCACTTCCACCCGCGGGATCGCGGACCAATAGATCAGACCAGCCGCGATCAGGACGCCCTTGATGAAGCGCACATAGCCCTCCATCGTCACGCCGAGCGTGACGCCCGACAGGCTGGTGCCGAAAAACACGCCGGTGACACCGAACAGGATGGCGACCAAGCCGACGATCGCCAGCGCGATTTGAAGCAGTCTGCGTTCCAAGGTCGTCTCCTCATCTTCCCATCCCATAACTGGAACATCGAACGGCATCGGGCAAGCCGTCATGGCGGGCATATTGCCGCCGGAACCGGCGCGCTTGCACCCCGCGCCCGAATGGTTAGCTTCACGCTTCGAATCGCCTCCCCGAGACACCATGACCAGCTTCACCCCGCATCAGGACGCCGCGCTCAAAGCCGTGGGCGATTGGCTGAAGGCCAAGCCCGGCCAGAACGGCACGCCGCAGGTGTTCCGCCTGTTCGGCTTCGCCGGCACCGGCAAGACCACGCTGGCGCGCCATATCGCCGAGGATGTCGACGGCGACGTGAAATACGCGGCCTTCACCGGCAAGGCCGCGCTGGTGATGCGCAACAAAGGTTGTCACGAAGCCTCCACCATCCATTCGCTGATCTATCGCGCCCGCGAGACCGGCGAGGAAACGCCGAATTTCGAACTCTGGGACGATGCCCCGGCTTCCAAGGCCAAGCTGATCATCGTCGACGAATGCTCGATGGTGGATGCCGAACTCGGCCGCGACCTGCTCTCCTTCGACTGCCCGCTGCTGGTGCTCGGCGATCCCGCGCAGTTGCCGCCGATCCAGGGCGGCGGGTTCTTCACCGAGAGCGAGCCGGACGCCATGCTCACCGAGGTGCATCGCCAGGCCGAGGACGACCCGATCGTGCGCATGTCGATGGATGTGCGCGAAGGCCGGCCGCTTGCGCTTGGCACATTCGGCGACAGCGAGGTCGTGTCGCGAAAATCGCTCGATCCGGAGCGTGTGATGGCCGCCGATCAGGTTCTGGTCGGCCGCAACAACACCCGTCGCGCCTACAATATGCGCGTGCGTGAAAAGCTCGGCCTCACCGATCCCCTGCCCGTCGCCGACGACAAGCTGGTCTGCCTGCGCAACAACCGCAAGAAGGCGCTGTTCAATGGCGGGTTGTGGCGCGTGCGTGCACGGGCGACGTCCAAGTCCGCCATCGTCACCATGCGCATCATGCCGGACGAGGATTTTGGCGGGAAGGTCACAAAGGTCTCCGTCCGTGCCGATTGCTTCACCGGCGGCGTCGAAGGCCTGTCCTGGGACATGCGCAAACCCTATGACGAATTCGATTACGGCTATGTGCTGACCGTGCACAAAAGCCAGGGCTCGCAATGGGACGACGTCGTCTTGTTTGACGAGAGTTTTGCCTTCCAGGACAGCCGCGCGCGCTGGCTCTATACGGGCATCACGCGTGCCGCGAAACGTTTAAGCATCGTCGTCTGACGCTTTTGCGTGTGTGCGGGAATGTCGCAGGAACAAATAGCGGTGCCCTGAAACCGTCACGCTGTTCGGGCGTTAGTCTGGTTCTTTACATTGAGGCAGGAGTTGAAATGCAATTCATGAAGTCAGCCGCCGCTGTCGTTTTCGCCGGTATCACCGCCGTTTCCTTTGCGGCCCCCGCCACGTCGGCGCCCCTGATGACCCAAAGCGCAATCAGCCAGAACGCGGTCAGCCACAACGGTTCGCCGGTTGAGCAGGTGCAGTATTATCGCCGCCACCATCATCATTACGGTTATCACGGCGGCTATCGCCGCGGGCCGAGCGCCGGTGCAGTGATCGGCGGCCTGGCAGCGGGCGCGATCATCGGCGGCGCCATCGCAGCCAGCCAGGCGAATGCGGCGGCTCAGCAGAACCACGCTTATTGCGCCCAGCGCTATCGTTCATATGACCCGGCCTCGGGCACCTATCTGAACAAGAACGGCCAGCGCTACGCCTGCCCGTAAGCGATCGCGACATCGATCCGGCAAAGCCGCGAGACATCGTCTCGCGGCTTTTTGTTTGCCCCCGCGTTCCTCACGAAACCGTGCGCTCGCCGATGTAACGCGATCACCCGGTGTTCGTATCTCGAATGACCGCCCGGCCCGGCAATTGCCTGCCGCAACCACCGGGTTAGACTGCCGATACCGGCACGCGACACCGAAGAGGATCCGCCATGCGCTCTCTGTTCCGCCGTCTCACGCTCACCGCTGCTGCCGGCGCCCTTGCCGTCACCACCGCTTTGATCGCCCCGACCTTCGCCTCCGAGGAAGCCGTGGTCATCCCTGCACCCGCAACGGATGCCCAAGCCGCCGATGGCCTGCAGACGGCCGTGATTGCCGGTGGCTGTTTCTGGGGCGTCCAGGGCGTCTACCAGCACACCAAAGGTGTCGTCAGCGCGGTGTCGGGCTATTCGGGCGGCAGCAAAGCCACCGCGAATTACAACATGATCGGTTCCGGCACGACCGGCCATGCCGAGGCTGTCGAGATCAAATACGACCCGAAGCAGATCAGCTATGGAAAGATCCTGCAGATCTATTTTTCGGTCGCTCATGATCCGACCCAGCTGAACCGCCAGGGGCCGGACTCCGGAACGCAATATCGCTCGGAAATCTTCGCCACCACGCCGGAGCAGAAGAAGGTCGCCGAGGCCTATATCGCGCAGCTCAATGCCGCAAAAGTCTACAAGAAGCCGATCGCTACCAAACTGGGGATGCTGCAGGCCTTCTACCCGGCCGAGGCCTATCATCAGGACTACCTCACGCTTCACCCCAACCAGCCCTATATTGTCTATAACGACCTGCCGAAGATCGAGAACCTGAAGAAGATCTTCGCCGAGAATTTTAGCGAGAAGCCGACGCTGGTGAACGCAGCCAAAGCCACGAATTGACGTGGTTTTGGCATGCTGGCGGTCGGCGGAACTGGAGGCATGATGTCCGATACCAAGACACCCGCTGACAAAGTCGTCAAAAGCGAAGCCGAATGGCGTGCCGAACTGACGCCGATGCAATTTGCCATCCTGCGTGAAAAGGCGACCGAGCGTCCGTTCAGCGGCGAATACGAATTCACCGAGACGCCCGGCACCTATGTCTGCGCCGGCTGCGGGCAGACGCTGTTCGAGTCGGATGCGAAATTCGACTCGGGCTGCGGCTGGCCAAGCTTCACGCAGCCATCACGAGAAAGTCATGTCGATGAAGAACACGACCAGTCACACGGCATGATCCGCACGGAAGTGCTGTGTTCTAAGTGCGATGGGCATCTTGGGCACGTGTTCAATGATGGTCCCGGCCCTACTGGCTTGCGCTACTGCATCAACTCTGCAGCCTTGAAACTGCAGCCGAAGTAACTACGTAGACATCATTGAACGACATGTTCGCCCCGCGTGACCTCCAAGGTGACGCGGGGCGTTTCTGTCCTGAACTACAATTGCTGCACTCAACTTGCCCATGCCGTTTCGGCGGGCATGTCGTTAAGAACTTGAAGTCTCGAAATCCGATGTCCACTCGCTCCAATCGCTTTTTGCTCGGTCTTGCGCTCGCCGGTCTCATTCTCGAGAGCGTGCTGTCACATCCCGCGCTTGCGACCTCTAAGGTCTCGCTATTCAAAGTGATCACCGCGAAGGATGAGATCGTCATCGGCCTCGATGACGACCAGCTCGCAACCTTCGAGGCGAAGAATGCCGGCGGCGTCGCCAAGCACCTCGCCACCAAGGGCACGCTAACGGCCTGGCAGTATGGTGTGCGCAAGGCCGAGGCCGGCGCGCTGGAACAGGCGCCGCTGCGCCAGATCGGTCTTTTATCCAACGAGGCGTTGCGGGTTGAGCCGTATACAACGCCGCTGAAGATCGTGCCGCTGCCGGATATGTCGGGCCAATAGCCAACAGGCTTAACGCTGATCCAGCCGATTTTTGCTAAGCTGCTGCGAATGCAGCGCTATTACACGGGTACCATTGCCGACATGGGTGAGGCCATGCGCAGTTCCATGTGTCGCTTTTCTGCGAAACGTGCTTATATGTGACCCTGTCCTGACATCTAGTCCGCCCGTGGCCGCTGGTTTGGCCACCTCGCGAGTGACAGCTCCTTTCGTTGCGTAACAGATGAGGTTCCCCACCATGGCAGCATTCAGCTACAATGCCTCCGCAGAACTCTTTCCCGCTGCGATCCGCAAAAAGAAGCGTGCGGGTTTTGCCTATCGTCGGTTCGATACGGCAGCAGCCGCGGTTCAATTCGCAATGGAGGAGCTGCCGGCAGATTCGCTGAACGGCGCCTATCTGCAGGTGGACGAAGCCCGCTTCGACCAGCGCGGCATCCGTACCCTTTATGAAAGCGAACACTTCCCGCTCGAGCGCCGCGTGCGCGCCGAGGAAGAAGTGACCAGCGACGCCGACGCGGCGTAACGCTTTAGGTAGCCCGGATGGCGCGCAGCGAAATCCGGGGCCGTCGAGACAGTTGAAATGCCGGGTCCCGGATTGCGCTTCGCTCCATCCGGGCTACGGCACCTCAGAGCCTCGGTTGCTTGTCGAGCCAGTTCCGCAGCATTTTGACATTGCGGACATTGGCCCGGAACATGACGTCGAACGCATCGCCGACAAACGGCACGATGCCGACCACACCATCAACCGCGACATTGCTCAGCATCCGCGCCGTGATGTGCCAGGGCGCACCGAGCGCGCGGGCCTCGCGGACCAGCCACAGCGAGATCGCCGTGGTGATGATGTCGCCCACCACCGGAATGAGACCGATCAGCCCGTCGATGCCGTAACGGATTTTCGTGCCGGGAACGACAAAGGCAACATCCAGCAATTGCGCGATCGCTTCCAACCGCGCGATGCGCTGCTCGCGTGTCAGCGGCTGAAACGGATTGGCGCCGCCCTGCCCGAGATCGAACCGGAACGCCTGCCCGTTAAATCCCTGTCCAAATCCTTGCCCGCCAAAACCGAGTTCGTCGGGGCGGATCTCGCGCCCGTCCTGATCGATGATCGGCCCCTGGCCGGCTGCTGCCGTGCGCGGACCGTTGGACTTCGTGAAGACGCGTTCGTTGGACATGGCACTGACATGGGCGTGATGAGCGGGGATCGCAAGCGGCATCGCGTCGCGGATTTCGATGAGGCGACCGGCCGCGAAATCCGCTTAGCGAACGTTGAAACAGTCCGCAATCGCTGTATGATTTTCCCGCACGGACGGAACTTCAAACCGGCACCGAATGTGGGGGCAACAATGCGTCGACCGTTGGGGGACGTCTGCCTGGACATCGCGAGCTTTGCGCGCGAACGGAAGCACGAATTCCTGTCCTATATTCTGCGCCTCGCCGCCGCCGAAGCCTACAAATCCACGGCCGAGGAAGACGCGTTCGAACTGCCGATGGTGCGCAAGTTCGCCGCGCGCGAACTGATCGCCGGCGTCTGGGATTGGGACATCAGCAGCGACCGCAACCATCTTGATGCCGGCGCCGCCAACCTGTTTTGCATCGACCCGGAACGCGCCGCACGCGGCCTGCCGAATGCGAAATATTTCGGCGCCATCCATCCCGACGATATCGCGCATCTACAGTCAGCCGTCGCATCCTCCATGCGGCTCGGCGGCATTTTTCAATGCGAATACCGGCTGATCCGAAACGACCGCGTTCACTGGGTGCTGGCGCGCGGCAGCTGCACGCTCGATCGCCACGGCCGGCCGGTGCGTCTGCCCGGCGCGCTGATCGACATCACCCACGACAAGGCGATGAACTAGTCGCCGCCTTACGCGGCACTGCTGCGGACGCGTTCGATCATGGCGTCCATGTCGATCTCCGGCACCAAAGACGGCGCGTCGATGTCGCAGACCGCGTAGCGGTTCTTGCCGTCATTCTTCGCTACATACAGCGCCTGGTCGGCCGCCGCGATCAGCCGCTCCGGATACTGGCCGATGCGCGGCTGCCATTGCGCGACACCGATCGACGCTGCGATCGTCACCTCGCCCGGCATGCAGGCGGCCGCGTCCGCACGGCAGGCGTCGAGAATGCGATGTGCGATGGCGGCGGCTTCCGACAGCGACGTCGCCGGCAGCACCACGCTGAATTCGTCGCCGCCAGACCGCGCCAGCAGATCGCCGGGGCGCAGCTTGCTTTGCGTCATCAACGTGAAATGACGAAGGCAATCGTCGCCGGCTGCATGGCCGTGGCCGTCATTGATTTCCTTGAAGCCGTCGAGATCGACCGCCAGCAGCGCGAACGGTTTTTGCGTGCGATGCGCGAGCGCGCATTCTTCCGTGAGGCGCTGCACGAGATGACGGCGATTGGCGACGCCAGTGAGATCGTCCACCAGTGCGAGCTCGGCGACTTCATTGCGCAGGCGATCGATGGCCATGACCAGGAATGCGAAATTCCAGCACATCGCCAGAAACACCAGCACCAGCAACAGCGCCGCCTGGACATGATTGAGATCGATGAAATCCATGCTGCCGCCGGCCTGCAGCAGGCCACACAGGCCGCGGACGGCATGAGCGGTGATGACCAGCACCGCCAGCGTCGCCGACAGCCAGCCACCCGCGGTGCGTCCGCCATTGCTGCGCGACAGCGCCAGTGGAATCGTGTTGGCCACCGAAATCGACTGCAACGCGCCGTAGATGGCGATGCGCAGGGCGATGCTGTCGTGCCAGACGGTGAAGATCGTCATTGCGGCGACACCGGCGCCGACCACGGCGAATTCAAGCCGCCAGCGCGGTGCCCGGTCATAGAACCGGCTTACGCCCATCGCTGCGAGGCTGGTCGAGAGCAGCATCAAACTGTTGCCGAGCACGATCGGCACGAGCGGCTCGATGTCCACCAATGCGCGCAACAGCGAGACCGACATCCCGAGCACCGCGGTGAGCGCTGCGGCGGCCCAATAGCGTGCAGCATGCAGGTTCGGATAGCTGCGGGCGACATAGGCCCACACCACGCCCAGTGCCAGGAAATTGACGATGAACACCGTGAACAGCGTCGGTACGCTCAGCATGGAGTCGCCTCCATTGGCTGTACGGCGCGCTTGCGCACGCTGTGTTTGATCGCTGTCATTCCGTTGACTACCCGTTCCCGTCGAAGCCGCAAATTGCGGCGGCGACGCTTAACGGAGTCTCACCAATACGGGATAATCCACACCGTGGTTTTGAAAGGATGAAGGGGAACCGACAAGTCTTCTTTAACCACGGGAACCCGGCGGGTTCGCCAAGCGGTCATGCTGGTCGGGGGCCGTAGGGTGGGTTGAGCGAAGCGAAAACCCACCAACTTTCCCTGCCGCAGGCTCCGCTGATGGGTTTTCGCTTCGGCGCTTCGCGCCTTCGCTCAACCCATCCTACGATCCGCGATCTATCCGCCCGCTGCCAGCCGATCAGCAAAATAGCCGATGGTCTTGCGATAGATGGTGGCCCTGTTCCACTCGCGCATGGCGTCGAAATTCGGCGTGCCCTCGCCATAGGGCTGGCCGCCCTTGAAGCCGGCGGTCTTCAGGAGATTGGCGGTGGAGGCCAGCACATCCGGCACCGAATGGCGAAGATCCACATGGCCGTTGCCGTCGAAATCGACGCCGTATTTGATGTAGCTCGACGGCAGGAATTGCGTCTGGCCGAGTTCGCCGGCATAGGCGCCGACCAGATCCTTCAGCGGCAGGTCGCCGCGCTGGACGATCTTCAGCGCCGCCAGCAATTCGCCCTGGAACAGCTCGGTGCGGCGGCAGTCATGCGCCATGGTGGCCAGCGTGCGGATCACCGGCATCTTGCCGATGTCGCCCTTGCCGAAATCGGATTCGAGCCCCCAGATCGCCACCACGATTTCCGGCGGCACGCCGAAACGCTGCTCGATGCGCGACAGCAGCGAGGCGTGGCGCTGCATCATCTGCAGACCCATCTTGATGCGGCCGGGGCCGACGCGGGTCGAGACATATTGCTCGAAGGTCTTGTTGAAGGTGCCGCGCTGGCGGCGATCGAAATTCAGCACCGCCTGGTCCTGGGTGACGCCGGCAAAAGCCTGCTGGATCACAGCCTGCGAGACGCCGGCGGCGGCGGCTTCCTGTGACATCGCAGAGACGAAGCTGTTGAAGTCACCGCCGCATTTGGCGGCGTAGGACGGCGTTGCGATGGCGGCTGAGGCAATGGACAAAGCGGCAATGGCGGCGAGACGAAGAGACATGAAAATCCTGCCCGGTTGCGGTTCTGCGAGTGTGGCATGACGGATGTGTCGGAACAACGGCGATGCTTCTTGTCCCTCCCCCAAGCGGCGAAGCCGCGCAGCGGGGAGGGTGGATCGAACGCGCAGCGTTCGAGACGGGTGGGGTCTTTCACCACGTGGCGCCGGAGTGTGAGGAAGCACCCCACCCCGCCCTCCCCACTGCGCCGCTGCGCGGCTTGAGGGAGGGAGCGCGACGTCTGAGCGTCATTGCTTGATCAACATGTCAAACAGCCCCGTCATATCCTGCAAACATGAAACTGCGTTCTCGCGGCGCCCATGGCGTCCGAGGTGTGAGTAGTCCTCCCCAAAAACATGAGGGGAGGTGGCACGCCGCAAGGCGCACTTGGTAGCACTTGACGCGATCGGTGCGCACTGGATCGCCAGTGCTGGCCGGCCGCGCAACGCCTTACGGCGCGCCACCGCGACGTTTTTCCAGTCGAAGGACCGTTCTTCCGGGTACTGGGCAACATCCCGCAGGATGTTCATCCGACGGATTTCTCCGCCTTCGCCCGCACCACGTCCAGCCGCGCTAGCGGCAGAGCCCCGTAGTGGGCCCGGACGGTTGCCCTCGACCACCCGAGTGCCGGGGGATACGTCCTCCCCCGCCCGCAGGCGCCGCATCTTATTCCGCTCAATGACGCCTCATGAAGCGCCCCTCACCGAACAAGACAGGGCGAATATTGGCGACGATGGGAATTTTGTCAAGAACGAAATAGGAACAAATTTGATGCGGCACGCTCCTTTTCCCTCCCCGGAGCGAAGCGACTGGGGAGGGTGGATTGAAGCGAGCGTTCAGCGAGCTTCAAGACGGGTGGGGTCTATCCCCACGTGACGTCAGAGTTTGGGGAAGCACCCCACCCGGCGCTACGCGCCACCCTCCCCACTGCGCCGCTACGCGGCTTGAGGGAGGGAGATCATACGCGGCGGCGCGTCATCATGCTTAGTGCTTGAACTTCACCTGTCCCGACTTTCCCTCCGCCGTCTTCAACGTGACACTCACCGCAGCGCCTTTGGCGACATCACCCTGGGCTTCTGCTGTGAGCGCCGTCCCGGAAACGACAAGCGGCAGCGTCTGGCGTTCGCCGCCGGATGTCAGCAGCACCGCACCCGTGTAGCCTGTCGCCGACACCGGCTTGCTGGCTTCGTCGATGACGTGAAAGGTCAGTGTCTTGCCCGAGACGACCATTTCAAGATGCACGCCGGCGATATCTTCCATCGGGCCGCCATTCGGGCCTTTGTGATGAACATGCTGCGCAAACGCCGGAGCGGTGAACAGCAGTGCGGATGCGACGAGCAGAAGTTTTTTCATCAGTGATTTCCTTGTGAGCGCGGTGATCGTAGGGCGGATCAGCGAAGCGTAATCCGCCGGCCGAGTTCAAAGCTGAAACTCCGCGGCGGATTACGGCTGCGCCTCATCCGCCCTACGGACGAGTTTGTCTTCACGGCGGAAGATGATGTAGAGCGCCGGCAGGACCAGCAGCGTGAGGATGGTGGACGAGACGATGCCGCCGATGACCACGGTGGCCAGCGGCCGCTGCACTTCGGCACCCGGCCCCGTGGCAATCGCCATCGGTACGAAGCCGAGCGAGGCGACGAGCGCCGTCATCATCACCGGGCGCAGGCGCGTCAGCGCGCCTTCGCGCACGGCCTCGACGATCGTCATGCCCTCACCGCGCAACCGCTCGATGAAGGTGATGATCACGAGACCGTTCAGCACCGCGACACCGGATAGCGCGATGAAGCCGATGCCGGCGCTGATCGACAAGGGGATGTCGCGCAGCAGCAGCGCGGCAACGCCGCCGGTGAGCGCCAGCGGCACGCCGCTGAACACCAGCGCCGCATCCGCCGCCGATCTCAGCGAGATGAACAGCAGCAGGAAGATCAGCGCCAGCGCGACAGGGACGACGATCGTGAGCCGCTTGGTGGCGGAGACCAGTTGCTCGAACTGGCCGCCCCAGCCGATCCAGTAGCCGGATGGCAGTTTTACTTTCTCGGCCACCTGCGCCTGCGCATCGCTGACAAAGGAGCCGAGATCGCGGCCGCGCACATTGGCCGACACCACGATGCGGCGCTTGCCGTTTTCGCGGCTGATCTGGTTCGGCCCCGGCGTCACCTCGATGGAGGCGACGGCCGACAGCGGCGTATAACGCATCAACGACAGCGACGAATTACTGTTCAGGGATGCACGGGTGGCCACTGCGGACGCTTCCGCGGCTGGCAGCGGGATCGGCAGGTTCTTCATCGCCTCGATATCGGAGCGCATGTGCTCGGGCAGACGCACGACGAGATCGAAGCGGCGATCGCCTTCGAAAACGAGGCCGGCATGTTTGCCGCCGACCGCCGTCTCGACGATGCTCTGTACATCCTGCACGCTGAGGCCGAGACGCGACAGCGCCGGACGATCGAGTTTTACGATCAGCATCGGCAGGCCGGTGACCTGCTCGGTCTTCACGTCGGCGGCACCTGGCACCCCGCGCAGCACGGCCTCCACCTTGCCGGCAGTGACCAGCAACTGATCGAGATCATCGCCAAAGATCTTGACGCCGACATCGCTGCGCACGCCGGAGATCAGTTCGTTGAAACGCATCTGGATCGGCTGGGTCAGCTCATAGACATTGCCGGGCAAAAGCTCGCCCTGCTTCTCGATCGCAGCGACGAGATCGGCCTTGCTGCGCTTCGGATCCGGCCACTCTTCGCGCGGCCTCAGCATCACGATGGTGTCGGCGACATTGGGCGGCATCGGATCAGTTGCGATTTCCGATGTGCCGAGCTTGGAGAACACCTCCTTCACCTCGGGCATTTCGAGCAGCACCTTTTCGAGCCGCATCTGCATATCGACACCCTGGGTCAGGCTGGTGCCGGGGATGCGCATCGCATGCAAAGCGACGTCGCCCTCATCGAGACTCGGGATGAACTCACCGCCCATCCGCGTGGCCGCCAAGCCGGTGACCACCAGCAGCGCGACGGCGGCGATGACGACGGCGCCGCGAAAGCGGATGGCGAGACCAAGCAAAGGCAGATAGACGCGGCGCGCGCCACGCATGAAAACGTTTTCCTTCTCCGTCACCTTGCCCGTGACCAGCAGCGCCACCGCTGCGGGCACAAAGGTCATTGACAGGATCGATGCACCCGCAAGGGCCATCAGCACCGTCAACGCCATCGGCGTGAACATTTTTCCTTCGACGCCGGTGAGCGTGAGCACGGGCAGATAGACCACCGCGATGATCAGCGTGCCGAGCAAACTTGGTTTGATGACTTCCTTGGAGCCAGCGAGGATCGTCGCGAAACGCTCCTCGCGGGTGAGCAAACGTCCCTGCTTCTGCTGCTCGTGCGCCAGCAGCCGCAGACAGTTCTCCACGATGATCACGGCACCATCGATGATGATGCCGAAATCGATGGCGCCGAGGCTCATGAGATTGGCGCTGACCTTGCTCTCCACCATCCCGCTGATGGTGATCAGCATGGACAATGGAATGACCAGGGCCGTGGCGACGGCCGCTTTGAAATTGCCGAGGATGAGAAACAGGATGACGATGACCAGCAATGCGCCTTCGAGCAGGTTTTTCTCGACGGTGGCAATGGTGGCTTCGACCAGTTTCGTGCGGTCATAGAGCACGCGGGCGACGATGCCGTCCGGCAGCGTCTGCGCGATGGACTCCAGCTTGGCCGACACGCGCTGCGACACCGTGCGGCTGTTCTCGCCCATCAGCAGCATGGCGGTGCCGAGCACCGTCTCCTTGCCGTCGAGGGTGGCCGCGCCGGTGCGCAGATCAGTGCCGATCTGCACGTCGGCGACATCGCTGATGCGCACCGGCACGCCGCTGCGCGAGCCGATCACCACATTGCGGATGTCGTCGAGATTGGCGACCTGGCCGGGCGTGCGGACCAGATATTGCTCGCCATTACGCTCGATATAGCCGGCGCCGACATTGGCATTGTTGGCGGCCAGCGCCGTCATCACATCGCGAAAACTGAGACGATAGGCCATCAGCCGGCTGGGATCGGGCAGCACATGGAACTGCTTCTCATAGCCGCCGATGGTGTTGACCTCGACCACGCCCGGCACGGTGCGGAGTTGCGGCTTGACGATCCAGTCCTGCACCGTGCGCAGATCGATGGGCGTGACCGGCGAGCCATCGGCATTCTTCGCGCCGGGCTTGGCATCGAGCGCAAAGGTGTAGATTTCCCCGAGGCCGGTGGAGATCGGGCCCATGGCGATCTCGATGCCGGTGGGGAGCTGATCCTTCACCTGCTGCAGGCGTTCGCTGACCTGCTGGCGCGCGAAATAGATGTTGGTGCCTTCGTTGAAGACGATGGTGACCTGGCTGAGGCCATAGCGGGACAGCGAGCGCGTATATTGCAGGCTGGGGATGCCGCTCATATTGGTCTCGACCGGGAAGGTGATCCGCTGCTCGACTTCGAGCGGCGAATAGCCGGGCGCTTCCACATTCACCTGCACCTGCACATTGGTGATGTCAGGCACGGCATCGATGGGCAGGCGGGTGAAATTCCAGGCGCCGAAGATGGCGACCGCAAGCACGCCAATCATCACGAACCAGCGCTGGCGGATCGAGAAGGCGAGGATGGCGTTGATCATGATGCCACTCCCCGAACCCATCCACCGTCATTGCGAGCGCAGCGAAGCAATCCAGCTCTTCCTTCGCTCGGCCTTCTGGATTGCTTCGTCGCTACGCTCCTCGCAATGACGACGCTGTGGATCACGCGATCAATGGTCATGCGACGCCTCCCCCTTGCCGAGTTCGGCCTTCACGACAAAGCTGTTTCTTGCGGCGTAGCGATCGCCATCCATCAGGCCGAACACGATCTCGACATTCTCGACATCGCGCTGACCGATCTCGACCTCCCGGGTCTCGAACGTCTCGCCATTGCGGACGAAGACGACGTTCTTGTTATCGACCGTCTGCAGCGCCGTGCTCTTGACGGCGACCGGCACCTGCTTGGCGGAGAGGATGAGCCGCGCCGAGACGAACAGGCCGGTGCGAAGACGCATACCCTCGTTGGCGACCACCGCGCGCACCAGCGCGCTTTGCGTGTCACTGCTGCCGACCGGCGAGACATAAGACAGTTTCGCCTCGATCGGCGCGCCACCATCGCCGACATCGATCTGCACGGTATCGCCGATGCGGACGCGGGCGAGATCGCGGCGATAGACGGAGAGATCGACCCACACCGTGGAGATATCGGCCACGATGAAGGCCGGCTTCTGCTCGGAGGCATATTCGCCGAGCGAGATCTGGCGGTCGATCACGGTGCCGGAAATCGGCGCGCGCATCTCGTATACCGAGAGAGATTGGTTGCTCTCGATCTTCGCCAGCAGTTCGCCCTTCTCCACGGTATCGCCGATGCGCTTCTTGATCTCGCGCACGACGCCGGGGAAACGCGGCGTGACCTGCACCAGCGCTTCCTGGTTCGGCTGCAGGATGCCGTTGAGGATAATCGAATTGCGCAAGGTGCCCGGCGCCGCGGTGAGAATCTCGATGCCGGCGGCAGCGAGCTTGGCATCGGACATCTGGACGACGCCCTCGTTCGCATGGGCGTGGCCCTTGCTGCCATGCCCCTTCTCGGCGGCCTTCGCAGCCGGTCCGGCATTGCTGACGGACATGTTGACGTAGACACCGGCGCCGAGCGCGATCGCCGCAGCAGCCATCAGCATCATGAGTGGCTTGTTCATCGTGCGCTCCCCCGCGCCAGTGCAAATGGATTGCCGACCAGCCCCTCGATGGTGGCGACGGCGACATGGAAATTCTGCAGGGCCTCCTGCTCGCGCAGCCGCGCCAAAGCGAGGCTCGCTTGCGCATCGAGCACTTCGAGCAGCGAATAGCGGCCCTGCCCGTAGCCTTCGGAAATCGCTGCCGCCGCATCGCGCGCTTTCGGGATGCCGGCTTCGCGCAAGATCGCGAGTTCGCGCAGCGAGCCCTGGAGCGTGTCATAGGCGCGGCCAGCGACGACGATCAGCGTGTTGCGATTGCCCTGACGCTCGGCCGCCGTCTTGGCCAGGCTTTCCTGCGCCGAGAGGATGTTGCCCTGGTTCTGGTCGAAGATCGGGATCGGCACCGACACGGACAAACGCAGCGCATTGTCGCCGGTGTCGTTGAAACGGCGATAGCCGGCCGACACGGTGACATCGGGATACGGCTTCAAGCGCGCGAGCAGCAACTGGGCATGACGTTGCGCGAAGATCGCCTTCCAGCGCACGAGCTGCGGATTGGCATCGATGGCGGTGACCACCGCCTGGAACGACGGCGGACGACCGATGGCATCGAGACGACCAGACACCACCGCGAATTTCGGCGCGGTGTCGCCCATCAGGATGGCCAGTTCACGGCGCGCGGATGCAAGCGCCGCCTTGGCGCGTTCGCGATCGGCTTTCACCAATGCGGATGCGACATCGGCGCGGCCGGTTTCGGCGATGGACGAGGCCCCGGCCTCCACGCGCCGCTGCAACAGCGGCGTGATCTGGTCGATGGCCTCGACCTGCTCGTTCAATATCTCGATGCGGCGCTGCAGGCCGAGCACGTTGAGAAAGGCGATCGCTGTTTCCGACAGCACTTCCAGCCGCACGGCCTGCCGCTCGATGGCGGCGGTGTCCAGCCCGGCCTGCCCGGCGGCGATGCGGGCGTCGCGCTTGCCCCAGAGCTCGAACATCTGGCTGATCTGCAACGTCTGGTCCGCGCCGCGCGTGCCGCGATAGGCGCCGGAGCCCAGCGCACCGTCGATTTCATACGAGATTTCCGGATTGATCAGCGCGCCGGACTGGATGCGCTGGCCGCGCGCGATGCCGATATCGCGCTCCGCCGCAGTGAGACGCGGACTGGCAGCAAGCGAGCGCTGCAGCGCGCTCCCCATCGTGAGAGTTTGCGAATGCGCTTCCCCCGCCGGCATGAATGCGACGAGCAACGCAGCCGCGCACGCGCAACGCGTGGCGTATGTCGAGAACATGATGAAACCTGACGAACGACAGAATCAGGGCGCGAGGCGCCCGGCGATGACGATCAGGTCAGGAATTTGGGGGGACGTGGATCGATAGCGCGCGGCAGGCCGCGACGCTCGGTGTCATGCGACACAATCCTGCGGATCTCATGCGAGATCGGCTTTGCGGTGACGACCAGCGGCTCGGCCGTCATGGAGAAACAGCCGTGGCAGTGATTGTCCGCGACGGTTCCCATGTCGGAATGACCGACGCCCCTGTCGGCGATCGACATGATCGTCTCGACCGACGCATTGGTGACATCGAGGCCGCACAGGCCGTGCATGGCGCCGGTGATCAGATAAGTCGCCAGCACGAACGCCACCAGCGCCCGGCGCGGCAGGCGCAGGATGCGAGAGCGGGACATGCGGGCGAACAACGTCATGGCACCGACCTATCACGCGCGCCGGGGACTGTCGATCTGCAATAGAGTTACAATCCGGCGACGATGATGTCGCAGGAACACACGACCGTCGTCTGTAGGGTGGGCAAAGCGCCGCGTGGCCACCATGAAATTGAAGGCTGGTTTT
>JAEXYA010000041.1 GCA_023451825.1 Pseudomonadota bacterium
ATCTTCCGGCGATATCAGGACGGCACGCGAAAACGCCTTCAGCAGCCCGCCTTTGGGTATCGCATTGGTGCCCGTCGGCTCGGAGAGCCGGACCTTGCCAAAACTATCCTTCAATTTGGCCATCGGCGTTTCCAGCAGGTAGTAGGACAAGATCGACAGACCGATGGTGACGGCAAAAGCCAGTGCGACCATCAGGATCGGCGCCTTGGCGCCATCGAGTGCGGCATCGTTGATGCCGAGATAGAACAGCACCGGCAGGTGAAACACATACATCGCATAGGACATCTGCCCCAGCTTGCGCAGGATGGAAATCGACAGGATCGCCGTCATGATACGCTTCAGGATGCCGCGATCGAACACCATGGTCGCAACGAAGGAAACGCTCACCATCGCATAGGCGATCAGTGCGATGGTCCAGTAGACCGGCTGCGACGTGATGATACCGAGATTGCGCCCCATGCGATCGAGCGTCAGCACGACGATTGCCCCGACGAACAACGCGACGCAGCGCCAGCCGCGCAGCGGCTGATTGTTGAACTCGCGTAGCGCCAGCCAGCCGCCGAGCGACAACGACAACATCCGGGTGAACAGCGACATATAGACGACGTCGCCGGCCTCGCGCGGATCGTGATCGATGAAGATGACGGCCATCACCAGGCCGCTGGCAATGGCCAGCAGCGGCACGATCACGCCCGTGACGCGATTGAGCAATCGCGCCGGCACCAGCAGGATCAGCAGCGGCCAGAAGAAATAGAACTGCTCTTCCACCGACAGCGACCAGGTGTGTTCGAGCGGGTTCGGCACCGGATGCAGCGGGTGATAGAAATTGAATGTGTAGCTGAGCAGGCTGATCGTATCAGCCCGATTGAACGTGAAGATGAAGAGACAGGCGATGACGGTCAGGTAGTAGACCGGGAAAATACGCAGCGCGCGGCGGATATAGAAATCCTTGAACGAGATGCGGCCGGTCTTGGCGCGTTCGCGCAGCAACAGACGGGTGATGAAGAAGCCGGACATGACGAAAAAGATGTCGAGCGCGATATAGCCGACGCGCGACAACTGATTGATGTGCCAGATGGCGTTATAGATGCTGCTTTCGAGCACTTGCGGGCAGTGACTGAAGATCACCACCACCACGCCAATTCCGCGAAACCCGTCGAAGGCGGGGAATTTCTCCAGCCTTTTGCCTGCGGTCGCACTTTCTGACATCACCGATTCCCCGTTTTCGTTCGGGGATACCCAGCGCGCCGGCGGCAAGGGTAAAGGCCATTTACATGTCTACCACCTGACGGTGAAAGTCCGCTCTTAACGTGAATACGCGGTTACGTGGACGGTTTGGAGCGAATGGCAGGATGATGGCGCGACACGCAAATCGGGCGACGCGATGCCTTTCGGTTACCCCGCATTAAGCATCCCGCGCGAGGCTGGGAACGATCGAATTCGACTCAACTTGTTTCGACAAGTGTGAGGGGGACGGTGATGACCCAGATCGAACATCTTCGCGAACAGGCGCAACGCGCCGAACGGCTGGCTCGCAACGTGCTGGATGCGGTGACAGTCGCCCGGCTATTGGAAGCATCGCAAGAGTATCGCCAACAGGCCGACCGCCTCGAGCAACGCGCCCGCTGCGGGACCGTGGCGCAGGAACCGATGTTGCCGATATCGGCGTGCCGGAAGATCGACTGAGACGAGATACGTCGATCCTGCGAGGTCACCAGCCTCTCCGTCCTCCTCATCGGTACCGGTCAGCTTTCGGGTCGAGTGGAATGCTGCGTTGTTCGAGGATCGCGATGACCTTCCGGTAGCGCCGCCGCGCCTCCCAATGCATGAGCTTCGGATCGGCGCGGAACAGCGAGGACTGAAACGTCGTCCCCAGATCGTCGACAGCCGTCGGATCTGCCCCCAATTCCAGCAAACGCACAACGCTCGCTGAATCCATCACGCTTGCGGCGTGTTTGAGCGGTCGACCGAGAGAGGAATCCGCATATTCAATATCGGCGCCACGTGCGATCAGCAGATCGCGGGTTTTCGGCCGTTTCGTATCGAGCGCATTGAAGATCGGCGTGCGGCGCATGCGATCGGCAATCGCGTTGGGATCGCCGCCATAATCAAGCAGCTTTTCGAGATAGCGCACATTCTCATGCTGTGCGGCCAGATGGACAGCAGTCGTTCCGTGCCAGGCGCGCGTGTTCGGATCGGCTCCGTTTTTCAGCAGATCCAAGAATGTGCCGTAGTCACTGGTGAGAATTGCCCTCAGCAGCGGTGTCTTGCCGTCTGCATCGGGCTCGCTCAGGTCCGCTCGAATGGGTGGTCGCCGGATTTCCTCCTGGGGCGTCCCGACAACAGCGCCGAGACCGGCAAGCGCGACGAGCACGCCGAGGATCACACCGATCTTCCAAACCCCGCCGCTTCTCACTGCAGGCCCCTCAGCGTCTTATAGCGCTCCAGCGTTCCCTTCAGCGGCGCGTGAAGTAGATCGCCATTGAGGCGCGGTGGCGGGCCATAACCAAAGCTGAATTTGTAGACTCCATCACGCTCGATCGTGATATCGACGATGGTCCATACCGCGTTGCCGCTCGCACGCATCGCGTCGCGCAACGCCAGAATTTTGGCTTTGGTCGCCATGCTTAGGCGAAAATCGAGATCCTCCAGCTCACCGCCGGGTTTGAACGCGAGCACAGCCGTCTGCGTGCTGGAGCGCCGCCCGTCGTCAACGAGCAATTCGGTATTCACGGCGATGTGGACCCATTCACGGTCTTCCCATTCGAAATCCTGAAGATCCGTTCGATCGGCGACCACGTTGTGCACGATGTCGTCCTGCAAGGCGACGATCCGCGAAGGCGCATCCGAAGACTTGGTGCGGTCTCTGCGCAGGGCGGCCATCAGACGCTTGAACATCACACCTCCTCTCGTTGTTCGCGGCGCTGCGGATGAAAATGAATCGGGACGCAGCGACATGACGCAAATCGTATCCCGAGCGGACATTTGAACACGCTTTATTTGTGGCGACGTGCGCGATCAGAAACAGCGCGCGCTAAAAAGCCGCAGGCTGGATGTGTGAGACAAGCTGCGCTATCGCAGTCACATCATTGCATGCCCCGAAATCAAAGACGTGGGACGATGACATGCTGCGTCGATCGCACAATGGAGCCTATGCGTGAGATTGGCCCTGACAATTTTTCTTCTCGTCTCTGCGTTGTCCGTCCCCGCGCGCGCCGATAGCGCAAAGGAGCTTTCGGAAGGTCTGGGTAAAGTCGTCGGAGCCTTCACGGCCACCGAGCTGTATGTCGAGCACTGCAATCGGAAAGACACTGCCAAGGCCGCATCGCACCGCGATGTCCTTGCGGGATGGTCGTATGGCAATAAACGCGCGAATTACGACCGGCTGATACAGGGCCTTCAGGCGCGCATGCCCGACCTTGCAGCGCAGCTCGCGCGTGAACGCCGGCGTCTGGCCGATCTGATTGCGCAAGAGATCGCAACCCATCCCGCGCGATGCGGTGATCTGCACGCCTTCTTCAAGGACAACAAGCAGCTCTCGGTGGGCACGCAGGTGTCCCGGCTGACACGCATGGCCGCACGCCTCGGCATCGACATCCCCGAAGCGGCGGAGATCTTGCCCGCCGCGAAGTCAGTTGAGAGCTCAAAAATCCTGAGACTGGCCGCCTTGTCTGCACGCCTGGAAACCAGGATGAGTGAAATCGGCAGCAAAGAAGGTGGCCGTCGCATGTCCGACCTGAGCCGCGCACGAGAGGATCATGCCAAGAACTGGCTCGCCGCCGACGGCATGCAGGTTCTGTTCGGCCGCGTCACGGCAAAGGATGAATTGCGCGAATGGCGCGGCGACCAGCAATCCGCGTTCAAGGCCGAATGCAGCAGCTTCGTCAACGAGGCCCATCAGCAACGGATGGCCGCGGCAACAAATCAGGACCGGGTTGTTGTGGGTAGGCCTCGCTCCGTGCTCGACGCCCATATCGGTGGCAAGCTCAAGCTCGACAGATGCAGCGTCTTCACCGTGCAGGAGACGGGTCGCCCCTTTGTCGAGGAAGACGACAAAGCCGGGTTGATGCCGCGCCCGCTCGAGGAAAGCGAGGCCTATGCGGGACCGAACATGGGCATCACGCTCAGCCAGATCGACCGTGTCCTCTATGAATCCAGCTTCAACAATCGGATGGACGGTTTTGGAAATGGCTATGTCGACCGCAAGGAAAATATCTACGTGCTGCTACGCGACGGCACCGCCTATCGGCACGACTGGAGCTTCCCTTTCACCGATCTCGCCATCAATCGCTCGAAGGCGCGGGAGCCGGAGCGCTGGTTCACCTGGCGTGAGCGCGGCGGCCAAGTGACGTTGACCGGGAGCGGCGACAACAACGAGAGCCGAACCGTCGAGATCGACAAGGCGCAAAAGTTACGCCCGATGCGCCTCCAGTCCCTGCAGGCATCCTATTATTATCTGCAAATCGGAATGGGCGGCCGACGGCAGGACCGCCGCTACAGATTCGCCGCGGACGGAACGCTTGTCTATCATCGCAGCGGCTTCGTAGCGGGTAACGTTGCGACGAGCTACATTATCGTCAGCGGTCCCGCTGAGAAAGACGTCACCGCGCGTTACCGCTTCGAGAATTATGCCCTTGTGATCGAGCGCGACGGCGAGATCGAGCGCCATTTCTTTGCGGTGCCCGAGAGCGCGAACGGCGCATTGCCCGATACGGTCATCGTCCGCGGGAAGGCCTACTGGCTGGACAAGAAATGAAGAGGCAGCGCCGGAACAGAAGTTCCGAAAATCAGGCCACCAAACCAAACATCTGAGAATGTTGGGGGATTTTGGTGGGCGCACTAGGGCTCGAACCTAGGACCCGATGATTAAGAGTCATCTGCTCTACCAACTGAGCTATGCGCCCGGATCCAATCCGGATATCCCCGCGGGGACGGCTGCGTGTACCAAAGCCCCCCCAGGATGTCCAGCGACGTCGTCATAAAAAATGCATCGAATTTCGCTTTTGCGAAAATTTGGAAAAGCCGCCGGGATTCAGCGGCTTTTCCGTCAATGTGGCAGTGGAAAACTGATACGGCTCAGAGCCGTTCCGCGCCCTGCGGATCATCCTGGCCGAATCCGCGTCCACCAGGACCGCGATCGTCGAAACCGGGACGGTCAAAGCCCTGTCCTTCGAAATTGCCGCGTTCAAAACCGCCCGGGCCAAAACCCGGCGGACGCGGGCCGCGATGACGCCAGCCCTCACTGTCGCCGAACCGATGGCCCATATGGGTCAGCACGGCGAGACGGCGCTTCTGGCCATCGTCGAGGGTCTTGTAGAGCGGGTCCGCGGCCTCCGCGATCTTCTTCATCGCGGCAGCGGTCGCAGCCATGGTGTCGGCACGCTTTTGCAGGCGTTCGACGGGATTGGCTGGCGTGTCGTTGCTTGCGCCCTCCCGCGCCTTGCGCTCTGCCATGCGCGCATTGGCGCGGTCGATGCGCAGCTTGGCGAAATCGCGCACCGACGTCTCCACCGCCGGCCAGAGCTTCTCCTGATCGGGCGTCAGTTTCAGCCCGGCCTTCACCGCGGCGATGCGTGCATCGGCGAATGCGGCGCGGTCTTCGGGATTGATCCGCATCTGATAATGATTCCACGGACGATGCTGGGCATAGACCGCGGTGGATCCAGCGATCACCGCGACAGCGGCACCGGCGAGCAATAGCTTCTTCATGGCAACCTCCTTTGAAAGAGCATGCATGGAAGATGCGCGCCGCGCCCCCGCGCTTCA
Organism: Pseudomonadota bacterium; assembly: GCA_023451825.1. GTDB lineage: Bacteria > Pseudomonadota > Alphaproteobacteria > Rhizobiales > Xanthobacteraceae > Tardiphaga. The sequence goes on from JAEXYA010000041.1 coordinate 5,767, forward strand.
ACTTACGCTTTGGCCATATGATGTCGCGATATTGCTGCTGCCGCGGGCGCTACAGCATCCCCAATGTCCGCGGCAGCCACAGCGACAGTTCCGGCACATAGGTGATGATGCCAAGGAAGATCAGCAGCGTGACCAGCCAGGGCAGCACGGCGATGGAGAGCTCGGTGATCCCCATCTTGGCGATGCCGGAGGCCACATAGAGATTGAGGCCGACGGGCGGATGGCACATGCCGATTTCCATGTTCACCACCAGGATGATGCCGAAATGCACGGGGTGAATGCCGAGCTTCACGGCGATCGGATACAGCAGCGGCGCCATGATCAGCACGATGGACGACGGCTCCATCACATTGCCCGCGAGCAGCAGCAGGAGATTCACCAGCAGCAGGAAGGTGATCCAGTTGATGCCTGAATCGGTGATCCAGGCCGACATCTGCTGCGGGATCTGTTCCGAGGTCATCAGGAACGAGAACAGCACCGCATTGGTGACGATGTAGAGGATCATCGCGCTCATATTGGCCGAGGCAAGCAGCACCTTCGGCACGTCCTTCCAGGCGAGATCGCGATAGATGAACATCTCGATCAGGAAGGCATAGACCGCGCTCATGGCCGCCGCTTCGGTCGGCGTGAACCAGCCGAGATAGATGCCGCCGAGCACCACCACGATCAGCGAGATGCCCCAGCTCGAGTCCTTCAGGGCGTGCCATGCCTCGCCCCATGTCGCCGTTTTCACGCGGGGATAATTGTTCTTCCACGCGCGATACCAGGTGGTGGCCGACAGCATGATCGCCAGAATGAGGCCGGGAATCATGCCCGCCATGAACAGCTGGCCGACCGAGGCGGACGACACACGCTGGCCGTCGGGGCCGAAATAAACGGCGCCGGATGTGGAGACCGCAAAGATCACCATGATGATCGAGGGCGGGATGAGATTGCCGAGCGCGCCGCCGGTGACGATGACGCCGGCCGCGAAACGCTTGGGGTAACCGACCGAGAGCATCGCCGGCAGCATGATCGAACCGATCGCCACCACCGTGGCCGGCGACGAGCCGGACACGGCCGAGAACAGCGCGGCCGCCATGGTGGCTGCGATGCCGAGGCCGCCATGCCAGTGGCCGATCATGGTGCGGGCAAATTCGATCATGCGCCGCGCCACACCGCCATGGGTGAGGAAATTGCCGGCGAGAATGAAGAACGGGATCGCCATGATCTCGAACTTCTCGATGCCGGTGAAGAGCTTCAGCGCCACGGATTCGATCGGCACTGAGGTGAGGAAGAACAGATAGGACAGCACCGTGAGGCCGAGCGCGATGGAGATCGGCATGCCCGTCAGCATCAAGACGACGAGCAGCCCGAAAATGATCATGGCGCTCATCGGACGATCCTCGCAGCTTCAGCCGCAGCCAGTTCGGGATCGAGCCCGTCCACATCGGTTTCATCGTGATGCGGCAGCTCGCCGGTGCGCCAGAAGCTCACCGCCACCTGCAGGAAGCGGAAGCACATGAGGTAAGAACCGAGCGGGACGCAGAGATAGATGATCCAGCTCGGCAACTCGAGATCGGGCGTCACCTGGTCGGTGTGATAGAGGCCATGGACGAATTTTGCGCCCATCGAGCCCACCACGAAGGTGAACAGCGCGCCGCAAAGCAGGCTGAACAGCACCGTCGCCTTGCGCTTTGCCGGTGACAATTTGTTGACCAGCACATCGACGCCGACATGGATGCCCGTGCGCACGCCGTAAGCCGCGCCGAATTTCGCCATCCAGACGAACATGAAGATGCAGAGCTCCTGCGCCCAGGAGAGATTGATGGGGAAGAGATACGGGTAGAAGAACGGGATGGTGACGAGATAGCGATGCATCACCGCCACGAAAATGATCAATGTGGCGCCAGCGATTAGCACCGTGATCAGCAGCTCCTCGAGTCGATCGAGGATGCGTAACAAGAACCTCACCGCTATGTCCCCTTCCCCACACACGCCGCCCTCATGGTGAGGAGCGCGCCTCTTGGCGCGCGTCTCGAACCATGCGTGTTACACTCCCTCGCCCTTCGAGACGCGGCCAAGAGGCCGCTCCTCAGGGTGAGGGTGTTGGTGTTTGTTGCGAACTAGTTCGTCTTCGCGTTGGCTTCCTTCTGGAAATCCGCGATCAGCTCCTTGCCGACGCGCGTGGCCATGTCGGCCGTCACCGGCTCCATGGCCTTCATCCATTCGGCGCGCTCTTCCGGCGTCAGCGTGTAGAAGGTCGAGGTGCCCGCCTTCTTCATCGCCTCCATGGCGTCGTCGTTTTCCTTCTGCGACAGGCTGTTCGCATAGGTGGTGGCGTCGTCCATCGCCTTTTCCACTTGCGGCTTCACATCCGCCGGCAGGCCGTCCCAGAACTTCTTGTTCACGATCACCGCATAGCCGATGTAACCGTGATTGGAGACGGTGATGTGCTTCTGCACCTCATGCATCTTCTGCGTATAGACATTCGACGGCGTGTTCTCGTTGCCATCGACAACGCCGGTCTGCATTGCCTGATAGACTTCCGAGAAGGCCAGCACCTGCGGGATCGCACCGAGCGCGCGGAACTGGGCTTCCAGCACTTTCGACGACTGAATGCGCATCTTCAGGCCCTTGAAGTCGGCGACCTTATGCATCGGCTTGTTCGAGGTCATGATCTTGAAGCCGTTGTCCCAGAAAGCGAGGCCCTTGATGCCCTTGGGCTCCAGCTTCGCCAGCAGGCCCTTGCCGATCGGGCCGGTGGTCACGCGCTGCAGCGCGGCCTTGTCCGGCAGGATGAAGGGCAGGTCGAACACCTCGTATTCCTTGACGCCGAGCGGGCCGAATTTGGCCATCGACGGCGCCAGCATCTGCACGGCGCCGAGCTGCAGCGCCTCGACCTCTTCCTTGTCCTTGTAGAGCTGCGAGTTCGGATAGACTTCGACCTTCACCTTGCCATTGGTGTATTTCTCGGCGAGTTCTTTGAACTTCTCCGCGCCCTGCCCCTTCGGCGTGTTGGGCGCGACCACATGGCTGAACTTGATGATGACCGGCGACTGCGCTGCAGCCGGTCCGGCAAGAGCGAATGCGGCAACCGATGCCGCGGCAGCGAGGAATTGGCGCGTCGTCAACTGGCGCATGGTCTTCTCCCTGATGGCCGCGCCAGCTGGTTGATTGTCGCTGCGCTTGGATGCCACAGGCAGATGTATCGCCATCCGCGTGCAAAGACCATTGCCCCTTTCGCAGGGGTCGCAGGAAAAAGCTTTGCCGCAATGCAAAACGCGACGCCTTGCGACGCCGCGTTTCGTTTTCTTCTAACCTCTCCCCGCTTGCGGGGAGAGGTCGGCGCTCACATGCATCGCATGTGGGCGTCGGGTGAGGGGGAGCCTCCGCAAGCGCCGCAGCGCGTGGAGAGCCCCCTCATCCGTCGTCGCTTCGCGACGCCACCTTCTCCCCGCAAGCGGGGAGAAGGCAACTAGCTCGCCGCGGCGACCGGTGCCGGCTTGTCGCGTTCGCGCTTCATGACGATCTTGTTCAGCGCGCCGAGATAAGCCTTGGCCGAAGCCACCAGCGTATCCGGATCGGCAGCACGCGAGGTCATCGAGCGGCCGTCATGGGCGAGACGGACCGACACTTCGGCCTGCGCATCGGTGCCTTCGGTCACGGCATGGACCTGATACAGTTCCAGCGTCGCTTCATGCGGCACCAGCGCCTTGATGCAGTTGAACACTGCATCCACCGGACCGTTGCCTTCGGCTTCCTCGATCTTGGTGACGCCTTCGATATTCAGCTTCATGGTGGCGCGCTGCGGGCCGTGCGTGCCGGCGATCACCGTCAGCGAGGTCAGCTTGATGCGGTCATGGGCCTGGATGATTTCCTGATCGACCAGCGCCTCGATATCCTCGTCATAGATATCCTTCTTGCGATCGGCCAAAGCCTTCATGCGGATGAAGGCGTCCTCGATCTGGTTCTTGCCCAGCTTGTAGCCCAGCTCTTCCAGGCGATGCACGAAGGCATGGCGGCCGGAATGCTTTCCCAGCACGATGGACGAATGCTTCAGGCCGACCGACGCCGGCGTCATGATCTCATAGGTCGAGGCGTCCTTCAGCACGCCATCCTGATGGATGCCGCTCTCATGGGCGAAGGCGTTACGGCCGACGATGGCCTTGTTGTACTGCACCGGGAACGAGGTCGCGGCCGACACCACTTTCGACGCACGCGTCAGCGTGGTCGGATCGATGTTATTCCAGTACGGGAATTTGTCGTTGCGCACATTGATGGCCATCACGACTTCTTCCAGCGCCGCATTGCCCGCGCGCTCGCCGATGCCGTTGATGGTGCATTCGATCTGCCGCGCGCCGCCATCGATGCCGGCCAGCGTGTTGGCGACCGCCATGCCGAGATCGTTATGGCAATGCACCGAGAAGATCGCCTGATCGGAATTCGGCACGCGCTCGCGGATGGTGCGGAACATGCGGGTGTATTCTTCCGGCGTGGTGTAGCCGACGGTGTCCGGCAGGTTCACCGTGGTCGCACCAGCCTTGATGACGGCTTCGGTGATGCGGCACAGGAAATCGATGTCGCTGCGGGTGGCGTCTTCCGCCGACCATTCGACATTGCTCACCATGTTGCGGGCGCGGGTGACGCCTGCCACGGAGGCATCGATTACCTGCTCCGGGGTCATGTTCAGCTTCACGCGCATATGCAGCGGCGAGGTCGCGATCACCATGTGGACGCGGGCACGGTCACCGGCGGGCTTCACGGCTTCGGCGCAGCGATCGATGTCCTTCGGATTGACGCGGCCGAGGCCCGCGATGACCGCCTTCTTCGAGCGCTTGGCAATTTCATGCACGGCTTCGAAATCGCCTTCCGACGAGATCGGAAAACCGGCCTCGATGATGTCGACGCCCATGTCGTCGAGCATCTCGGCGATTTCCAGCTTCTCCTCGAACGTCATGGTGGCGCCGGGGCACTGCTCGCCGTCGCGCAAAGTGGTGTCGAAAATGAAAACGCGGTCCTTCTCGGACTTCGGTGCGGTGGTCATGGGATCTTCCTTAAAGGTCTGGGCGCGGTCTGATGTGGGCGCCGGGAGGTTTGCTGTGTTCGGTTCGCATCCCCTAAGTGCCCAGGCATGACTGCCCAGTCGGCGCTCAGGGGCCGATAAGGAGAAGCAGACCGCCGAGAAGGAGGCTGGGAAGCGCAGGCGCAAGGACGCGCGGGGCAGCGATGATCGCTCCCGTGTCCATGTCAGCACTGTCATTCCGAATCAGCATCGTCGTCCTTCGAGGTCGCATCGTGAGTGTCGGCGGAAACCGTTGAGAGTTCCTTGCCGGGCGCGACGGGTTTGTTCTAGACGCAAATGCCGCCGCGTCGCAACGGCTAAGAGGGTCAGGATGCCTGACCTATCGCCGGAGCTGTAGGATGGGTTGAGCGCAGCGAAAACCCATCGGCCGAACGATGTGGCAGGCTCCGCCGATGGGTTTTCGCTCCGGCGCTACCGCGCCTGCGCTCAACCCATCCTACGGCCTCCCGTTTGGGGCAAATCTCCGTTATGCATTTCCTGCAACTGCGAGGACCGATCATGAGCTTCACCCGCGGCCTGTCCGCCTTCCCGATCACGCCGATGAACGCCAATGGCCGGGTGGATACGCCGGCGTTGCAGCGCCTGATGGCGCCGCTGGCGGCGGCCGGGGTGGACTCCATCGGCCTGCTCGGCTCCACCGGCTCATATCCCTTCCTCACCCGCGACGAGCGCCGCCGCGCCACCGATGCGGCGATTGCCGAGGTCAATGGCCGGGTGCCGGTGCTGGTGGGCATCGGCGCGCTGCGGACCGATGAGGTGATCCATCTGGCGCGGGACGCCAAGGCGGCGGGTGCCGCGGCCGGCCTGCTGGCGCCGGTGTCCTATACGCCGCTCACCGGCGATGAAGTGCTCGAGCTGTTCAAGACCGTCGCCGGCGAGACCGGGCTGCCGCTGGTGATCTACGACAATTTTGCCACCACGCATTTCACCTTCACGCCGGAGCTGGTCGGACGCATCGCGCGCATTCCTGGCGTGGCCACGCTGAAGGGCACGGCGCCGGATGCGAGCGCCATCGCCGATCATCTGGCGCAGCGCCGCGCGGCAGTGCCGGCCGGTTTCCCCATCGGCTATGCCGGCGACTGGAACGTGACCGAAGCGCTGCTGGCCGGCGGCGACGCCTGGTACTCGGTCGCGGCCGGGCTGTTTCCGCAGAGCTGCCTCGCCCTCACCCGCGCGGCGCTGTCCGGGAATGCGGACGAGGCGCGGCGGCTGAACGCAGCGCTGCAGCCGCTGTGGGATCTGTTCAAGCAGTATTCGAGCCTGCGGGTGATCTATGCGGCGGTGGATATTCTGGGCATCTGCGATGCAAAGCCGCCGAAGCCCGTGCTGCCACTGCCGGATGCGGCGCAGGACAGCGTAGCGAAGGTGCTGAAGGAGCTGAAGTTGAGCTGAGCTGAGGTTCTTCTCCCTCCCCCAAGCCGCACAGCGGCGCCGTGGGGAGTGTGGATCGAACGCGCAGCGTTCGAGAGGGGTGGGGTCTCTCCCCACGTGACGTCTGAGCTTGGGGAAGCACCCCACCCCAGCCCTCCCCACTGCGCCGCTTCGCGGCTTGAGGGAGGGAGCGCGACGCCCGAGCGTCGTTTCATCTTCAACATGTCAAACAGCCACGGCTTCTCATTCTCGCGGCGCCCCTGGCGTCCGAGGTTTGCGCATTTCTCCCCTCGAAAACATGAGGGGAGGCAGCACGCCGTAAGGCGCGTTTGGGTAGCACTTGACGCCGCCTGTGCCTGCTGGATCGCCAGCAAACCCGAGCCGCGCAACGTCATACGGCGCGCCACCGCGACGTTGTTTCAGTCGAAGGACCGTTCTTCCGGGTACTTGGCACTTTCCCGCAGGAAAGCCATCCGGCAGGTTTCCCAGCCTTCGCCCGCACCGCGTCCAGCCGCGCTAGCGGCAGACCCCCGTAGTGGGGTCGGACGGTTGCCCTCGACCACCCGAGTGCGTGAGGCCGCGTGAGCCTCCCGCCCGCAGGCGCCGCATCCTGCCCCACTCAAAGACGCCTCATGAGAGCGCCCCTCGCGAACAAGACCACACCCACATGGACAATGATGGGAATTTTGTCAAGAACAAAATAAGAACAAAAAAGCGAAGGCGCTCTGTTGTCCCTCCCCGGAGCGAAGCGACTGGGGAGGGTGGATTGAAGCGAGCGTTCAGCGAGCTTCAAGACGGGTGGGGTGTCTCCACATATGCTGACGTCACGTGGGGCGCCCCACCCGGCGCTACGCGCCACCCTCCCCAGTCGCTGCGCTCCGGGGAGGGAGACCATGCGCGGCGGTGTTCAGGTCAGCTCTTCTTCGCCCTCGCCCGCGTGGCCTTCTTCACCGCCGGGCCGCCCTCTTTCTCCAGTGCCTCGCGGACCATTTTGAATTCCTTGAGGTCATCGCCATCGACCACCGGGAATTTCAGATCGAGCTGCTCCAGCGCATGCACGATGGCCGAGCCGATCACCACGCGGGCGAACCATTTGCGATCGGCCGGCACCACATGCCATGGCGCATGCTGCGTGGCCGTGCTGCCGATCATGTCCTGATAGGCGTCCTGATACTGGTCCCACAGCGCCCGCTCGGAGATGTCCGCCATGGAGAACTTCCAGTTCTTCGCGGGCTCGTCGAGGCGCGACAGGAAGCGCTCGCGCTGCTCTTCCTTGGAGACATTGAGGAAGAATTTGAGCACCACGGTGCCGTTGCGCGCGAGATATTTTTCGAAGGCCGTGATGTCCTCGAAGCGCTCCTTCCAGATCTGCTTGCCGACCAGCTCCTGCGGGATTTTCTGCTTGGCGAGGATTTCGGGATGCACGCGCACCACGAGGCATTCCTCATAGTATGAGCGATTGAAAATGCCGATGCGCCCACGCTGCGGCAGCGCCACCGTGTGTCGCCACATGAAATCATGGTCGAGTTCGGTCGACGACGGCTGCTTGAAGGAATGCACCTCGCAGCCCTGCGGATTGATGCCGTCGAACACCGCCTCGATGGCGCTGTCCTTGCCCGCAGCATCCATGCCCTGGAAGATCAGCAGCAGCGACCAACGGTCCTGCGCATAAAGCTTTTCCTGCAGCTCCTGCAGGCGTTGGGCATTGACCTCGATCATGCGCTTGCCGGTGTCCTTGTGCAGGCCACCCGACGCATTGGTGTCGTGGTCCTTCAGGCGAAAGGTTTTCGACCCGTCGATACGATAGGGATCGACATAGGACTTCAACGTGGCCTTGGCGGATTTGACGGGCATCGGGCACTCCGGATCGCAATGCGCGACCGTAGCGCGATGACGCTGCGCGCACCAGCCCGCGACCTGCTCCGCCCTCACCATCAGGGCGGCGTGTGGGGCGACGCAAAATGCGCGGTGAGAAACGCCTTCACGTAAAGCGGCATCTTGTCGTTCAGCTCGGCAGTGCTGCCCACCAGATGCACGGCGCTGAATTCGCGATGCGTCTGCGCATCGAGATTGGCTTCGATCTTCGCCTTCAGCGCAGCGCTGGACTGTTCCGCATCGAGCATGCGGACCATCGCCACGACACCGCGCGTGACGATCACATCCCATGCATCGGCAGCGCGGTAATCAGCCTCGGTGAGGCCGATCTCCTCCTCCGTCTCGCGCCGGATGCTGTCGGCGAGATCGACCACCGAACCGCGCACGTCGTTGCGATCGGGCGTGCCCGACGCAAAATAGATCTTCCCCGCATTGCTGGTATTGGCCGCCATCTCGCCCAGCACGAAGGCGCCATCGCTGGCCCGCAGCGCGCCGGCGCCAAAACCGTTGAACACGCGCTCATCCGGGAAGCCCCAATCGCGCCAGGCGAGGAAGCTGGCGAAGTCGGTCTCGAAGTAATCGGCATGCAGCACATCATCGACGACGCGATGATTGCGCCCGAGCAGCACGATGCCGTTGAAAATATCCGGCAGCTTGCGCTGCTCTTCGGCAAAATGCGCATCGATGCGCGCGCGATGCGCGATCGCGAATGGCCACTGCCAATCCGTGAAGGCGAGATCGAGCGCGCGCACGCGGCGCGGCGTGGGAAGCGCTGACATCAATGGCGTCTACTTGCCACCGGCGGCAGCCTTGTACTGCTCGACATATTTGTTCGTATAGGTCTTGCTGACATCGATATTGGCTTTCGCAACCTCGGGCGAGCCTTCGCTGAACACCGCAAGCACCGCCGCCGCCCCCTTAGGATCCATCAGCCCGGTCTCCGAATACATCGGGATCGTGTTCTTGAGCGCCGCGAGATAGAGCTCCTTGTCCTTGCCCACCATCGTCTCCGGCATCTTCGCCATGATCTCTTCCGGCGAATGGGTGTGGATCCAGTTCAGCGTGTTCATGATCGCCGTGGTGAGCGCCTGCACTTCCTTCTCGTTCTTCTTGATCCAGGCTGTGGTCGTGTAGAGCGCGCCGCCCGGATATTCGCCGCCGAACACATCGAGCGTGTCCTTCGCCGTGCGGGTATCGCTGAGAATCTTGAGGTCTTTGTGACTGCCTTGCAGCACGGTGACGGCGGGATCGAGCATCACCGCCGCATCGATCTGGCCCTGCTGCATCGCTGCGACCGCGGTGGCGCCGAGGCCGATGCCGATCACTGCGGTGTCCATGGGATTGAGGCCGTTCTTCTTCAACTGATATTTCAGGAAGAAGTCGGTCGATGAGCCGGGCGCGCTGACGCCCACTTTCTTGCCGGCGAGATCCTTGATGGAATTGATCTTACCCGTCTGTTTGGGCGACACCACCAGCACGAGGCCGGGATAGCGGTCATAGACCACGAAGCTCTGCAGCTCCTGCTTCTTGGCGGCGAGATTGACGCAGTGATCGAAATAGCCGGAGACCACATCGGCACTGCCGCCGAGCACGGCTTTCAGCGCATCGGAGCCACCCTTGAGATCGACCAGCTCGACAGCGAGCCCGGCCTTCTCATATTCGCCGAGCTGTTTTGCGAGGACCGTGGGGAGATAGCAGAGACAGGCACCGCCGCCGATGGCGATGGTGACCTTGGATTGCGCGGACGCGGATTGGGTCAAGCCGATGGCGAAGATGAGTGCCAGAACAAATCGCATCATGCGGGTCTCCCGATGGTTTCTTCTGTAGGGTGGGCGAAGCGGAGCGTGCCCACCACGTCTAGCACAGCAAAGGATGGTGGGCACGCTTCGCTTTGCCCACCCTACAATCAACGCGTATCCCCGATCTCCGGCTTCCACACCAGCAGCCGCTTCTCCACCACCGTCACCAGCATATCGATGGCGATGACGAATACCGCGAGCACGAACATGCCGGCGAACACACCGGCGACATCGAACGAGCCCTCCGCCTGCTGGATCACATAGCCCAGCCCCGCAGCGGAACCGAGATACTCGCCGACAACCGCCCCCACCACCGCAAAGCCCACCGAGGTGTGCAGCGACGAGAACATCCAGGACAGCGCCGATGGCCAGAACACGTGGCGCATCAATTGCCGCTCGCTCATGCCGAGCATGCGGCCATTGGCCAGCACCGACGGCGAGACTTCCTTGACGCCCTGATAGACGTTGAAGAACACGATAAAGAAGACCAGCGTGACGCCGAGCGCCACCTTCGACCAGATGCCGAGGCCGAGCCACAGCGCGAAGATCGGCGCCAGCACCACGCGCGGCAGCGCATTGGCCATTTTTACATAGGGATCGAAGATCGCGGCCAAGAGCGGCTGACGGGCGAACCAGAAGCCGATCAGCACGCCAAGCGTGGAGCCGATCACGAAAGCGAGCAGCGATTCCAGCAGCGTGATGCCGAGATGCTTCCAGATCATGCCCGAAGCGAACCAGGAGACGACCTGGCTGGCCACATCCGCCGGCGTGGAGAAGAAGAATGGCGGCAGCAGGACGCGACCGAAGATTTCGACTGACGTCAGCAGATGCCACAATGCGATGGTGACGACGGCGACCATGAGCTGGCAGATGAGAAGAACGGAGCGGCTCATGCTGCGCCTCCTGTGCCGGAGGCCTGCGCATAGGTCTTCATCACCTCGGCCTTGAGCACACTCCAGATCTCACGATGCAAAGCGTGGAAGTCCTTGTCGAGGCGGACCTCAAAGATATCGCGCGGGCGCGGCAGCGATACGCGCCAGTCGCCGATGATGCGCGCGCTCGGGCCGGCCGACATGATCACGACGCGATCGGCAAGCGCGATCGCTTCTTCGAGATCATGGGTGACGAACAGCACCGCCTTGCGATCCCGCGTCCACAGATCGAGCAGCAGATTGCCCATCACTTGACGGGTCTGCGCATCCAGCGGCCCGAACGGCTCGTCCATCAAAAGGATCTTTGGATCGCGGATCAGCACCTGTGCCAGCGCCACGCGTTTGCGCTGGCCGCCGGACAGCATATGCGGATAACGGGACGCGAAGGCGCCGAGGCCGACGGCATTGAGCCAGTTTTGCGCGCGCTCGGCCGCCTCGTCGCGCGCGACGCCGGCGACTTCGAGCCCGATGGCGACATTGTCGCGCGCCGTCTTCCACGGGAACACGGCATCGGCCTGGAAGAGATAACCGGCCTGCCTGTTGAGACCGCGCAAGGGCTGTTCGAAAATGCGGACATGGCCGGAGACTGGCTGCAGCAGGCCGGCGGCAACATTCAGCAGCGTGGATTTTCCGCAACCGGTGGGGCCGACAATGGCGACGAATTCGCCGTCAGCCACGCGAAGAGTCGCCTGCTCCACCGCCGTATAGACCTTGCCGCCGGCGACATCGAATGCCACCGTCGCATCATCGAGCGCCACCGCCATCGATGCAGTGGCTTCTGTTGCCTGCACGCGCATGCCCCCCGGAACCTTGTATTGACGGTCTGCTTAGCGTTGCGGGACATAGAATTCAACGGGTGGCGACGCGAAGTGAGCGCGTGTTACCTTGGCGCTCATTGTCGTCCCGGCGCATGCCGGGATCCATAGCCTCAGGAGATGTGTTTTGCGCTGTGGGAACGAGCGAGCGTCAGCTAAAGCCTCGGAGGTTATGGATCCCGGCATGCGCCGGGATGACGGATGGGTATGACCTCAGCCTCTTTCATCAGCTTCAGGCACGTCACCAAGCGCTTCGATGACGGGCGCGTCACGGCCATCGACGACGTCTCGCTCGACGTTCCCGCAGGCGAATTCCTCGCGGTGGTGGGCGGCTCCGGCTCCGGCAAGACCACTTTGCTCCGCCTCGCCAACCGGCTGATCGTGCCCGATGGCGGCGAGGTGCATGTCGCCGGTGAGAATATCTCCAATGTCGACCCGATCGCGCTGCGCCGGAGCATCGGCCATGTCGTGCAGAGCGGCGGCCTGTTTCCGCATATGACCATCGCCGACAATATCGGCATCACGCCGAAGCTGATGGGCACGCCGGCCGGCGAGATCACTGTGCGTGTCGGTGAACTGCTGGATCTCGTGCAACTCGATCGCAACGCGCATCGTGATCGCTATCCTCATGAACTCTCCGGCGGCCAGCGCCAGCGCGTCGGCGTGGCGCGCGCTTTGGCGGCAAGGCCCGCCATCGTGCTGATGGACGAACCGTTCGGCGCGCTCGATCCGCTGACGCGCGACGCGCTCGGCGACGAGTATCGCGCGCTGCATGAGAAGCTCAAGCTCACCACGATCATGATCACCCATGACATGACCGAAGCGATCTTGCTGGCCGATCGTATCGCGGTGATGAAATCCGGCCGTCTCATTGCCGAAGGCACTCCGGCCGAACTATCGGCCAGCAAGGACGCCTATGTGAACGAATTGCTCGGCACGCCGCGGCGGCAGGCCGAACGGCTGAAACACCTGATCGCGAGGGACGGCGCATGAGCCTTCTCGCTGATCCCCGCTGGAGCGAGGCGCTCGGCCACCTGCCGGATTATCTCGGCAGCCATGTCCGCGTTAGTCTTGCGGCGCTGGCGCTCGGCCTGGTCGTCAGCCTGCCGCTCGCGATTGTCGCACGACACCGACCGATCATGCGTGGCGCGCTGCTCGGCATTGCCAGCATCGTGCAGACCGTGCCGGGCCTCGCACTGCTGGCGCTGTTCTATCCGCTGCTGCTGGCGCTGGCATCGCTGTCGCTGGACTGGTTCGGCGTCAGCTTCTCCGCTTTCGGCTTCCTGCCCGCGGTGCTGGCACTGGCGCTGTATTCGATGCTGCCGGTGCTGCGTAACACCATCACCGGATTGAATGGCGTCGATCCCGCGCTGACGGAAGCGGCGCAAGGTGTCGGCATGACGGCGCGGCAGACACTGACCATGGTGGAATTGCCGCTGGCATTGCCGGTGATCATGGCCGGCATTCGCACCTCGGCCGTGTGGGTGATCGGCACCGCGACGCTATCGACACCGATCGGGCAAACCTCGCTCGGCAACTACATTTTTGCGGGACTGCAAACGCAGAACTGGGTGCTGGTGATGTTCGGCTGCGTTGCCGCAGCGGTGCTCGCTTTGGCGGTGGATCAACTGCTGGCACTGATCGAGAGCGGGATGCGCCTGCGCAGCCGCCTTCGCATGCTGATGGGCGTGCTCGGCCTCGCTGCATTGGTGATCGCGACACTGGCGCCGACCTTTGCGCGTTCCGGCACGCGCGTGGTGGTAGGCGCCAAGACCTTTACCGAGCAATATGTGCTGGCGGCGCTGATGTCGCAGCGCCTGCAAGCCGCCGGGCTGCCAACCGCGACACGGCAAGGCCTCGGCTCCAGCGTGATCTATGACGCGCTCGCGTCGAACGACATCGACGTCTATGTCGATTATTCCGGCACGCTATGGGCCAACCAGTTTCACCGCAGCGAGATTCTGCCGCGAGAACAATTGCTGGCGGAGCTGAAGACGACGCTGGCGAAAGCGCACATCACGCTGTTGGGCGAACTCGGCTTCGCGAACGCCTATGCGCTGGTGATGCCGCGCGCCAAGGCCGAAGCGCTCGGGATCAAGACTGCCGCCGATCTCGCCGCGCGTGCCGGCAGCATGACGATTGCGGGCGATTACGAGTTCTTCTCGCGGCCGGAATGGGCGGGCTTGCAGAAGGCCTATGGCCTGTCGTTCAAGGCGCAGCGCGTGATGCAGCCGGACTTCATGTATGCCGCGGTCAATTCCGGCGAGGTCGATGTGATTGCCGGCTATACGAGTGACGGGCTGATCGCGAAATATGATCTCGTGGTGCTGGATGATCCCAAGCATGCCATCCCGCCTTATGATGCGATCATGCTGCTGTCGCCGAAGCGTGCGGGAGATGAGAAGCTGCGCGCAGCGTTGCAGCCATTGTTGGGGAAGATTGATCTGCCGCTGATGCGCGAGGCCAATCTACGGGCTGCAGGAGGTGATGTGGCGAGTACGGCAAAATGGATGTGGGAGAAAATGAAGTAGGATGGGTAGAGCGTAGCGACACCCATAACCGCCGGGCGCATGTGGTGATGGGTTTCGCTACGCTCTACCCATCCTACGGTCCCTCATGGTGAGGAGACGCGAAGCGCCGTCTCGAACCATGAGATGGCAGGCCTCTAGAGCTTGCGGCCATCCTTCGAGACGCCGCTGCGCAGCTCCTCAGGATGAGGGTGGAGTTAGAGGTTCTTGATCATCCCCGCATCGATCAGGATCCGGTTGAACCGGCTCGCCTCGTCGCCGCCCTTGCAGCCGTAGAACACGCCCTTGCAACGCTGCATGATCTTCTTCTGCTCGACGAAGGACGGATCGAGCGGCACGCGGGCGGCTTCCTGCACCATCAGCGGAAGATACGCGGCATCCAGCGTCGGCAGCGCCGATGTGAGCTCCGGTCGATAGTTCAGCGCGTCGATCGCATAATAGGTCGTGTAGTAGCGCGGGTCGTGATTCATGATGCGGTCGGCGCGCTTGGCCTGCTTGATATCGGGCTCCAGCAGTTTGTGCGCAATCGCCGGCTGGTGATCACCGAAGCGCACCAGCAGGAACGGCGCGGTCGGATGATCCTTCTTCAACTGCGCGACGAAGGCATTGTAGTCCGCCGCCGTCATCGCCTGGCGGCGGATATATTCATCCACCTCAGCCGTATTGCCCGGCGCCCGCCATCCGGCGGGCGTGAGATCATCGCGATAGGTGTTGGTCCACGGAAAATGATTGGCGGTGAGATAGACCAGCACGAAGATCGGCTGATCCGGCTTGCTCTCGCGCGCGATCAGATCCTTCGCCTGGTCGAAATAAAATCTGTCGGGCTGCATGTCCTCGGTGACGCCCATGGCGGCCATGTCGATGAAGCCGTCGATCCCGGCGCCCTGCTGGAAGCTGCGGGCGCTGAGGAAATTGCCGAAGGTGGGGTACAGCGAGAAGGTCTTGTAGCCGCAGCGCTGCAGCGCCTGCGGCAGGCCGCGCGAGATCTTTCCGGCGGCGATGCGGGTGACATAAAACTTCATCGCGCCGAATGAGCGCGCGGACAGGCCGGTGAAGATGTTGAACTCGGTGTACCAGGTCGGCCCGCCCGAGGATTCGGTGATCAGCTTGCGGCTCTGGCCATCGGCGGACGTGAAGAAATCCTGATAGCCGGCCGGCACCTTGATGCCCGGCGCGGCGGAAATATCGAACGAGGATTCGTCCAGCACCATCACGATATTCGGCCGCTTCACGCCCGGCTCGCATGCGGTCATCGGCGCCGCCTGCGCGGAACCGACCAGGCTCTTGGCGTCGGCCTGGATCCAGCCGCTGGCGGTCAGATGCGAGACGGCAACCACGCCGGAGCGCGCCAGATTGGAAATGTGGTTGACGCCCTGGAATGGCTCCCATGGCTTTTCCGGATTGGCCGCCGACATGCCGATGATCCCCAGCACACAGCCGCCGGCACAGCCGAGCGCGGTGCGACGGCGCAGGGAAAACGGATCAGCGCGCCAGATGCCCCACAGGATCGGCAGCATCACGGCCGTCGCCATCAGCAGCCACGTCCGCAATTGCGGGAAGATCGACTGCATGAAGGAGATCGTGTCGCGATCGATGATCAGGAAATCGAGGAAGGTCAGCGTCAGTTGGGTGATGCCGTATTTGAACTGCGACAGCACGATCAGTGCCGCGATCAGCAAAAGCGCAAGCACTGCGCTGACGCCGGGGCGCCTGAAGACAGCGAGAAACAGGAAATTCAGCAGCGCCCAGGCCAGCAAAGCCAGCATATTGGCAAAGGGGCCGTATTCCACCGAGGCCAGCACATAGACAGCGAGACCATGGATGGCGGCGATCAGCGCCGTGCGCAGCGGCGCCTGACGCGCGACGTCCCAGCACGCCGCGAGCCCCGCTCTGAGGTTGCGGCCGGCGCGTGCCGGCAAGGCTGGGATCGACGACGGCAGCATGACTTGCCTGCGAACACCCGGCAAGGAAGCTGCCTGCCCGGCGATCCGCCGGCGGGCTCAGATCGCAACCGGACTTGCGACTTGTCACAAAATCGTAATCTTGATGTCATGAACGGGCAATGAACCATTCGACGCAGGCGCGTCCGGATGCCGAAACCGCCGGCCCGTCGGATGGGTTGAGCGCGGGCGCGTAGCGCCGGAGCGAAAACCCATCAGCCGAGCCGGCGGCAGGCAAAGGTGATGGGTTTTCGCGAAGACGCTCAACCCATCCGACGCGACCGGGGACTTAGCGCCCGGCTGCCGCCGGCGGCTCGCCCTTGATGATCTCGCCGAAACGCTGCCAGCGCTCGCCCTTGAAGCTCATCATCTGGAATTGGTCGATGGGCGAATAGTCCGTCGCCGACGTATTCACCGTGACGCCCGGCAGCAGGCCGTCGAGCTGCAGGCCTTTCAGATTGGCCGCCTGCTTCATCAGGTTTTCATGGGTGAGATCGTCGCCGCATTGCTGCAGGGCGGCCACCATGGTCTGGGCGATGCTGTAGCCGGACAGCACGGTGCTCTCGCTGCCCTTCCCTTCGGGAATGTATTTTTCGAGATAGGCATAGAATTTCTTCATGCCGGCATCGTCTTTCCACTGCGGGTCGATGGGATCCTTGGCGAAGGTGGCCGACACCACATCCTGCGCATTCTCGAAGCCCGCCGGGCGGATCACCGCGCCGAGGGACGACGAGGCATTGGGTACCACATGCAGCGGCTTCCAGCCGAGCTCGGCGATCTTCTTGATCGACTGCGCGGCGAATTTGGCGGTGGCGAAGGAGAATACGGTGTCGACGCCGGCGGCCTTCAGCTTGACGATATGCGAGTCCACCGTGGGCTCGGAGACCTCGTAGCTGGTCTCCATCACGATCATCGACGACGCCTTGTCGCCGAGGCCTTCCTTCAGGCCCTTGACGTAATCCTTGCCGAAATCGTCGTTCTGGAAGAACACGCCGATCTTGGCATCCGGTTTTTCCTTCAGGATATATTTGGCATAGGCCAGCGCTTCGGCGTGGTAGCTCGGCAGCCAGCCCATGGTCCAAGGAAAGTTCTTCGGATCGTTCCAGCGCGTGGCGCCGGTGGCGAGGAAGAGCTGCGGCGTTTTCTTGGCGTTGAGATATTTCTGGATCGCAGCATTGGCAGCCGTGCCGACATTGCCGACGATGGCCATCACCTCGTCGCTCTCCACCAGTTTTCGGGTTTGCTCCACCGTCTTCGGCGGCGAATAGGCGTCGTCATAGCTGAGGAAGACGATCTTGCGGCCATTTATGCCGCCCTCGTCATTGATCTTCTTGAAATAGGCCGCATAGGCTTTACCGAGAATGCCGAAGGCAGAGGCCGGGCCGCTATAGGGCACGGTGTTGCCGATCTTGATCTCGGTGTCGCTGGCGCCCGGGCCGTATTTCTTCTGCGCCAGCGCAGGTGTCGCGGCCATCATGGTCGCCGCCATGAGCGCGGCAATGGATGTCGTAAAGAGACGCATTTTCTGATCCTTCTTTTGCGTTTCCTGGGGTGCGGACCTTGCCGCGTGAAATCCGGGCCTTCCCGTTGATCGGGATTTGTCGGCGGGCCCGTCAGGTCGTGGTGTCGGGTGCCTCTGCGTCCTGCCCGGCCGCTTCGTTCAGCGCCTGGATGTCGGCGGCGGCCGTATGCACGTGGTCGTGCACGAGCTTGATGACCGCGGCCTCGTCGCGCGCCTCGATGGCGGCGAAGAAAGCGCGGTGATCGTCGAGCGAGCGCTGGCGCAACTCCGCCGATGCGAAATAGCGGCGGCGGCCGCGCGTGCTCATCAGCATCAGGGGCGTGATGGTGCGCACGAGAATGCGGTTCTGGCTCGCTGCAGCAACGGCCAGATGAAATTCGACATCCTCGTCGGCCATGTTGCGACCATTGGCAGCGAGCACCGCATAGGTGTCGAGCAAGCCGCGGAGTTTGGCGAGATCGGCCTCGGTGCGGCGCTGGCAGGCCAGCCGGAACGCCTGCTCCTCGCAAATGATCCGCGCCTCGATGGCATCGCGGGTCAGCTGCGCATCGAAGGCCATGCCGAGATCGGCCTGCAGCACCAAGGCATCGAGCCCGCCGTCATCCGGCGTGGTGCGCAGGAAGATGCCGGACTTCGCCTTGCGCTCGGTGATGCGCATGGCGTCGAGCACCGCCAAAGCTTCCCGGACGGAGCTGCGGGTGACACCGAAGCGACCGGACAGATCGCGCTCGGATGGCAGCCGGTCGCCCTTGGCGAGCCGGTGGTGCCGGACATATTCCAGCGTCTTGCGGACGGTATCGGAGGTTTCGGAGGTCAGGGTCGTCATCATGACAATGACCCTACCAATCTGGCCCTACCAGAGCAAGGCCGAGCCGCTGCGGCTTGGGGACGCGGACCTACCCCCGCCGTTGCGACAAAACCGTAAGTGGCATAATGACACCATCAAACGCATATCGGATGATTTCAAGGGCCGTTCTATGCTGCTTCGACGCATCCAGTGGTCGAGGGCCCGCCGGGCGTGGCGCGGCATCATGATTTTGTTGGTGTTGGCGTTTGCCCAATCAGGCGCTGCGCACGCCATGACTCCCGAGTGTCGGGCCGCCGCAGCGCAGGCCGCTTATCCTACGCTTGCCAAATGGTTTCTCCTCATCACGGACCATCTAACACGCAGTGCAACGCGCTTCCCCGCAGCGAAACGACCGCAGCCGCAGGGACGCGCGCTCGTTGGCTTTAAGATCAATCGCTCCGGCGTCGTTTTGAGCGCTGAAATCCTGCAGAGTTCGGGGAAAGCTGACGTCGACGAACGGGCTCTCCAATATGTACGCGCTGCCGGCCCGTTTCCTTCGCCTCCGTCCGAATATCGCGAAAGCGATGCAGAATTCATCGTCCCGATTGCCTTTGCTGACACACCGAAGGGCAAAGTAAGCCCGCTTCTCTTCGGTAGTGGTCAGTGCCTGCAGGCCCCCCGAATTCAGATTCCGCTCGAGATCAAGTCTGCTGATCCGAATGCTACACTTTCCACGATGGATACGGCCACACTGGCCGAGCAAATTGCTGCATGCCTGACGACCGCGCCACTCGCACCGCTTGCTCTCAAACTTCGCCTCAACAGCGACGGGTCACTGAGTGAACCGCCTTCCAGCGAAGATCGTTCCGAAGGGGGAAGGTATGCGGCCGCGATCGCCGTCAGTGATCTCCTGAAATGCAAACCTTTCAAGCTGACCGCTGATAGCTATCAGACTTGGCAACGAATATCGGTCATCTACGACCCCAAGGCACATGCCAAGCTCATCAACGCGGAAGCCAGGAAGTCGCAAAGGCCGTAGGTCGATGTGGCCGTCTGCGTAAGCGCGCAGTCTATAGCCGCCTTTATGAACGCAGTCCCAGCTCCCCAGCAACGATCCGATCCACCCAGCGCCGCGGCAGCAAACCGGCGATGAAAGTCTGGATCGGCTCCGGCGATGCGACCACGCGGGCCCTAGGCTTGCTATCCGTAAGCGCGCGACACACCAGCGCGGCGATCCGTTCCGGCGGCATCCCCTTCTCCGACATCTGCGCGAGCATGCCGCGCAGCTTTGTCAGCGCCGGCAGGTATGGAGAGTTTGCGAAACGCGTGATGTCGAGCGCCTCCGCCTTGTCCCAGATCGGCGTGCGCACCGGGCCGGGCGCGATGGTGATGACATCGATGCCGAACAGCATCAGCTCGCGGCGCAGGCTTTCGCTCAGGCCTTCCAGCGCGAATTTCGAGGTGCTGTAGGGCGACAGCAAGGGATTGCCGAATTGGCCGGAAACGGAGCTCATCATCACGATGCGGCCGGGTGCGCCTTTCAATGTGGGATCAGCGCCAAGCAATGGCAGGAACGCCTTGGTGGCGATCACTGGGCCGATGACATTGATCTCAATCTGCGTGCGGAATTCGTTGACATCGAGATCGAGCAAGGCGCCGGGCACGACAACGCCGGCATTGTTGACGAGGCCGGCGAGCTTTTCGCCGTTGAGTGCGGTGCGGACCTGATCGGCCGCTGCGTTCACCGCGGCTTCCTCGGTCACGTCGAACAAGAGCGGTGTGAAATCTGCACCGAATTCGGCTTGCAGGCGCTCGGCATCGGTGGGCTTGCGGACGCTGCCGAACACGCGAAAGCCACGGGCGAGCAGGAGTTTAGCCGTGGCGTGGCCGATGCCGGTGGAAACGCCGGTGATGACGACGGAGCGCATGGTGGAGAGCCTGCTTGTGGAGCGTACAGGGTCACTCTGTATCCGGCGCCGCCGTGGAGAGCCACCAACCATCGCCAGCAAACCAGCAGCTTGCATCCTGTGGCTCGTCGATCCGGAAAGATTTCACTTGCGCCCAGTCGCGAGTGAAAGCTTGCGCCAGATGTGTGTCAGATTCCGGGTCCTGTAATCCTTCGCAGCCAATGAAGCGCGCCCGCGACAGGAATTTTGCGCTGTAGTGCAAACCATGTCGGGGGCGCTTGATCATCAGCATGCCGCCGAGACCTTCGACCGGCTGCAATGGAAAAAGCAGCCGGCCTCCGGGGAGCAATGCATCGATCCAAGACCAACTTGGCTGGGTGATGCCGGCGCAGACATAAACGACGTCGGCCCTCGGCAAATCCTCGGCAATCCCCGATCGCGCCTGCACATCGACTTGCGGCCAGTCTTTCAGATTTTCAGCGGCACGTGCTGCGAGACCGGCATCGATTTCGTAGGCATGCACATGCCCCTCAGGCCCGACGAGTTCGGCGATGATGGCGCTGAAATATCCGGTGCCCGCGCCCACCTGAAGAACCGCTTCGCCGGGCTGGACATCGACAGCTTTCAGCCAGGTTGCATGTGCGCTCGGGCTGCCGATATTCAGTCCACGACTGGCGTCAAGCGCGATCAGCACATCCTGATAGATGAAGACCGGGTCGTCATCCGGTGTCGTGACATAGTCGAGGACAGTCCCCATCAAAGACCACGGACCGGGACCGGCGAATGGTTCACGCGGCACGGCGGCGAACGCATCGCGCAGCCGCAGATGGCGACCGCCGACGACGATGCCTGCGTAGAATGACCTCAATGCCTGCGATCTGTCGGTCATGGGCGCCCCGTCGCTCGCCCTGAGCATAAACAAAAAACGGGACCGCGTAACCGCGATCCCGTTGATCGTTCGGAATGTAGGGTGGGCAAAGCGAAGCGTGCCCACCACCGCAAGCCGTTCATGTGAAGGTGGGCACGGCGCAAACACGCCTTTGCCCACCCTACAAGCTTAGTTCTTCGACTTGTCGACCAGCGCCTTTTCCTTGATCCACGGCATCATGTCGCGGAGCTTGCCACCCACTTCCTCGATCGGATGTGCGGCAGCGCGGGCGCGGGTTGCCTTGAACGAGGCCTGGTTGACCTTGTTTTCCAGCATCCAGTCGCGGGCGAACTTGCCGGACTGAATGTCGGTCAGCACGCGCTTCATCTCGGCCTTGGTCTCCGAGGTGACGATGCGCGGGCCGGTGACGTATTCGCCGTATTCCGCGGTGTTCGAGATCGAGTAGTTCATGTTGGCGATGCCGCCTTCATAGATCAGGTCGACGATCAGCTTCAGTTCGTGCAGGCACTCGAAATAGGCCATTTCCGGTGCATAGCCGGCTTCCACCAGCGTCTCGAAGCCGGCGCGGATCAGCTCGACGGTGCCGCCGCAGAGGACGACCTGCTCGCCGAACAGATCGGTTTCGCACTCTTCCTTGAACGAGGTCTCGATGATGCCGGCGCGGCCGCCGCCGACGGCCGAGGCGTAGCTCAGGCCGAGGTCATGGGCATTGCCCGACACGTCCTTGTGGATCGCGATCAGGCAGGGCACGCCGCCGCCGCGCTGATATTCCGAACGCACGGTGTGGCCAGGGCCCTTCGGCGCGATCATCAGCACGTCGAGGTCTTCGCGCGGATCGAGCAGGTTGAAGTGCACGTTGAGGCCGTGGGCGAAGACCAGCGCAGCGCCGTTCTTCATGTTGTCATGCAGGTGCTCGCGATAGATGTCGCCCTGCAATTCGTCCGGGGTCAGCATCATGACCAGGTCGGCCCACTTGGCGGCTTCGGCGACTTCCATCACCTTGAAACCGGCGGCTTCCGCCTTCTTGGCCGAGGCCGAGCCCTTGCGGAGCGCGATCACGACTTCCTTGACGCCCGAATCCTTGAGGTTCAGCGCGTGGGCATGGCCCTGGCTGCCGTAGCCGACGATGACGACCTTCTTGCCCTTGATCAGGTTCAGGTCGGCGTCGCGATCGTAATAAACACGCATGGGGTCGTTCCTCTGTTCGGCAACTTTATTTCAAGCGCCCGGTCGAAAGGTCATTGCCGGCTGGCCAATGACCGTGAATTGCCGCCGGTTTCTAGGGCGACGGATGCCGCGAGACAAGCCCGCGACGGTGATTTTGCTGGCAGATTCTCTCTCATATCTCGGCCAGCACGGGATAGAGCGAAGCGAGCAATAATATTGCCATGGTGACGTTGAAGACGCGAACCGCGCGGGCCGATTTGACCAGCGGCTGGAGTGCGGTGCCGCACAGCACCCAGGCTGTCGACGACATTGCGCCAATGGCCAGCGACATCGCCACCTGCAGGCCGACATTCCAGGGATAGGCAGCGATGGCGGCATAGGCAGTGATGATGCTGATGGCCATCACCCAGCCCTTGGCATTGACCCACTGAAACAATGCGGCGCCGATAAAGGACATCGGGCGGCGGCGCTCCGCCTCCCCCGGCTCCGGCGGGCCGGAGCGCGCGATGGCGTAAGCGAGATAGACCAGATAGGCCGCGCCGACATATTTCAGCGTGGTCTGCAGCCACGGCAGCGAGGCGAACACCGCGCCGAGGCCGAGCCCGGTGACGCCGATCATGAAGGCATAGCCGAAGGTGACGCCGGCCACATGGGGCAGCGTGCGGCGGAAGCCGAAATTCAGGCCCGAGGTGAGCAGCATGATGTTGTTCGGCCCGGGGGTGAAGAACATCACCACGGCGAAGATCAGGAAGGCCCAGAGCAGATGCGGCGACAGCTCCATCACGCCACCTCGCGCATGGGTGGCGGACGGCGCGACAGCAGCATCACGGCAATGCCGAGCACGACCACGATCATGCCGGACAGGCGCAGCGGACCAAATGTCTCGCCGAAAGTGAGGCTGGATGCGGCGGCGCCGATGAACGGCACCAGCAATGCGAAGGGTACGACCTGTGCGGCCGAGTAGTCACGCAGCAGCCGGCCCCAGATCCAGTAGCCGAGCGAGGTGCCGATGACCGCAAGGAACGCCACGCAGGCAAGCGCCTTCAGCGACGCATGGCTGAGCGAGTGCCAGGTGGCGACGGCGCCATCGACGGTGAACAGCGTGACCAGCAGCGGCGCGAGCGCGACGAGGCTGATCCATGAAAACAGATCGAGCATCGGCACGCCCTGCGCGCGGCGCAGCAGCAGGTTGGAGAAGGCGAAACTGATCGGCGCGGTCATCAGCACGATGAACGGGAACACGCTGAAATCATAGCCGACGGTGAAGCAGATCATCATGAGCCCGCCCATGGCGACGACGATGCCGACGACCTGCTGTCGCGTCGGCAACTCCTTCAGCAGCAACGCCGCCAGAGCGACCGTGAACAGCGCCTGGCTCTGCACGATCACCGAGGTGAGCCCCGCGGGCACGCCATGCGCCATGCCATAGGTCTGCGCCAGAAACTGCGCCACCAGCAGCCAGCTGGTGGCGACCACGACTTGCCATGGCAGTTTCGGCCGCGCCAGAAACAGGCACGGCAGCGCTGTGATACCAAAGCGTAGCGTGGTCAGCAGCGTCGACGACATCTCATCCACCGCCATGCGCGTCAGCACAAAGCCGACGCCCCAGATCACGGCGACGGCGATCGCCAGGAAGATGTCGAGGGGTTTCATGGACGGTGACTACACGGGCTTGGCGAAATCGGCGTCGCCAGAGAGAACGGAGAAATCGAAGCCGAGCAGCGACGCAAGCATCATCCGGACTTCATTGACAAATGAATCTGGCACAGCATCGATCTTGCGAAAGACCCGAACGGCTCGCTCGACGGTGCGGATCTGATCGACCTGCACGACGCCCTTGGTCTTGATCCCGGTTGGCAGCGGCACATTGAACGGCCACGGACTGGCGTTTGACGTAATCGGACAGACGACAGCACGACCGCATAGCTGATGATAGCGACGCGATGTCAGGATCAAAGCAGGCCGCCGCCCGCCTTGCTCCGTTCCGAGCACCGGATGGAGTTCGACCCAGGCGATGTCACCGACGTCTTGCACGGCCGTCGCTCTTTCCAACTTTGCGCTTTGATCCGGTGTCATCGACACGCACGGGAGTGCCATCGGCCCCCTCGACGATCAGACCTCGCGAATAGTCGTCGTCGATGATTTCTGAACCAACGTCAGGCCCCCATTCGACTGTCTCGGACGTCAACCCAAGGCGTTCGACTTCCGACAGCATCTCGTCGAGTCGTTGCTTGGGCGTTTTTCTGGCCGTGCGCAGGCGAAACCCGCTGCCCTCGACGGTCAGTTCGAGTTCGCTTCCCGCCGTCACCCCTGCGCTTTCGGCTGCCGCTTTCGGCAACCGGACGCCAAGGCTGTTGCCCCATTGGGCGACTTTGACTTTCATCGGTCCGCTCCTTGTTGGGATATACAATGTATATCCCAACTCATCCGCCGTCCAGCTACATCCCCTCCGCGCCGCGGGTGATGGCGGCGACACCGGTGCGGGAGACTTCGACGAGGCCGAGCGGGCGCATCAGGTCGATGAAGGAATTTATCTTCGACGACGAACCGGTGATCTCGAACACAAAGCTCTCAATGGTGGCGTCGATCACGCGGGCGCGGAATGCTTCGGCGAGACGCATCGCCTCCATGCGCTGCTCGCCGATGCCTTGCAGCTTCACCATCGCGAGTTCGCGCTCGATGGAGCGGCCGGTCAGCGTCATATCGACGACGCGATGCACCGGGATCATGCGATCGAGCTGATGCTTGATCTGGGTGATGACCATCGGCGTGCCCGTGGTGACGATGGTGATGCGCGAGACATGCTTCTGCGCTTCGGTCTCCGACACCGTGAGACTTTCGATGTTGTAGCCGCGGCCGGAGAACAGGCCGATGACGCGCGCAAGCACGCCGGGCTCGTTGGCGACCAGCACCGAGAGCGTATGCGTCTCGTTGGGATCATGACGCTCTTCGATGAAATAGGCGGAGGCAGGCTGTTCCATTGTCGTATCCTGTCGAAATCGTTTGGCTCGTCGCCACAAACTGTCCCCTCATGGTGAGGAGCGCGCCACTTGGCGCGCGTCTCGAACCATGAGCTGTTAAAGCTCTGTTGCCATCCTTCGAGACGCCGCTACGCGGCTCCTCAGGATGAGGGCCTGAGTTACTTGATCACACCAGCGCCTTGCCGCCGGCGAAGGCCGCGGCGGTGGCTTCGTCATTGGCTTCGAGCGGCAGCAGCATTTCGTTATGCGCCTTGCCCGACGGGATCATCGGGAAGCAGTTTTCCAGATTGGCCACGCGGCAATCGAACAGGACCGGCTTCTTCACCTTGATCATGTCCTGGATCGCGCCGTCGAGATCGCCGGGCTTCGAGCACTGGAAGCCGACGCCGCCATAGGCCTCGGCAAGCTTCACAAAGTCCGGCAGCGCTTCCGAATAGGAATGCGACAGACGGTTGCCATGCAGCAGCTGCTGCCACTGGCGCACCATGCCCATATACTGGTTGTTGAGGATGAAGATCTTGATCGGCAGTTCGTGCTGAACCGCCGCCGACAATTCCTGCATCGTCATCTGCACCGACGCATCGCCGCCGATATCGATCACGAGCGCATCCGGATGCGCGACCTGAACGCCGAGTGCGGCCGGCAGGCCATATCCCATGGTGCCGAGACCGCCGGAGGTCATCCAGCGATGCGGCTCTTCGAAACCATAGAACTGCGCCGCCCACATCTGATGCTGGCCGACTTCGGTGGTGATGTAGGTGTCAAGATCCTTGGTGTTCTCGAACAGGCGCTGGATCGCGTATTGCGGCAGGATCACATCATTATTGGCCTTGAAGGCCAGCGAATTGCGCGCGCGCCAGCGGCCGATCTCGAACCACCACGGATCGATCGCCGGCTTCTTCGCCTCGGCCTTGAACACCTGCAAGATGTCGCCCAGCACATTAGCGCAATCGCCGATGATCGGCACATCGACGCGGATGTTCTTGTTGATCGAGGACGGATCGATATCGATATGGATCTTCTTCGAATTCGGCGAGAACGCATCGGTGCGGCCGGTGATGCGGTCGTCGAAGCGCGCGCCGACGCACAGCATGACGTCGCAATCATGCATCGCCATGTTGGCTTCGTAGGTGCCGTGCATGCCCAGCATGCCCAGCCAGTTCTTGCCGGAGGCCGGATAGGCGCCGAGGCCCATTAGAGTCGAAGTAATCGGGAAGCCGGTGACCTCGACCAGCTCGCGCAGCAGCTTTGACGCCGCCGTGCCCGAATTGATGACGCCGCCGCCGGAATAGATGATCGGCCGCTTGGCATTGGCCAGCAACGAGACAGCCTTGCGGATCGCATGCGCATCGCCCTTCACGCGCGGCGCATAGGAAACATGGACGTCGGACTTGCGCGGCGGATGATAGGTGCCGGTGGCGAACTGAACGTCCTTCGGCACATCGACGACCACCGGGCCCGGACGGCCGGTGGTGGCGACATAGAAGGCTTCGTGCAGCACTTTTGCGAGATCGTTGACGTCGCGGACCAGCCAGTTGTGCTTGGTGCAGGGCCGGGTGATGCCGACGGTGTCGCATTCCTGGAACGCGTCATTGCCGATCAGATGCGTCGGCACCTGGCCGGTGATGCAGACCAGCGGGATCGAATCCATCAGCGCATCGGCCAGCGGCGTGACCATGTTGGTCGCGCCGGGACCAGAGGTGACCAGCACGACGCCCGGCAGGCCGGTGGAGCGGGCATAGCCTTCGGCCGCGTGGCCGGCGCCCTGCTCGTGGCGGACCAGGATGTGCTCGACATCTTCCTGCTGGTAGATCTCGTCGTAGATCGGCAGCACGGCGCCGCCGGGATAGCCGAAAATGTGCTTCACGCCGTGATCCGCGAGCGCGCGCACGATCATGGCGGCGCCGGTCATCTGGTTGGGATCGTGGGGCTTTGCGTCACTCATGGTCGGCTCCGGATGCGCCCTCTGGCGCTGTGGTCGATGAGGTCTGGGGTATCGTGTCGTTCAGGCAATAAAAAAGGGCCCGCCTGGGACCCCTGTGCGCACCGCTCGGATCGTGGGTAGCCGTCAGCTACCCCCGGCGATGCGCCAGGGTACCACGATAATAAGGAGGCTTGAAACTTTATTGCGCATGACTTGGTCGTTTGAGTTCGAAACTTGCGCGGACCATAGCGGGCAAAACGGGGAAGTCAAGGCATGCCGGCCAGGGAGCGCTGAGACCAAAGGCTAGCCGTGTCCAAGGCGTTCGGCGAGAGGAAAGTTTGGGTGGGCTGATATGCGCTCTACTCTGCCCCTTATGGTGAGGAGGCGCGCAGGGCCGTCTCGAACCATGAGATGGCCGGGCTCGGAGTTCGTGGCCATCCTTCGAGACGCCGCTACGCGGCTCCTCAGGATGAGGAAGGAGATTGTAGCCTTCCTCTCTCATGCCAAAGATCGTTGCGTCGCTGCACGTTCAGCCAGAAATCCGGGCTGTTGCCGAATACGCGCGCCAGAATGAGTGCCGTCGGCGCCGTCACACTTCGACGATCGTTGCACAGCTCATTCACATGCTTCCGCTGCACGCCCATCGCATCGGCAAGCGCGCCTTGCGTCAGGCCAAGAGGCTGCATGAACTCTGAGTATCTCGCCGACCCTTGCCGGCTTACGCTTTGTGATCAGCATGGGTTACCTCCCGTCGTCATTGCGAGCGTAGCGAAGCAATCCAGAGCCGCAAGTAAGAAAGAGCTGGATTGCTTCGTCGCTTTGCTCCTCGCAATGACGACCGAGAGGTCAGCGCACGATGTTCGCCGTCGCTTCCTCCGGCGTCATCCATTCAAATTCCGGCAGTTGATGCCTGAACCACGTGAATTGCCGCTTGGAGTAGTGCCGCGTATCCGCCTGCCCGATGGTACAGGCTTCCTCACGCGAAAGCTCGCCGCGCAGATATTTGATCAGTGCCGGCACACCATGGGCCTTCATCGCCGGCAGCAGCGGATCGAGCCCCCGCGCTGCGAGCGCTTCCACTTCATCCAGCGCGCCCTCGTCCAGCATACGCACGAAGCGCGCGTCGATGCGGGCGTATAGTTCGTCCCGGTCCGGCGCGAGAAACACGGCCGTCACGCCATCCGGCGGCAGCAGCGGCGGCAGCGCGTCATTGTGCCAGTCGGTCAGCGCGCGGCCGGTGCCTTCGATGACCTCCAGCGCGCGGGCGATGCGGGTGCGGTCGCGCAGATTGAGTTTGGCCGCCGACACTGGATCGCGCGCCGCAAGCTCGGCATGCAGCGCTTCCGGGCCATTGCGTTCGAGCCGCGCGCGCACATCATCGCGCACCGCATCGGGCACCGGCGGCACAGCCGAAAGGCCGCGCGTCAGCGCCTTGAAAT
This sequence comes from Pseudomonadota bacterium, assembly GCA_023451825.1. GTDB lineage: Bacteria > Pseudomonadota > Alphaproteobacteria > Rhizobiales > Xanthobacteraceae > Tardiphaga. Next base: position 34,708 of record JAEXYA010000041.1, read on the forward strand.
ACAGGCCGGAGCCGCCGATGAAGATCGGCAACTTGCCCTGCTTGCGCACCTCGTCCAGCACCTCGCGCGCCGCATCGACCCAGGCGCCCGCGGAGAAATTCACCGCCGCATCGACGGTGCCATAGAGGCGATGCGGGGCCATCGCCTCTTCTTCCACCGTCGGCCGGGCTGTCAGCACGCGGAGGTCGCGATAGACCTGCATACTGTCGGTATTGATGACCACGCCGTCCCGCGCGCGCGCCACCGCCAGCGCCAGCGCCGACTTGCCGCTCGCGGTCGGCCCTGCGATAAGCAGCGCTCTGTTATCCGGCCTGGAACTCACGTCATGTCTCTCGTTGCCACCCTGATCTGCAATCCCGCCGATCCTGCTCTCGATAGCACGGTGATCGACGGTCTGCGTGCGCTTCTGCCGGGCGATACCGAACTGCACTGGCTGAGCGATGGCGTTGCCGCCGACATCCTGTTCACCGGCGACAAGACCAGCACCACCGACCAGATCATTGTCGCCGACCGCCTGCGCGCCGCGCGGGGCGACATGCCCATCGATGTGGTGGTGCAGCCTCAGGCGAACCGACGCAAGAAGCTTTTTCTCGCCGACATGGATTCCACCATGATCGGCCAGGAATGCATCGACGAACTCGCCGATTTCGCCGGCCTCAAGGCCCATGTGGCGGCCATCACCGAACGTGCCATGCGCGGCGAGATCGAATTCGAGCCGGCGCTGCGCGAACGCGTGGCGCTGCTGAAGGATCTCCCCGTCACCGTCATCGACGAAACGCTGGCCGAGCGCATCACGCTGACGCCGGGCGGCCGCGAACTGGTGCAGACCATGCGTGCGCATGGAGCTTACACCTGCCTCGTCTCCGGCGGTTTTACGCTGTTCACGGCGAAGGTGGCAGAGCTGGTCGGCTTCCAGGAGAACCGCGCCAATGAGCTGCATGTGAAGGATGGCAAGCTGACCGGCACCGTGGCCGAGCCGATCCTCGGCAAGGCGGCGAAGCTCGCGACGCTGGTGGAGCTGCGCGAGGCGGCCGGGCTCGACAATCTCGATACGATGGCTGTGGGTGACGGCGCGAATGACCTGGCGATGATCGGGGATGCTGGGCTTGGCGTCGCGTTTCATGCCAAGCCGGCGGTGGCCGCGGCGGCGCATGGACGGATCGATTTCGGCGATCTCAGCGCGCTGTTATTTGCGCAGGGGTATAAGCGATCAGAGTTTGTGAGCTGACGACGTAAGTGTGGCCTCCCTCCCCCAAGCGAAGCGCAGTGGGGAGGGTGGCGCGTAGCGCCGGGTGGGGGCTATCCCCACGGAAGGACGTCACGTGGGGATAGAC
>JAEXYA010000073.1 GCA_023451825.1 Pseudomonadota bacterium
CTCCCCCTCACCCGGATCGCAAGGGCGATCCGACCTCTCCCCGGTGGGGAGAGGTGAACGGAGCGCCGTCGCTTCGGCTGAAATTTGATTGGCCTCGTGCCAAAGGAGAAAACGATGTTCGATTTGACTGGCAAGACCGCGCTCGTCACCGGCGCCACCGGTGGCATCGGCGGCGCGATCGCGACCGCGCTGCATGCCCAGGGCGCGACCGTGGCACTCTCCGGCACCCGCCGCGAGGTGCTCGAAGCGCTGGCTGCAAAGCTCGGCGACCGCACCCATGTTCTGCCCTGCAATCTCTCGGACGCAGCCGAGGTCGAAGAACTGGTGCCGTCAGCCGAGAAGGCCATGGGCCAGCTCGATATCCTGGTCGCCAATGCCGGCATCACCCGTGACAATCTGTTCGTGCAGCTGAAGGACGAGGACTGGGACAACGTCATCAATGTCAACCTGACATCGACCTTTCGTCTCGCGCGCGCCGCCACCAAGCTGATGATGCGCAAGCGGTTCGGCCGCATCATCGCGATCACCTCGGTGGTCGGCGTCACCGGCAATCCGGGCCAGGGCAATTACACCGCGGCCAAGGCCGGCCTGATCGGCATGATGAAGACGCTGGGCGCCGAATATGCCAAGCGCGGCGTCACCGCCAATTGCATCGCGCCGGGCTTCATCGCCACGCCGATGACCGACGTGCTGAACGACAAGCAGCGCGAAACGATTCTGACCAAGGTGCCGGCCGGCCGTCTCGGTTCGCCCGAGGACATCGCATCTGCGGCGGTTTATCTCGCCTCGAACGAGGCTGCCTATGTGACCGGACAGACCATTCACGTGAATGGCGGGATGGCCATGATCTAGGCGTGCGGGTTCCCGCAACGCTGTGATTTAATTGAGCTTTGGACGGTCGATGCGGTGTGTGGCAATGCCATATGATGTGTGCTAATCGAGCGTCCAACGGTGGGGCAAAGAAGGCCATTGCAGGATTAATAAACCCTGTATATTGGCGGGGCCGAGCCTACCGTTTTCGCGAGGCTCCGACGGGGACGGCGGGGTCATTCCACAAAGCGCGCAAGCGCTGAGATTTAACGAGTTTAACGCTCCAGGATGGCTCGTATCGTCTACGGACGAGCCTATGTAACAAGCACGAGGTTGATATGAGCGAGATTGGCGAGCGAGTGAAGAAGATCGTGGTCGAACACCTTGGTGTCGAACCCGAGAAGGTGATCGATTCCGCGAGCTTCATCGATGATCTCGGCGCTGACAGCCTCGACACCGTCGAGCTCGTGATGGCGTTCGAAGAAGAGTTCGGCTGCGAGATTCCGGACGATGCCGCCGAGACGATCCTGACCGTCGGCGACGCGACCAAGTTTCTCGAAAAGAATGCCAAGAGCTAACCTCTTCGCGTGACACATCTGGAGCCGGGCGGATCGCGTCACCGCGATCCACCGGCTTCTTGCTGTGAAGCGCGGATTGGTTGTTTAGAAAACGATTGGTTCTTGCACTTGTCCCGGACGCGATGCGGCACTCAGGCAAAGCGCAGCTTTGCCGCAAGTGCAGCTTCGCTGAGCCGGGACCGTACCGGGTACCGGAGTTTTTGGCGGTCCCGGCTCTGCGAAGCAGCGTAAGTACGCCGCAACGCGTCCGGGACAAGTAAGATATTGTTGTGGAGATGCAGATGAGGCGGGTAGTCGTCACGGGCCTGGGCATGGTGTCGCCATTAGCCTGCGGTGTCGAGCCAACCTGGAAGCGGATCCTCAACGGGGAAAGCGGCGCCAAGCGCATCGACACGTTCGAAGTGTCGGATATCCCCGCGCAGATCGCCTGCATGATTCCGCGCGGCGATGGCACCAACGGCACCTTCAATCCCGATCAATGGATGGAGCCGAAGGACCAGCGCAAGGTCGACGATTTCATCATTTTCGCCATGTGCGCCGCCAAGCAGGCGCTGGACGATGCCAACTGGCATCCGACCGAGCATGAAGATCAATGCGCCACCGGCGTCCTGATCGGCTCCGGCATCGGCGGCCTCACCGGCATCGCCGAGACCGCCATCGTCCTGAAGGAGCGCGGACCTCGCAAGGTATCGCCATTCTTCATTCCCGGCCGCCTGATCAATCTGGCCTCGGGTTATGTCTCGATCGAACACGGCCTCAAGGGCCCCAATCATTCCGTCGTCACGGCATGCTCCACCGGCGCCCACGCGATCGGTGACGCAGCGCGCCTGATCGCGCTCGGCGATGCCGAAGTGATGGTCGCCGGCGGCACGGAATCGCCGGTCAGCCGCATCGCCATGGCGGGCTTCGCCGCCGCGCGCGCACTGTCCACCGGCTTCAACGACACGCCCGAAAAGGCGTCGCGTCCCTATGACAAGGATCGCGATGGCTTTGTCATGGGCGAGGGCGCCGGCGTCGTCATTCTCGAAGAATACGAACATGCCAAGGCGCGTGGCGCCAAGATCTATGCCGAGGTCGTCGGCTACGGTCTATCGGGCGATGCCTATCACATCACCTCGCCGTCGCCGGATGGCGATGGTGGCTTCCGCAGCATGAGCGCCGCTTTGAAGCGCGCCGGCATGACGGCCTCGGATCTCGATTACATCAACGCCCACGGCACCTCGACGCCGCTCGGCGACGAGATCGAACTCGGCGCCGTGCAGCGCCTGCTCGGCAATGCGGCGTCGAAGGTGGCGATGTCATCGACCAAGTCATCCACCGGGCATCTGCTTGGCGCCGCGGGCGCCATCGAGGCGATCTTCAGCATTCTCGCGATTCGCGACAACGTGGTGCCGCCGACCATCAATCTCGACAATCCGTCGGTGGAAACGGCGATCGACCTCGTGCCGCACAAATCGAAGCCGAAGGAGATCAATGTGGCGCTGTCGAACTCTTTCGGGTTTGGCGGGACTAATGCGTCGGTGATCTTCAAGCGCGTCTAGCGCTTAGAGGCTCTCCACCGTTTCGCCGCAATCCGCTCTGATTGCTGCTGTGGGCGTATGTTATTGATGGAGTTCGGATTCGGTCATGGATTCGACCCCGTCAGAATTGGACTCTAGGTATATCGATGAGTGAGCGGCCGCCCATTTCGCCCCGAAGCCCGCGCGCTGCGTTGGAACCCGAGCAGGTTCCGCCGCCGCCCAAGCGGTCTGATGTGGCGCGCAGCCCGCTGGTCGTCTTCGGCAATGCCGTCATCACGTTTGTCATTCTGGTGATGCTCGCCACTGGCGGCGTCTATGTCTATGGCCGCCAGGCGCTGGAAGCGCCGGGCCCGTTGCAGGACGACAAGGTCGTCAATATCCCAACTCGCGCAGGCAAGGGCGATATCGCCGAAGTGCTGCAGCGCGAAGGCGTCATCGACGCCAATCGCTGGGTGTTTCTCGGCGCCGTATTCGCGCTGAAGGCAGCGCAGGATCTCAAGCCCGGCGAATATCTGTTCCAGAAGAACGCCAATTTGCGCGATGTCATCGGCACCATTGTCGATGGCAAGGTGGTGCAGCATTCGGTGACAATCCCGGAAGGTCTGACCTCCGAGCAGATTGTCACGCGCCTGACCGAGAACGATATCTTCACCGGCTCGATCCGCGAAATGCCGCGCGAGGGCACGCTGCTGCCGGAGACCTATAAATTCCCGCGTGGTACGCCGCGCGATCAGGTAATCCAGCGCATGCAGCGCGAGCAGAAGCGCGTGCTTGCGGATATCTGGGAGCGTCGCAGCGGCGATGTGCCGGTGAAGACGCCGGAGCAACTGGTGACGCTCGCCTCCATCGTCGAAAAGGAAACCGGCCGCGCCGACGAGCGTAGCCGTGTCGCCGCGGTGTTCACCAATCGCCTGCAGAAGAAGATGAAGCTGCAGTCCGACCCGACCATCATCTATGGCCTGGTCGGCGGCAAGGGCACGCTCGGCCGCCCTATCAAGCGCAGTGAGATCCAGCAGCCGTCGCCTTACAACACCTATGTGGTCGATGGCCTGCCGCCGGGGCCGATCGCCAATCCCGGTCGCGCCTCGCTGGAAGCGACGGCGAACCCTGCGCGCACACGCGATCTGTTCTTCGTGGCCGACGGCACCGGCGCTCATGCGTTCACCGAAACCTATGACGCGCATCAGAAGAACGTCGCAAAACTGCGCGCGATCGAGAAGGCTGCGCAGAACGACACGGTGGAAGCTCCCGACGATCAGCCGCCGGCTTCGCCGCTTGCGACGCCGGGTGAGGGCAATGCCGCGACCGGAGCTACGCCGCCGCGACAGGCGCCGGCCAAGCAGCAACAGCGTCCGCGCAATGCGCCGGCCCGCCAGGGCGCCGCACAGCCCAGCGGCGCGCCGGTCGCGCAATAACAAGACGCGTTCAACCGCGCTGATTTCCCGTCCGGCCTGAAAGGGCCTATCCTTGTTCCGGTTCGCGCAATCGCGAATCTCACGTCGATTTTGGAGCGTTACGCGATGGTGTTGTCGAGCATGACCGGCTTTGCACGAAGCCACGGCACCAGCGGCCCCTATACATTCGAATGGGAATTGAAGTCCGTTAACGCCAAGGGTTTCGATCTGCGTTTGCGCATGCCGTCCGGCTTCGACGAGGTGGAAGCCACCGCCCGTAAGCGCGCGACTGAGGTGCTGTCACGCGGCACCGTCTATGCAAACCTCACCGTGAAGCGCGCCAATGCGGAAGCCGCGGTGCGCATCAATGAAGACGTGCTGAATGCCGTGCTGACGATCGCCGCCGAGATGTCGAGCAAGATCGACGCTGTGGCGCCGAGCATCGACGGCTTGATGAATATCAAGGGCGTGATCGAAATGGTCGAGCCCGAAGCCGACGAAGCGGAGGAAGCTGCTGCGAAGACCGCCGTTGCCGCAGCCTTCGAGGAAGCGCTGACGGCGCTCGTCGACATGCGCAAGCGCGAGGGCAAGACCCTCGGCGATATCCTCTCCCAGCGCCTCAATGAAATTGAAGAACTGTCGAAAAAGGCCGAGGCCGCACCGGGCCGCAAGCCGGAAGCGATCCGCGCGCGCATCGCCGAACAGATCGCCACGCTGCTCGATGCCTCCGATCGCTTCGATCAGGATCGCCTGTCGCAGGAAGCGCTGATGATCGCCACCAAGGCGGACATCCGTGAAGAGCTCGACCGTATCGCCTCGCATATCTCGCAGGCACGCGACATGATCAAGAAAGGTGGCCCGGTCGGCCGCCGGCTCGACTTCCTGTCGCAGGAATTCAACCGCGAAGTGAACACGATCTGCTCGAAGTCGGGCGATCTCGAACTGACCAGCACCGGCCTCGAAATGAAGAATGTCGTGGAGCAATTCCGCGAACAGGTTCAGAATCTGGAGTGATCATGTCGAGCTTCGAGGGCGTCGAACGCCGCGGCCTGATGTTCGTGCTGTCGTCGCCGTCGGGCGCCGGCAAGACCACGCTGACGCGCATGCTGATCGACGAGATCGCGGATCTGCGGATGTCCGTCTCGGTGACGACGCGGGCGCCGCGGCCGGGCGAGAAGGACGGCAAGGACTATTACTTCGTCGATCAGGCGAAGTTCGACCAGATGGTCGCCAATGACGAATTGCTCGAATGGGCAAAAGTGTTCGACAATTGCTACGGTACGCCGAAAGCCCCCGTCGAGCATGCGCTGGCGAGCGGCCACAATGTGCTGTTCGACATCGACTGGCAGGGTGCGCAGCAATTGAATTCGCGCGCGCCGAGCGATGTGGTGTCGGTCTTCATCCTGCCGCCATCGGTGCAGGCGCTGGAGCAGCGGCTGCATACGCGCGCGCAGGATTCCGAAGAGGTGATCCGCGGGCGCATGAAGAAGGCCGGCGACGAGATGAGCCATTTCGACGCCTATGACTATGTCGTCGTCAACGACAATATCGGCATCGCCTTCGAGGCCGTGAAGTCGATCCTGCGCGCCGAACTGCTCAAGCTGAAGCGCCAGGTCGGCATGGTCGCCTTCGTGCAGAAGCTCAGGCAGCAATTATAGTTCGTAGGATGGGTTGAGCGCAGCGATACCCATCACCACAGGCGCCGGAGCATGCGGTGATGGGTATCGCTTCGGCGCTTCGCGCCTTCGCTCAACCCATCCTACAATCACCCCTCACAGCTTCACCGCTGTCCACCGCCCCGCACATCCATTCGACATGCGCATCGCGCCGCCGCCGCTGCGGCCGGAGAGGCGGCCGGTCATGATGGCGCTGACGCCGCTGGTATTGGCGGCGCCCTGAAACGCGCCGGTTGAGCTGACGGTGCTGCCATCGCTGGCGCGGCCGTTGGAGAAGGTCAATGTGCTGTCGGCCGTGAGGCCGGCGCAGATTGCCGTGCGGCCGGTGAAGCTGATCCGCCATCGGCCGTCGAAGCGCGCGACACTGCCACCGCCGTCGCTTTCGCTGCGGCGGGCCGGCGCAGCGCGCGGCTCGGATCGTTCGCGACGTGCGGCGGGCGCAGACCGTGGCTCCGACGACGAGCCGGATAGCGACTTGTTGTCATTGCCGAGACTGCCGCCGGTGGCACCCTGGCTCCATGCGTTGCTGTTGCCGAACGCGATGACGAGCAGCGCGGGGAGGACGATGGCTTTCACGATGCGTGTCATCGGCGCTTACTGCTTGCTCGCCACCCAGCGACCCGAGCATCCGTCGGAGCGCTGGAAGGTGCCGGAGCCGGTGCGGCCGGACAAGCGGCCCTGGCTGGTGACGCCGATGCCGCTGTAATTGCCGGCGCCGCGCACGCTGCCATTGGCGCTCACCGTCGCGCGTCCCGAGCCACTGCTGCCCGTCATCCGGCCGCCCGATACGGTGAATTGTTCCGTCAGCGTGTCGGAGCAGCCGGACGTGCCTGCGCTCGATATCGACCAGACGCCGTCAAAACTTCCGCCCCCGCCACCTTCGCTACGGCTGCGCGTCGCCGTCTGGCGGCGCGGTGCCGGACGCTCGGAGCGTTCGCGCGGCGCCGAGCGGGAATCCGGGGCAGAGCCGGACAGCGTTTTGTTGTCGTTGCCGAAGCTGCCGCCCGCCGCTCCTTGTGCGAAAGCGACGCCTCCCGAAAGAGCAAATGCGGTCGCGAAAATGATCAATCCAAATCGAACAGACATCGCAATCAGCTTTCAAAAATGAAGTGCTTATAATTTCGCGTCGGGGCCTTTGACTGAGTTGGCGCAGATCGCACCGACGATGGAACACGATTTCCCGGTCTTGCTGCACTGATCGATGGCTGCATCGCGCGCCTGCGCCAGCGTGCTGCGCGCCACCAGCGACCAGTTGCCGCCCAGCGCAGCGAAGGCGCCGCAATTCGATCCGTAGAACGAGAGTTCGAGCGGGCAGGCGGATGCGCCGCATTGGGCGCGGGCTTTGCCCACCGCGGATTTACGCGATGGCTGGTCCCACGACATGCCCCATTTCTTGTCCTTGGCGTCGAACACGAGAGCGCCCCATGGCTTGACGTCTTGGACACCACGCAGCCGCTGCAACAGGCCTTCGGTGGCTTCGCCGGTGGGCGGCAGGCCGCCTTTCAGCTGGAAATCGCGAATGGCAACCGCGATGCCGTTCTTGCTGTTGAGTGGCTCGGGATCGAAGTTCAGTTCGTAGAGACGGTCGCTGATCTCGGAGAGCTTGACGGGGTCGGTGATGGCGAGCTTGTCGAAGTCGATGCGCGGCGTGTCGGACAGCCTCGCTTCCTGCATGGGCTTGTCCGGCACGATCAGAGGAACGGCCGGCGCAGGCGCCACGAAATAGAAATTGCCGTCGATCGGCGATGACGACACCCAGGGCTGTTGTGCGCCGCCGGTGGAGCGCTTCACCGCAAGGCCGACCTGATTGAAGGTCTGGAAGATATCGAGACCCGCCTGGCGCACGGTGGTCGCCAGCGCCTTGGTATAGGGGCTGTTGCCGTCCGCGCCATCCTGCGCCACCGAGCCGGGCTGGGTGGCATAGGAGATCAGCGTGCCCTCCGGTGCCCGCATCTGTGCAAGTCCGCCTTCCGCCGCGCGAAGGCCGCGGGTGCCGAATGGATTGTTCCGGCAGGCATCGAGGATGACCATATTGAGCCGCGTGCCGGAGCCCTGCATCTGGCGGAGCACGAGATTGACATCGACCATCTGGAAATCGACATCGGCCTCGCGGGTCGGATTGGCACTCACCGGCACGAGATAGTTGGCGCCCGAGACCTGAACGCCGTGGCCGGCATAATAAAACAGCGCAACATCGGCGCCCTGCACCTGCCGGCCGAAATTCTGCACGGCGATGTCGAGCGCAGGCTTGTCGAGATCGAGCTGCGCGCCACCACCGACCAGCGTGAAGCCGAGCGCTGTCAGCGTCTGCGCCATCAGCTTGGCGTCGTTCTTCGGATTGTCGAGCGGCGTGATGCTGCGATAGGCCGCGTTGCCGACGATCAGCGCAATGCGCTTCTCGGCATGGGCGATGCCGATGGTCGTGAGCAATGCGACAAGTATCAGCGCAAGCGATCGCGCGCAGCGGACGAAATGGTCCATGATCCCCACCTGGCAATGGCGATCATGGTAACCGCGACGGCGTGAATCGCAATTGGCTGGATGCGCACCGCACACTCAGCCCCTCATGGTGAGGAGCGCGCTCTTGCGCGCATCTCGAACCATGAGCTGTCAGAGCTCCGCAGCCATCCCTTGCGAATGGCTACGCCATTCGCTGGGAGACGCCGCTGCGCGGCTCCTCAGGATGAGGGCGGAGTGGGGTGGCTCGCCTCAATTCGCCAGCATGATCCGCCCGACCACCTTACCAGCGCGCAACTGGTCGATCCATTTCTGGGCGTCGCCCATCGGCTCTTCCTTCATGGGCGTCGGCTTGACCTTGCCGGCGCGGGCGAGGGCCATCAGCTCCTTGGTTTCTTCCAGCGTGCCGACCATGAAACCCTCCACGGTCAGCCGCTTGTAGATCCACTGCACCATCGGCATGCTGAACTCGCCGCCCATCAGGCCGGATACCACCACCTTGCCGCCACGGGCGGCAGCCGCGATCGCAAAGTTCATCGATTTGTCATTGCCGGCAAAATCCACCACGCCGTCGAAGCCGCCATCGTTTTCTTTCACGATGCGCTTGGCGATGTCCGGCTCGGACGGATCATAGGCGAAGGCGGCGCCGTTCTTCAGCGCGGCCTCGCGCGCGGCCGGATTGAGATCGGCCACCGAGATCGGCTGCTTGAACATCGCCTGCGCCAGCGAGAGGCCAGCCATGCCGACGCCGCCAAGGCCGACCAGCAGCAGGTTGCGCTGGCGCGGCCGATCGACGAGGCGCTTCAGCGCGCCATAGGCGGTGATGCCCGAGCACATCAGGGTCGCGGCGACATTGGTCGGCAGCGGATCGTAATCGAGCAGGTATTTTTCGTCGGGGATCAACACATGGGTGGCGAAACCGCCATCGATGGCAACGCCGACAAACCGGTTGCGGGTGCAGAGATTCTCGTCGCCGGCGAGACAGTCGCGGCACTTGCCGCAGCCGATCCATGGGAACACGGCCTTCTTCTTGCCGACCAGCGACTGGTCGCCGTCCGCGCCGACTTCATCGACGATCCCCGCGATCTCGTGGCCGAGGGTAAAGGGCAGGGTCATGCCGCGGGTGGTGTCGAGTTTCTTGCCGCCGCCGAGATCGGCCCAGCCGTCCTGGATGTGCAGGTCGGAATGGCACAGGCCGCAGCGCTCGATGCGCACCAGCACTTCGCGGCCCTGCGGCTTCGGCGTGTCGATGATGGTTTCGCACAGCGGCGCGTCGAACTTGACCAGCGACTGGCGGATCATTTTTGTCATGTTGTTTCTTCCCTGGACGTTATTGCCGTCTAGCAAACACAGGATGGCGGGGAGGGCAAGTGGGAGCGGGACCACACCGCGGCCGTGGGATGGGTTGAGCGCAGCGATACCCATCACCATAAACGCCGGAGCATGCGGTGATGGGTATCGCTCCGGCGCTCCGCGCCACTCAACCCATCCTACGCGAGCGGTCCCGATTGAATTCAGGAGTTCTGGCGCGACCGGATCGACATCGCAATCGCCACCACCAGCCACACCACGAG
>JAEXYA010000014.1 GCA_023451825.1 Pseudomonadota bacterium
GGATCGCGGTCGCTGGAGACATCGGTGACGCCCTCGACGCTTTCCAGCCGCTTGCTCACCAGCGGCGCCCATTTCTGCAGCAGATCGAGATTGCTGGAGGTGAGCGTGTATTGATAATTGGAGTCGCTCTGCCGGCCACCAGCACGCAAATCCTGCGCAGCGAACATGAACAGGCGGATGCCAGGTAGCGAACTGAGTTTCGGCCGCAGGCGATTGATGACGTCCTCGGTCGACGCGCCGTTACGCTCCTCCGGTGGCTTCAGCGCGATGAACATGCTGCCGCGCGGACCGCCGCCGCCGAAACCGCTGGTGCCGCCCAGCGACGCGCCGACGCTGGCGACACCGGGATCGGCCAGCACGATGTCCATCACCTGCTGTTGCAGCGGCAGCATTGCCTGGAACGAGGTATCCGCGGACGCACGCGTGGAGCCGATGACAAAACCGCTGTCGTCGCTGGGGAAGAAGCCTTTCGGCGTCTTGACGTAAAGCGTCATGGTCAGCGCGATGGTCGCGAAAAATACCAGCAGGGTCATCCACGGAAATTCAAGAACGACCAGCAGCGTTCGTTCGTAGATGGCGATGATCCGCGACAGCGCGCCTTCGACGATGCGGTCGAAGCGCGTCTCGGAGGACGATGCTGACGCCCGGATATACTGGGCGCAGATCATCGGCGTCACCGTCAGCGATACCACTGTCGATACGATGATCGCAAAGGTCAGCGTCAGCGAGAATTCGCGCAGCAGCCGGCCGACCAGCCCGTCCATGAACAGCAACGGAATGAAGGCGGCGATCAGCGACAGGCTGATCGAGACCACGGTGAACCCGATCTGCTTGGCGCCTTCCAGCGCCGCCTGCATTGGCGCCATGCCGTCTTCGAGATTGCGATACATGTTCTCGATCATGACGATGGCATCGTCCACGACGAAGCCGACCGAGATCACCAGCGCCATCAGCGACAGATTGTTGATCGAAAATCCTGCCAGCCACATGCCGGCCAGCGTGCCAGCAAGCGCGAGCGGCACGGAAATGCCGGCGGCAATGGTCGGCACGCCGCGACGGACAAAGACGAAGACGACCCCCATGACCAGGATCGCCGTGGCGAACAGGGTCCATTCCATATCCTCGACCGAGGCACGGATGGTGCCCGTGCGGTCGGTCAGCACAGAGACGTCGATCCCGGCGGGAATCCATTGTTTGAGATCGGGAATCAGGGCCTTCACGCGATCGACGGTGTCGATCACATTGGCGTTGCCCTGCTTGGTGATCTGGATCAGCACCGCCGGCTGTTTGTTGAACCAGGCGACCGAGCGGCTGTTTCGCGTGGCGTCCTGCACGTCGGCGACGTCGGACAGACGCAAGAAGTTGCCGTTCGAGCTCTTGATCATGATCTCACGGAATTCTTCCGCGGTCCGCATCTGCGGATTCATCGAGATCGTTTCGCTCTGGCGCGCGCCCTGGAAGATGCCGACCGGTCCCAGCGGATTGGCGTTGACGATGGCCGTGCGGACATCGTCGCTGGAAATGCCGGCATTCGACAGCGCGACCGGATTGAGCTGGATGCGCACCGCGGGCTGGTCCGCCCCTGATGCCGTCACCTCGCCCACGCCCGGTACCTGCGCGATCCGTTGCACCAGCACGGTGTCGGCGACATCATAGATCGCGGCTGCGGACATCGTCTTCGACGTCAGCGCGAGGATGAACACCGGCGCCGCCGACGGATTGGCCTTGCGGAATGTCGGCAGCGTCGGCAGATCGGTGGGCAGGTCGGCCATCGAGGCGTTGATGGCAGCCTGCACGTCGCGCGCCGACCGATCCACATCGCGGCCGATGGCGAATTGCATCATGATCCGGGTGGAGCCCAGCGAGCTCGTCGACGTGATCTGTTCGAGGCCTGCAATGGTGCCCAGCCGCCGCTCCAGAGGCGCGGCGACCGTCGAGGCCATGATGGCGGGATCAGCGCCGGGGCGCGACGCTTGCACCATGATCATCGGAAAATCGACATTCGGCGTTGCCGCAACCGGCAGCACGCCATAGGCGACGACCCCGAGCAGAAACAGGCCGATCGCCAGCAGCGTGGTGCCGACGGGCCTGCGAATGAACGGCTCGGAGATCGAGATCGCCACTAGGGCGGCCCTCCTGCCCCGGCCTGCCCCGCCGCGCCGGTCACTGGTGGTGACGAGCGCCGGAACCGGCGACTGACACGGTCAAGCGCCAGATAGATCACCGGCGTCGTATAGAGCGTCAGCATCTGGCTGAGGATTAGGCCTCCAATGATGGAGACGCCGAGCGGGAACCGAAGCTCCGATCCGGTGCCGCTTTCGACCGCCAGCGGCAGCGCACCGAACAATGCCGCCAGAGTCGTCATCATGATCGGACGGAAGCGCAGCAGGCAGGCTTCGACGATTGCCGCTTCCGGCGCCATGCCGCGTTCGCGTTCGGCATCGAGCGCAAAGTCGATCATCATGATCGCGTTCTTCTTGACGATGCCCATCAGCAGGATAATGCCGATCAGACCGATCACCGACAGATCCTCACCGCACAGCATCAGCGCGAGGATGGCGCCGACGCCGGCCGACGGCAGTGTCGAGAGAATGGTGATCGGATGGATGTAGCTCTCATAGAGCACGCCCAGCACGATATAGATCGTGACGATGGCGGCGAGGATCAGCCAGGGCTGCCCGGACAGCGATTTCGAGAATTCGGCTGCGTCGCCCGAAAACATGCTGACAATGCTGCTCGGCATGCCGATCCGCGTCTCGATCTTCTTCACTTCCTCGACCGCATTGCCGAGAGATTCCCCGGGCGCGAGATTGAAGCTGAGCGAAATTGCGGGGAATTGCGCTTGATGCGAGATCGCAAGCGGTGCGGTTGTTCGCGTCAACGTGGCCACGGCGGATAGCGGGACCTGCGCGTTGGTCGTGCCATTGCTGGCGCCGGGCAGATAGAGCTTCGACAACACGCCGGGATCACGCTGCTGCTCCGGCAGTGCTTCGAGCACGACGCGATATTGGTTCGATTGGCCGTAGATGGTCGAGATCTGCCGCTGCGCAAAGGCATCGTTCAGCGTGTCGTTGATGGCCTGCAGGCTGACGCCGAGTTGGCCGGCCCGTTGGCGATCGATATCAAGTGCCGCACGCAGGCCGCCCACGGCCGCCTCCGAGGACACGTCGCGGAACATGGGATCACTGCGCAGCTCCTTCACGAGCCGCTGTGACCACTGCGTCACCTCCGCGGCATCCGTGCCGGTCAGCGTATATTGATACTGCGAACGGCTGGCCGTGGTGCTGATCTGGATATCCTGCACCGGCTGGAAATAGACCGTCATGCCCGGAACGGTCGCGATCCGCTCCTTGAGCCGGGCGATCACTTTGGTGATGTTGTCCTTGCGCTCGCCGAGCGGCTTCAGCGTCATCACGAGACGGCCGACATTGGTGGTCGGGTTAACCGACCCGCCACCGATCACGGACACCACGCCGACGACATCCGGATCGACCTGGATGATGGCCGCGACCGCGTTCTGGCGGTTCTGCATTTCGGTGAAGGACACATCCGGCCCGGCTTCGGTGACGGCGGTGATCGAGGCCGTATCCTGCAGCGGCAGGAATCCTTTCGGCGCGATGATATAAAGCCCGAGCGTGGCTGCGATGGTGATGAATGTCACCACCAGCATCGCAGGCTGATGCTTCATCACCCAGAGAAGCGTGCGGTGATAGAACGCGACCATCGCATCGATGCCGCGACTGACGGCGGCGAGGCCCGGCACCTGCCATTCCTCATGCATGTTCTTCAGCAGCCGCGAACACATCATCGGCGTCAGCGTCAGCGATACGATCATCGACATCACGACCGCGATGGTCAGCGTCAACGCGAATTCGCGGAACATGCGGCCGACGAGGCCTGACATGAACAACAGCGGAATGAACACGGCGATCAGCGAGACCGTCAGCGAGATCACCGTAAACCCGATCTCGCTGGCGCCTTTCAGTGCCGCCTGCATCGGGCTCTCGCCCTCCTCCATGTGACGAACGATGTTTTCGATCATCACGATGGCATCGTCGACGACGAAGCCGGTGCCGATGGTCAGCGCCATCAGCGAGAGATTGTCGAGGCTGAAGCCGGCAAAATACATCACGCCGAAGGACGTGATCAGCGACAGCGGCAGCGCGACGCCGGCAATGAGCGTGGCGCGCAGCGAGCGCAGGAACAGCAGCACCACCAGCGTTACGAGAATGACGGCCAGCACCAGCGTGAATTGCACGTCATGCACGGAGGCCCGGATGGTCACCGTGCGGTCGCTGACGATGGTCAGGTTGACGCCGGCCGGCATCAGCTTTTGGACTTTTGGGATTTCCTCGCGGATCTGGCGCACCACTTCGATCACATTGGCGCCTGGCTGGCGCTGGATCTCGATGATGACCGCCGGTGTTCCCTGATACCAACCGCCAGTACGATTGTTCTCGAGCCCATCGACGATCTGAGCGACATCGCCGATGGTCACCGGCGATCCGTTGCGATAGGCGATGATGATCGGCTTGTAGGCGTCTGCCGCGACGATCTGGTCATTGGCGGCGATCGTATAGGCCTGCTGCGGACCGTCGAGCGAGCCCTTCGGGCCGGACACATTGGCGCCGGCGATCGCGGTGCGCAGATCCTCCATCGAGATGCCATAGGCGGCGAGCCGTGCCAGATCCGCCTGTACGCGCACCGCCGGTTTCAGGCCGCCCAGCACGCCCACTTTGCCGACGCCGGAGATTTGGCTCAGCCGTTGCGCGAGCAACGTGTCCGACAGGTCGCTCATGGCGCGCAGCGCGATCGTGTCCGACGTTAGCGCCAGGGTCATGACCGGTGCGTCAGCCGGATTCACTTTCGCATAGACCGGCGGATAAGGCAGGTTGCGCGGAAGGACGCCCGCGGCAGCATTGATCGCCGCCTGTACGTCCTGCGTAGCGCCGTCGATATCTCGGTTGAGATCGAATTGCAGCGAGATCTGGCTGACGCCATAGGAACTGGTCGAGGTCATCGACACCAGCGACGGGATCTGCCCGAGTTGTCGCTCCAACGGCGCCGTAATCAGCGATGCTGTGACCTCCGGGCTCGCGCCCGGCAATTGCGTCGAGACCTGCACGGTCGGGAAATCGACCTGCGGCAACGCCGAAACGGGCAGCCCGAAATAACCGAGCAAGCCGCCGATCAGCAGCGCCACCCCGATCAGGGATGTGGCAACCGGCCGGCGGATAAAGGGTTCGGAGACGCTCATGGCTGTGCGCTCTTCACTGTCGAAGCCATCAATCGCAACGGCTGTTCAAGGTCGACGTCATGGCTGCTTCGCTCCCTGCGGCGCGCCGCCCTGACTGGGTTGGCCGGCAGCGGGAGCGGTCTGCCCCATCGGCGCCGACGGATTGCCATCGCTGTTGTGACGCTGGCCCTCGCCGCGCTTGCCGCGACGTTCGCCGGCATCACCGCCCTTGCCACCGCCGCCCCGCTTGCGCGGCGCGAGATCGAGGGTCGGCTCGCCGGTATTGGCGCCGACGCTGACCTTGGCGCCATCGGACAGATTGGCGAAGCCTGTGGTCACCACGCGGTCCGTCGCCGACAGCCCCTTCGCGATCACGGCGTTTGTCTCGGTCTGCTGCGTGACCGTCACCGGCACCGCTTTGACAACGTCGCCTTCGCCGATCACATAGCTGAATGTTCCAGCCGGTCCGCGCTGGACTGCGGAGGTCGGCACCACCATGGCGTCCTTGAGAGTCTCCACCTTGAGCCGGACATTGACGAACTGGCCGGGCCACAGCTGGTAATTCGCGTTCGGCAGTTCCGCCTTCAGCTTCACGGTGCCCGTGGTGGCATCGACGAGATTGTCGATCCCGGTCAGCGTGCCGGTATCGATCACCGTCACGCCGTCATTGCCGAACACGTCCACCGACAACGTCCCTTTGGCGGCGGCGGCATTGGCGCGCGTGATCTGCTGCTGCGGCAGGCTGAACAGCACCGCGATCGGCTGCAACTGCGTGATCACCACGAGGCCCGTGGTGTCCGAGGAGCGGATGATATTGCCTTGATCGACCTGGCGCAGGCCGGCCCGGCCGGACAGCGGCGCGATGATTTTCGTATAGCTCAGCGTCGCGCCGGCATTGTCGATGGCGGCCTGATCCGACTTCACCAACGCTTCCTGCTGCGCCACCAGCGAGCGCTGGGTATCGGCCTGCTGCTTGGAGCCGGCATTCGATTGCGCCAGTTGCTCATAGCGGATCAGGTCCAGCCGTGCATTGGCCAGCGTCGCCTCATCCTGCGCCTTCTTGGCGACAGCCTGGTCATACAGCGCCTTGTAGAGAACGGGATCGATCTCGGCGAGCACGTCGCCCGCCTTGACGTCCTGGCCTTCCTTGAAATTGACCTTGATCAGCTTGCCATCGACCTGGGCGCGGACGGTGACATTGTTGAGCGCACGCACGGCACCGACGCCGTCGAGATAGACCGGCACGTCCTCGATCTTCGGCGTCGCTGCCAGCACCGGCACCGTCATCATGTCCGGACGGAAACCGCCCCGGCGCGGATCGCCGCTGCCGCCGCCTTGCTGGGGCTGCATCGCGCGCCAGCCGATATAGGCGAGCCCGCCGAGGATCAGCAGCAACACGAAAATGGAGACGGTGCGCCTGCGCGCCTTGCCGGCCACCTTCGCCACGCCGTCACCGGCCGCTTTCATGTCCGGCTTAAAGAGCATTGACCGGTCTTTCCATTTTCGGCTCCCAGCCTCCGCCGAGCGCCTGATAGAGGCTGACAAAGGCCTGCAGCCGCGCCAGTTGCGCCTGGGACAGGGTGTCCTCGGCCTGGAACAGCGTCAGCTGGGTGTTTAGCACAGTTACGATGTCAGCGGTTCCGGCACGCAATTGCTGCTCGGATAGCTCGAAAGCGCGCCGCGAGGCACGCACCACCTCGCGCTGCAACCGCAGCCGCTCGGTGGTCTGGCGGATCGCCACCAGCGCGTTGTCCACGTCCGCAAAGGACTGCACGACGGTCTTGCGATAGGTCTGCAGCAATTCATCCTGCCGGGCCTGGGTCAGTTCGAAATTGCCGCGAATACGCCCGCCGTCGAAGATCGGTTGGGTCAGGCCGCCGACCATGTTGAAGAACGCCGCATTCGGATTGAAAAGCGCCACCAGCGCCGAACTCTGATAGCCGCCCGAGCCCGTGAGCTGGATCGTCGGGAAGAACTGCGCACGTGCGCTGCCGACATTGGCCGTCGCTGCGGCCAGCTGGGCTTCCTGGCGACGGATGTCCGGGCGTTGGGTCAGGAGGTCCGACGGCAGGCCCGGACTCACCCGGGGTGCTGAGATATTGTTCAGCGAGCCGCCGGCAATGCGAACACTCTCAGGCGGACGCGATACCAGCGTCGCCAGCGCATGTTTGTTCTGCGCCAGCGTGGTCCGCAGCAGCGGCACGGCGGCGCGTTGATTGGCCAGCACGCTCTCCTGCTGCGCGACATCCAGATCGGTGCCCGTGCCCGCACTGAAGCGCTGCTTGATGGCATCAAGAATGCGCTGCGCGCTGGCGATGTTGCGTTCAGCCGTACGGATACGGTCCTGCGACGTCACCACCTGGAAATAGGCATTGGCGACCGCAGCCATGGTGGTGAGTGCCACTACGTCGCGATCGAACCGGTTGGCATTGGCGGTCTCCTCCGCTGCCAGCGCCGCATCGCGGTTTTTGCCCCAGAAGTCGATCTCGTAACTCGCCGATAGCGAGGCCTGAAAATTGGTGACCTCGCGGCCGTTATTGGTCAGCCCGCTGGCGCTCGATCCCGAGGTGCGCGCATAGTTCTCCTGACCGCCGGCGCTCAGGGTCGGCAGCAGCGCCGCCCCGGTAATCCGCGCCTGAGCATCGGCCTGCCGCAGCCGTGCCACGGCGGTGGCGATGTCCAGATTGACGATCTGCGCCTCTTCCATCAGCTGCGTCAGCTCGGCGGATCGGAAGCCCCGCCACCAGTCGAGCGTCGGCGTCGCAGCACCCGGCTTGCCGGGCAGCGCATCCTTGTAAACGGTGGGGATATCCAGCGCCGGATCGGGAATATCCGAGGTCAGCATGCAGCCTGAGGACATCGCAGCGAGGGCGAACGCTCCGAGCGAACGTCGAATGATTCGGTAACGCGAATCGGTCACAGTCGGCATCCGGCGGTCAAACACCGGCATTCCCGCAAAATGCAGGGAAACCGGACACAAAAGGGAGCAGGCTGCGACACGTTCACCGGGTGATGCGAAGACAATGAAACGAGCGCCATTCTACCCGCCCGCGCTTGCCGCGGACAGTGTTCTTCCGTGTCGGAACGTGCAAGCGCTGCCGCGCGTTGGGCCGTTCGGAACGCTCTGATTTGCACAGATTCCCTTATTTCATCGCGCTATTCGGCTTTCGAGCAAAATTCACCGCCGCACGGCTTACGAAGATTTCATGTGTCCCGACATTGCTGCCGCGTCCCAAGCCCTCTCCCTCCCTTTGCCGCCCGATGAAACCCCGGGCCGATTTCAACCGTAGCTCAGCCACTATCTGGCCACCTCAAAGGACTTTGGAATGCGCATCGCAGTGATTGGGACGGGAATAGCCGGCAATGCCGCCGCATGGGCACTGTCGCAGCGCTATCCCGTCACGGTCTATGACCGCGAATTGCGCCCCGGCGGCCACAGCCACACGGTTACTGTCGATTATGACGGCCAGCAGATCCCGGTCGATATCGGCTTCATCGTCTATAACGAGCTGAATTATCCCGATCTCACCGCTTTGTTTGCCCATCTCGGCGTCGAGACCATCGACAGTTGCATGAGCTTTGCCGTCAGCGCCGATGCCGGCCGGTTCGAATGGCGCGGTGGCGGCGACAACTGGGCGGATACGGCGCGCGGCCTGTTCGCGCAAAAGCGCAACGTGCTGTCGCCATCCTATCTGCGCATGCTGCGCGATATCCTGACCTTCAACGAACAGAGCGTGAAGGATCAGGCCGCGGGGCTTCTCGGCGACATGACGCTGGGCGCCTATTTCCGCCGGCGCAAATTCGCACCGCGGCTACTGACCGATTATCTGGCGCCGATGGGCGCCGCGATCTGGTCGGCGCCGGCCGATCGCATGCTCGATTTTCCCGCCGAGAATTTCGTGGCCTTCTTCAGCAATCACCGGCTGCTGCAATATGACCGGCCGGTGTGGCGCACGGTCAAAGGCGGCAGCAAACGCTATGTCGAGAAACTGACCGCGGCCTTTGGCGATTATATGCGGCTCGGCTGCGCGGTCACCTCGATCGAGCGCCATGCCCATGGCGTCACCGTGCATGACAGCCTCGGCCATCACGAACTCTACGATCACGTCATCGTCGCCACCCATAGCGATCAGGCGCTGTCGCTGCTGTCCGATCCGAGCGCCGACGAGACGGTGGTGCTGGGCGACATCGGCTATTCGCCCAATGTCGTCTACCTGCATCGCGATGCGAGGCTGATGCCGAAGCGGAGGAATGCCTGGGCCTCCTGGAATTTCCTGCGCTGGAAGCGCCACGGCAGCCATGTCAACGACGTTGCCGTGACCTACTGGATGAACCAGTTGCAGGACATCCCGGACGACAAGCCGCTGTTCGTCAGCCTCAATCCGCCCTTCACGCCGGATCCGGCGCTGACCTTCGGGCGTTATCTGTGCGAGCATCCGCAATATGACGCCAAGGCCTTTGCGGCGCAGAAGCGGCTTGGCGACATCCAGGGCAAGCGCCACACATGGTTCTGCGGCGCGTGGACCGGTTATGGTTTTCACGAGGACGGGCTGCGCTCGGGCCTTGCCGTCGCCGAAGCGCTCGGCGCGACGGTGCCGTGGCGCGAGGCGCCCGCGGAACTGGCGGAGGCCGCGGAATAGCGATGATAAGTGTCTCGAGCAAAGCGACGGCACCGGCAGCGCTGTATTTCGGCGACGTGATGCATGCGCGGCTGAAGCCGATGGGCCATCGCTTCACTTACCGCGTCATGAGCCTGCTAATCGACCTCGACCGGCTGGATGAAGCCGACGAGACGTCTCGCCTGTTCGGCGTCAATCGTGCCGCGCTCTATAGCTTCCACGAAAAGGATCACGGCGCGCGCGATGGGTCGTCGTTGCGTGCCCATGCGCAGCGTTGCGCCGCGATCCACGATATCGATCTCACCGGAGGCCGCGTCGAACTGCTCTGCTATCCCCGCCTGCTCGGCTACACCTTCAATCCGCTCTCGGTCTATTACTGCCATCGCGCTGATGGCACGCTCGCTTTGATCATCTACGAAGTGCGCAACACCTTTGGTGACATCCATTCCTACGTGCTGCCCGTGACGGCCGGCCAGCGCAGCGATGCCGGAATCCGGCAGGTGCAGGACAAGCTGTTCTATGTCTCCCCGTTCATCGAGACTGCGATGCGCTATCACTTCCGCGTGTCGCCGCCGTCAGATGACGTGAAGCTGCGCATCCTGGAGACCGACGCCGAAGGCCCATTGCTGGCTGCAACCTTCCATGGCCGCCGTCAGCCGTTGACGTCGCGCGCCTTGCTGCGCTCGTTCTTCGGCCTGCCGCTCGTGACGCTGAAGATCATGGCGGCCATCCATTGGGAGGCGCTGCGGCTGTGGATCAAAGGTGCGCGACTGGTGCCTCGCCCGACAGCACCTGCAGCAAATACCGGCTTGGCGAGTGAACGAAGCCGCGCTTATATTTCCGCAAAGTCATCGGCACGCTGAGCGTTCTCGCAACGCACAACGCAAAACCTCGACGGCGGATGAGCATGTCTGATCTTACTTTCAACGCTCCCGAGAGCGTGACCCCGGAGAACGCCAAGCGGCTACTGGCGGACCTACCGCGCATCGTCCGGATGGCGCTCGGTTTTGGCGCCCATCTCACCCGCGGCACGCTCGACGTGACGCTGCCGAACGGGCGCCGCTATCGGCTTGGCGGGCGCGAACCCGGCCCGGCCGCGGAAATGACGGTGCATAGCTACAAATTCGCGTCGCGCCTGATCAATGGCGGCGATATCGGCATCGCCGAGGCCTATCTGCATGGCGACTGGGACACGCCGGACCTGACCCAGTTCCTGTATCTGTTTTGCGTCAATCACGACCTGATCCAGTCGATGCTCGGCAACAATCCGATGATGCGGCTGGTGCAGGTGGTCCGTCACTGGTTCAACCGCAACACCAAGCGTCAGGCGCGCAAGAACATCTTCGCCCATTACGACATCGGCAATCGGTTCTATTCGGCCTGGCTCGATCCGAGCATGACCTATTCCTCGGCCATCTTCGAAGACGGCACGCAGGATCTCACGGCCGCCCAGCACAACAAATATCGGCGGCTTGCCGAAGCCATTGAGCTCAAGCCGGGCCAGAAGGTTCTCGAGATCGGCTGCGGCTGGGGCGGTTTTGCCGAATATGCCGCCAAGAATTACGACGTGCAGGTCGTGGGCCTCACCATCAGCACCGAGCAGCGCGATTACGCACGCAAGCGCATCCAGGAAGCCGGTCTTGCCGACAGAGTCGAGATTCGTTTTCAGGACTATCGCGACGAGCGCGGCGTCTATGATCGGATTGCCTCAATCGAGATGATCGAGGCGGTCGGCGAACAGTTCTGGCCGCGCTATTTCTCACAGATCCGCGATCGCCTGCTGCCGGGTGGCCTCGCCGGCATCCAGGCCATCACGATCCAGGACAAGTTTTTCCAGGGCTATCGCAGCGAGGTCGATTTCATCCAACGCTACGTCTTTCCCGGCGGCATGCTGCCCTCGCCCGAGATCCTGAAATCCTTGGGCGAGCGCTTCAGCGTGCCTGTCATCCGGGAGCGTATTTTCGGGCTTGATTATGCCACCACGCTGGCGATGTGGAGAGATAATTTCCGCGCCGCCTGGCCGAGCCTGACGCCGCTCGGATTCGACGATCGCTTCCGCCGTTTGTGGGAGTATTACCTGGCTTATTGCGAGGCTGGTTTCTTGTCAGGGAATATCGACGTCCGGCAGGTCGTGTTCGCAAAAGCGAAATGAGGCGTCCATCCGAGATCGCCCGGTTCTGCCCGTGCTTCTCTTGTATGGCCCCGCTGCGTTCACTAGGTTGAACCCAGCATCGTCACCCCGTTCGAGAATTGCAGGCTCATGATTTTCAACAAAGACGTCGTCGAGGCCATCGGCAACACGCCCCTGATCAAGCTCAAGCGCGCCTCCGAACTCACCGGCTGCACCATTCTCGGCAAGGCGGAATTCATGAATCCCGGCCAGTCGGTGAAAGACCGCGCCGGCAAATGGATGATCCTCGAAGCCGAAAAGCGCGGCGAGTTGAAGCCCGGTGGACTGGTCGTGGAGTCCACGGCTGGCAATACCGGCATCGGGCTTGCCGTCGTGGCGAGTGCGCGTGGCTATCGCACCATCATCGTGATCCCTGACTCCCAGAGCCAGGAGAAGAAGGACATGCTGAAGCTCGCCGGTGCCGAACTGATCGAAGTGCCTGTCGTTCCGTTTTCGAATCCGAACCAGTTTCAGCATGTCGGCAAGCGACTGGCTGATCAGCTGCGCAAGACCGAACCGAACGGCGTGCTGTTCGGCGATCAATGGAACAATCTCGACAATCCCAAGGCACATTACGAGTCGTCCGGTCCCGAGATCTGGCAGCAGACCGACGGCAAGATCGACGGTTTCATCTGCGCCGTCGGCAGCGGCGGCACGCTGGCTGGCACCAGCACCTATCTGAAGGAAAAGAACAAGAGCGTCGTGATCGGGTGCGCGGATCCGCATGGCGCTGCGATGTACAGCTATTTCAGGACGGGCGAAGCCAAGGCGTCCGAGGGCGGATCGATCACCGAGGGCATCGGGCTTGGCCGCATCACGCCGATTGCACAGCAGGCCAAGAAGACCGTCGATCATGCCTATCTGATCTCGGACGAGGAAGCCGTGCAGCAGATCTACGAGCTTGCCGAGCATGAAGGCCTCTGCGTCGGCGGCTCCAGCGGCGTCAACATCGCCGGCGCCATCCGCCTTGCCAAGGAGCTTGGACCGGGCAAGACGATCGTCACGATCCTTTGCGATAGCGGCGGGCGCTATCAGTCAAAACTGTTCAACCCGGATTTCATGCGCAGCAAGAACCTGCCGGTGCCGGCATGGCTGGAGCGCAAGAGCGATATAACCGTGCCGTTCGAGAAGGTTTAGCCACCTACTCCGCCCTCATGGTGAGGAGCGCGTTACTTGGCGCGCGTCTCGAACCATGGCCGCAGGCGCCGGAGCCCGGCCAACTCGTGGTGCGAGACGGCGCTGCGCGCCTCCTCACCATGAGGGTCAGAGTGTCACCGCAAGATCTGCCCCAGAAACAGCTTCGTCCGCTCGTGCTTCGGGGAATCGAAAAACGCCTCGGGCTTGTTCACCTCGATGATCTGCCCGGAATCCATGAACACGATGCGATCCGCCACCTGACGCGCAAAGCCCATTTCGTGCGTCACCACCAGCATGGTCATGCCGTCATCCGCGAGCCCGACCATGGTGTCGAGCACCTCTTTCACCATCTCGGGATCAAGTGCCGACGTCGGCTCGTCGAACAGCATCACTTTCGGCTGCATCGTCAGCGCGCGTGCGATCGCCACGCGTTGCTGCTGGCCGCCGGACAGCTGGCTGGGATAGGCATGCGCCTTGTCCGGAATGCGCACGCGTTCGAGATATTTCATCGCTGCAGCTTCGGCGTCCTTCTTCGGCATATGCCGCACGAAGATCGGCGCCAGCGTGCAGTTTTCCAGCACGGTCAAATGCGGAAACAGATTGAAGCTCTGGAACACCATGCCGACATCACGGCGGATGTCATCGACGCGCCGCAGATTGGGGCCGAGCTCGGTGCCATCGACGATGATGCGACCTTCCTGAAACTCCTCGAGCGCATTGATGCAGCGGATCAGCGTCGATTTTCCGGAGCCTGAAGGCCCGCAGATCACGATGCGTTCGCCCGCGCCGACAGCGAGATCGATATCGCGCAGCACGTGAAATTCGCCGAACCATTTGTTCAGCCCCTTGATCCCCACAATCGGATTTGCGCTGACCATTGATCTCAACTCCGTCGATGCGCGTTGAGCCGATGCTCGACGAACAGCGAATAGCGCGACATGCCGAAGCACAGCACGAAATAAATGATGCCGGTAAAGGCGAATCCGGTGAACAGCGTCGATGGCGATGACCATGCGGGATCGGCAAACGCCGCGCGCAGCTGGCCGAGCAGGTCGAACAGCGCCACGATCGACACCAGCGACGTATCCTTCAGCAGCGCGATGAAACTGTTGACGAGCCCGGGAATGACATGGCGCAGCGCCTGCGGCAGCACCACCAGCCGCGTCGTCTTCCACCAGGACAGGCCGAGCGCACTCGCCGCCTCCGCCTGCCCTCGCGGGATCGCATTCAATCCGCCGCGGATCACTTCCGCATTATAGGCGCCGGCAAAAAGCGCCACGCCGATCAGCACGCGCACCAGTGCATCGACGGTGAAATTGCCGGGCAGGAAGAGCGGCAGCATATAGGTGGCAAAGAACAGCACTGTGATGAGCGGCACGCCGCGCCAGAATTCGATGAAGGCGATGGAGCCGTAACGGATCAGCGGAATGCTCGACCGCCGCCCCAGCGCCAGCGCGATGCCGATGGGCATGGAGGCGACGATGCCGGTGATGGCCACGACCAGCGTCACCAGCATGCCGCCCCACAGCCGCGTCGGCACGACGCCCAAGCCCCCAAAGCCGCCATGCAGCAGGAAGACCGCGAGGCAAGGAAACACGAAGAAGAATAGCGCCGCGTTGATGGCCTTTGCCGGCACCCGCGGGATCAGCAGCGGCACCAGCAGCAGGATGCCGATCGCAAAGGTCAGATCGACACGCCAGCGCTCGCGCTCCGGATAGAAGCCATAGATGAATTGCGAAAACTTCGCCTGGATGAACGGCCAGCACGCGCCGACGGGTCGGCCCACGCTTTCGGGCAGGCAGGCATTGCGATCGCTGCCCTGCCACACCGCATCGACCAGCAGGAATTTGACCGTCGGGACAATCATGAACCAGAGCAGCAGAATACAGGCGACGGTGAGCAGGATATTGGTCGGCGAATTCAGCAGCCGGGTGCGCAGGAATCCCCACACGCCCGTGGTCTGTACCGGCGCCGTGCGTGGCACGATCATCGTCTTGGCGACATAGGCGGTCTCGCTCATGCGCCCATGCTCCGCGAGGTCCGCCAGCCATAAAGGCTCATCAGCGCGCTCGTGATCAGCGAGATGACGAGATAGATCGCCATGGTGATGGCGACGATCTCGATCGCCTGCCCGGTCTGGCTCAGCGCCGTGCCGGCAAAGACCGAGACGAGATCGGGATAGCCGATCGCGACCGCCAGCGAGGAATTCTTGGTGAGATTGAGATACTGATTGGTCAGCGGCGGCAGGATCACGCGCATGGCCTGCGGCACCACGATCAGCCGCAACACCTCGCTGCGCGACAGGCCCAGCGATGCGCCCGCCTCGGTCTGTCCTTTATTCACCGATTGCACGCCGGCTCGCACGATCTCTGCGATGAAAGCAGCAGAGTAGGTCGAGAGCGCAATCGCAAGTGCGGCGAATTCCGGCACGATGCGCATCCCGCCGATGAAATTGAAACCGCGCAACACCGGATATTCCAGTTTCCAAGGCGCGCCGAAGATGAAAACCGACAGCACCGGAAGCCCGATCAATGCCGCGACCACGATTGGCCAGATCACCATCTGCCGGCCGGTCGCAAACAGCACCCGCTGCGCAATCGCGCGCAGCGCGACCACGAGCAACAGCGCAACGCCGATCGCAATGACGAACGGCGCCACCGCCTCGGTGCCGATCGGCTTCGGCATGGCGAAGCCGCGATTGCTGAGGAACAGGCTGTCGAACAGATTGACGCTTGCGCGTGGCTGCGGCAGCGCCGCCAGCACCGCGAGATACCAGAACAGGATCTGGAACAGCAGCGGCAGATTGCGGATCAGTTCTACATAGGCGCCCGCGATCCGCGACAGCAGCCAGTTCGGCGACAGCCGCCCGAGCCCGACCATGAAACCGATGATGGTGGCGAAAACGATGCCGACCAGCGAGACCACCAGCGTGTTGGTCAGGCCGACCAACAGCACGCGAAAATAGGTGTCCGACTCCGAATACGGGATCAGCGTCTGGCTGACGCCGAAGCCGGCCGTGCTCCAGAGAAATCCGAATCCGGAGGCGATCTTCTGCGTCGCCAGATTGTCCCGCGCATTGTCGATGATTTCATGCGCGACCCAGGCCAGCACGACCACGAGCACAACCTGCAGCGCAAAGCCGGGCCACCCCGCCTGCCCGCCCAGCGCGCGACGCAGTTTCGCGCCGAGCTGCAATGGCGGTCGTCTGGCGTCTGTCATCGAACCCCGCTGCGTCGCTTAGCGGATCGGCGGCGCAAACATGATGCCGCCCTTATTCCAGAGCTGGTTCAGGCCGCGCGCGATGCCGAGCTTCGAGCCCGGCCCCACATTGCGGTCGAAGCTTTCGCCGTAATTCCCGGTGGCCTTGATGATGCGTTGGAACCAGTCCTTGGTGAGCCCCAGCGTTTCGCCGAGACTCCCATCGGTGCCGAAGATGCGCTTCAGCTCGGGCTTGTCGGATTTCGCCTGCTCATCGACATTCTTCTGGGTGATGCCGAGCTCTTCCGCATTGACCTGTGCGAACAGCGTCCAGCGCACCACGTCGAGCCACTGGTCGTCGCCATGGCGCACCAGCGGACCCAGCGGCTCCTTCGAGATCACCTGCGGCAGCACTTCGTGCTCGGCCGGCGTGGTCAGCTTCAGCCGCTCCGCATAGAGCTGCGAGATGTCGGCCGTAAACGCGTCGCAACGTCCGGACTCATAGGCCTTCACCACTTCGTCGGCGGTCGAGAACGCGACCACCTCATATTTCATGTTGTTGCCCTTGAAGAAGTCCGCGAGGTTCTGCTCGTTGGTGGTGCCGGTCTGCAGGCAGACCGATGCGCCCGCGAGTTCGAGCGCCGAATTCACCTTCAGCGATTTGCGGACCATAAAGCCCTGGCCATCGTAATAATTGATGCCGGCAAAGTTCACGCCCAGCGATGTATCGCGCGACAGCGTCCATGTGGTGTTGCGGGACAGCACATCGATTTCGCCTGACTGCAGCGCCGTGAAGCGATCCTTGGCCGACAGCGGCACATATTTGACCTTGGTGGCATCGTTGAAGATGGCCGCCGCGATGCCGCGGCAAAGATCGACGTCGAGACCCGCCCAGTTGCCGCGATCGTCCGGCGCCGAAAAGCCCGGCAGGCCCTGGGTGACCCCGCAGGACAGCACGCCGCGGTCCTTCACGGTTTTCAGTGTTTGCGCCGACGCACCCTGCACCGACCATCCGGCTGCAATTGCGAGGGTGAGCATCAAGGTCGCGGATTTCATGGAAGAGCCTTTCCTGAGGCGTCGGAGCTTGCCGGGCGGCAAGAAACATAAAGGCGCACAGCAACGTACAAAGAACTGAATGCCGAACCGTTCGATCAGTTCCATAACTGTCAACGGTCCCGTCGAAAAGCCTGACCGCGCGAGCTGAGACCTAATCCAGATAGGCGAGTCGAGCCTCGCGGTCACCCCTGCGGCCTGCAAGCGCGGAGGAACTGCCAGTCCGGTCAAGGGGTTGACGCGGAACCGACCGTATCGGCTTAGTGGCGCTGCGGCAAAACACCAGACCAGCAGGCGCTTCTTCATGGCTTCATCCGACAATCACGGCACCACCTCGCTCGATACCGATACGGTGATCGTCACCGCCGGCCGCGACACCGCCGGCCAATGGGGTTTTGTGAATCCGCCGACCGTGCGCGGCTCCACGGTGCTGTATCCGACCGCCGATGATCTTCACGCCCATCGCGGCGAATACCAATATGGCCGTCACGGCACGCCGACCACCAAGGCGCTGCAACAGGCGCTGATGGCGCTGGAAGGTCCGCGCTGCGCCGGTGTCGGCCTGGTGCCATCCGGCCTTGCCGCGATCTCGACCACGTTGCTATCCGTGCTGAAAGCCGGCGACCATCTGCTCGTCTCCGACAGCGCCTATCGCCCGACCCGCAATTTCTGCAACGGCATGCTGGCGCGTTACGGCATCGAGACCACCTATTTCGATCCGCTGATCGGCGCCGGCATCGAAGCGCTGATCAAGCCCAACACGCGCGCCGTGATGGTCGAGGCGCCCGGTTCGCAATCCTTCGAAATGCCAGACGTGCCCGTCATTGCCGGCATCGCGCACAAGCATGGCGCGCTGGTGATCGACGACAACACCTGGGCGACGCCGCTCTATCATCGCTCGCTCGAGCAAGGCGTCGATATCAGCATACAGGCGGCGACAAAATATATCGGCGGTCATTCCGACATCATGTTCGGCACCATCTCGGCCAATGAGAGCGCATGGCCGCAGATCAGCGAGGGCATCAAGCTGCTCGGCACCTGCGCCGGGCCGGACGACGTTTTCCTTGCGCTGCGCGGCTTGCGCACCATGTCGGTGCGCCTCGCCCATCACCAGCGCGCGGGCATCGAGATGGCGCAGTGGCTCAAGGCCCGTCCGGAAGTGCTGAAGGTGTTGCACCCTGCGCTGCCCGACGATCCCGGCCACGCCATCTGGAAGCGCGATTTCACCGGCGCATCGGGCCTGTTCAGCATCGTGCTGAAACCCGTGTCGCAGACGGCTGTCGATGCCTTGCTCGACACAGTCAAACTATTCGGCATGGGCTATTCCTGGGGCGGCTTCGAGAGCCTGATCATCCCGTTCGATTGCTGCGAGTATCGTACGGCGACCACATGGGCGCCGGGCGGCCCGACGCTGCGCCTGCATATCGGCCTCGAAAGCCTCGACGATCTCAAGGCCGATCTCGAGCGCGGCTTCTCGGCACTGAAGGCTGCCAGCTAGCCGCAAACTTCGGGTGGGCACAGCGTCGCGCGCCCACCCGACGACCATCACCACGTCAACCAAGCACGCGCAGGACCGGCGTTAACGCTCTGAAACATCCTCAGATCGTTAAATTCACCAACAAAGCAAGATGCTCGTCTGCAACCAATGTATCGGTCGTGCGTCATCGCTGGGATTGCTAGATTGTTGCCTGGATCGATAGGACCTAAGCCAAAAGGGCCGATCGACTTTATTGCAAGGCCTTGCTCCCCCGCCATGACGTCGCTTCCTCGCCTGTACTACGTCACGACCGGCCTCGATGAGGCCAATGCATTTGCCACCTGGAGTGCCGTGCTCGCGCCGCTGTTCGAGCCGCGCGCAGCTGGCCCCGGCAAGAAGACCCCGACAGGCTCGGCGTCCGGCGTCATCATCGGCAACATCATCATCGCGAAGGTGACGTTCACGGCGCAGGATTTCGTCCGCGATGCAGGCCGCATCTCGGTGACGCCCGACCACCTGCTGCTGCACCTCTATATGACCGGCGGCTTCAACGGCGAGATCACCGGCCAGCAAACCATGATCGGTCCCGGCAAGGTCGCGATGATCGATCTCGCTTACCCCGTGAATACGCGCGCCTTTGCCTCCAGCACCATCTCGCTGATCGTACCGCGTATGCTGCTCGATGGCGTGCCACTGGAGACGATGAAACCGCGGCTCGATCCGTTCCGCAACGATTTGCTCGCCGCGCATATCCGCTCGCTGCAGGAACGCAGCGCCCAGCTCACCGAAGCCGATGTCGAAGCGACCGTGGGCGAGACGGTGGCTTTCCTCAAGCGCCTGCTGACGGCCGCGCCCGACGCCATGCTCGAAGCCCAGAAACAGGCCGACGAGACCATTCTCGCCCTGTCGGAAGCCGCCATCCGTGACAACCTCGCGTCACCCGATCTGTCGCCGGAATGGCTGGCGCAAAAACTCGAAATCTCGCGCGCGACGCTCTATCGCGTCTTCACCGATCACGGCGGCATCATGAAGCATGTGCAGGAACGCCGGCTGCTCGCCGTGCAGGCCGCACTCAGCGATCCACTGGAAACGCGGCGGCTGTCAAAGCTCGCGGCCGATCTCGGCTTCAGCAGCGAAGCGCATTTCAGCCGCAGCTTCCGCACCCGTTTCGGCGTCACCGCCAGCGCCTATCGCAAGGCTCAGCGCGAGGCGTCATCGACGGTGCAGCTCACCAGCCCCGAAGTCGTGCAGCACTGGTGGATGACGGTGTCCGGCGGTTAACGCCGTCGCTGCGCTCTCTCCGCAAACTCCCCCTCATCCTGAGGAGCCGCGCGATTGCGCGGCGTCTCGAAGGATGGAGATACGCGCCACGGTTCGAGACGCGCGCCAACGGGCGCGCTCCTCACCATGAGGACGGCGGCGATTGAACCCTCTAGTTCGACAGCGTCTTCGAACCGGTGCCGCGGTTCTTGATGATCAACATGATGTTGCGGACATAGATGCCGGTTGCAAAGACCTGTCCGAGGATGATCACGGGCTCGCGCTTGGCGATGCCGTAGATCAGCGTCATGAACCCGCCGGCCATCGACAGGAACCAGAAGGCCATCGGGATGACACTGGCGCCTGCGCGTTCGCTTGAAATCCACTGCACCAGAAAGCGTGCCGTGAACAGCAATTGCGCCACCAGCCCGAAGGCGAGCCAGAAGTCGAATTTGGCGATGAAGACGTCATAGACGTAGTCGCCGAGGGCCTGGCCATAGCTGATCAGCATTTAATTGAACTCGGTTGCGACCGGCGTCGTGCGCTTGCGGCGGATCAGCCACCACACGCCGGCCAGATCCATCAGACCCACCCAGAGCCGGTCGAAGAAGCCGTAATTCGACACGCCGGAGTGCCGCGGCCGGTCGATCACGTCCACATAGGCAATGTCAAACCCCTCGCGGCGCACCAGCGCCGGCAGGAAGCGATGCAGACCATCGAAATATGGCAGCGACAGGAACACGTCGCGGCGGAACGCCTTCAATCCACAGCCGGTGTCGCGGGTGCCGTCCTTGAGCACGCCATTGCGCACCTTGTTGGCGATCCGCGACTGGAACTTCTTGAAGCCGGTATCCTTGCGGCCGACGCGTTGCGCCGCCGCCAAGCCGACGCGCCCGCCGCCATCGGCAATCGCCGAAATCAGGTTCGGCAGGAAAGCCGGATTGTTCTGCCCGTCGCCATCCAGCGTCGCGACAATGCCGCCGCGGGCATGGCGCACCCCGGTGCGCACCGCGGCCGACTGGCCCGACGAGGCCGCATGATCGATCCGCCGCAGGTTTTCGCGCGACTGCATCAATTCAGCCAGCAGCACCGGCGTCCGATCGGTCGATCCGTCATTCACATAGATGATTTCGTAAGCCCAACGCCCATCCAGCGCCGCCGCGATCTCGGCGATCAGTGGCGCGACATTGCCCTCCTCGTTGCGCACGGGCACGACGATGGAGACCTCGATGGGTGAGACATCAGCAGCGGACAAAACAGGGCTCTTGGTTGGCGGACTGCTGCGGGAACTTGTCGCAGCGGCCACGCGAAGACGGCTTATTATGGGGCGATCGCCTCGCGGGCAACCCTCTTCACATGGGCCGCGGACGGCCCCGGCAGCGGGTCGATATGGCCCCCGGGCCGGATGATGAAGGCCAGATGCCGAGCCGCGAACCAGTAACGCACCGCCATGGCCACGATCCAGCCCAGCAGCCCGCCACCCACCACGTCGCTCGGGTGATGCGCCAGCAGAACCAGCCGGCTGCAGCAGATGATTACGGCATAGGCGATCATCACCGCCCGCAGCCGCGGCCACAGCGCCGCCACGGCGAAGGCCAGCGCAAAACTGGTGGTCGCATGGCCCGACGGGAAGCTCGCATAGATCTCGGACCAGGCGAAATGCTTGTAGTGGAACGCATTGGCGGCACCGCCGACAAAGGGGCGTCCGCGGCCAATGATTCCCTTCAGCACTTCGCCGAGCATCACGGCCAGCAATACGGTGAGGAAGATGTACTGCACGCGGGTGCCGACGCTCAGCCAGATCGCTTGCGACATGCCGCGCAACCGCGGTGCCAGCAGCAGGATGACAATCAGCAGGCCGAACAGCGCCCACAGCACATATTCGGATTTGCCGAAATCTGTCACGATACGCAGCGGCCACAGGCCGGCGGTGCCGCGCGCCGGCATCAGCGTGATCTCATAAGCGTCGAGCAGAAACATCAGCGCCATGATGACGATCGCCGTCAGCGCGCCAAAGGCAAGCGAACGCTTCGCCCAATGTCGCGCAGCGTCAGCGCGCCGCGAATGCGACGGCGCGCGAACCAGTTGCGCCAGCGCCTGCCAAAGGATGGTCCCGAGTTGCGCAGCGTAACCCGGCGCCGCCATCACTGGGTGCCTTCGGAGCGGAAGACAGCAATCGAGACGGCCTTGCCCTGCGAATAGTTATAGCCCTCGATCCGCGTGAACATGTTGTAGCGCAGCCCGATCGCATCGGCGCGCTGCGCGAATTGGCGCTCCTGCCTATATTCGACCAGAGCGAAACGACAGCTGCCCTGCCCGAGGAAATCGGCTGCGCCCGCGCCGTCCGTCAATTCGGTGCCGGTGCCGGCCATGAAGACGAGGCTCGGCTCGTGATAGCCGGCCGCAGCGGCCTTTGGCGCCACGCAGACGACCGTGCGCAACGCCCGCGCCAGATGGACACTCGGAAAAGCCGGCCGCAGCGACGGCAGGAATACCGCGTAGAACGCGATGCTCATGAAGAATGCCGCGACAATGCCCGAGAGCAGCGAGCGCTCGGCGCGGTTGTGGTCATACATCATCCAGGCGAACAGGCCGAACACAAGCGCGCCGGCTGCAAAAGGCCAGGCCAGGAACATCGGATGCCGCACCACGGCCACCGAGCCCACCAGCGCGCCGACGGCCGCCAGCACCGGAATCGCGAACCACCAGGCCGAGCCGCGGCTGAGCCAGTTCCGCGCCAGCACCCGGCGCTCCATGGCGCCGACGATGAGAATGGCGATGGCCGGATAGAGCGGCAGCACATAATGCGGCAGCTTGGTCATCACCAGCTCGAACACGATCCAGGACGGCACCAGCCAGGCCAGCAGGAACTGGGCCCCCGGCTCGCGCCGCGCCCGCCAAATCGCCGGCGCGGCCATGCCGGCCAGCGGCGCGCCGGGCCAGAACGTCACCCAGAACAGCAGGAAATAGGTGCCCGGAGGCGCGCCATGGGATTCCTGCGCCTGCAGCTTGCTCAGCATGTCGCCGCCGAGCGAATCCTGGAAGAAGCTCTGCCCGGCCTTGAGATAGATCGCCACGAACCACGGCAGCACCAGCAGCAGCGCCCACGGAAGGCCGGCCAGCGGCTTCAGGCGGCCGAGCCAGCCCACCGAGCGATCCATGACGCCGAGCACCAGAATGGTGAAGCCGACGAACATCAGGATCAGCGGCCCCTTGACTAGGATGCTGATCGCCATGCCGGTCCAGAACATGAAGGGGTCGAGCCAGCCGCCCTGCTTGTTGTCCTCGCCGCGCTGCCAGGCGAGATAGACCCGCGCCATGGCGCCCATCACCATCATCACGGTGAGCAGCAGCATGGCGTCGGTCTTGGCCATGCGGGCTTCGACATTCAGCAGCACCGAGCTGCACATGATCAGGCCGGCCAGCACCGCGCCGCGGCGGGTCACGAAAGCCAGCGCGGTCCAGTAGGTCAGCAGCACCGCGCCGATGGCGCCGAGCAGCGACGGCACCCGGTAAAGCCAGATGCGGATTTCGGCATTGGGCACGCCGAGCCGGTCGGCGACCTCCACGACGGCCGCCTGCATCCAGTAGATGCCCACGGGCTTCTTGTAGCGGACCTCGTCCTGGAACCGGATATCGACGAAATCGCCGCTTTCGACCATCTGCTTGGTCGCCTGGGCGAAGCGCGACTCGTCGCGGTCGATCGGCGGGATGGTGAAGAAGCCGGACAGAAAGAACAGCAGGCTGACGAGCGCCAGAAAGGCGACCGCCCGGCCGTGGCTCAGGGTGACGAAATCCAGCACGCGCGCGAGCACATTGCCCGGATCGACGCGGGTTTTTTCTTCGCGGGGGGCGCCAAAGCGGGGTCTGTATTCGGTCTCAGCCATATGGCTGTCGCATACGCTGAAACCGCCACGCTCACAACCAGTTAGCCGGGCCTCACTGAATTCTGACCACAACTGTGTCCGCGGCGCCCATGGCATCCATGACGGTCAGGCGGACAAAGCCGGGACCGGGCGGATCGACCAGCCGCTGGCGCCGCGAGTCCAGCTCACCGGCGGCCATGCCATTGACCAGCACGGTCATCGGCATCACCCCGCCCGCCACCTTGACCGGGACCGACGAGAACTGCCCCTCGCCGCCGCTGGCGTCGATCCGGGAGCCATTGAGCGGGAACTGGATATGCAAAGCTTGTTCGCTGCCCGCCCGGATCAGGTCGCCAGCCGGACGGAACCGGCGCAGCGGCAGCGGGAGTTTTGCGTTGCTCGCCATCAGCGTGCCCTTGGGCGCGCGCGGAAGCGGCGCCGGCAGCTTGCCGGTGCGGGCGAACGCGTCGAACAGGATCGGCGCTGCGGCGATACGCCCGACCAGTCCAGGCACCGGCGCGCCATCGGGCCGGCCGACCCAGACGCCGATGG
Organism: Pseudomonadota bacterium; assembly: GCA_023451825.1. Lineage (GTDB taxonomy): Bacteria > Pseudomonadota > Alphaproteobacteria > Rhizobiales > Xanthobacteraceae > Tardiphaga. The sequence goes on from JAEXYA010000014.1 coordinate 24,569, forward strand.
TCATGCGGCCGTCAAAACCGACGGACCAAGCGTCGCGGTAGCCATAACTGGTGCCGGTCTTGAAGGCGATCCGGTTATGGGCGGCGTTTTCCGGCGGCGGCGTGCCAAGCAAAACATTGCCGACCTGCCAGGCTGCAACCGGCTCCATCAGCCGCAAGGTCTCGCGATCGTCGCCGCCATTCGCCTGCATCAATTCGCGCAGCGGTTTCACGCTGCCGAGGCGGGCAACGCCCGTATAGAGCTGGACGAGGTCATGCAGCGTCACGCCGACGCCGCCGAGCCCCATGGCAAGGCCAGGCGCCTCGCCCGCCGGCAAAACGAGGCTGCCGCCGGCCTGTTTCAGCCGCGAGCTGAAACGCGAGGCGCCGACGCGCTCGAGCAGCGCGATGGTCGGCACGTTCAATGAGAGCTGCAGCGCCTTGCGCACCGGCACCGTCCCCTGGAACGTCATGTCAAAGTTTTCCGGCGCATAGGCGCCGAAGCGCGCCGGGCGATCGTCGATCAGGCTATCCGGATGGATGAAACCATCCTCGAAGGCGAGGCCATAGATGAAAGGTTTTAGCGTCGAGCCGGGCGATCGCACCGCGCGGGTCATGTCCACCTGCCCGGCCCGGCGATCGTCGAAATAGTCGGCCGAGCCCACATGGGCGAGAACCTCACCGCTGTCATTATCGACGGCGAGCATGCCGATGGAGATACTGTTGCCGAGCGCCGTCGCGCGATCCTTCGCCAAGGTCTCCAGCGCTTGCTGGATGCCGGCATCGAGCGATGTTCTGATGATCGGCACATCCTTGCGCAGTGACGCCGCCTGATCCGCCGAATGCGGCGCCAGGATCGGCATCGGCTTGCGCCATTTCGGCACGCTGACGGCCTTGGCCTGCATCGCATCGGCATTGGAGACGCGCCCCTCGCCGACCATGCGCTCCAGCACCCGGTCGCGCGCGACGCGGGCATTGCCCGGGTGACGGTCCAGCCGACGATGCTCGGGCGACTGCGGCAGCGCCACCAGCAACGCGGATTCTGCGAGCGACAACCGCTTCGGCTCCTTGCCGAAATAGGCGATGGAGGCTGCGCGAACACCTTCCAGATTGCCGCCGAACGGCGCCAGCGTCAGATAGAGGTCGAGGATCTGCTCCTTGGACATCTGCCGTTCGAGCTGTAGCGCGCGCACGGCCTGGCGGATTTTCGCATGGATCGAGCGCTCGCGCCGCGGCTCCAGCAATCGCGCCACCTGCATGGTGATGGTGGAGCCGCCGGAGACGATCTCGCCACGCGTCACCAACTGAAACGCCGCACGCCCAAGCGCCAGGGGATCGACGCCGTGATGCTCGTAAAAGCGTTTGTCCTCATAGCCGAGCAGGATGTTGAGATAGCCGGGATCGACGGATGAACTCGCCGTCACCGGCAGCCGCCAGCGCCCGTCCGCCATCGCATAGGCCCGCAGGAGCTTGCCGTTGCGATCGACGACGGTGGTGGAGACGATCCGGGCTTTCTCGAGCGGGATCGGACCGAGGGAATGGACATAGGCGGCGATGGCAGCGGTGGTGATGGCTGCAATGACCACGACACCAAGCGCTGCGCGCTTTATGAAACGCCATCCTTTCCCGCCGTCATTGCGAGGAGCGAAGCGACGAAGCAATCCAGTCCTTGGCCCAGAACTGGATTGTTTCGCCGAGGGAATTGGCTTTGCCAATTCCCCATGGCTCGCAATGACGGCTGCGGGATCCTTCCTCATTTCGCCTTCGCGACCTCGACGCTGCCCGTCCCCGTCCGCCCGTAACGCGAGGGATTATACATGTCCTCGACGCCCGCCTGCGGCAGCACGTATCGCCCTGGCGGCACCGCGCGCACGATATAGGCCACCGTGAACACCGCCTTGTCATTGGCCTTGCGATCGATGGCTGCGGTGAAGCGGTCGTCGCGGAATTCGGTGTTGGCCGCTTCCACGCCGTCCTCGATCCAGTCCAGCGTACCGCTGTCGCCCGACGACACCAGATGCGGATTGTCGATCTCGAAACCGGCCGGCAGATAATCGGCCACCATGATGTGCCCGTATTCCGGCTTGGCTTCGGTGATCTTCAAGACCACGGCGAAACGGTCGTTCTGTTTCGCCTTGGTGACATCGGCCGGCGTGCCGTCGAGCCTGTGATAGCTGCGCTCGATCTTGAAGCCGTTCGATGCCGCCGGCTCCGGCGTCACCGGCGCGCCGGTGACCGACACCACAGCCAGGATCGGCGTCTCGCCGGTATTGGTGATCTTGATCGGTACGCCGGCAAGCTCCGCCGCCTGGTAGCTGCGATAGAGCGCGCTCTTCACCGCCGCGCCATTGACGTCGAGCGACAGCGTGTTGGCCTCCTTGGCCAGCGCCCGCGACGCCAGCACCAGCCACGCATTCTCCTGCGTCGAGGTGAACGGCGTCAGCCCGCGCGCGGCTTCGACACGCTGGACCGCCTGGGTCAGCGTTGCCCGCGGGGCGTTGCCTTCGCTGGCCAATGAGACCAGTGCCGCCGCATCGCGCAGGGCCGAGCCGAAATCGGTGCGACCGAATTCGATCACCGGCTTCGGCTTCAGGCTTTCCACCGCCGCACCGTAAACGCGTTCCGCACGCACACGGTCGCCGACCAGCGCCAGCGCCGCAGCGAGCTGCGACTTGGCGATGGGCGTGGCGAGATTGGTCAGCTTGGTGTCGGCGAGATAGCGGAGGTCGCCGATCGGCGCGGTGCCGTTCTTGGCCAGCACATAGAGGCCATAGGCGAGTTCGCGGCCGCCGTCCTTCTCCGGCTCCTGCGCATTGACCACCGAGTTGCGCACGCGATCCAGCGCCGCGCGGAACAAGACATCCGGCACCGCAAAGCCTTTTTCACGCGCGCGGGTCAGGAAGTCGGTGACATAGGCATCGAGCCACGGATCGTCGCCGCCCGACGACCACAGGCCGAACGAGCCATTCGAGCCCTGCCGCGCCAGCAGCCGGTCGATCGAATCCTTGATGCGCTGATCGACCGAGGTATCCATCGCCAGATGCGCGCCGGCTGCGAGATCATTGACGTAAAGCAGCGGCATCGCGCGGCTGGTGATCTGTTCAGTGCAGCCATAGGGATAGCGGTCGAGCGCCTTCAGGATGGTGGCAGCATCCAGCGCCGTGGACAGGCTCGCCGACAGCGACACACCGCCGGTGCCCGGGATGAGATCGGTGAACATGTCCGACGTCAGCGTCAGGCTCTCGCCCTTCGCCAGCGTGCGGATGGAACGCCGCGCGAGAATCTGCGTGGCCGGTTTGACGTCGAGTTCGTAATGCCGCGCCAGCGTCAGCCCGTTCGGGCCCTTGATGTCCACGTCGATAGTGGCTCGCCCGGCCCCCGCCGCATCCAACGCCAGCGCCATCGACGTCCGCTGCTTGGCAGCAAGTTTGACGGTGGTGGACGGATTGCCCGTGACCTTCACCGGCCCCGATGTCTTCACGCTGAGCGTATAATCACCGGCTGCACCTTCGACATTGTCGAGATCGAAGGACATCGTCCCCTTGTCCCCCGACAGCAGGAACCGCGGCAGCGTCGCCGTCAGCACGACGGGATCACGCACGGTGACATCCACATTGGCCCGACCAAGTTTCGTCGCGGTCCACGCCACCGCCATCACCCGCGCCGTGCCGGCGAATTCCGGAATCTCGAAATCGATCTCCGCCGTGCCATCGGACTTCACGGTGACAATGCCCGAATACAGTGCCAACGGCTTCTGCGTCGGCGGCGAGCCCGTCAGCTCGGCACCCGCGCTATCGCCGCCGGTGCGCAACTGGCCACGCGTGCCCTGCATGCCGTCGATGAGCTGCCCGTAGAGATCCCGAATCTCGGACGTCATCCGACGCTGGCCCAGATAATATTCATCCGGCGCGGGTGGCTTGTAATTGGTCAGGTTGAGGATGCCGACATCCACGGCCGCCACTACGACCTTGGCGTCCTCTCCCGGATTGAGGCCGCCCAGCTTGACCGGCAGCTTAAGAGTGGAACTCGGGCGAACCAGCGCTGGCGGGGTCAAAGCGACCTCGAGGGTCCGCGCCTTCTTGTCGATCCCGAACCATTTGAGACCGATCGCGCGGCCGGGCATGCGTGCCGCTGTGCTGTCCAATGGCCGCCGCAAAGTTGCCACCACATATGCGCCCGTTCCCCAGTCCTTCCCGACCGGAAGCGTGACTTTCGAGGCGCCTTTTTTGACCGAAATGCTGGTCGTCGTCAGCAGCCGGTCGCCGATCACATTGACGGTCAGACGACCGGCGGTGCGTGCGTTGACCGACACGGTCATCGTCTCGCCCGCTGCATATTCCGGCTTATCGATGGATGTTTCGAGCAAATCCGGCGTATCCGCGCTGCCGTCCGAATACCAGCCGACATCGAACTGCACCGACGTCACCGGCCCATCCGCCTCATTGGCCTTCACATCCAGCCGATAACGTCCCGGCTGCGGCTGCAACGAAATCCGCGACGGCTTGTCAGCGGCAACAGTGAGATCGCCATCGGACACACGCTTGGTGGACTTGATCGGCTCGTAATCCCATGAGGAATTCTGCCGATACCATTGATATCTTGATTCAATTTTCAACAGCTCATAGCGCAGCCCACCGCGCGCCATCGCCGTTCCTTCCGGCGACACGACCACGATGTCAAAGCCCGCATTGTCCCCCTCAGGAACATTCTTGTCCTTGAACAGTGGCTTCACGCCGATCATCGGCGCCGACGGCGCAATCGGCAGCACCAGCTTGCGCTCGACGGCACGCCCGCCGCTTTCGGTCATGCGGATGAAGATCTGCGCTTCCTGCGGCCGCGTCGAGGATGGCGGCTTGGCCAGGCTGACGGGGAACGTCGCGGAGCCATTGGCATCGGCCTCCGGCAGATCCTCGATCGGCGTGCGCTCGTTGCTCGCGCTTTCCTCGTCGGCAATACCGAACTGATAGCCGGCAAAACCTGGTCGCTCTGCGGCCGGCGCGACCAGCATATCGCCTTCCAGACCAAGTCCCGAAGCCGGCGCGCCGTACAGGAATCTTCCGTCCACCCTAAGCTCTACTGGAAGATCAGCTTTGATCTGCTTGTCATTGGAAGATATGTCGAATTCGATGCGGTCGGCGACGTAATCCTCGACCATGAACGTGGTCTCGCCAACCGCCGGCGCCTTTGGATCGGTGAAGGCACGCACACGCCAGGTGCCGGTCGGAACCGCGCTGTTCAACGACAGTGTCAGGCTACGACCACCCGCCCCCTGGTCCTGCAGAACGGCACGTCGGAACTCGACGCCATCGGGCCGTTCGACCACCAGCGTCATCGGACCTGCGGTCACGGCATTGCCCTGCCCGTCGCGCAGCAGCGCGGTGAGATAGACGGTCTCGCCAGAGCGATAGACGCCACGCTCGGCATAGACGAAGGCGTCGGCGCCGGCCGGAACCGGACGGCCGGAAACACCGCGATCCGACAGGTCGAAGGCGTTCGACTTCAGGCTCAGAAAAGCATAGTCGGCTTTCTCGCCGGTGACCGTCAGCAGCGCCGGCGACAGGCCGCCGTCGCCTTTGGCGAGACCGGCCTCGAACAGCACGTGACCGGCTTCGTCGGTCTTCTTTGTTGCGAGGATCTCGTTGTTCCGGGCGATCAACCGCACCTCGGCCTTGGTCATCGGCTCCGTGGACGCCAGCGAATTGACGAAGACATGGATTCCGTCATTGCCGGAAAAGGCGGTCAGGCCGAGATCGGAGACGATGAACCATTGGGTCGCCAGCGAGCCATCATCGTCCTCATTGCGTGCAGCTCCCGGCCCTTTGGCTGCGGCGGTCATCACATAGACGCCGGGCTGCAACTCACCGATAGCCTGATCCACCGGGAATGCGGTGGTCACATCCTCGTTCAGCCGCGTTTCAGTCGAAAGCTCGCCGCTCCAGACCTTTTGCCCGCGCTCGTCGCCAAGCGCCTCGAGTTGGTATTTGCTCAGTGCGGTCTGGAAATCGCTGCCGATCACCGTATTGATCAGGTTGCGGTCGCCGATCCGGAACACCTTGATGTCCACCGCCTGGGTGTTCACCGACACCAGCGGGATGCCCTTCTGGCCGGTGCGTGGCAGCACATAGGCGCGGCCGGTGAAGCGCACGAACGGCTTGCGGTCGCGGACATAGATGTTGAACTCGGCCGATTTCGGCAGGCTTTCCTTCACCGTGGATGGCAGGCCGGCGCGCAGGTTGATGTTGTAGCGCTCGCCATGCTTGAGGCCGTCGACACAGAGCTGCTTGTCCTCGGCCGACAGTGCCGGCTTGTCATTGCCGGCCAGCGCCAGGAACGGCGCGAAATCGACGCGCTTGGCGAGATCCTCCGAAAACTGGAAACAGGCCCGCGGCGAGGCCGAATCCGAGTCCACGCTGTAATCGAGCAGCCGGAAGCCGTGGTCGCCGCGCAATTTCTCGTATTGCTCGCGGACATCGGCGACTTCGCGCAGATCCAGCGACAGCCGCATCGCATCCAGCGCCGGCCGATAGAGCTTTCGCGCTGCCATGGCTCGGCCTAGCACCGCCAGAGCCTCGGCTTCCTCGCCCGCATTGCCGGCGCGCTGATAGGCGATATAGGCGGCGGTCGCTGCGCGCTCGTTGAGGAAGGTCGTTTCCGACGCATTGGCCGGGCGGATCTGCGCCACAGTCTTGGCGAGGCGCAGCCAGTTGGCGCCGTCGTCGGGGGCAACCGTCACGATCTGGCTGAGAATCTGCAGCCCTGCGCGTGCATCAGAGCGCCGCAGGGCCGCATCCGCATCGGTTCGCAGGTTTGCCGCCGATTTGGTGATCGGCCCGGCTTCGCTCTTGATCTGGGTTTCAAGCTTGACGGCCCGGTCGGCGAGTTCATCGCGCCGGAAGGCCTTGTCAGCGGCGTGGCTGGAAACCACCCCCAGCGCGAGCACGGCGCAGACTGTAAAGGTGCGGGCCAAATCTTTCATGGAAAGCTCCCCAGCAAGAGCGAACGCCGCTCGGCGTGCAAACTTGCGCAAAAACGATGACAGGCTCGTGGCCAGCGCAACATCGAAGAGATCGTCGGCGACATGCTGCGATGAATCCACGAATCACGACCAAGCGAAATACGGCGCTTCGCAATGGTATAATGGCGACCGACCTTATCCCGAAGGACACAGGCGCATCTCTGCTTTTTGGTCGCGCTGACAAGGAGAATGGTTCGGCCGGATTCGCGACATTGCCGTCGGCACGGCTGCGGACGGGGGCAACCGTCCAATGTCATTGCGCAAGATTACAAACCCGGCACATTGGACCTGGAGTGGCGATCCCAGCAGGACTCGAACCTGCAACCCGCGGAGTAGAAATCCGCTACTCTATCCAGTTGAGCTATGGGACCGGCGCGCCTTCATACCACCTTCGGCCCGGGCGGGACAACACCGTCCCAGGCTGCGCGACGATCCCAGGATCGTCAGAACGAAAAGGCGCACCCGGAAGATCGCCGGCTAGCGGCCAAGCTACCTCCTCCGAATGCGTCATGTGTCCGCCGGTCAGCGGCTCCGCTGTGCCTGAGCGATGTCCTGCAGACGCCGCTTTTCGTCGTCTGTCAGCGCCTCACTCTGTTCCTGGTTGAGTGCGCCGTTGCCGACCAGTTGGATGGCGCTGTCGGTGTTGTAGCTCCGTCGGCTCCCCCGTCGGCGACGCTCCTCCTCACTTTCTATGCCTTCCTGACGCGGACTCTCGCTACTGCCACCGCCATAGCCGAGCACCTCGACAATGATCACCGAGGGCCGCTCATTGCCCTTTGTCTGCGTGGCGTCATTGACCGCATCGGAAGCCGCCTTGTCCTTGGTGTCCGGCATGCGGATTTCCGGAAGCGCCTCCATTTTCGGCAGGCCCTTCTTGTCGCCCTCTACCTTGATATTTTCGGCGTTGAGAACGAACAGCGCCGCCACGTTGAAATTGCCGCTAACGCGTATGCCTGCATCGCCGGCATTGACGGTGCCCTGGGGCGCGATCAGCGACACGTCGCCTTCCTCGACGCCGGCGAAGCCAATGATCGTGCCGATCCCGCTGCCGCCGATATCAGCTCGCTCCTGCACCTTGGTGATACCATCCTCGTCGGTCGTGATTTCAGGCGCCGAGGGGACGCGAGTCGTTTTGGCGCCGCGCCCCGCATCGATATCGCCCAATGTGGACCAGATCGTTTCGTCGCCGCCCGCAAAGGTCAGCACGCGTGAGCGGTTCACCGTGACGCTGTCGCGCGCAAAGATGTTGATGTCGCCGCTGCCGAGCGTGATCAACCCGGCGCCGTCCGGCACCACCATTCCGAGCGCCGCCACTTGCAGGCCGCCGCCGGGCGTTAGCGTCTCGACAGCACCGCCGGTCATCGTCCGGAATGTGGCATTGCCAACCTTGATGTCGCCGCGCCAGTCCTGGCCGGGGAACAGCGCCTCGATCGCCTTGTAGCCGCGGTTATAACCGCCGTTACGCGGCTGACCATTGCCGTCAAGCGTGTTTTGATCGTCGCCAGCAGCGTACAGCTCTTGAATGTAGATGTCGCGAAGGAAGCGCTGCTGCGTAAGTGCCGGTAGCGACTTGAAGCGCTGCCATGCGTCGAGCGGCGACAGGCTCTCGCCGGTCATCTCCTTGACGAACGACACAAGACCGGACCGGGACGTATGCTCCGCCCCGCGTCGCATCTCGACCTTGTCGGTGAGATAGATGGGGAACATCACGCCATCAATGTCGGCTTTGAGATAGTCAGGCATCGCCGTGACATTGGCCGGGTCCAGATAGGCTGCCATCAGCGCATCGTAAGTCGGCTGCTTGCCCTTCAATCCGGCCATGACCGAGATGGCCGCCCCGTCGCGCGCCAGACCCTTCACCTCGCTGATTTCGACAGCACGGTTGCGCTGGAACGCGTCGTAACTGCCATTGCTGAGCACCTCAAATGTGCGGCCATAAACGTCCCGTCCTGCCGCAAGCGAGATGGCTCCCGGTCCCTGAATCTCGATACGTCCGCCGATGATGTCATTGCCGGCCTCGATCAGCGACACATCGGTCCGATGGATATTGCGCAAACTGTAATTGATGTTGCGAATGTCGGTGCCGGCGCGGAACCAAGTCTGTTCATTCGTCGTGATCATGGCAAGCTTTGGCACGCTGGTTGTCGCGATCATGGAGCCGGCGATGGATCCGCTCCGGGCGAAAATGCGGCTCGGCTCCATGTCTGCAGCGTTATCGAGCAGCGCCGGGTTGCGGACGCTTTCCAAATAATTCAGCAATGGACCATTGCCGCTTGCCATGGCGTAGTTGAACGTGAACTGATTCAACAGCAGCGCTGAAAGCCCACTTCCATCCAGCGATTGAAACTCGCCAAAATTAGAGGGCATCCGCAATTGCAGCCAGCCGCCCGTATTGCCGGTCAGCGGCATCAGCGGCGTTGGCATCATGGCCATCGTCGCCCGTGCCATGGTGATTTCTCCGAGAACGATGTTGTTCTCGGCAAGAATACGAAGCTCCGAATTCCTTCCCGGGGCGGTGAAGAACCGGTCGCGACTGATCACTGAGCCGTTGAGCGCAGCCATGCGCGTGATGGCCGGGTACAGATTGGTGGCGAACACGCCGATATAGGAATAGTCGGTGTGCAGGCCGGAGACCCCGCCTGAAATATTCACCTCCTTGGACAGGAACCGTCCCTGATTGGCGAGCGTAACGTTTCCGCCTACCGACAACAAATCGAGTGAAGTGGCATCGGAATAGCCACTCATATAAGCGTTGTTCCGGCTTGAGCCGCCAAGATCGATCGTATCGGAATTCAACATCAGTGGATCCAGCACTGTCTGCAGCAAGAGATCGCCTGCTGTCTTCACCTTCATGCCGGCATTGCCCAACGCAAGAACCGGCGCGATGGCATAGCCGGCTTCACGTCCGTTGCTCAGCACCGCCGATACCGTACGGCCATTGGCGAATTCACCCGCAGTGATGACGCCGTCACCGCGGCCGACATAGTAATAACCCGCACGCACAGCGCCGCCGGCATTGACCTCCATGAGGCCGCCATTGCGCATTTCGAGTTGCATCGGATTGCTGGTCGAACTCTCGCCGCCGCGGACGCGACCATTGGTCGGTAGCGCCACCAGCATATTGACGAGATCTCCACCGGTGTTCACGAGAACGTTGCCGCCCCCAAGAGCCCCGACGCCCTGCTGGAATTTGCCATAGTCGATCCACCACGAACTCTGCATTTCGCTCTCGAAGCGGAAGTTCAAGTCGAGTGATCCAACTTTGCGCAGCCATTCCGTGAACAGCTGATTTTTATCGAGCTCAGCGGCTGTGGAACGCTCTGTCGGGAGCGCCGAGACGGCATTGCCCTGTGCAGCGATACGCAGATTGCCACCGTCGATGCCATAGACTGCGTTCGCCGGTGCCAGGAAGTCTGCATAGACGGTCGGGTCGGCGCGGCCGGCAGTGTAGATAGTCGACAGATAGTTTGCGAGCAACAGATCACGACCGGCAACAACATTGATATCGCCGGTGCCCGTACGCACGACTGCGCCCGTTGCCGCACCGCCGATGATCAGATTTCCGCTTGTCGCAGGCAGCGTTGCAAGCGCCTGCACAGTCAGCGCGCTGGCCGATGTCAGGTCGGCCCCGGCAACGAGGCGCACATCCCATGACGCGGTGTTTTGCAACATTCCGCTGCTATCCGCTGCCGAAAAACCGTCGCTGAGATTGCCGAGAAGCACAAGATTGCCGCCGGCGCGCAGCGTGAGGCTGCCCATGCGGGCGGCTGCAAAATCCGCCGCCAGATCCCAATCGGTCTCGAGCGTCAAATCACCGGAGCTTCGGATTTCGATCCCTGGCATCACAGCAATGCCACTGGCATTCAGTCGCGCAGCAATGGCGGCGGCATTGCCGGCAAACGTATTGGCGTGGAAGATCGCATCGGCCCGCACGGCATCCACCGAGCCGCTCGTGCTGTCCTCGACACTGACGCCCTCCAACACTGCGGATCGTGCGCCGAGCACCGTCACTTGCAGACGATCCACATCGACATCGTTATGACCGGACGTCTGCTGGGCGCGGAAACGTACCCTGCCGCCATCCGCGCCAGACACATCGATGGTGCCGCCGGCCACATCCATGCGGCCCCCGCTGGCCTCCAGCGTGACGCGCCCGCTGCCATACGCACCGGTGGCGCCAGCCTGGAGCAGCGACGAGTTTAACATGGTAAAGCCATTGCCTGCGCTGATGGAAATATTGCCACCATAGGCCGCACGGGCATCGATCATTCCTGCGAGCGTCACCGACCCCTGGTCGGCCACCAGCGAGAAATCCGCAACTTCCGTCACGCCGTCAATCAGCACATTGCCCGAACGGATCCGGAATTGCCGTGACTGCGAGAAGCCCGATGCGTTCAAGGCCTGGCTCATGCCAGCAAAATCAGGCAGAGCAGCGATGTCCAATGCGAAAGACCCGCCGGTCTGCCCCGCGCTTGCATGTGCTTCGATCAAGCCGCCAAGCACGACGGTACCGCCGCTCGAGGCGGTCAGGGACAGTTTGCCTGCCGCACCGCCTTCGGTATGACCGGAGAGTTGGAGATGACCACCCGGCGCAACCTTGACGGACCCGACCGCCGTCAGCGCGATGCTGCCGGCGTCCGCGAACTGCGCAACATCATAGAACTGCTTCTTGAAGCCGCCGACTTCGATCACACCGCCTGACACGATTTCAACATCGCCCGCCGTCGCCGTGAGATTGACAGCACCGCCCAGCGCGACGATGCGTCCCCCCACCTCCACGCTGGTACCGGTCAATGCCCAGCGGGTGCCCAGGCTTGATTCATGATTCTCGAGCGGCGCAGTGCTGTCTCCGATCACGCGAATGGCATTCTGCGTCGTGATCGATTGCGACGCGCCGCCGCGACCGGTGAGCACGGGGCTGACCACTGTGACGGCCGCGCTGCCGGCGTCGAGCGAGCCTGCGCCCTGCCCCGTGAGCTGATGGGTCGCATTCAGCGCGACCACGTCGAACCCAAGCAGAACTTTTGCGCCGCTACCGAGAATGATGTCATTCGCATTCAGCGACAGGCGTGCATTGCCGGCAGGTCCGGCACTCACGACGCCACCAACAGAATTTTCCAGGGTAACAGTATCGCCTGTAATGTTGATCGATCCGCTGCCAAAGCCGACAAGGCCTGCAGCATCGAAGGTCACGGTCGTGAGCCCTGCGCCACCCAGATCAATGGATCTATAGAAGTCCATCGTGCTGTAGCTGCGCAATGTCAGCGCCTGCGTATTGGCGAGTTGTGCCAGCGACGCGGCGTCGAGGATGAGACCGCTGCTGCCGCCGCCGAAACCGATGCGACCGCTGGCGAGGGACAATGCATCCCCGGAAAGCCTCGCGCTTCCGGCGACCGACGTATCACTGGTCGCATCGATCAATAAAGCACTGCCGCCGGACACCGTGGCATTGGCCCCGATGTTCACAACACCACCTGCCGACGTATCGACATTCTCGCGGACCACCTTCACGGCGTTGCCGGTCGATACCCGGATCAGCGCGCCATAGTCGCGCGACGGCGACAGCAGTACGTCGTTGTTCGGATTGGTATCCGGCGTGCCGACGTCGCCATAGACGGCCCTGACCTGGGGCGTCATGATGAGATCGACGCCCGCGCCGGGCGAATTCCCCCGCGCGGCAATCACGCTGCCATCTTGAACGTGAACCGTGCCGCTCGCCGCCAGCACGATTTCCGAGCCGCTAAGGCTGCTGCCCCCATCGTTCCGTACGAGCACGTCGGTCGCCGAGACATCGACGCGCGTGCCACGCGCATCGACGCTGCGCACGCCGCCGATCAGAAGGCTACCAGCACCGAAATTGCTGAGCGATGTCGCATCGACCACCAGGTAGCCGGCCAGGTCGCTGCGGTCCTGCCCCGCTCCAACAATAGCAATCTTGCTGCCGGCAATATCGACGAGACCGCCACGTCCACCTTCTGCCGGCTGCGACTGCAACGTCCCGTCGAGGACGAGGTTGGAGGTGGCCTTGAACACCACCGATCCGCCGTCCATCGTCAGCCGCGGCGTGACCACGTTGATGCCATTCAGACGATACTGGCCGAGCTTGAACGCGTCGGATGCAAAATAGGCGTTAGCGGTGGCTTCGTTGTATTCGCTGAAACTGCGCAGCGTCGAACCGGACATGACGCGCCAAGACGACCACAACTGGTCATGGCCGCCGCCATAGGCGTCTGCACGATACCCGCTCATGACGATCGTGCCGTCGGCACGCGGCATGCTGTAAGCCGGTCGTTCGTTGAGCGAGCCCTGAGCCATGGAGATCGCGAAAGCACCCGGCAGCAATGCATAACGTGCCGGCAGCAGGTCGTACCACCCCGCCGGTAGCCCGTCGCCGCCCGCGAGCCAAACCTTCTGCTGCGACGCTCCCGACACCTTCATGCCCGGAATGATGGCATAGACGCCCGCCTGTGCCAGCACGTCGTGCGAGCCGCCAGGACCCGGCACGTGCTCCCAGGCGATCAGATCACCGCCGCCACGGATATCGACCACGGACCCGGCCGCAAGCGCGACCTTGGGGCTTTGCAGGACGATGTTCTTCTCCGGCAGCTTGCTCAGCGATATCGGCGTCTCCGCGTTGGTCGTCTTGAGCGTGGGATCGACCCAGAATTCATTGTTGCTGAGCATGCCATATGGGACGACCAAACCATCGCCCGATACCGACGTAATGCTTCCAGCTCCAAGCGTGATGCTGTCGGTCGCCTCGAAAACGATGCTGCCGAACGGCGCGCGTACCGTGCCATTCTGCACGATAACAGGCGCTGTCAGCGTCAGACTGCCAGCCGCCGACAGCGGAAGGTCGCTATCCCCGTTGCGCGTGATGACCAATTCAGTCCCGGCGCTAATGGAAGCCAGAATGCCCGTGGCCGGATAGAGCTGCCCGACTTTCAGTTCGAGCCGGCCGTCTGCGCTCAGCTTCGCACTCCGCTGCACCGTAAGATCGGTGAGCAAGCCACCCATTCGCAGTTCGCGCGCGGCCAATTGGGTATCGGCGAAGCCACTGAAGCTGGCGCCAGTGACGTCGATGAGATCCGCGGTCATCACGAGGTTACCGACACCAGCGGCGCCGGAGGATCCTGAACTCCCGCTCAACGAGATATACGGAGCGGAGATGTGCGCAGTTCCGGCCCCTCCACTGCTCACCACGCCCGTGACGACGAGCGACTTGCCGAGCGATAGATTTACGCCTGGCCCGACGGCCAATGCCGTAACATTCGCGTTCAGCGTGCCGAAGCCACCATTGTTGATGACATCACTCGAAATCTTGTTGAGTTTGACTGTCGCCATCGGCAGTTCCACACGCTGCGTGGCATCGATGTCGAGATAGAAGTAGCGTGTGAGCAGATCAATCTGCCGCGCTCTAATCGTCATCACCGACGACAGTGGCTGGCCGATGCCGGTCGGAGTCTTGTCGTTCGTGACGTCGATAATTGCCAAGCCACCGCCCTGGCTGAGCCCCGTACTGGCCTGTCTTATCTCGCTCACCATGTCGGCATAGCGAAAATCCGGGTCCGCGCCTGAACTGTACTCGCGATAGATGTCGAGATTGCCGCGGGTGTTCACCGATAAGATTGCGCCAGTGTCGCGGTGCACATAATAGATGACGCCAGGCAGATTGAATTCCGGTGTTGGCTCCGCCAAAGCTCCGATACTGATGGAGAGCGTCCCTCCCGCCGCGCCGACGCCACCGCTGCGCGCCTGCAAGTCACCAGCGATTATATCTTGCGATCCTCCACTCAGACCGAGACTAATGCGTCCGCCATCACTGGCCACAGTATAGGCGACCGGCGAACTGCGCCCCCGATCGAGATCGAATTCTCCGATGGTCCCGGAGACATCGACGATCGATCCTTTCTCCAGCGTCATCGTTACGGCTTGGCTGAAGCTAACCGAGCCGCCGGCGAGCACGGTTCCTGTGCGCAGGCCACGATGGTCGATCTCGGTCACCACAACGCCGCGAGCAAGGATCTGCGCGCCCGCTGCGAGCTTCAATTCACCGCTAGCGGTCAACGCAATGGTGCCGGCAGGCACGTCGATCATGCCGTTGATCGTCAGGTTTCCGGGACCCGGGTCCCTGACGGCTCTTCATGGCCTGCCGCGGTGAGCGTGACGCTGCCGCCGACGTCGGTCGCCACAACAGCACCGTTACCGATCGAGATATTGTCGCCGACCAAGCTGAGCGCGGTTGGCTTCTTGGCGATACGCTCGGCAAGCGGACGTATGGTGAGAGCAGCGACATCACGGATGTGAGTGCCTGATGCAACGGCGGCCGGGTTGATGGCGGAGACATCGACGCTGACAGGAATCTGCGAAACCACTGCGCCGTCGGCGATGGCAATATCGCCGGTCGTCGTCAGTGCAAAGCTCCGGAAGCCGCGTTCGGCGAACAACGTGCTGGGAAGCCATCCTGTCGCCGGATCCGCCGGCGTGGTGCCACCGATCTGGATTGCTCCGCTGGTGAGCACGGCGAGCGTGCCGCCCGACGCGGCCGAATAGCCTCTCAAATCAAGATCAGCAAGCTGCGCGACGTCCGTCGGTGACAGCGTCAGTGCGCCGGCGTCGCCAAGTTTCAGTTTCGTTTTCGAAGCAGAGACATCGTACCAGCCGCCGCCGGACACATCCAGCGTCGCACCGGCTGCGAAATCTCCAGTGATCGTGATGCTTCCGCCATTGATTGCCGGCGGAAGTGCACCAGTCATGCCGGTGTACCAGACGCCGCTCACATCAATATTTGCTGTGGAGCCATAGGTGGCGTGCTCGGCGCCGGCGAACCACACGGTGCCGCCGGCGATACGGATGCTGCCGTCGACGGTGAAAGTTGCGGGATTGTTCGAACCGGTATTGGCAAGGACATTGAGCGTGGTGGCCGGTGTCAGTTCGACTCGATCATTCTTTGCCAACGTGAAGCCCGCGGAAACGTAAAAGACGAGCTTCGCCATTTCCGATTGCGCCAGCACTTCGGCGTCGAGATAGGTGGTCTTCTTGCGGACCGACAAATCATCGCTTGGCGAACCGTAATACCAGATCGAGTCCAACTTGCTGGTTGCGGAGAAATCAGCCGGCAGCAGCTCCGGGTCGTTTGCAATGACCAGATTGCCGATCAGCCACTGGCGATGCTCGTCGCTGTTGCCGCCAATCGTAAGCGACCCCGCCGTGACGCGCTTGCCTGAAGCAGACTGGCGCTCGCCGGTAACGACCCCGCCCCAATAGCTCCCTTCGAGCACAATCCCTTCGGCCGCAAACATCCGGATATCACCGCCCGCGCGGCCTTCGGTGTAGCCGCGCTCGAACCGGCGCGACGTGCTGCGATCGAAAATCGTCGTCCAGGTTTCATTGAGCCGCGGATCGGCTTTGCCCTGAACGTTGTGTGTCCGCGTGAAGGAACCGGCAAAACCGACGTAAAGCTGGTCTGGCATCGCTCTGCCGATATCGTAGATCCGGCCATCGGCGCCGAGCAGCCTTGTCGTGGTGATCCAACCGTCTAGATAGCGGACCGAACCGCCAGAGACATCAAGTAGCGAGCCCAGGCGCGTGACCACCGAGCCGCTGGACTTGATCGCGATCGAACCCGCGGTCGTCGACAATTCTCCCAGCGAGGTCTTGCCGACGCCGATCCAGCCGGAGAAGTCACCCAGCGGCGTGCCGACCCAGGCTCCTGGCGAACCAGCAATCCAATCCACGCCAGCCATCGGCTGTTCGGTGAACAGCCCAGCCACCCGCTTATCGACACTGACGGTCTTTCCGCGCAGCCAGGAATCCCGGTAGAGCGGCGTGTCACGCAATTCGTTGATGCGGAACTCGCCGGTGACAACGTTGCTCTCCATGGTCAGCAACACGTCCTGCAAGCCCGCGACGCTCAGATAGGCGCCCTCGCCGATATAGACCATGCTGCCGTCGCGCTTGACCGGTTCGCCGGTGACCGGAGTCTCGCCGGACAGCGCCGATGTGCTCGCGACGATACTGATCTTGCCAGCAGGCACAATGACATTTGCGGCAGCTTCGATGTCGATCAACTTGCCACGCATTTCGATCGTGCCGGGGCTGTAGCGCGTCTCCAGCGACGTCTGCTCGATCTCGCTGGTGTCCGTCAGGTCCGGCATGGAGGTGGTGACGCTGCCGGAGCCAAGCGTCAACGTGCCCGTCGACCAATAGCGCAACGGCGATCCCGCAGAGATCGAGCTGCCATAGGAGAGCATGCCCTGGTCCCAGGCGCGCAACCGGATCGAGCCTTCGCGATTGTTGAGCGCAGTGGACGCCTCCAGCGCGCCATTCTGCACGATGCTGCGGGACATCAGCGTGATGTTACCGTGATCGGCCGTGACGATTCCGTTGTTGACGACGCTGTAACCGACCGAGGCGGCGCGCGCCGCCATCTCGGGCATCACCTCATCGCGAATGCCTGCGACAAAGGCCTCCTGGGCCCCACTGGCTATGTTGCCCTGGCCGCTCGCAGACATCATGACACTGTAGTCGAACATCCAACGCATCGGCGACGTCACTGCGGCTGTCAGGCCGCGGACGCCCTCGACATCCGGAGCCAGATAGACCTGCTCGCCGGCGGCCATGATCACTTGGCCGTCGGGCGCAGAGATGCGGCCATGATTGGTGACGCGCGGCGCGAAGATGAGCGCCTTGCCGCCGCTTGCCGTCGCAACGCGCGCGCCGGCTTCGATCGTGATATCGCCGGGGGCAGCGCCGATATCCACGCCGGGGGTTTGACCGGGATCATGAAGCCCGAGATAGAAGTCGATCGGCTTCTGCTGGCCGAGATAACCGAATTGCGGCTTCGCGATCACACCGTTGCCGTTACCGTCGTTGAAGACGAACAGCTGCGCATTGATGCCCGCGCGGAACTGCTCATCGGACAGGCTCAGCGACGATGCCACGAAACTGTTGACGTTGACCTGGCTCGCGCCGCCAAACACGATGCCGTTCTTGTTGATGACGTAGACCTGTCCTTCAGCCTTGATGGTTCCGAGTATCCGGCTCGGTACCAGCGAGGGATCGGTGACGCGATTGAGCGCGATCCAGTTCGCTTTGTCCGCGCCGCCCGCGGTCTGATTGAAGTAAACATCCGTTTCACGGCCGACATTGAAGCTCGACCAATTGAGAATAGCTTTTTGCTCGGTCTGCCTGATCTCGACCTGCGTGCGACCGCTCGCTTGAGCCGATGTCGGCCGATCGGCGCCGACCCAGACATCAGGCGTTACGCCCGCTCCCGGCGCAACCACGAGGCCACCCGCCACCAATCCGTTGGGGACATCGGCCGCACCGGCCAGCGCGGCCGACCGCGCCGCCGTTTGCGCGTCGCGCATGGCCTGTAGCGCCTGCGCAGCCCGCGTCATCGACTGAAGCGCCTGCCGTCCCGCCTCTGACGACTGCTGCGCCCTTGTCACCGCAGCTGCGGCTGCTGTCGCCGCCGGGTTGCTCGCTGCGGCAACACTTCCGCCACCCAGGCTGCGCGCATCGACCTTCGTCACCGCCCCGAGCAAAACCGCCAAACTGACGCCGACAAGAAATCTGCTGCGCGTTGAAGCCTTGCGCAAAGCGTGTGACGACGGACGGACGAGATGAATGATCATGGCGGCTCTCACAATTCCAAAGGCGTGCGCCATCACCGGATTGGTCCGGGCGATGGCGGCATCCTCCCTGAGACACCTGGGAGGATTGGTCCCCCACCGGATTTTTGTGAAGTTTTCGTGTCAGCACGTCGCTGCGCGTCTGCAGATGCCGATTGAATGATCAGCCGAGCAGGATCAAGCCGCCTGGCAAGGTGCGGCGGCGGATGCCGAATGCGAGCTCGATCTGGGTCAATGCATCATCCGGCCGATCAATTCTGAAACGTCCGTTGACGGGACTTCGCGCCAGTTTGCGGTCGAGCAGCACGATGTGCCCCGCGCGGTAGCGGTTCAGATCGTCGATCACCTCATCCAGCGGCGTCTTGTCGAACACCATCAGGCCGCGTTGCCATGCCGACGCGATGGCGGGATCGATCGCCAAAGCCTCGCCGATCGCATCGGGGCCATAGATGACCTGTTGCTGCGCAACGAGTGTCACCGCACGGCTCGGATGAGCGATGCGGATTTCGTTGGCATAGCATGTCACGCGTACCTCGACGCCCGTCCGACGGATGTCGAAACGAGCATTGGTGGCAAAGGTTCTGCCGCTATCCGCAACGACCTCAATGGCATGCTCGCTGCTGCCGGACGCCGAAAAGGACGCTTCGCCCGACACCAGCCTGACGACGCCGTCAGTGACCGAGAGGCTGGTGCGTGCGTTCATCTCGACGGCGATGCCATCGGCCACCGAAATGGCGCGTTGCTCGCCGACGCCGGTGCGAAAATCCGCCTGCAGTTCGGAAAAGGACGGCCACAGATTGAGCGGCGGCTTTGCAAGCAATAGCCCTCCCGCCGAGGCCGCCATCGCTCCGCCGATGAACGCCCGCCTTGCGATCTTGCGCGATCGATGACGGGCGACGAGATCGGCCTGCCTCTCTTCATCAAGAAGCTGGCTGGCAGGCTCGACCGCCCGCCATAGCTGGCTTGCGGACGAAAATGCAGACGCATGGGCGGGGCTGCGCCGGCACCAGTCGCGTAGTGCGTCGGCATCGGCCGCCGTGGCCTCACCCGACGTCAAACGCCTGACCCAGGCATGAGCCTCGCGATCCAGCGTCGTCAGTTCCTGCAGATTGCTCCCCAGCCCGGTCATTTCGTTTTCTTCCAGCCGAAGCGGATGGCGCAAAATTCCTGCGCCTGTTGGAGCTCCTTGTCGACCATCCCCACCGATATGCGAAAGCGCTCAGCAATCTGCTGCCGAGACGCGCCTTCAACACGCGATGCGAGCAAAATGGCCCGTTGCCGCTCAGGCAGCTTGGCGATGATCTTGCTCAGGCGCGATATGTCGGCACGCCCTTCGACCACCTGCAGCGCATCGGGGGCTTCGTCGGCAATATGCAAAAGACCATCGATCTCCGCCGCCGACAACCGACGTCGATCCGCACGCATGCGGTTTAGCGCGACATTGAAAGCCGTGCGGAACAGATAGGCCGTTGGATTGCGCACCGTTCCCGCAATGTCGGCTCCGCTTAACCGAAGATAGGTGTCCTGAAGCGCCTCCTCCGCCCAGTCCTGCGAACCAAGCCGGCGGGCCAGGCGCGTTTTCAGGATACCGTATCGATCGGCCAGCAGTTCCTGCAGCGTTGCGAGAGGCGACGGCGGGCCGCTCGCTGGCTGATCCTCGACAAGCTTCACCCGCGCTGACGATTTTGGCGTTCTAACCATTGCGTAGAGCGCTTCTGATGGGCGAACAATTGATCGCGCCCGACGATGACGGCAACACCACCATCGTGAACGGCTGTGACATGTGGGAGGGCGCCGGCTGCCCGATCGCAAGCGTTTTGAGCGCGTTCGAAATCGCGGCATCTCGGCTGCGATCGCCCGATGAGCCGAGGAGGCTGAATTGATCGACCTCACCAGAGGCGCCGACGCGGAAGCTCATCGCGATGCGATACTCGCCCGGCCGCGTCGCACCGCTGGCACACAGTGCCGCATTGATGCGCTCCTGGAGAAGCGCCGAAAAATCGCGTTGAGCGGCATCCTGCTGCGCGATAGCCGCCCGCGCGACCGCCGAAGCGGATCTGGACGATCCCGCGCTATCGCGCGCCGGCACCAGAGTGAATGCATCCGTTGATGCGTATTGCGCCGACAAACCGGTGTCGTTGAGCAGGAGTGCTAGCGCGGTTTCCGGCGAATAACGACCAGACACCGGTCTCGATATCCGCCCGATGGCCAGTTGGCTGCGATACAGCCCCACAACTCCCGTTGTCGCGCTGTAGATCTCGAGCGCAGACGCCAGCGACTGCTGCGGAATATCGAAATTGAGCGCCTCACGCCCGTCAGCGTGAGCCGACGCCATCGGCTCGCCGAAATTCAGAATGACGGATGCCGCCAAAGCCGAAACAGCGCGAATAGTGGCGTGCCGACGGCGACCAGGCCTGCACAAGCACTTCATCTTCACGCTACGCCACCCTGGCAAAAGGCTAACGACCTTGCATGGCTTTGCAGCCATTCGAGCACGGTCGCTTCATACCGTCCTGGTTGTGACAGCAGAGTGACAAGCGAATGCCGTGCCATTCCAATCGTACATTCAATGCGCGTGCACAGGTCGTCGCCGGCCGCTTGTGTTTGCCGTGGTGCTCGCCTCCGACCAATGGGCTGTCGTGATCGGCAGCGCCAGGCTGCGTCCGCCATCATACGAGGGCGCATAATCCATGTGGCAGCATATTTTCACCCGCGACGCTGCCCGCCGTTGCGTCAAACGGCGGAGACAACAGCGCAACTTCGTGCCTATATCGCTCGACAAACCATCCATGCGAGATGGCCAACAACGATCACAAGAAACGGGAGAACAACGACCATGAAAGTTGCCTATACCCCCCGCCAAACGCCTTACACGCTCGCCCCCGAGGATGCGCTCAACGACCTGCGCATGTCGGAGCAAGTCCGTCCGCTCTACGATCACGTCCGTAAATTCATCGCGACGACGGTCGAACCGATGTCGGT
Source organism: Pseudomonadota bacterium (assembly GCA_023451825.1). Classification (GTDB taxonomy): domain Bacteria; phylum Pseudomonadota; class Alphaproteobacteria; order Rhizobiales; family Xanthobacteraceae; genus Tardiphaga. The sequence continues at coordinate 46,180 of JAEXYA010000014.1, forward strand.
AGAGTTCTATCGTGCGGGAGAGAAGAAAACTGATCGCTGGTCGTTTACGCCGGAGCAGCTCGATATTCTCGGCAAAGCCAAGAACAAGGCCCGCGAGGAAGGCCTCTGGAACTTCTTCTTGCCCGACGCCGAGACTGGCGAAGGCCTCAAAAATCTCGATTACGCCTATATCGCCGCCGAGCTCGGCAAGAACCCCCTCGCCTCGGAAACGATGAACTGCTCCGCGCCGGACACCGGCAATATGGAAGTCATCGAGCGCGTCGGGACAAAGGAGCAGAAAGAGAAGTGGCTGAAGCCGCTGCTGGCCGGCGAGATCCGTTCAGCCTATGCGATGACCGAGCCGAACGTCGCGTCGTCTGACGCCAAGAACGTGTCCACCTCAGCCAAGCTCGACGGCGACGAGTGGGTGATCAATGGCGAGAAGTATTACATCTCCGGCCTCGGCGATCCCCGCTGCAAGATCATGATCGTCATGGTCAAGACCAATCCCGATGCGGCCCCCAGCAAGCAGCAGTCGCAGATCCTGGTCCCCGTCGACACACCCGGCGTCGAAGTGCTCGGCCCAATGCATGTCTTTGGCCATGACCACGCGCCGCGCGGCCATATGCATATGCGCTTCAACAATGTGCGCGTGCCGAAGGAGAACATCTTGCTCGGCGAAGGCCGCGGCTTCGAGATATCGCAACTCCGCCTCGGCCCCGGCCGCATCCATCACTGCATGCGCACCATCGGCAAAGCAGAAAAGGCGCTCGACATGATGGTCGCCCGCGGCCTGACGCGTGAAGCGTTCGGCAAGAAGATCGCGCATCTCGGCGGCAACCTGCAGATCATCGCGCAGGCCCGTTGCGAGATCGAAGCCATGCGGCTGATGGTGCTCAAGGCTGCCAAGGCAATGGATGTCCTCGGCAACAAGGAAGCCCGAATCTGGGTCAGCATGGTGAAGGCGATGGTGCCGGAACGCGCGGCCAAGATCATCGACCAGTCGATCCAGATGCACGGTGCGACCGGCATCTCGCACTGGACGCCGCTGGCCGAGATGTATACCGACGTTCGCCATCTGCGGTTTGCTGACGGTCCAGATGAGGTGCACTGGATGGTCGTGGGTCGCCACGAACTGACGCTCTAGCCTGACCGCTGTCACGAAAATGGCCGCTCCGTCGGGTGACGGAGCGGCCATGATTCGGCGCGGGGGCGCCGCGGCTCAGTTTTTCGTCTCATCCACCTTGGTTGCGGTCTTTACGCCCCCGCTCTCGGTGTAGGTGATCGTCACTTTCTCGCCGGCATGCAGCGATTCCGGAATGCCGTCGCGCAGCTTGAACTTCTCGGGTGCTGCAGCAGTCGAGCCCACCGTACCGGCTTCATCGCGCTTGACCAGAATTTCTCCCGTGGTCCGATCGACCACGGTGACGAGACCGGAGAATGTCTGGTCCGCCCGCGCAGGGGACGTGCCCGCCATGGCGAAAGCCGTCGCGCCGGCCAGCATGATTTGTCGAATTCGCATGGAACTCTCCCGCTCTTCAGGAACATCTGAAAATAAGTCGCGACGGCAGCCATCGTTCCCGGGCCCGTAGGCGCGACGACATGACACGGCGCACGGGTCTCGTGCTCCGTCCAATCTCCCGCTCCATGAATCAGGGTGCACCAGCGGAAATCGGACAGCGCTTCAGTGACGATGGCCTGTCGGCGTTGCTGAGGCCCACCCGGCTGACCGAGGTCGTCGATATCGGCGCCAACCCGATCGATGGTGACCCTCCCTATAAGAGCATGATGCTGCAGAAGCTCTGCCGGGTGACTGGATTCGATCCGCATCCGGCTGCGATTGCCGAGCTCGCCAAGCACAAAAATCCGCTTGAGACCTACCTGCCCTATGCCGTCGGCGACGGCGGCGAACACGTGCTCAATATCTGTCGCGGCATAGGTTTCGCCAGTCTACTGCAGCCGGATGCCAAGACTCTGACGCATTTTCCGAATTTTACCGAACTCGGTCGTGTCATCCAACAGCTGCCGCTGCAGACCCGCCGCCTCGACGATATTACTGAGATCGCAGCTATCGACCTGTTGAAGATCGACATCCAGGGCGGCGAGTTGTCAGTGTTCCAGAATGGCCGCACCGCGCTGGCCAAGGCCGTCGCCATTCAGACCGAAGTGTCATTCGTTCCGCTTTACAAGAACCAGCCAGCGTTCGGCGATATCGATCTGGAGATGCGCGCGCTCGGCTTCGTTCCGCACGCCTTCACCGCGATCAACAAGAAGATGATCGCGCCCATGCTCGGCCCCGATCCCGCCGCGGCGATCAATCAGTTGGTCGAAGCCGATGTCGTCTATGTCCGCAATTTCATCGATGCCGAGACGATGGACAATGAGCAGCTCAAGCATCTCGCGCTGATCGCGCATCATTGCTACGGCTCATTTGATCTTGCCCTGAATTGTATCCATCACCTCGTTGCGCGCGGCGCAATTCTGCAGGACGGCAAGAACCGCTATGTGGGCCTGCTGCAGGCACAGCGACCGAAAGTGGCGGCGACCAGGCTTTAAACGCCTGCCGATAGCGCGTAATATCGCAAAAGCGCCTCTTCACGCGCCCCATCACGCTTTCTCGCCCTGCCACTACGGGACTGTCCTGCGGGTTCAACCATGCTTTCTCGGCGTCGCCTTTTCCTGACGGCCGGCCTGGCCGTCGCTTGCCCGGCGGTGCTGCGCGCTGCACCGTTGAAACTGCGGCTGGCCCATGGCTTGCCGGTGACACACCCCGTGCATCCGGCCATGCAGCATTTCGCCGATCTAGCCCGCGAGCGTTCCCAGGGAGAGCTGGACATCGCGCTATTCGCCGACGGTCAACTGGGGCAGGAAAGCGACCTCATTTCGCAGGTACAGGCCGGCAAGCTCGATTTTCTGAAAGTCAGCGCCAGCCTGTTGGAGCGCTTCAATCCCGCTTACAAAGTGCTGAACTTGCCCTTCACCTTCCGGGATCGCGCGCATTGGCTGCGCGTCACCAGCGCTGACGTCGGCCGCGACATTCTCGCGACGACGAGGTCGGCCGGCCTGGTCGGCCTGACCTATTACGATGCCGGTGCACGTAGTTTTTACGGCAACAAACCGATCAATCATCCTGACGATCTCAAGGGCATGAAGATCCGAATCCAGCCCTCGGAGACCATGACGAAGCTGCTGCAGCTATTCGGCGCCGAAGGCATCGAGCTCGCGTGGAGCAATGTCTATGTCGCGCTCAAGTCGGGCGTCGTGGATGGCGCCGAGAACAGCGTTGTCGCCCTCATCGTGGGCCGCCACGGCGAAGTGGCAACGCATTATTCCTTTGACGAACACACCATGATTCCCGACGTGCTCCTGGTGGGAGCCGAGCGGATGAACGCGTTCACCCCGCGCCAACGCGACGTGTTGCGCGAGGCCGCGATGGCTTCGTATCATCACATGAACAAGCTATGGGAGGCCTTCGAAGCGAAGGCACGCGCCGAAGTTCTACAAATGGGGGTGACCTTTGTCCGCCCTGATAAGGCGCCCTTCATCGAGAAGGCCGCGCCCCTCGCCGACATCTATGCCGGCGAGGATGCATCGCGTGTCTTGCTGCGGCGGATCGCGCAGGCTTGACGGCTTACTTCACGCCGAGCAATTCGACGTCGAAGATCAGTGTCGCATTCGGCGGAATAACGCCGCCCGCGCCACGCGCGCCGTAGCCGAGATCCGGCGGAATGATCAGCGTACGCTTGCCGCCGACCTTCATGGTGGCAACGCCTTCGTCCCACCCCTTGATCACGCGGCCGGCGCCGATCGGGAATTCAAACGGTTCGTTGCGATCGACCGAGGAGTCGAATTTCTTGGTCTTCTGGCCGTTCTCATAGAGCCAGCCGGTATAGTGCATCACGCAAGTCTGGCCGCGCGCCGGGGTCGCGCCGGTGCCGACCTGGGTGTCTTCGATCTTGAGGCCTGAAGCTGTGGTCATGGTTTTTCCTGCGGCTGGCGCCGGTTTGGTTTGAGCGATGGCTGGGGATTGCGAGACATCGGAGATTGCAGAAGTCGTAATCGCGCCGAGAGCAATGGCCGAAACGGCGATGGCGCGGGAAAGGCTTCTCATATTGTGTCCTGCATGCTGGATGAGCGGGACAGCAGCTATGCCCCGTCACCGCGCCCGGATGCAAGGGCTTGATCGCAGCGGCTGATCAGTGAGGCTGGCTGGCATTGTGCGCCAGTCGCTCTTTGAAGTTTTGCAAAAGACGGTCGGCCAGGGCTTCAGCACCGACAGCGGTCATCTCCGGCCGGTCTTCGCCTTGAAACGCGCTCATCGGCTTGGGCAAGAGGTTGCGAATAACGCGATCGATAGCTGCCTGCATGAAGATACTCCCAGTAGCTATTGCAAACCCCTGGCCGAGGCCAAGGTTCCGGTCAGTCGCCGCGGCCGTGGTTGAGGTTCAGTGTCGCAGCACGAAACCTGGGCCGCCGGTCGCCGAGGACGGCGTCATCAAGCTGCTTCTTTCGTGGCAAATTGCGGACGGTTGCGTGTCGGACTTTTGAAACCGGCGTGCCGAGCCATATCTGCTCGTTTCCGGGCCTCCCTCCCGGATTACCCCATAGGGTCGGCACGCAATGCAGATTTTCGCAATTTGTTGATGCATCGGCGGCTCACGCCATGTAAACCGCAGCAGAGTTTCGGCCCGTCCGGATTTGCCCGACGTGCGGCCGAGACCAACCCAACCAACCTTTAAAGAGAAAGCGACAAGGCCTCGTTCATGAGCGGATTCAAATCACCCAGCTTCGCCGACCGTCAAAAGGCCGCTCAGGACGCACGCAAGAATATTTTGGCCAAGTTCAAAGCCGCGCCGGGCGCCGATGATCCCGAGGTGAAGGCCCGTATGGCCGAGCGTGCGGCGCAGGCTGCCGCCCAGGCCGAGAAGAAAGCCGCCCGGGAAGCTGAAAAGGCCGCCGAAAAGGCTCGCGCGGCCGAAGAGGCTGCCGCAGAGATCGCCCGTCTTGCGCGCGAGAAGGAAGAAGCCGAAGCCGCCAAGGCGAATCTGGAAGCTGAGCAAAAGGCCGCCCGTGACGCGCGTTATGCCGCGCGAAAGGCTCGCAAGAAGTAATAATTTACCTGCGACTGATGAACGGGCTGGTGCTCAGGCGCCAGCCCGTTTGTCGTTCAGCACTGCGATTTGGCCTTGGCATTCAGCGCGGCCGCCACGCGGCTGACCGGCGGACGACCAATGACCTGGCTGATCCCGTTGGTCGCGGCTAGCAGTTTGGCCATATCCACGCCCGTGTCGATGCCCATCCCCTCGAGCATGTAGACGACATCCTCGGTCCCGACATTGCCCGTAGCGCCTGGCGCGTAAGGGCAGCCGCCAAGGCCGCCAGCCGCACTGTCGATGACCCGGCAGCCCTGTTCCAGCCCCGCATAGATATTGGCCAGCGCCTGGCCATAGGTATCATGGAAATGCATCGCGAGCCGGTCCATCGCGACGCTGCCAGAGACGGCCCGGAGTAATTCGCGCGCCTTGGTCGGCGTGCCCACGCCGATGGTGTCACCGAGCGAGACCTCGTAGCAGCCGAGATCGGACAGCGTCTTGGCGACATCCACCACAGCCTTAGGCGCGACCTCGCTGTCATAGGGGCAGCCGAGCACGCAGGAGATATAGCCGCGCACCTTGATGCCATCCGCCTTGGCGCGCTCGATCACTGGCTTGAAGCGCTCGATGGACTCGGCGACCGTGCAATTGATATTGGCGCGCGAAAATCCCTCGGACGCCGACGCAAACACGGCGATGACCTTGGCGCCGACGGCCTTCGCGCCCTCATAGCCTTTCTCGTTCGGCACCAGCACGTGGAATTCGCCCGGCAGATCGCTGACGCCACGAAACACCTCGTCCGAGCCCTGCATCTTCGGCACGGCTTTGGGCGATACGAAAGAGCCGACCTCGATCGTGTGCAGACCGGCGTCGAACAGGCCGCGCGAGAAAGCGATGCGGTCGGCGACGCTGACCTGCGCCTTTTCGTTCTGTAGGCCGTCACGCGGGCCGACTTCGATGATGCGGACTTGATCGCTCATAGGCACTCCAAAAATTCTCAATCCGCCGCCGGCTCGATTTCAGCAAGCTCTGCGCCTTCGCCGACGACGTCACCGACCTTGCATTTAATCTGCTTCAGCACGCCCGCAAAGGGCGCGCGCAAAGTCTGCTCCATCTTCATCACTTCCAGCGTGAGAATGGCGGCGCCCTTCTCCAGCGTCGCGCCCTCCTCGGCCAAAAGCGCCACAACCGTGCCGGGTAGCGGAGCGACGATCTTGTCTTCGCCAGTCGCTTCCTCGTCATCGCCGCCGAACGGATCGACCCAATGCAGGTCGAACCGGCCATTGCGGGTCCGCACATAGAGTTCATGGCCTTCGACAATGCCCGTGATGCGCGACCGCACGCCATCGAGCGTCAAGTCGATCATGCCGTCATCCGCGGATGTGGCTGCATAGGCCAGTTCGCGATCGCCAGTGACGATCATCGATGCACCGCTGCCATAGCGCAGTGTCACCGGCCATTCGTCCGGCCCGCGCTTGAACTTGAACAGGCGATGACGGCGGCCAACGGGCATCCAGCCGGCGGTTTGCCACGGCGAGCGTGCATCGCCCTCTGCCGCCTGCTCGCTGGCCACGATCGCCGCAACAGCTGCCGCCAGTTCGAGATCGCTGATGGCCGTGGCGCTCGTTGTGAGCGCGCTCAGTTCGCGCTCGATAAACCCAGTCGTGACATTGTTGGCGCGCACGTCGGGATGCGTCACCAGTTTCGACAGAAACGCCGTGTTGGTGACGATGCCGCGAATGTCGGTCTCATCCAGCGCGCGGCCGAGGGCGTCGATGGCCGTGGCCCGCGTGGGCGCCCAGGTGATGATTTTGGCCAGCATCGCGTCGTAATTCGGCGACACCAAATCGCCGGCGCGATAGCCGGAATCGATGCGCAAACCGCCGATTTGGTGCGGCATTCTCCAGGCAGAAATGCGGCCGACCGAAGGCATGAAATTCTTGTCGGGATTTTCCGCATAGACCCGCGCCTCAATGGCGTGGCCGTTCAGCTTGATCTGATCCTGCGTCATCGGCAATGTTTCACCGAAGGCAACGCGGAGCTGCCATTCGACCAGATCGACACCGGTGATCAGTTCCGTGACCGGATGCTCGACTTGCAGGCGGGTGTTCATCTCGATGAAGAACACATCCTTGCCGTCGGACACGAATTCGATGGTGCCCGCACCGACATAGTTCACCGCCCCAGCTGCTTTTCGCGCAGCGGCACAGACGGCTTCCCGCTGGGTGTCATCGAGCGTCGGGGACGGCGCTTCCTCAATCACCTTCTGATGCCGGCGCTGCAGGGTGCATTCGCGCTCGAACAGCGAAACCAGGTTGCCGTGGCTGTCGCCGATCACCTGCACTTCGATATGGCGGGGATTATCGACATATTTTTCGATCAGCATACGATCGTCGCCGAACGCCGCCTTGGCCTCGCGCTTGGCGCTGACGATCGCCGGAGCAAGCTCCTCAGCCGCGCGCACCACGCGCATGCCACGGCCGCCGCCGCCGGCCGATGCTTTCACCAGAACCGGATAGCCGATCCTGTTAGCGGCATTCGCCAGCGTGTCGTCGTCCTGCGCGTCGCCGTGATAGCCGGGCACCAGCGGCACGCCGGCTTTTTCCATCAGCGCCTTGGAGCCCGACTTCGAGCCCATGGCGGTGATCATATCGGCGGTCGGGCCGACAAAGATCAGTCCGGCATCGGCGCAGGCCTGTGCGAATTCGGCGCTCTCGGAAAGAAAACCGTAGCCGGGATGGATCGCCTCGGCGCCGCTGCTCTTTGCAGCCGCCAGAATGCGCGGAATGTTGAGATAGCTGTCGCTCGCGCGCGCGGGGCCGATCAGCACGGCCTCATCGGCTTCGGCCACATGGAGCGCATTGGCATCGGCCTCCGAATAAACCGCGACGGTGCGCAGCCCCATGGTGCGTGCGGTACGGATCACGCGGCAGGCGATCTCGCCGCGATTGGCAATGAGAAGCGTACGGAAACGGCGATAGATGGCTTTGGTCATGATGATCGCCTCACATCCGGAACAGGCCAAAGCGCGTCGGCTCGACCGGCGCGTTGGCAGAGGCAGACAGGCCGAGGCCCAGCACAAGACGCGTATCGGCGGGATCGATCACGCCGTCATCCCACAGCCGCGCTGTCGCATGATACGGGCTGCCCTGCGTCTCGAACTGGTCGCGTGTCGGCTTGCGGAAGGCTTCCTCTTCCTCGGTCGACCACGTCTCGCCCTTGGCCTCGATATTGTCGCGGCGAAGCTGGCTCAGCACCATGGCCGCCTGCTCGCCGCCCATGACGGAGATGCGGGCATTGGGCCACATCCACAAGAAACGCGGTGAGTAGGCACGGCCGCACATGCCGTAATTGCCGGCGCCATAGGAGCCGCCGACCACCACGGTGAATTTCGGCACGGCGGCGGTGGCCACTGCCGTCACCAGCTTGGCGCCGTCGCGCGCGATGCCGCCGGCCTCGTATTTCTTGCCGACCATGAAGCCGGTGATGTTCTGCAAAAACACCAGCGGGATGTTACGCTGGCAGCAGAGTTCGATGAAATGCGCGCCCTTCAGCGAGCTCTCGCTGAACAGGATGCCGTTATTGGCGATGATGCCGACCGGAAAACCCCAGATATGCGCGAAGCCACAGATCAGTGTGGTGCCGTAGAGCTTCTTGAACTCGTCGAATTCGGAGCCATCGACGATACGCGCGATGATGTCATGCATATCGAACGGCTTGCGCTGATCTGCAGGAATGACACCGTAGAGTTCGTCAGCCGCATAAAGCGGATCGCGGACTGGCTGCAGATTCCAGGCCGCGCGCTGCGTCGGCTTGAACGTCGCCGCGATTTCTCGCGCGAGGCCGATGGCATGCGCATCGTTCTGTGCATAGTGATCGGTGACGCCGGACTGGCGCGAATGAACATCGGCGCCGCCGAGTTCCTCCGCAGTCACCACCTCGCCTGTCGCCGCCTTCACCAGCGGCGGACCGCCGAGGAAGATGGTGCCCTGGTTGCGCACGATGATGCTCTCGTCGGACATCGCCGGCACATAGGCGCCGCCTGCGGTGCATGACCCCATCACCACCGCGATCTGCGGAATGCCCTGTGCGGACATCTGCGCCTGATTGTAGAAGATGCGACCGAAATGGCGCTCGTCGGGAAACAGGTCGTCCTGCAGCGGCAGGAACGCGCCGCCGGAATCCACCATATAGATACACGGAAGATTGTTCTGCCGCGCGATGTCCTGCGCGCGCAGATGCTTCTTCACCGTCATCGGATAATAGGTACCGCCTTTGATGGTCGCATCATTGGCGATGATCATGCATTCGCGGCCTGACACCCGGCCGATGCCGGTCACGATGCTGGCGGAATGCACGTCGCCGCCATAGAGGCCATTGGCGGCCAGCGGCGAGAGTTCGAGAAAGGCCGTGCCGGGATCGATCAGCAGATCGACGCGCTCGCGGGCCAGCATCTTGCCGCGCGCGGTGTGCTTGGCACGTGCCGCCTCGCCGCCGCCGCCGGCTACCCGCGACAGCCGCTCCTTGAGATCGGAGACAAGTCCCCGCATCGCATCGGCATTCTGCGCAAATTCGCTCGAGTCGGGTCTTATCTGTGAAGCAAGTTTCACGCGCGTTTCCTCTCGTCTTCTTGGCAGACGTTACGGCATTCAGGCCGAAACGGTCCGGCGTCGCCGCGGAAAGGCGATGCCGGCGCTATGGGCGGTGGCGCCGCCGTCGACAGGCACGACGGTGCCGGACACGTAGGACGCCTGCGGCGAAGCCAGGAACCGGATGACCTCCGCGATTTCCTCCGGCGAGGCCATTCGCTGCTGCGGCAGATGAATGCTCGGCGCGTCGGCATGGCTATCGCGAATATCGGCCATCATTGCTGTATCCGTCGGCCCCGGCGCCACGCAGTTCACACGCACGCCATCACGGCTGTAATCCACAGCCCAACTGCGCGTCAATGCGACGATCGCCCCCTTGCTGGCGGTATAAGCATCGGACCGCGGCATCGCCCGCAGCGCTGCTACGCTGCTCACCAGAACGATCGCGCCATCCGCCCGTATGGCGGGCCGGAATGCGCGGACGGTCAGCATCACACCGGTCAGGTTTACCGCCAGAGTGCGATCCCAGGCTTCTCGGGTGAGCAGCTCCGCCGCATTGTCGTGGGGACGCAGATTGAGCCCGGCTGCCGGCACCAGCGCGTCAATGGGACCGATCGTCCCGGCCAGCGACAGCAACTGCTCTTCATCGGTCACATCGCAGGCATGGCAGATTGCGTCCGCGATCGCAGGACGGGTTCTGTCGAGCGCATGGACGACCCAGCCGTCGTTCAGGAAACATTTGGCGGTCGCAAGACCGATACCGCCGGCTGCGCCGGTGATGACCACAACAGGTTTTGACATCACGGCTGCTCCGGCATGACGGCTGGTCTTTCTTGAAACAGACCATGGGTCAGCAGCTTCTCATAAACAGCCAGAACACGGTCGAGAGACGCCGTCTTACGGTCGATGAAATTGTACTGATACATGGCCGAGAGATAACTGCGCACGCCGAACAGAATGAACACGACGATATCGAGATCTTCCGCGGAGTAGTCCTTCAATTCGCCATCGCGGCTGGACCGCGCCAATGCGCGTTGATAGCTCTCATAGAACCGGCGCACATGGCTCATATAGGCGGCCGGCGCAAACACTTCGGACTCATTGAGAATGCGCAAGAAGCCTGGGGTGCGGCGGCAGAAATCGAAATAGGCGCGGATACGGCTCAGCTCGCGTGCAATGCCTCGGGCATCGTCCGGCATCTGCGCGCGCAGATGCGCCAGCAGCCGCTCGCCAAGGACCGGGAGTAGCTGATCGAACAGCTCCTGCCGGGTCTCGAAGTAGTTATAGAACGTCCCGGTCGCGACCTTCGCACGCTCGGCGATCTTGACGATGGTGGCGTTGGCATAGCCATCTTCCCCGACCACTTCGATGGCCGCCGAATAGATCGCGCGCCGCGTGTCGTCCAGTTTGTCTTCCCTGGATCGCTTGAATTTCAGGAGCGGAGGCGGCCGACTCATAGCGGGACTTTCGATGAGATGGAGATCAAGTCTCGGAAACATAGAAGCTGCACCGGCTGTGAAAGGTCAAGGCCGGCCTGATGTCCGGCACGCGCGCGAGGCTGTGCGTGCCGGACATCGATCGTTGGGTCAAAGCGCTCGTGCGCGCTTCACATCCTCATTTGCCGACCAGCGCACAACCGCCCAGTTCCATCGGGCGAAAGGCTTCTGCGGCAGGGATCGTCGTGACTTTCTTGTAATAGTCCCACGGCGCCTTCGATTCCTGCGGTGTCTTCACCTGGAACAGATACATGTCGTGAAGCTTGCGGCCATCGGCGCGGATGCTGCCCTTGCCGAACAAGACGTCGTCGGTGGGGATTTCCTTCATCTTCTGCACCACCTTGGCGCCGTTGCCGCGATCGGCTTCCGGCAGGCTTTCGGCGGCTTTCAGATAATGCAGCACGCTGGCATAGACGCCGGCCTGCACCATGGTCGGCATCTGGCCGCGATATTTGTCGGCAAAGCGCTTCGACCACTGACGCGTGTCCGCGCTCAGGTCCCAATAGAACGGCGACGCCAGCAGCAAACCCTGCGCCGTGTTGAGGCCGAGGGCATGCACATCCGAAATGAACATCAGCAGCGCCGCGAGCTTCTGACCACCGGCCGTGACGCCGAATTCAGAACTTTGCTTGAGCAGGTTGACGAGATCGCCGGACGATGTGGCGAGGCCGACGACATCGGCCTTTGAAGCCTGGGCCTGCAGGATGAAGGAGGCATAATCCGCAGCACCGAACGGGTGCATCACGCGCCCCTTCAGCGTGCCGCCATTTTTCGTCACGACACTCGACGTGTCCTGCTCCAGCGCATGACCAAAACTGTAGTCGGCCGTGATGAAGAACCAGGACTTGCCGCCGGTCTTGACGATGGCCGAGCCGGTCGCATTGGCGAGCGCCCAGGTGTCATAGGTCCAATGCACCATGTTCGGCGAGCATTTCGCGCCGGTGAGATCGGCGGTGCCCGCGCCCGATGCGACGAAAACCTTGTTCTGCTGGCGCGTCAACTCGTTGACCGCCAAGGCAACCGAGGACGTCTGCACGTCGAAGATCGCGCTGACACCGTCGCGCTCGTACCATTGGCGTGTGATGGCGCCGCCCACATCGGGCTTGTTCTGATGATCCGCCGAAATCAGCTCGATCTTCGCGCCCGGATGCGCCTTTTCGTAATCCTCGATGGCGAGCTGCGCGGCGGCCACCGATCCCGGGCCGGCGAGCGCCACACCGATCCCGGACTGGTCGTTGAGCACGCCGATCTTGATCTTCACAGGCGCCGTGGTCTGCGACCAGGCCGCGGTCGAAACCGTCATCGCCGCAGCGACGGCGAGCGCCTTCCATCCAATTGAATGCATCGATGTCTCCTCCTTTTATCTGTTTTTTGGATATTGCGTGGTCAGGAAAATACGAGGCCGCCATTGATATCGATGACGGCGCCGTTCATGTATCCGGCCGCGGCCGAACACAGGAATGCAATCGGCCAGGCCACCTCCTCCACGGTCCCCATGCGGCGCATCGGGACACGCGAGGTGTCGAAAGGCTGGCCGTCGAGCATGTCGGTCGCGATGCTGCCCGGCGCGACACCGTTGACGCAGACGCCGAGCGGCGCCGCGCGCTGCGCGTACCAGCGCACGAGCGAATGCACTGCCCCCTTCGACGCCGCGTAATGCGGCCCGGCCTGCATTCCGCCCATCCGGCCGGATGCGGAGCCGACAAACACGATGCGGCCGCGCTTGCGCTCGCACATATCCGGGAAATAGGCGCGCACCAGATTGATCGAGCCGCGCACATTCACCGCCATGACGCGATCGAATGATCCGTCCCAATCGTCGTCCATCCAGTTGTCGAACGGCAGGATCCCGGCTGCGAGAACCAGGCCATCGACATGCGGATGCGCCTTGCGGATATCCGCGACGGCAGATCGGGAGGTGACGTCGCAGACCGCCGCGGTCGCTGCCGGACCGATCGCCTGCAGCTTGGCGTCGTCGATCGGGCGATGATCGCACAGCACGACCCGCGCGCCCTGTTTCGCCACGGCCGCCGCCACCGCGTAGCCGATGCCGCCGGCTGCACCGGTGACAAGAATGGTCTGCTGGTCGAGACTGAATGGCGTGCTCATGCGGTGCGGCTCCGGCTATGGGATGGTTCGCGCTTCTTGCGCGTCCGCAGATCGATCGCCTGCGGATGGCGCCGCGGATCTTCGTCGGCAGCGAAGATCCTGGACTTCTGCACTTTCTGCGTGGATGTCACCGGGATGCTGTCGAGAAACACGATCCAGCCGGGCGCCTTGTAGTAGGCGAGCCGCTCCTTGCACCAATCGAACAGTTCGTCGGCCAGCGCAGAGCCCGCGGCGCCCTCCTTTGCGACGATGCAAGCGAGCACTTCCTCGTCGCGGATCTCGTCGGTGACGGCAATGACTGCCGTCTTGGCCACCTGGGGATGGTCGAGCAGAACCGCCTCGACTTCCGCCGCGGCGATATTTTCGCCAGAGCGACGGATGATATTCTTGCGCCGCTCGACGAAGTACAGCGTGCCTTCGGCGTCCTGCCAGAACGCGTCGCCGGTGTGAAACCAGCCGCCATCCCAGGCCATCGCCGTGGCGGCCGCGTCTTTCAGGTAACCGGCAAACATGTCCCTCGCAGGATCGACGCCGTGTTTCCTGACCAGCAGTTCGCCGACCTGCCCCGCAGGCACGTCGTTGCCGCTATCATCGACCAGGCGGATTTCGAAATGATCGGCATGCGCCGGCTTCACCTTGCCCACGGCCCGGCTTCCCACCTGGCGTGGCTCGTCCGATGCGACGAAGCCGCAACCGACTTCGGTCATCCCCCACAACTCGACAAGGGGAAAGCCGAAGCGCTGCTCGAACGGCTGATGCAGCGATGGCTCGACACCGGCACCGATGCCAAAGCGCACATGATGTTGCCGCTCGACCGCGCTCTCCGGCAATTTCAGGAGAATGGCGGGCATCACGCCGAGATAGTGGATGATCGTCGCACGGCTGTCCGCGACCTGCTGCCACCATGTGGAGGCGTGAAGACGGTCCGTGAGAAGAATGCAGTTGCCGCTCAGCACCGCGCACATGAAGGAGAAGATGCCGGCGTTCTGATGAAACACCGGCAGCGGATTGAGGATGCGCTCGGCGCCCGGCCGAACGGTCGCGGCGCCGCCGCAATCCGCATAGGCACGGCCGAGCCGCAGATAATAGGCGTTGGTCAGGATGCAGCCCTTGGGCCGCCCCGTCGTCCCCGACGTATAGAGCAAGCTCGCTTCGGTCGCTTCATGCGGACGCGCGTCAGTGCGAGGCTTGCGCGCCGCCGGACAGTGCTGGGCTGTCTGCAGCATGGTCGGTGGCGCATCGGTCAACCGCCCCAGCGTCTCATCGACATGGGCGGTCCAGGCGCTGCCATGGATGATCAGCAGCGCTTCGGAATGCTCGATCACATATGCGAGTTCGTGGCTTGTGGCATCCGGGTTCAAAGGGACGATCGACGCGCCGATGGCATTGAGCGCCAGATGGATCACGAAATGGTCGGGGTCGTTGCCCAGCAGCACCGCCACGCGATGGCCGGGACCGTAACCGGCCTCGGTGAAGCGCCCGACCCAGGCATCCACGCGATGCCGAACTGTCGCGAATGAGAGATCCTCCGCCGCCCCTGCGGCCGCAAGGGACGCATCGCCGAGAAACGGCCGATCAGCCCACCGCTCGCAGCTGCGCATGAACGCATCATAGGCCGTTCGAACTTCACCCATGCCTTTCCTCCCGCGCCGGCAAGCGCTATTTTTATTCTTCTTAGTGAACGTCAATTCATATGGCAAACTATTTTTGTTTGAAAAACAATATGATCCGTGATTATCTATTTCCAATAGAAGAAACATACATTCACATCGAGGAGGAACTTTTGGAAAATCTCGTTGTGATGGAGCGCGTTGGCGCCCACATCGCCCTCGTCACGCTGAATCGCCCGGACGCCTGCAACGCCATCAACGGACCGCTTGCCTGCGAACTGGAGCGCGCTGCGACGGAGATCGAGCGCGATCCATCGATCTGGGTCGCGATCCTCATGGGAGCCGGCCCGCGGGCATTCTGTGCCGGCGCTGATCTGAAGGCCGTGGCGGCAGGACGCGTCGCGGAGCTCAGCACGCCGAATGGCGGGTTTGCCGGATTTACCCGGCTGCGCCGCCGCAAGGTCTGGCTCGCAGCGGTGCACGCGTCGGTTCTGGCCGGCGGCCTCGAAATCATGCTCGCCTGTGATTTTGCGATCGCTGCGGAAGGCAGCAGCTTCGGATTGCCGGAGGTGCGACGCGGCCTCGTCGCCACCGAAGGCGGCCTCTACAAGCTCGGCCGCATTCTCCCGCGCAGCCTGGCGCTCCGGATGATTGCCACCGGCGCGCCGATCGACGCCCAGCAGGCCCTGCTGCACGGTCTCGTGACGGAGATCGTCCCGGCCGACGCGCTGCGCCACGCGGCCATCGCATTGGCGACCACGATTTGCGAGAACTCCCCGGCGGCCGTCGGCGAAAGCCTCTCGATCGCCCGGGACAGCCCCTGGCAGGACGACGACATGCTTGATCGCCGCTGCCGCGAGACGCTCGCGCGACTGGCGAACACGGCCGACTTCATCGAAGGCGCCACCGCCTTTGCGGAGCACCGCGCGCCGCGATGGCAAGGCCTCTAGCGGCGCCCGCCTCTCCCGCGATCACAGCGGCGCCGGCCGCTCACCATTCATCTCATTGAGAAAGAGACATCACGATGTGGCAGGACAAATACAAGGTCATCACCTTCGAGACGATCGACCACGTACTGATCGTTCGCTTCGCGCGCCATGAGCGCCTCAATGCCATCGATGCCCAGTTGCACACCGAGATGTCGTGGCTGTTCCGCGACATCACCGAACACGCGGTGTGCCGCGCCGTCGTGCTGACCGGCGAAGGCCGGGCATTTTGTGCGGGCGGCGATATCGCGTGGTTTGCCGACATGCCGGACGGCGATCTCGATCGCCTGTTCGTCGAGGCCCGGCGCATCATCATCGATCTTCTCGAAGTCCCGCAGCCCATCATCACGGCCGTCAATGGGCCCGCCGTTGGTCTGGGCGCCACACTCGCTTTGTTCGGCGACATCATCTACATGGGCGAAAGCAGCGTCATCGCCGACACCCATGTGCTTGCGGGAATCGCCGCCGGCGATGGCGGCGCCGCCATCTGGCCATGGATCGTGGGCATGCCCCGCGCCAAGGAGTTTCTGTTCACCGGCAAGAAGATCGACGCCAAGCTGGCGCAGGAGCTGGGGCTGGTCAATCACGTCGTGCCGGATGACCAATTGCTGCCCGCGGCATTGGCCATGGCCAATCGGCTCGCCGGCGGCGCCCAGATGGCGATCCGGGCCACCAAGGCATCGCTCAACAAGATCCTCCGCGACACCGTCAATCTCAATCTCGACACGTCGCTGGCGATGGAGAAAGAGTGCTTTGCGTCCGAGGAGCACCGCAGCCTGGTGCGTTCGTTCCTGAAAAAATAAGCGGGTGCCCTGACCGCGCCGTCACGGAGCGAGCAGATGCCAATCTGCTCAGTGCGACCAGGGCTCCTGGCGGCCGAAGGCGAAATTGTCGGAATAGGCCACCTTGCGCTCGATCCGGGCCTTCGGCTCGATCACCTGATAGGCGATGCCCTCGCGTTCGCAATAAGCGATGGCGTCTTCCTTGGTGTCGAAATGCAGCGACAGCTGCTGCTTCATGTCGGTGGACGAGGTCCAGCCCATCAGAGGCTCGATCACCCGCGCCTGCTCCGGCTCGTAATCGAGCTGCCAATCCCGGGTCTTGGCCATGCCGGACTGCATGGCGTTCTTGGCGGCCTTGAAGATACGTGCGGTCATGGGACGAGACAGCTTTCGAAGATGCGACACTGCGACAATTTGGTGAAAACGGCGGGGCTGGTATATCCAGTTTTCACGAAGATTTACCCGCGATTCCGTCGTTGGGCGGCTTGGTAACGTGTATATTCCGTCCCCGGCGTCGTGACAATCGGGGCCGGAAACAGGCTAATTCGATCCCTTCCGCGTCCCGAACTGCTCCTCTTATCCAGCTTCCGAAGCGGTCCCCATGGAAATCCACGCCACACTCCCCCCCAAAGGCCGAGACCTGCGGCTGGATCTATTCCGTGGCATCGCCAATTGGGCGATCTTCCTCGATCACATCCCCGACAATGTGGTGAACTGGGTCACGACCCGGAACTACGGCTTCTCCGACGCGGCCGACCTGTTCGTCTTCATCTCCGGCTACACCGCATCCTTCGTCTACGCGAAGATGATGCTGGAGCGCGGCTTCATCGTCGGTGCTACCAGGCTCACCAAGCGGGTCTGGCAGCTCTACGTCGCCCACGTCATCCTGTTCGTGATCTATATCGCCGCCATCGGCTGGGTGGCGCAGCGCTATAACGACCCCGACATCATCAACGAGTTCAATGTCGCGGGGCTCGTGGACAATCCGATCCAGACCCTGACCAACGGCCTGCTGCTGAAATTCAAGCCGCTCAATCTCGACGTGCTACCGCTCTATATCGTGCTGATGGGCTTCTTCCCGCCGGTGCTGTGGATGATGCTGCGCAAGCCGGACCTGACGATGCTGGCCTCGCTGGCGCTGTATTTCGCCGCTCGCCAGTTCGGCTGGAACCTGCCGGCCTATCCCTATGGCACCTGGTACTTCAACCCATTCACCTGGCAGCTGCTGTTCGTGTTCGGCGCTTGGTTTGCGCTCGGCGGCGCGCTGGAATCGCGCTCGGTGATCCGGTCAAAGTTCATCCTCTATTTCGGTGTCGCCTATCTGCTGTTTGCGCTGGTGATGACCATGGCGGGACGCTTCCCGGATTATGGCCACATGATCATGCCGAACTGGCTGTTCGACGCCTTCAACCCGAACGACAAGACGAATCTCGCGCCCTATCGCGTGCTGCATTTCGTGATCATCGCCTTCTTCGTCACCCGCTTCGTGCCGAAGGAATGGAAGGGCCTTGAATGGCCGGTGTTCCGCCCGCTGATCAAATGCGGCCAGCAATCGCTCGCCGTGTTCTGCGTCGGCGTATTCCTGTCCTTTGTCGGCCACTTCCAGCTGATGATGTCGTCGGGCTCGTTCCTGGCGCAGCTGTTCGTCAGCGTCGCCGGCATCACGATCATGACGCTGGTCGCCTATTACATCTCGTGGTCGAAGAAGCAGGACAAGCCCCTGCCGAAGCCGGCGCCGGCCGAGGCTACGAAGCCGGCGGAGACGCCGTCGAAGGCGGCTGAATAGTCGGTGATCATTTCCAGGCTCGCGCGCGGACCTTTCGGGAGCGAGATCGTTTTTGGATCGAGACGAACACCGTTCTCATGGTGAGGAGCGCGCTGCTTGGCGCGCGTCTCGAACCATGAGATGGCCTGGCTCCGGAGATTCCCAGCCATCCTTCGAGACGCCGCGCAACGGGCGGCTCCTCAGGATGAGGGAGAGTTTGTGGCGAACACGCGTCACTAGAATAACAATTTTCGTGTACGATAATTATTGACACCCCTATTTATCGTGTACGAATAATCAACATGAAAATTGTCTGGGATACGCCGAAGTACCTCGCTAATCTCGACAAGCACGAGATGGACTTCGCTGACCTGACTATCGAATTTTTCGAGGCAGCGATTGTGTATCCCAGCCGGGCTGGGCGCTTCGTTGCCGTTGGATGGATCGGCAATCAGATCGTGGCCGCCGTCGTGTTCAAACCGCTGGGGACGGAAGCCTTGTCCGTCATTTCCATGCGCCCAGCGAGCCGGAAACAAAGGAACCTCTTATGAAGGCAACAAAGCAGTATCGAGCTGGTCGCGGCTACACGAAGAAGGACTGGGATGCGGTCAGCAGCCCGGAGCCGACCGAGAAACAGCTTGCGAAAGCAAAGCCGTTCAAAGAGGTATTCCCCGAGCTTCAGGCCAGCATCAACCGCTCGCGCGGTCGTCCGAAGGTGGAAAGCCCGAAGGAGGCCGTGACGCTCCGTCTTTCTCCGGACGTCGTTGCAAAATTCAAGGCTGCAGGAGACGACTGGCGCGGAAAAATGGCGAAAGCCCTGGAGCGGGCGAAGGTTTGATCACAACCCATCGCGTAAGAACCGCGCGTCAGAATAGCTGGCAAAACGGCTAGGAGATTCGACGGGATGATTGGTCGGGGCACAAAGATTCGAACTTTGGACCTGCGGTACCCAAAACCGCCGCGCTACCAGGCTGCGCTATACCCCGCCAATGCCGTGTCGATACACCTTTACGGTGGGGGCAGCAAGGTCTCCGGAAGCTTATTTGCCTACCGCTTCTTGAACAATGGATGGACCACCTGATCGCCCGGCGCGATACCGTATTTGCGCGCGGTTCCGGCGATGACTTCGAGCACCGCTTTGGCCGGACCGCCCGATGAGATGATCTTTGTCGATTCGGTTTCGGTGTTCTGGGCAATCCGGACCACGCGGCCGTCGCCGCCGATGAAAATCATGTCGAGCGAAATGTAGGTGTTCTTCATCCACATGGAGATGGTCTGCTCGGGCGTGAAGTCGAACAGCATGCCACGGCCGTCGGGCAGCTCTTTGCGATACATCAGCCCCTTGGCGCGTTCCTCGTCGGTGGTCGCCATTTCCACGGAAAACATCCGCACACCCGACTTGGTCACGATCTCCAGCGGCTGAAATTCGGCTGCGCCGGACGCCTGCGGTCCCACGGACAGCATGAGCAGCAGCAGCAGCAGCAAGCGCGCCAAGCGTGCGCCGCGGATCGAGGGCGAGAAAGCGAAACGAACAAAGCCGGTCATCGATGAGATTCCAGGAGCAACCCAGGCGACAGGCCGGGCGCGGGGACCCTACCCCGCACTGGACACCGGACGCCAGCCCGATCCGCCGCACGGACGCGTGAACGCAACCGCCCAAACGCAAACGAGGCCCAAACGGGCCTCGTGCGAATGCAAATTGAAACCGCGGTCAGTGCGAGACGAAGCCCGGCGCGCCGCCTTCCGGCTGGATCTCCGCGGCCATCATGCCCTTTGATCCCGGCCCGAAGCGGACCAGCACATACTGGCCGGGACGCAGCTCGGTCATGCCGTAACGGCGCAGCGTTTCCATGTGGACGAAAATGTCCGGAGTCCCCTCGCCGCAGCTCAGGAACCCGAAGCCGCGAAGCCGATTGAACCACTTGACCTGTGCGCGCTCGAGACCGCTGGTCGCGGTCACTGTGACATGCGTGCGCGGCGGCAGCATCTGGGCGGGGTGGATCGCCGTCGATTCGTCCATCGAGACGACGCGGAACGCTTGATAGCCCTTGGCGCGCTGCACGCATTCGACGACGATGCGTGCGCCTTCATAAGCCGTCTGGAAGCCATCACGGCGCAACACGGTGACATGCAGCAGCACGTCGGTCGAGCCATCGTCGGGGATGATGAAGCCGTAGCCCTTGGAGGCATCAAACCATTTGATGACGCCGCGGATCTCGACGAGATCGACTGCAGCCCCCTCGCCCGCGAACGGATCGACGGAAGAACGCTGTGCGTTACCGGGATTTTCTCCCGACGGAAGCGGCGCTCCTGCACTCGGCATCAGCCCACGCTTCGATTCAAATGCATCCGACCCCATGGCCCCGGATCCCACTATCAATTGCGCTGCCAGCCCGATGTCAGCGCTATCTCACATGCCTCATCGAGATATTAACTCGAAGCTGCGGTGCGAATCTCTTGCGATTCGAAGATAACACTGCCGACTGCTCAGCAAAGACAAAAAACGAACACAGTGCGAGCTATGAACAGCTTGCGGCCCAAAGAATCAGCCTCGCATCAGTTTCGAACGAATGGGGCGAGCGTTTCGCCGATATCATCGCGGATGACAAGGTCAGCATGTTCGTCATGCTCAGTTGATTCATTGTTGATGATCACAAGCCTGGCACCCGCATGCTTCGCCATCAGCGGGAATCCTGCTGCAGGCCAAACGACAAGTGATGATCCGATCGCGATGAAGAGATCGCAGTGCTGCGACAATTCGGCAGCGCGACGCATTTCGAATTCAGGCATCGCCTGACCAAACGAAATCGTCGCAGTCTTCACCGGTGCGCCACATGCGGTGCAATCCGGTGCGCGCTCATCTTTGTCGAAGCGCGTCTTCACCCATTCGAGTTCGTATCGCGCGTCGCAACCGATGCAGCGCGCATAGGTCGTATTGCCATGTAGTTCGATGACGTCATCCGCTGCGAATCCCGACGCCTGATGCAGGTTGTCGATATTCTGGGTGATGACCGCAGGAATCTTTCCAGCGCGATAGAGCGTTGCCAATGCAAGGTGTCCGCGGCCAGGATTCGCTGCAGCAAAGACGTCCGCCATCGCAAATCGACGGCGCCAGGATTCGTCGCGCGCATCTTGATCGGCGACAAACTCATCAAATGGAATTGGCCTGTTGCGGGTCCACAGTCCGCCGGGCGAACGAAAATCGGGAATGCCGGTTTCAGTCGAGATGCCTGCGCCGGTGAACGGCACGATCACGCGAGCCTCGGCGATCAGTTCGCCAAGTCGCTCCACGCCATTGCGAAGGTCTGTTGCAATCATGATGCGATCGTCCGGATGGGGATGCCGAAACGACAATGCCGCAGATGGCCATTTGGTACCACCCGCGACGACACGATTGATGCGCGCTTATGTCCCTCTGCCGCGCGCGCTCTTCGCAACACGGCTTGGCTTCTCGATCAAAAAGTCTTCGCGTTTGCGACCGGCTTCGATTTCGCGCGCCAACCATCCGGCGACGCCGCCGCGTCCCGTCCAGGTCTCGCCTGTGATAGGATGCCGATATTTGGGAGCGATCTTGACGCCACGTGCGGGACCGCCTTTGCCGTTGACGCTCCCAATCTGTGCCAGTTGCGCCTGCAACTCGGCCCGATGAGCCAGCAGTTGCTTGTCGATATCATCTCGCAACGACAGCAGTTCGGGAACGGATAGTGTCTTCAGATCAGGCGGCTGCATACGCACTCCAGAGTAATACGGTCATGCTCCTCTCGACGGCGCACAAAACGTGCGCCTGGGCATGTGCATTTAAAACAAACAGATCAATTGTGGGCGGTGCTCATGCACCACCTCGTGATTGGCGGCTGGAAATCAAAACGACTCCCAGCTTCAGAAATCGTGCGGCAAGGCCCGCGTCAAGCGGCGCGCGACACATCGGTCGGCGACTGATCGGCTTTGGTGTCCGCCTTGGCGTCGTCCTTCTTGGACTTCGCAACAGGCGTCGCCTGCGATTTCTTGGTGACCTTGCCGTATTGCGCGAGTTTTTCGAGTTCCGCCTCCAGTTCGGCTTGGCGGGCGGCGACTTTCTCGGCGAGCTTGTCGGTTGCCCGACCCCGCAACGCCGCGAGTTCCTCGATGCTCAGTGAATCCAGATCATACTTGGTCATGGCAATCTCCCGTGTCGTCCCGGACTAGCGACATCGTTCATGAGCCGCAAGGACGGAACAGGTCATCCACGATGACGGCCGGCAACCCGGTAAGGTTGACGACAGTTCGGAGCTGCCGCGACAATGCATCCTGGGGTAGGAAGCGCGTCATGGCATCTTGGAAAGAAGAGCGTGACCGATTGGTGGCACAGACGTTGGCATTCGTTCAGCATGTCGCCTCGGCACATCCGACAGCAGCGAGCAAACTCGGTCTATCGTCGAGCATGACGGCTGAAGGCGCACATGCAGCGCCCGTGTCCCCGCCGGCGGATGCGATTGTCGTAGTGCCCGAAGCCATCGCCGTACCGTCCGAGGATGCACGGCCGCTCAGCATCGAAACCAGCAGCGCACCGAACGACATTGTTGCCGATCTGCCCGAGCGCCCGACGCTGTATGCCCCGGTATCCGAACGCTCGGACATCACGCAACGGGTTGCAGCTTTCAAGGCGCGACAGTTGACGCTCAACCGTGAGCGCGAAGACTATTATGACCGCGTCCAGGCACGTATTCGCTCTTCGCTGCGGAACGATAACGGCTCCGGCCGGTTGTGAAAGCGGAGCAGCTTCCCCGATGCTCTATTCTTGAAAGCCCCGCCCCTCCCCCGGCGGGGCTTTCCTCGTTAAGAGCCTTGAATTGGAGGGGACGTCAGAGATCGCTATTTGCCGATATGCCGGCGAACCGCCGCGACCGACGGCCCAACAGCTTCGATCGCCGAATTCAGATCCTCCGACGATATGCCGAACCGATACGCCCAGTAATTGCGCTGGTTGTCGTCATTGCTGTCGATGGTCGCCGGCGGCCGGACGCTATGCGCTGTTTCCGACGCCAGAACCGATGAGACGGGTGCGAGACGGATCATGACGCAAGGCTATCACGCGCCCCGCGCCTGGAAATGGCTCAGCAGAGAATGCCTTAACGGACGATTGACGGATTAAATCCAAAATGACCGAATGCGCATCATTCCGCGCCGCGGCATTTTATTGGATGGCAGCGCCGAGTGACGCCTGGGCCTCGCCGATCGCAACACACGCCTTTTTGCGGCGCAGGCCGCGGATTGCTCCGGTGACCTTCAGCACTTTACCGGCTGAGCACGATCCGTCGTAGACGAGCGCGCTTTCATACGGCGCCAGAACCAACGGTTCCGCCGTCCGGATAGATTGTGCACTTGCCGGCGCTACGCCAGCGAAAACCAGAAGCCCCAAAATACGCGATACGCGAAACCGCATTGTCGTCCCCAAAACCCAGCAGCACCCAATACCAGTCCAAGGGTTAAAGGTTTCACACCCTGTGATTGCTTTTCGGCAGACTGGCCGCCGCCGTTACCGGCAATCATGATCTCGGACGTTGCAAAATACAAAGCAAATCTTGCACCGGCCGTGCACTACACTCATAGCGTGACTTGCGTGTGACCACACTCTTTGCAGGCAAACTCAACGCGGGTCACGCCCTTGGGCGCGGAGACTTTGTTCGGCGCACCGCATTTACCGCAATTGGAGAGGATACGGGTATCGCCCTGTTTCACGACGACGGTCTTGCGCTCCAGTGATTCGCGGATCAGTCGCTCGGCTTCTTCCCGCATGGCCTGCTTGCTCATGTGCACTCCCGTTTGGCAGCCGACATGGCGGACCGCATCCGCCCTTATAACCGGACGACGTGACGCTTCCTAAAGCTCAAAATGCTGATTTGCCGCTCCGCAGGAACATTTCCGGCAATACGGCGTTTCAGGCAACCGGAAAGCCGTCTTGCACACAGGCATCGGATCGCGACGCCGCTGCAATGATGCCGCATTCGGTCGGCCAATATCCCGGCCGCCCCCTAGCGGACAATACAAGAAAGAAAAAATGACCGACGATTTGATGTCCTCAGCGCGCGCCGATATCGAACAGCGCGTGATCCAATTTCGTGAAAAACAGGCGAAGTTGCAGCGTGATCGCGAAGGCTATTACGATGCGGTGATTGAAAAAGTCCGCTCTACGGAATGGAATGAGTTCGTCACGCCGCATCCCAGACGGAACGCCACCGGGCGTTAAGTCGCGAATGATCGGATTGCCAAAAAGCCCGAAGCTGACGCTTCGGGCTTTTTCATCACTGCAGTCGCACTCAGCTTACCAGTAGCCGTATGTGCGGTAGTAGCGCGGTCCACCGTAACCATAGCCGTAGCGTGGGCCGTAATATCCGCCGTAATAGGCCGGACGATAGCGTGGACCGTAATAGCCATAATAGCGCGGGCCACCGTAATAGCGTGGGCCGTAATACGGACCATATGCACCCGCTGCGCCTGCAGCGAGAGCGCCGGCCGCGATACCGAAACCAATCGCCGGTCCCGGTCCCCAGCCATGACGCCAACCGTGCGCTTCGGCCGGCGCGCTCACCGTTGCCGCGCCGAGCGCGACGACCGAGGCAAGGATGATTGCTGCCTTCTTCATGAGATTGTCTCCTGTGTTATTGCGCCGATAACGCGCATGCATTTTGTTGGTTTCAGGCGTCGACAGGTTCGATACGCACATTCACGCGATTGCGCTGCAGCCGGCTTCGACAGGCACGCGGCCTCAGCCACCTGCGTGGACGCCAACTCTCGCTGCGATGCACTTAATCCATCATTCACCATAGGTCAGCGCGCCCCGGAACGGCCCATCAAGCCGGCGCTTTCCCTCACGACGATAACGACATGGTTGATGGAAATGCAGCGCATCCGGCGGGCATCTTCAAGCAGTGGAGCAACGCCGATGATGGAACAGATCGCCAAGATCGATATGGCGCTGGACGAATTGCTGGTCGGTCTCGGCGGCATGGTCCTGCGCCTCGCGCACCCGCAGGTCACACGTACGCATGAAGAGCGGGCCGCGCTTGCACGCTCGGTCAACCAGTTCTCGACCTGCGCCGCGCGGTCGCGCGATCCGCGGGTGCTGCAGCTCAACGAAGATCTCAGGGCGACGCTGAAGCCGAGGCTGCGACTTGTCGCCAGCCGCTAGGATGGGAACGTTTCCCCCCGCCGCATGTTGGGCCGGTAATCCAACACGGAGAGAAAACCATGGCACTCGAAGCAAGTGAACAAGGCAATCTCATCGGCAGCGACAAGGTCGAAGGCACCGCTGTGTTTGGCGCCGACGATCAGAAGATCGGTTCGATCGAACGGGTGATGATCGACAAGAAAAGCGGCCGCGTTTCCTATGCCGTCCTGTCATTCGGCGGTTTCATGGGAATTGGCGACGATCATTATCCTCTGCCCTGGCAGTCGCTGAAATACGACACCGATATCGGCGGCTACCGGACAGGTGTGACGCAGCAGCAGCTCGAACGCGCTCCGAAATATGAGGATGGCACCGACTGGAATTGGGCGGATTCGTCCCGGGCGCGATCGATCAACGACTATTACGGGGTCCCGTTCGGAATTTAACCGGCGGCCTCGGGCCTTTCATCCAACAGCGCCCTTCGGGGCGCTGTTTTCGTTCAAAGTCGCGTTTTCGCGTTAACGGATCGTCAAGCTCGTGTGGTGGTGTTTTTGAACCTGCAATGGTGATCCGCATTGACCGTTTATGACGTCACGCGCGCTCATTGTACCGACCATCACTGTGCAGCCGCACCCGGCGCCTTACGGTGCATTGCGATTACGCCAAGGCACCTGGGATCAATTGCAAGCCAGTCGCGCCTATCAACAGACCCTGCATGACGGTCACCGCCCGTCGGAAAACAAGACAGTTCTCGATCTCAAAATCTGAACATGTGTCCAAAGGGAACCGGTATTTCGCTCGCGCGTTCTCGGCCCATGGGACCTCGTGAAGAAGACAACACCATCTTATTGCTCGGCGCCGTCGGGCTTATCTGCGCACTGATCGCCTTTGTGCCAGCTCTCTTTGAACCGACGCCCGCGTCGGCTGGCACGGCTGCTGTCGCCGACGCACCTTCCGTCGATGCCATGCCCCCTGCCCGGGTCATCGTGCCTTTCACACCGAACACGACGCCCGGCGAGCGCTAAGATTTGGCGATCCTAGTTCGCCTTGACCGGCTGACCAGCAGTGCGCACCAATTTATCGGCTTTCACCAGCACGTAGTCGGTTTGCGGCTGTGGGCGCGCAAAGAAACTAATGACGATGAAGGCGGTGCAAAATAGAAATCCGACCAGCATCACGCGCCGGTGGGTAGGCTTGTCGGCATTATGAAATGAAGCGGACATGGTTCGATCCTCGCCTGGGATCATCCATACCGCATGCCATTTTGTCCGCAACTACACTTCAATTTTAACGTAACCGACGCAGGTTTCCGCTGCATCATATTTTACCGAAGGCATTTGCAGACGTTAAAATCGGCCTGCCGGCACCAGCTGTCTTGCGAGATCAGGTTGGCTTACTACACTTTCGTCGAACTACTTGTTTTCGAAATTGTCCTGAGAGATCGGCGGCGCCTTGGTCTCCCGAGCATATCTTTCAGCCAGATCGAGAATTTCGCGACGGCGTTCCGGTTCATTAATACTGAGGTAAGCAACAACCATCTTCAACGCCTCTTCGTCGGAGGCCCGTCCAAATCGCCACACGACGATCACTCCCAAGTTGTGCAAGCGAGGCTCGGAACCTTCGCCGGCACATCAAATTAAATAGATCGAATGCAATCTAATAATACGACTATCGGGTAAATCGTTCCGGAGTCCAGCATGATCCACGGACGGGCCATGTCCGAAATATGCCGTAAATTAGCCGAGACGGCAGCCCACAACCACCATGACGTGCTCGCGCAGCTGTTGCGGATGGCGTCGCTCGAGGCGGCTGAAACCGGTGCGCGGTATGCAGGTCCGGCGTCCGATATTCGGGAACAATTGGTCGGAACCTGGGACTGGGATGTTCCGAACAACCGCGTCTATGCCGACGGCCCTGCCG
Organism: Pseudomonadota bacterium; assembly: GCA_023451825.1. Classification (GTDB taxonomy): domain Bacteria; phylum Pseudomonadota; class Alphaproteobacteria; order Rhizobiales; family Xanthobacteraceae; genus Tardiphaga. The sequence continues at coordinate 73,656 of JAEXYA010000014.1, forward strand.
CCGGACTGTTCGGCATCACCGAAGAGGAAGCAGCGCTCGGCTCTCCGTTAAGGAAATGGCTGGCGGCGATCCATCCCGACGACGCCGCTTCCCTCGCTGCAGAAATCGATCGCGTCATGGCGACGGGCGACATTTTCTCGATGGAGTATCGCATCATCGCTAGCAATCAGGTGCACTGGGTCTATGCGCGCGGTCGCTGCACCTTTGATCGAGCGGGCCGAGCGGTGCGCTTTCCCGGCGCCTTCGTCGATATCACTCACGAGAAAATAGACGACAGCCACTTCAGCATCGCGCCGCAATAGCGGCGCCGACATGCGAGGCGCACGCGATGCGGGAACGCCTGGCAATGTCGCCTGTTGTCCAGCCATGACGAAAAAATTTTATAGCATCGTGGTCGTGCGATCTGTCGAGGAATCGACCGAGGTGGTGGTCGAGGCAGCGAGCGAAGATCAGGCTCATGCGGCTGCGCTGTCCCACCTTGCGGCCAAGGGCGACGAATATACGTGGCACAGTCCGCGCAAGGATCTCACCGTCTGGCACAAGCGTGAGATCGATACCCCCGCCATCATCGACGTCTCCGCCTGAGGCGGCCCCTGCCGCTCGACGCATTTAGCTGCTATGGAATGCTCCGCAGCCGCTCGGCTTGCACCAGCCTTTCTCATGGAGCTCATCCCATGCGCTTTCTGCACACCATGCTTCGCGTCCGCAATCTCGACGTCGCCATGAAATTCTACGCCGACGCGCTCGGCCTTAAAGAAGTCCGCCGCGTTGATAACGAAAAAGCCAAATTCACATTGGTGTTTCTCGCCGCTGACGAAGATATCCCGGCATTGTCTGGTCAGACGGGGCGTGGTGCACCGCTGGTCGAACTGACCTATAATTGGGACGAAGAGACTTACGGCGAAGACCGCCACTTCGGCCATCTCGCCTATGAAGTCGATGACATCTATGCCACGTGCGATCGCCTGATGAAGCTCGGAATCACCATCAACCGTCCGCCGCGTGATGGCCAGATGGCTTTCGTTCGCTCGCCCGATCTGCACTCGATCGAGATCCTGCAAAAGGGCGACGCGCTGCCACCGCAAGAGCCTTGGAGCTCCATGCCGAACACCGGACACTGGTGATCGAAGAGCGCAATCCATTCCGTGCCAATGGAACTCCGCATCATCGATGACGTTATGAATGCGACATCGATTGTAACGGAGGCTGAGACTATGGGACGCGGAATTTTGCTTTGGCTGCTGGGTGTGCCGATTCCAGTGATCATCCTGCTGTGGCTGTTCTTCGGTCGCTGAGTCGAGCGACGCAGCCGAATATTCTGGACATCAACGGGCCTCGCATCTGCGGGGCACGTTTGGTTTCTGGCATCGCTTCGACATGTCAGCCACGAGCGGGACGCGCTTGTGGGCCGGCGACAAAGCCAGCTACATCCTCGCATCGAACATCAACACGGAAACGTCGCTGTGAGCCGCCAACCATCCCCGCCGCTGCATCTCTGGGGCCGCGCCAATTCGGTCAATGTGCAAAAGGTTCTGTGGTGTTTCCACGAACTCGACCTCGCTTTCGCGCGCACGGATGCCGGCATGCAGTTCGGCCACAATACAGGTGCTGCCTATCTGACGATGAATCCGAATGGCCGTGTACCGACGCTGCAACATGGCGATTTCACGCTTTGGGAATCCAACGCGATCGTGCGCTACCTTGCCCTCACCTTTGATACCGACTTGGCGCTTTACCCGGCCGCGCCGCAAACGCGCGCCGGTATCGAGCGTTGGCTCGACTGGGTCCTGAGCACGCTGCAGCCCGCCGAACGGCCATTGTTCTGGGGTCTGGTCCGCACGCCACCGGCGCAGCGCGATATGGCGGCCTTGCAGAAAGCCGCCGATGAGAACGCCAAGCTCTGGGCCATGATCGACACCCAACTGGCCGGGCGTGCGTATCTCGAAGGTGACGGTTTCACGCTCGCCGACCTGGTCATCGGCTGCTACGCACGACGATGGTTCGGCGTGGAAGGCGTCGCGCGTCCGAATTTCACGAATCTCGCGCGCTGGTACGACGTCATCTCTCAGCGGCCCGGCTTTGCCACATGGGTCTCGCCACCGCTCACGTGAAACCTACTGGATTGCTTTTTCGATCAGCAGGACGGCGACGATCAGCACCAGTGTGATCGCCACCACCATCAGGCGCGTTGTCCAGCCCATGCTGCGGCCGATCCACCACAACAGCGCGCAGCTCATCAGCACCGGCACGATGATTTCCAGCTGCATGGCGCTCAACCGACGAAACGAACGCCGAGCGTCTTGCCGCGTCGCCACACGACTTCACAGCTTCGCCCGGTGCGGGCATCGCGTGAGAAGGCCAGCCGCACCTTGTTTCCCACCGAGGTAGGATCATCCACCACCAGCTTCGCGCCGCTGGCGGACAGATCGAGCACATTGCAGGGGCGCGCGGCAAAACCGCCATCGAGCGTGATCCAGCCGGACTGGTGCACCGACCGCCGGACATCGCGCTTTTTCGTTACTGCCATCATGGTCTCCACGCCCCCGTCCGAGACTAGAACGGCAGGCTTGATGAAGCGTTGCGATCCATCCTCAGTTTCGCAATGACGGCACGGCCGGGGCTGATATCCCCATCTGATGACGATCTTGCAAAATGCTGGCTCAGATCACTTGCCGACCCCGCCAAAGGTCATTATAGGTTCGCTCACTGACGCGGGACTGATTTGTTTCCGGCCGGCGCAGTGTCTGGCGGAACGTCTAACGCACTGATGTTCCAGCCATTTTCTAACCGTGCGAATGCCGGTGGCCTGGTCCGACTGCGGAACTTGTCCGATCCGACGTTTTGCTCCCTTCGTCTATCGGTTAGGACGCCACCCTTTCACGGTGGAGAGAGCGGTTCGATTCCGCTAGGGAGCGCCATTTGGCGACCATTCGAGATCGAGCCGCGATCACTCCGTCATCGTTGCGGTGGAGGTCGTGAGGCTCCCCTCATCTATGACATTTACTGCACAGACTGCTTCTTTTGATAGATCAGCGCTTCCGTCTGGAGGTCAGTGAGTTCGCCGGCGCCTAGCACCTGGACCGGGCTGCGAGGGTCATATCTGTCGGACCGCCGCTCATTGCGTTTTTTCTGTTCTTCCTCGCCTTGTTTCTCGATCGTTTGATCGGCCGCGCCGGCGCCGCCATAGCCGAGCACTTCGACAATGATCACCGACGGGCGCTCGTTGCCCTTGTTCTGCGTCGTCTCCTTGACTGCATCTTCGGCAGCCTTGTCCTTGGTCTCCACATTCAGGCTGATCGACGTGTGCTCAATCTTCGCCAGGCCCTTCTTCTCGCCTTCGACCTTGATGTTCTCGGCATTGAGCACCTGGAGCGCCGCCACCACGAAATTGCCGCTGACGCGGATGCCCGCATCGCCCGCATCAACGGTCCCTTCCGGCGCGATCAGCGACACGTCCCCCGGCTCGACGCCGGCAAAGCCGATGATGGTGCCGATGCCGCTGCCGCCGATATCGGCGCGCTCGCGCACGGTGGTGATGGCATCCTGATCGGTCTCGACTTCCGGCGCCGACGGCACGCGCACGGTCTTGGCGCCGCGGCCGGCGTCGATATCGCCGAGCGTGGACCAGATGGTGACGTCGCCGCCGGCGAAGGTCAGGATGCGCGAACGGTTCACCGTCACGCTGTCGCGGGCGAAAATGTTGATGTCGCCATAGCCAAGCGTCACCAGGCCCGCCCCGCTGGGCACGACCGTGCCGAGCGCGGCCACCTGCAGCGCGCCGCCGGGCGTCAGGGTTTCGATATTGCCGCCCGCCATGGTGCGCAAGGTGGCGTTGCCGAGCTTAATATCGCCTTTCCAGCTATTGCCCGGGAACAGCGTCTCGATCGCCGTGTAGCCGCGCTTGTAGCCGCCGTTGAGCGGCCGGCCCTCGATATCCAACGTGACTTGATTGTCACCGGCGGCGCGCAGCTCCTGCATATAGGCCTCGCGGATGAAGCGTTGCTGCGTCACCGCAGGCAGGGTCGTGAAGCGTATCCAGGCATCGTTCAAGGTCAACCATTCGCCGGTCATATCATGGACGAACTTTGCAAGCCCAGTTCGCTGCAATATGAACTGGTTTCCACGCGGCTCGATAAGGTTTGGATAATAAAGCGGTACCTGCTCGCCCGTCAGAGTGATCGTCTTCAAGTAATCCGGCATCAAAGCCAGGTTCGCCGGATTGAGATAGGCCTCGGCGAAGGCATCATAGGCTGGCTGCTGGCCATGCAGGCCTGCCATCAACGTGGTCGCCGCGCCATCGTCCGGCAGTCCCTTGATTTGCGAAAACTCTTCGGCGCGGTTGGTTGGGCTGTAGCGATCGTAATTGCCGTAGCTGAAGACGGTGAAATCCGAGCCATAGATATCGCGGCCGGCGGTCAGCAGGATGGCACCGGGACCGCGGATCTTGATATCGCCGCCGATGATATCCTTGCCCGCATCGAGCATCGACACATCGGTACGATTGACGTTGCGCAGATCGTAATTGACGTTGCGAATGTCGGCGCCGGCCCGCAGCCAGGTCTGTTCGTTGGAAATCAGGATGCTCATGCGCGAACCGGAGCGGCTCTTGAAGAACGCATTGCTGATCGTCCCCGTCCTGGCGAAGATGCGACTCGGCTCGATGTCACCTTCGTTGATCAGATGTTCGGGATTGCGAACGCTCATGATCACGCTACCCAACGGACCAAGCGTCATGTTGAGCATCAAATTCATTTCGTTGCGCAGCGCTTCGTGGAAGCCGTTGTCTTGCGGCGACTGATAGTCGTCGGATTCCGGCAGGAATGCGCCGGAATAATATTTGATGTCCGCGACATTAATACCGACTGGGTAGTATACCGACGGCAACATGTCGGGGTTGGCGCGTGACATGATCGTCTCGCTGAGCGTGACATTTTGGTCGGCGACGATGCGCAGTTCGGGGCGGCTGCCGGGCATTGTGAACAGACGGCCGAGGCTGGTCACCGACCCGTTCAGGGCGGTGACACGCAGCATCGACGGATACAGATTGGTCGCCAGCTGGCCGATCAGCGAATAGTTGTATTCCTCATTACTGTTGCCGAAGGGCATGACCAGGCCCTTCGACAGGAAGCGCCCCTGTTCGACCAGCGTGATATTGCCACCTGTCGAGACCAGATCAAGCGCCGTGCGGTCGGTATAGCCGCTCATGAAGGCCGCGTAGCGATCGCCGCTGCCCGCAAACCAGGTCGAGTCCGCATTGAGCATCAACGGATCGAGCACCGTCTGCAGGCGCAGATCGCCGGCGGTGCGGACCGTCATCGCCGCATCGCCGAGCGCAATCACCGGCGCGATATCATAGACCGTGGTCACGCTGGACGAAGTCACCGACACTGTGCGGCCATTGGTGAACTCGCCGGCGGTGATCTCGCCGGCGCCGCCGCCGACATAATAGTAACCGGCACGGACCGCGCCGCCGGCACTGACATCCATCAGGCCACCATTGCTGACATGCAGGACCTTCGCCTGCCCCGCAGTCAAGCCGCCGCTGACACGCCCGGTGGTGGGCAGCGCGACCAGCATATTGGTGAGATCGCCCCCCGCCGACACCGCGACATTGCCGCCGCCAAGCGCGCCGACGCCCTGCGCGAACATGCTGAAATCGATCCACCACGACGACTGATGTCCGTTCAGATACACGAAATTCAGGTCGGTCGTGCCGGTCTTCTTCAGCCACTCGACGAAGAGCTGGTTCTGATCCTTGAAGTAAGGATCGCTGGTGTTGCCGTCGCGCGCCGGAGCCAGCGCCGCGCTGGCGCTGCCCTGCACATCGATGCGCAGATTGCCGCCGTCGATGCCATAGATCGCCCCGGCGGGCGTGATGAAATCGGCCAGAAGCACGGTGTCCGCGCGGCCGGCGGTGTAGATCGACGACATATAGTCAGCCAGCACGAGATCGCGTCCCGCCTTGACGTCGAGATCCCCGGTGCCGGTGCGCACGACGCGGCCGTTACCCGCGGCACCGATGGTGAGCGTGCCAGTGCCGGCCGCCAATGCCGCGCCGGGCGTCAGCGCCAGTCCATTAGCCGAGGTCAGGTCGGCGCCGGCCACCAGCCGCAGGTTCCACGATTCCGCATCCTGCAGCCCGCCGCTGCGATCGGCCTGCGAGAAGCCGTCGCTGATATGACCGAGAATGGTGAGATTGCCGCCCGCCCGCAGGGTCAGCGTGCCCTGGCGGGCATTGGCACCGAAATCTGTGAACAGATTCCAATCGGAGCTGACCACCAGATCGCCCGCGCTGTCGATCTCGATGCCGGGCATCACAACGATATTCGATGGCAGGCCGAGGCCGGCCGCGATCGCCGTGGCATTATCCGCAAACATGTTGGCAGCCGTAACCATGTCGGCACGCACGGTGTCGAAGGAATGCGCCGCATCGACCACGCCGACGCGAACGCCTTCCAGCACGGCCGATTGCGCGCCAACGATCCCCGTCCGCAGTTGCGCAACGTTAATGTTGACGCCATTCGGCGTATCGATCTGCGGCGCGCGCAGGCGCACGCGGCCGCCATTGGCCCCCGCCGCATCGGCGACATCGATGGTGCCGCCTTGCAGATCGAGCTGGCCATTGCGGGTTTCCAGCGTCACGCGGCCGCCGCCATAGCTGCCGGTGGCGCCGGCCAGCAGATGGGCCGATCCCAGCATGGTCAGATTGCCACCGGCAAAGACCGAGATCGTTCCGCCATATTCGGCGCGCGCATCGATCAGGCCCGCCAGCGTGACCACGCCCTGGTCCGCCGACAGAATGAATTCGCCGACATTGGTGACGCCGTCGACCAGCACGTCGCCATTGCGCACGCGGATGTTGCGCGAGGTGGAGAAGCCCGCGGCATTCAGCACCTGACTGAGCGCTGCATAATCGGGCAGCGCGGCGATATCGAGGACGAAGGAGCCGCCCTTGCCGCTCGCGCTTGCCGCCGCATCGATGCGGCCGTCGAGTACGACCGTGCCGCCACCGGACGCAACAAGTGTCAGCTTGCCGGCATGGCCGCCGGCCGGATCGGCGGCGAGATTCAGCTGGCCGCCCGGCGACACCACCACCGAACCCACAGCTGTCAGGGCGATGCTGCCCGCATCGGCAGCTTCGGTAACGTCGAAGAACTCCTTGCGGAAGCCGCTGACATCGATGACGCCGCCGGCGCCGACCACCACATTGCCGCCGGTGGCCGTCAGATTGACGGCGCCACCGCGTGCCACGATGCGGCTACCGAGATCAACCGAGGCGCCGGTGAGGTTGATGCGCACACCGAGGCTGTCACCGGCATCGGCGTCGGCGCTGCCGCTGCCGATTACATGCAAGGCGCCTTGCGTGACCAGCGATTGAAAGGCACCGCCGCGCCCGGTGGCCAGCGGCGCTGCGAGGGTGACGTCTGCCTGCTGCGCGTCGATCGCGCCGTTGCCGCGGCCGGTGATCCGGGCGCTGCCTTCCAGCACAACCGCATCGAAGCCCGTGATCGTCTTGCTGCCGCTACCGAGCACGATCTCCTCGCCGCGCAGATACAGCCGCGCATGGCCGGCGCCGGCAGGGCCGGCATAGGCCGCGCCGCTATTGTCCAGCGCAATGCTGCGTCCGCTGATCGTCACGGCGTCGGTACCATGACCGACAAAAGCGGCCGCATCGAGCGTAACCGTACCGCGGCCAGCATTGCCAAGATCGACTGAACTGAAGAAATCGATGCTGCTATAGCTGCGCAGCGTCAGCGCATCGGTATTCGCGAATTGCGACAGCGAGGCCGCATCCAGCACCAGGCCGCCGGTGCCGCCGCCGAAGCCGATGCGCCCGCTGGCCAGCGACATCGCCGCCGCCGAGAGGCTGGCCGATCCCGCCACCAGCGTGTCCCGCGTGGCGTCGAGCATCAACGAGCTGCTGCCGGACAGAACCACATCCGCACCGACCGTGACGGTGCCGCCAATGGTCGTATCGACATTCTCGCGGATCACCTTGACCGCATTGCCGACCGACACACGGACCAATGCGCCATAATCCTTCGACGGCGACAACAGGATATCGTTGTTCGGATTGCCGTCACTGATACCGCCGGGATCGCCATAGACCGCCTTGATCCGGGGAGCCATGACCAGATCGAGACTGTCCGTCTGCGGCGCGCCCTGCGCCCGCACCACACTGCCGTCATTGATCGCGACGTTGTCGCTCGCGGCGAGCAGGATTTCCGCGCCGCTCAATGCATTGTCGGCATCGTTGCGAACGACGACATCGCTTGCGGTGACATCGATCTTGAGACCGCGCGCATCACCGCTGCGCATGCCACCGATCAGCAGGCTTCCTGCACCGAAATTGCTGAGCGAGCGCGCATCGATGATCAGATAGCCGGCCAGATCGCTACGGTCCTGGACGGCGCCAAGAATCGCGATCTTCGCGCTGGCGATATCCACCAGACCACTTCGCCCGCCCGGCGCCGCCAACGACTGCAACTGGCCATCCAGCAGCAGATCCTGCGTCGCCTTGAAGACGACCGAGCCGCCGTCCATCGGCAATCGCGGCGTCAGCACGTCGATGCCCGTCAGCCGGTACTGGCTCAGCTTGAACGCCTCCGACTGGAAATAGGTGTTGGCATAGGCCTCGTTATATTCGCTGTAGCTGCGGATCACCTCGCCCGACATCACGCGCCACGTCGAGGACAACTGATCGCGGCCATCACCGAAGGCGTCGCCGCGATAGCCGGCGACGATCAGCGTGCCGTCGAGCATGGCCGACGATGCAAGTGGCGCGCTGCCTTCGGATCCCTTCACCATCGACACCGCATAGGCGCCGGGCAACAGTGCGTAACGCGCCGGTAGCAACGCGTACCAGCCAGCCGCGAGGCCGTTACCGCCGGCAAGCCAGACGCGTCCGAGCGAACTGGTGGCATTGCGCATCGCCGGCATGATCGCGAACATGCCGGACTGGTTCAGGATATCGCGCGAGCCGCCCGGGCCGGGTACGTGCTCCCATCCATAGAGATCGCCGCCGCCACGGATATCGACCACCGAACCGCTGCTGAGCCGCACATTCGGCGCATCCAGAATGATGCTCTTTTCCGGCAGGCTACTGAGTTTCGGCGCCGGTTCTACCTCGGTCGGCGCGGTGACGGGATCGAGCCAGAATTCATTGTTGCTCAACGTGCCATAAGGAAGCACGAGACCATCACCCGAAACCGAGGTGATACTGCCTGCACCGAGCAGGATCTCGTTGCTGGCCTTGAAAACAATACGGCCGAACGGCGCGCGCACGACGCCGTTCTGGCGGATGGTCGGCGCTTCCAGCGTGAGCGAGCCGGCCACCGACAGCGGCAGACTCACATCGCCGTTGCGCTCGATCACCAATTCGGTGCCGGCGCTGATCGATGCTAGGATGCCGGTGGCCGGATAGAGCTGGCCGACCATCAGTTCGAGACGGCCATCGGCCGCGAGTGTCGACGACCGATTGTCGGTCAGATTGGTCAGCAGCGCCCCCATCCGCAGTTCGCGGGCCACCAACTGGGTTTCGGCGAAGCCGTTAAATCCGGCATTCGTCACATCGATCAAATCCGCGGTGATGACAAGGCGGCCGGTACCGGCAGGACCTGCCGATGCGGACTGAGCATTGAGCACCACATGAGGCGCCGACAGGCTGGCTGTGCCGGCGCCCACGCTGGCGATCGGCGCAGCGACGGTGATCGATCGGCTGAAAGCCAGATCGGTCGCATCGATGACAACGGCCCCCTCGGTCGTCAGCGACAAATCGGCGAAGCCGCCACCTTGCAGGCTGCGTGGCTGAATGTTGACGGTCTTCATCGCTGCCGCGCCGGCGAAAATCGGCCGGATATCGCTGCCGAGCAGCATGCCGAAATAGTCCAGCGTATCGTCCGTCCAGCCGAAATTGCGTGGATCGACTTCATTGCTACCGCCGCCGGCAGCCCGAGAGATGATTATTTTCGGTCCGCCTGGCAGCGCGTTGACCAGATCCATCGTGAAAATCATCGAGCCTGGGCCGCCGAACAGCATACTGTAGTCGAAGCCGATCGCATCCTGCCAGTTCATGTCGCAGGTGCCAGTCCCCGCGCCGAAGCAGTCGGGATCAATCGATCCCAGAAGATTCTGCAGCGCCTGGCGCGGCGACCCGGCGTTGCCTGCAACGCTGATCGAGATCGATCCGCCGACAGCGCCCTTGCCGCCGGCGAAGCCACGGAATTGCCCGTCGATAGTCGCTCCACTCGCAGCGATCACGATCGAACCGCCATTGCTCGCCAGCGTCCGTGCCTCCCAGCGGCCGGAATCGGCGACCACATCGATTTCGCCGCTGCTGCCGGACACATCGATCAACGTGTCCTCGCCAATCTTCACATCGACCGCGGTGATCGATACCACGCCGCCATCCAATATCTTGCCCGCACGCAATCCGTATTTGTCCGCGACCACCACAGCGGAGCCCCGCGCCAGCAGCTGCCCGCGATCGATCAATTGCACCGAGCCGATATTGCTCGACAGGCTGATATTTCCCCCCGGCGCGTCCAGCGTGCCGCGGATGATCACGTCTCCCGCGATCTGCGGACCGCCGGCGAGATCGGGATGACCATTGGCCACGAGCGTGATGCTGCCGCCGACATCCGCGCGCAACACGGCGCCTTCACCGACGATGACGCTGTCGCCGGCAAGCGACAGCGATGTCGGCTGATGCGTGCTGCGATCAACTGCCGGCAGAACCGTGATCTTGCCGAGATCCGACAGCCGTGTGCCGGAGGCGACGGCGGCAACATCGATGCTGCGGGTATCGATGCTGGCCGGCAGTTGCGCGATGGCGGCGCCGTCGGGGATGGTGATGATGCCCGTGGTTGTCAGGCTGAATGCGCGAAAACCGCGATCGGCAAACAGCCCGTCCGGGATCCATCCGATCGCCGGGTCGCTCGCCGCAATGCCGCCGACCTGAACCGATCCCGTAGTGATCACGGTCAGTATGCCGTCTGATGCAGCGGAATAGCCGCGCATGTCGAGGCCGGCCAGTTGCCCGATATCGTGGGGCGACAAAGACAGGACGCCGGCATCGCCGAATTTGAGCTTGGTCTTGTTGCTCGACAGGTCGTACCAGCCACCGCCGGAGACATCCAGCGTGAGCCCAGGTGCGAACTTGCCGGCGATCGTGATGCTGCCGCCGTTGATCAGCGGAGGCGCATCGCCGAGCGTCCCGTTGCGCCATTCCCCGCTGACATCGATGACGGCGGTCGCGCCATAATTCGCGTTGTCTGCACCGGCGAAACGGACGGTACCGCCGGCGATGCGAATGCTGCCGTCGATGGCAAAGGTGGCAGGTCCGGATGTATTGGCGATGACGCCGAAGGTGGTGCCCGGCGCGAGCTCCAGCCGATCATCTTTGGCAAGAGTGAAACTGTTGCGCACGAACAGATTGAATGTCGACAGGCCCGACTGGGCAAGCACCTCGGCATCGAGATAGGTCTTCTTGACCGGCTCGATCCAATTATCCGCAAAGTCCGGATCGAGCGGGAGATACTGCCCTGGATGATTCGGATCTTCGACCGGCGGCTTCAACGCCGGCGGCGCCCCCCAGCGCGGATCGAGCACCGCAGTCGCGGAGAAATCATCGGGCAGCAATTGGGGGGTGTCGGAGACAACGAGATCGCCGATCAGCCAGCGGCCATATTCATCGCCGCCACCGCCGATGGTGATGCTGCCGCCCTTGGCGAGCTTGCCGGATGCGATCTGGCGCTCGCCATTGATGACGCCGCCCCAGTAGCTGCCGTCGAGCACCATGGCCGACGCCGCATACATGCGGATGGCGCCGGCATCGCGGCCTTCGACATAGCCGCGCTCAAAGCGGCGCGACTGGCCACGATCGAAAATCGTCATCCAGGTTTCGGTCAGGCGTGGATCGATTTTGCCCTGAACATTATGCGTGCGCGAGAATGAGCCCGCGACCCCCCCATAAAGCTGATCCGGCATCGCGTTGCCGATATCATAGATGCGGCCATCGGCGCCGAGCAGTTTGGTGGTGGTGATCCAGCCGTCCTGATAGCGTACCGAGCCACCCGCGACATCGATCAGCGAGCCTTGGCGGGTGATGATATCCCCGCTCGACTTGATGGTGATCGAGGCTTCCTTGACGCTGCCATCCGGCAGAGTGAGACGTCCGTTCGCGGATAGTTCGCCCAGCGTGGTGTTGCCGACGCCGATCCAGCCGGAGAAATCGCCGAGTGGTGTTCCCACCCATTTGCCCGGCGAACCCGAGACCCATTGCACATCGGCCATCGGCCCGTCGGTGAACAGGCCGCTCACACGCTTGTCCACGCTGACGGTTTTTCCGCGCAGCCATGAATCCCGATACAGCGGCGAATCGCGCAGTTCGTTGATACGGAATTCGCCCGTGACGACATTGCTCTCCATGGTGAGCAGGATATTCTGCAGACCGGCAACGCTGAGATAGGCATCTTCACCGATATAAACGCGGCTGCCGTCATACAGATTGTGCTCGCCCGTGATCGGTGTCTCGCCGACATCCGCCAAAGTGCTCGCCACTATGCTGATCTTGCCGGCGGGAACGATCACGCTCGCGCGCGCCTCGATATCGATGAGCGTGCCGCGCATCTCGATGCGGCCGGGGCTGTAGCGGGTCGATAGCGACGATTGCTCGATCTCGCTGGTATCGGTGAGATCGGGCATTGCCGTGGTCACGCTGTCGGGTCCGAGAATGAGCGTTCCCGTTTTCCAGTATCGCAGCGGCGAGCCGGCCGAGATCGAGCTGGCATATGACATCATGCCGCCTTCGAAAGCGCGCAGGATAATGGAGCCATCGCGGTTGTTGAGCGCGGTCGAGGCTTCGAGCGCGCCGTTCTGGGTGATCTGGCGCGACATCAGCGTGATGTTGCCGTGGCTGGCCTGCACCATGCCATCATTGATCACGCTGTAGCCGACCGCCGCCGCGCGCGCCGTCATCTCGGGAAACACGATATTCTGCAAATCGCCCGAGAAAGCATTGAGGTTCGAGAATTTGTCGAGCCGCGTGGCGGCCATCATGGCGTAGTAGTCGAACATCCAGCGCATCGGCGCCGAGACAGCGACTTCGAGGCCGCGGACGCCGCCGAACTTGTCGTCGATGAGATAGACCTGCTCACCCGCCGCCAGGATCACCTGGCCATCCGGCGCGGAGATGCGGCCCGCATTGATGACATGCGGCGCAAAGACCAGCGCCTTGCCGCCGCTCGCGGTGGTGATCTGCGCACCCGCAGCGATTGTCACGTCACCGGGGGCGTCGCCGATGGCCACACCCGCCACCTGCCCCGGCGCATTGAGGCCGAGATAGCTGAGCGGCTGCCCCTGGCCGAGATAGCCGAATTGCGGCTTGGCGATCTTGCCGTTGCCCGACCCATCGTCATAGATCACGAGTTGCGCATTGATGCCGGCGCGGAACTGTTCATCCGACAGGCTCAGCGACGAAGCGACGAAACTGTTGACATTGACTTGGCTTGATCCGCCGAACACGATGCCGTTCTTGTTGACGACATAGACCTGCCCTTCGGCCTTGATGGTACCGAGAATGCGGCTCGGCGCCAGCGATGGATCGGTGACGCGGTTGAGCGCGATCCAGTTCGCCTGGTCGGTGCCGCCGGCGGTCTGATTGAAATAAACGTCGGTATCGCGGCCGACATTGAAGCTCGACCAGTTCAGGATCGCCTTCTGCTCGGTCTGCTTGATCTCGACCTGGGTACGACCGCCGGCCACGCTTTGCTGCGGCAACTGCGCGCCGGTCCAGACGCCGGCCGTGGTCCCGGCACCTGGTGCCACGACCAGACCGCCGGCCTGCAATCCGTCTGGAACCGTGCCCGCATTGGCCAGCGCCGCGGCGCGCGCCGAATTCTGTGCAGCGCGCATGCTCTCCAGCGCCTGCGCCGCGCGGGCCATGGACGCGATCGCCTGCCGCGCCGCCGCGCTGCCCTGCTGAGCACTAGCTTGTGCCGCAGCCGCCGCGGCCGCCGTGGCCGCGGTCCCCGAGCTTCCGGCGCTTCCGCCGCCAAGGCTCCGCGCTTCGGCCATCGACGCGTGTCCGAGCAGCAGCGCGGCCGCGCTTGCTCCCACCAGCAGTCCGTGCCGATTGGCAAAGCGTTGAAAACGGCGAACGAAATTCGATGCGGGCATGGCATACTCTCGGCGCAGGCAATGACGTGGCAGGATTGCACGCGGATGACATCCGTCGTCGACGATGCCCTTCCATTGCCATGAGACTCGCCGACCGCCGGCACCGAAAAGAAAGTTAAGAAATCAGGATCGCCGCGCGCAGCTTGTGGCGTCAGCTCAGAAACACCAGCCCGCCCGGCAGCGTGGTCACGGTTGCACCGAAAAGCTTCTGCACTTGATCGACGATGCGATCGGCATTGCGCGTGCGCAAATTCGCGCTGAACAGCCGCTCGCCGAGCGCGGCATTGGTGACGACGATCCGGCCGTTTCGATAGCGATTGATCTCCGCCACCACATCGCGCAGCGGCACTGCGTGGAAGATCAGGAGATCGTCCTGCCAGGCCGTGACCACCGACGGGTCGATCATTGCCATCCGGCCGAGGCCGAACCGATCATAGGTCACCTGCCCGCGCGGCTGCAGCGCCACCGTTCGCCCCCCCGACGACACTTCGACCACACCTTCCACGCAAGTGACGCAGACCGCGCGGCCGTCATTGCGAATGTTGAATTTCGCTTGGTTTCCGCGCGTCTCGCCGTGGCCGGCTGCGACCGTGACCGGCACCGTCGCGGCGCTCGAGATCATCGCCTCGCCGGAGATCAGTTCGATCTCGTTGCCGCTTCCCGCGCTGTCCCGCAGCGTGATGCTGGTCTGGGTGTTCAGTTCGACCGCGACATTGCTCGCCAACGAAAACTGGCGCCGCTCGCCGGTCGATGTGCGATAGTCCGCAGTCATTTCCGAAAGCGAAGGCCACAGGCCCATCGGTGGCCGCACCACGAGATAGGCCGCGCTCGCCGCCACCGCGGCGGCCGCGCCGCCGCTCAGCATTGCCCGCCGTGACAGGATGGTCGGGCCGGCGCGCTTTGCCGGCACAGCGCCTGCGAATGCATCGGGGCCGAGTGTCTCCCACATCCGCGTGGCGCGCCGGAATGCGTCTGCATGCGCCGGATCGCGATCGCACCACACCTTGCCGGCGCGCAAATCTTCGGGGGTCGCCTCACCCGAGGTGAAACGCACGAGCCAGTCGAGCGCTTCGCGCTCGATCCGCTCGCTGGCGTCCTGCACAAGCCGCGCCATTTCAATCCTCCCTCAAATTGCCGGAGGACGGCGGAAACCGGGGACCAAACCGCTGCACTAGTTTGCGATCCAGACGCTGCGCGCAATGCGCCAGCGCGTTCTTCAACTCGATTTCCACCATGCGCTGCGAGATACCGATCTCGTCCGCGATGACGCGCAAGGACTTGCCCTCCACGCGCGCGGCATGCAGGATCGTCCGCCGCCGCGGCGTCAGTTCCTTGACGGCGTTCTGCAATGCTTTCAGCTCCGCCTTCGCCTCAACCGCCCGCTGCGGATCCGGCGCATCATCGACGATATCGAATGCGGTGATGGCGTCGGCCAATGACACGGTTCGTTTCTCTGACTTGAGTTTTCGAATGGCGATATTGATCGCCATGCGAAAGATATAGGATTTTGGGCGCTGAACCGACGGCAGATCCGTGCCACCGCTGAGTTCGACGAAGGTCTCCTGCAAGGCATCGCCCGCGAGTTCGGCCGATTTCAAGCGACGCGTCAAGGCCCGCTGCAAGTCGTCATAGTCATGGGTAAGGAGGCGGCGCAGGTCACTGCGGCTGGTCGCACTCATATTCAATGCTCGGGCGGAGTTGCTGCAGGCGAGCAGTAGCTCGCCATGACCGCCTTGTTCGGCAACAGAGCCACGGTCACCGGCTGCGGCATATGCGCAGGGGGAGCCGCATGCAGACGCACACCGCGCAGAGACGTCTGAAGTTCGGAGATACTGTGATCGATGTCGCCGGGACGACCTGGCTCCAGTCGGCTGACAGCGCCCGTACCGTCGATCCACAGCCGGATGACCATACGCTCCGGCATCGACATGCGATCGAAAACGCCGCACAGGCTCAACAGCAGCCCTTTCTGCAAGGCGGCGAAATACTCGTGATACCGCGCATCCTGGGCCAGTTGAGCCGCGGCTATTGCCCGTATGGCATCGTCGCCCGGATTGATCAGGAGATAGACACCTGACCGGACGGCCATCGGCACCAGGTCCGTTCCAGCCAGCAAGGCGCGCAATGCTTTGCCTTCGGCGCGCTCGCCACTGACAGGTGACGACTGCCGTCCGCGCGCGATGGCCCCGTCATAATAGACCTCGGCGCCCGTTGCTGCGCAAAACGCATCGATCGCCGTTGCGAGCGGCTGGGCCGGAATATCGAAGACTTCCGAATGGGCCGGGAGTGCTCCTGAAAACGCAAATGCAACGGCGAGTATCGCGCAACGACATATCGAGCGACACGCGACGAACACGCCTTCGATGCGACGGCTCAAGCGAATGACTCTCTATCCAGGTCCAGATGGCTGCACGCCGCCCGTTGCGGCAGCGCCCGCTCTTTAAGCCGACACAAACGAAACTATTGTGACACGGTTGACCTAAAGGATCGGGAGCGCACCGACGTTAACGGCTGCATCCTGCACTTGAGGCAACTTATATAGCTCTTTCAAAAACATACATGTTTGCAGTTATGCCCTTGTTGGCGCGCCATTTGGCGACCACTTCAAACAAGACTGCGAACGTAACCGGGGTCACTCCCGAGGAGTGAGACCTCCGGAATCGACGTATCCACGAGCATCGGGTGGACACAACGCCGACTCGTTGCGTGCCCCTGAGATGGTCGGGATCACCGACATCGACCTTGCGCAGCGCAAGTAAATCGGTGCCGAATGAGTTCTCCGGCGTGGCTTTCAGCGCGGACGACACTGCATAGCAAGATCGCATTGCCGTGTAGCGCAAGCTGCGACATGCCCGTAACACGTATCGGTTACAACCACGCGAACCTGCGCGGTCATGATCAGCAGAATGACTAGAATCCGAGCGCGAGGCCATCCTTTCGATGGTCAGACGCGCCGAGCAAAACGCCGCGATCGTAGTCGATCTGAATGGCCTGACAGCCGCCAATTCCGGCATCCGCCCATTTGACGCTGTGTCCGCGTGTTGCGAGCTCGTTCTTTATCGAATCAGGAATGGTGGTCTCGAGCTCCAGCACGCCGTCGAAGGCGAATGAGCGCGGTGCTTCCGCTGCGGCCTGGATGTCCATGCCGCGATCCAGCACGTTCGTTAAGAAGTTCGCATGGCCACAGGCCTGGTAATGGCCGCCCATCACGCCGAACGGCATCACGGCACGGCCGTCCTTCATCACCATTCCCGGAATGATCGTATGCATGGGGCGCTTGCGCGGCCCCAATGAATTTGGATGGCCGGGCGCGGCGCGGAAGCTCCAGCCGCGATTATGTAGCAGCACGCCCGACTTGCGCGCATAGACTCCGCTGCCGAATGGATAGAACAGCGAATTGATCAGCGATACCGCGTTGCGATCGCGATCGACCACGGTCACATAAACCGTATCGCGATGCTCGATGTCGTCCCAGCATTCGGATTTAGAGGCCTTCGCCATGTCGATTTTGGCGCGGATACCGGCGATGTAGCGATCGGACAAGAAATGCGATGCATCGACCGTACCGATCGCGGGATCGCAAAAATACGCATCGCGGGCGCGGTAGGCTGCCTTGTTCGCTTCGGCGAGCAGATGAATGCGATCCATCTCGGACAGGCCGGCCATATCATAGCCGGCCAGAGTCCGCAGGATCATCAACGCCGCCAGGCCCTGCCCGTTCGGCGGACATTCGAACACTTCGTGCCCCTGATAGATGGCCGAGATCGGTGTCACGTAGTCGCTGCGCTGGGCCGCAAAATCCTCGGCCTCATGGACGCCGCCGATCGCACGCAGCGTCGCGATGATATCGTCGGCGACCTCGCCTTCATAGAAGCCGGCACGGCCTTCACGCGCCACGCGCCGAAGCGTCGCCGCGAGTGCCGGCTGGGCCCGTTTGTCGCCAATGGCCGGGGCCTTGCCACCGGGCAGGAACTGCGCCGCTGCATCGGGTAGGCTCTCGACCCGCGAGCGAAACACGGCCCAGTCCGCAGCAACGCGCGGCGTGATGCGAAAGCCGTTCTCGGCGGCGTCGATGGCTGCCGCGAAGACGTCGGACAACGGTCGGCTACCGTAGTCGGCGCTCAACTGGCACCAGGCATCGATCGAACCCGGCACGGTGACGGCTTCCGGCGATGTTGGCGGAATATCGCGATTGCCCTCATCGACATAGCGGCCAGGATCCGTCTTGGCAGGCGTCCGGCCGGAGCCGTTCAGCGCAATAGGCTTGCCGCCCTTTGGCGAATACAGCGCAAAACAGTCACCGCCGATGCCGGTCATTTGCGGCTCGACCACGCCCTGAACGGCAACGGCCGCCAGCGCCGCATCGATGGCGTTGCCGCCTGCCCTGAGCATATCGACCGCGGCAAGCGTCGCCTGCGGATGCGAGGTCGCCGCCATGCCGCGCTCGGCGACGGCAACGGAACGGGCAACTGCCATGAAGTCGCGCATGATATTCCTTTAGCAGTTTGATGCAGACGCGCGAGGCGTGTCAGCGAGGGAGAACGGCTCGGTCGAGAGCCGAGCAAACAGGTCCGAGCAAGTGGCTGCCCGCCTCAAGGCCGCGGACGTGAATGGCCAAGGCAGCCGCAACGAGCACAACGATGACAGCGGCCGCGACGACCGCGCGTGCAACATCGCGCCCGACGCCGTATCGGCCGTCCGCGGTGCAATGCCCCTGCCCAAGGTGCAAACCGGGCATCCGGCTGCGTATCATCGACACGCCGGGTATCGCGGCAAGCAAGGCCAGGAGACAGCAGATCATGTCGGGCGTCTCCCGGCCGTTGCCGTCAGGACTTGCTGCAGCAGGACGCGGCCTGCGCGCCGGATGTATGGGTGCTCAGCACGCTATGACCATTGCGTTCGGGCGCGATGTCATTGGCCGGATTGGCGGCAAAGAAGCCGTTCGGCTTCATCATGAAGCCCGCATATTCCACCGGCATCACCGGAAAATCCTCGGGCTTGCAGACATGCGTATGGCCGAAGGAATGCCACAGCACGATGTCCGTGTTCTCGATGTTGCGGTTCTGCTCGATATAGCGCGGCAGGCCGTCACCGCCGGCATGCACATTGGGATAATCGCCGCTGGCATATTTCTCGGCGGGGTCATAAGGCGTGACCCAGACATGTTTGGTGGCAAAGCCGCCACGCTTACGCACGAAGCTCCCCTCCTGCGCAAGCATCACCGGGCTCGGCGTCACGATCAGCTTGTAGCCGACGGGATTGCCGACGCTGTTCTTGCTGTTCGGATTGGTGACCTTCCAGTAACGCCCGCTCTGCCCGTCCGCGATCGCCGCTGCATCGCGCTCACGTGACAGCGTCTTGCTCTTGAGATCAAAGGCGTTGCCATAGGGATTGTCGGTTCCCCACGGACGCTGCGCGAATTCATGCTCGGTGACGGTGTTGCCGCCACCATCGAGGTCCATATGCATGCGCACATTGAAGAAGTGCTGATGCGTCGGGCCGCCGAGATTGTCATCCACCATGCCACCCCAGGCATATTTCTCGCCGGGCATCACCGCAGCGGTCTGGATGATGCCCGTCAGCTTGGCCTCGAGCTGGATGGTGCCATCCTGGTAAAGATACCAGTAGAATCCGTAATCATAATTGCCGACGGTGGCGAAGAAGCTGATCACGAGGCGCCGCGACCGGCGCACCTCGAACAGGCCGTTGCGGAATTCGTAATGCTTCCAGAGGATGCCGTAATCCTCCTCATGCATGCAAACCGCATTCTTCATCTCGAACGGCTGCCCCTGCTCGTCCGCCGCCGGGATGTTGAAATAATGGATGTTGCCCAGGCAGTCACAGCCGAGCTCGAGCGCATTGGCGAGCATGCCAAGCCCGTATTCGCCGGCATCGAAGGCCGATTTCCAATAATGGTTCGCGGTCGGATCGGCGTAAGGCACCACCATCTCGGTCACGCTGGCGCGGTGGATGATTGATCGCTTGCGATCGCCGTCCTGATAAGCGAGCTGATGCAGCACCAGCCCTTCACGTGGCGTAAAGCCGACTCGAAAGCTCCATTTCTGCCAGTCCACCTTCCAGCCATCGACCTTGAAGCTCGGCCCTTCCGGCTGCTCGATATTCAACGGCTTGATATCGGTGCGCGGATTGGTGTTTTCATGGGCGCCGTAATTCCGCTTCTTCTTCGGGATCGGAATGACTTTGTCATCGTCGAGGAGATCAACCACCTTCTGATGGATCAGATCGACCACCGCGACGACGCCCTCCACCGGATGCGCATAAGCGTTGTCCTGAAGCCCTTCGCGAAAGAACGTCACGGCGCGCAGGATGCGACGACCGCGTTCGAAATCACGATCGAAGAAGCCGGACGAGAACGGGTCGACCTGCGCCATCTCCATGTCCTTGTCCGACATGCCGCGGCGGCGCATGGCGTTGCGCCAGCCTTCGTCTGCCTTCACGATATGCTCGCACAGCATGAATTCGGCGATCATCACCGGCGGTTGGCCATAGGGCGCATCCGCATTCGGCAATGGCTTGGTGTCGGTGATGCGCGATGCCGTGAGATCGAGGATGAACTCTGTCGCGGCGCCGGTCCCTGGTTCCAGCCCGACCACAAAAGCTAGACGCGGCAGCGTTGCGCCGCCATCATAGCCGCGGAGCTCCGCCTTGCTCGGCTCTTCCAATCGCACGATCGGGAAGCGGCAACGCGGCGTCACGCCGCCATGCGCCTTCACGAGATCGCAGGCCATTCCGATCTCGGCCAGCGTCAGCGGATCGAGCGGATGGATCGCGGCCATGGCTTCACCGTGCTGTATTTTTGGCATCACCGTCATGACGAACTCCTTGCGAGCGCGCAGCGCTCCTCGTTCTAAGACTATTGAAGACGCTCGCGGCCCGGCGCCGCTGCAAACAGCGTCTGCGTATAGGCATGCCGCGGATGAGCGAAGATCTCCGCAGTCGGCCCACTTTCCACGATCTCACCACCCTTCATCACCATGATGCGATCGCAGAGTTCGCCGGCGACGCGCAGATCGTGCGTGATGAAAAGCATCGCCAGGCCGAGCCGGCTGCGTAGGTCGGCAAACAGTTTCAACACCTGCGCCTGCACGGTCACGTCGAGCGCCGACACCGCTTCATCTGCGATCAGGATCTGCGGCTCCGAAGCGAGCGCCCGCGCGATGCAGATGCGTTGGCGCTGACCGCCTGAGAATTCGTGCGGAAACCGGTGCATCACCTGCGCATCCATGCCGACGAGCTCGAGCAGCGCTGCGACCTTGTCGCGGGCGGCCTTCGGCGATGCACCGAAATTCACCACGCCCTCGATCATGGACTGCCCGACCGACAAACGCGGATTGAGCGAACGATAGGGATCCTGGAATACAACCTGAATGTAGCGACGATGCGGTCGCAGTATCGCGTTCGAGACCGCAGCAATGTCAGTACCAAGCAGATTGATCTCGCCCGATGTCGGCTTCATCAGCCGCGCCACGCAACGCGCCAGCGTCGATTTGCCGGAACCGGACTCCCCGACCACGCCGAGGATCTCGCCACGGCCGAGCGTGAATCCCGCATCGCGTACGGCATGCGTGATACGGCCGCGGCCGAACAGACCCCGATGACCATAGGTCATCTTCAGCCCTTTCACCGCCAGCACATCAGGCGACGGCTCTCGCGCTCTCGCCGCGACCTGGATGCCCTTCGGCACGGAATCGATCAGCAGCCGCGTATAGGCCTGGGCTGGATTTCCCAATACGGCGTCGGTGCTGCCGCTCTCCACAACCACGCCCTTTTGCATCACTACCACGCGGTCCGCGATATCGGCGACAACGCCGAAATCATGGGTGATGAACAACACGCCGATATTCTTGCGCTTCACCAGATCCTTGATCAGCACCAAAATCTGCTTCTGCGTGGTGACGTCGAGCGCCGTGGTCGGCTCGTCGGCGATCAACAACACGGGCTCCAGCAGCATCGCCATGGCGATCATCACACGCTGGCGCTGTCCGCCGGAGAGCTGGTGCGGATAGGCATGCATCATCTGCGTGGCATTGGGCAGCAGCATGTCTTCCAGCGCGGCCAGCACACGTCTGTTGATCTCCGCCTTGCCGGGACGCTGAGGCGCATGCCAGACGATCAGTTCGGCGAGCTGCTCGCGCACCGTCATCACCGGATTGAGCGCCGTCATCGGCTCCTGAAAGATCATGCCGATGCGGCTGCCGCGCAGCGCGCGCAACCGCTCGGCCGATGCGCCGAGCAGTTCCTCGCCGAGCACCTTGATCGAACCGCCCGCTGGGATCAGGCCTTCGGGCAGCAGCCCCATGACACTGAAGGCGGTGACCGATTTGCCCGAGCCGGATTCGCCGACCACGCAGACGATCTGCCCTGCAGGCACGGTGATATCGATGTCCCTGACGATGCGCCGGCCATCGACATCGCCCGCGAGGCCGACCGTCAGGCCGCTGATCTCGAGCACGGGATCGCTCATTTGAGCCCTCCTACCGAGCGTGCAAGACGCGGATCGAGCATGTCACGCAAGCCATCGCCGAGACGATTGATGCCGAGCACGGTCAACGCGATACATATGCCTGGAAACAGCATCAGGCCCGGTCGCACCTGGAAATACAGCCGCGCATCGGACATCATGTTGCCCCAGCTCGGGATCTCGTCGGGCATGCCGATGCCGAGAAAGGAGAGCGACGCCTCGATCAGGATCGCCGACGACGCAATGTAAGTGGCTTGCACGATGAGTGGCGCCAGGATGTTCGGCACGATGTGGCGGATCATCAGCACCGGCAGCCGCGTGCCCATGCTCGTCGCGGCCTCCACATAGGCTTCCTCGCGAACCGTGAGTACCACGCTGCGCACCATGCGCGCGACGCGCGGAATTTCCGGGATCGCGATGGCGATGCAGATGGTGGTGATGGACGGACCGAGGCCGCCGATCAGCGCGATGGCGAGCAGGATCGCGGGGATCGCCATGATGCCGTCCATCATGCGCATCAGCACATTGTCGATCCAGCGCACCATGCCCGCGACCAGGCCAAGCAGGCTGCCGAGGAGCACCGCGATGACGGCGACCGCCGCGCCGACGATGAGCGATACCCGGCTGCCATAGACCAGCCGGCTCCAGATGTCGCGGCCGAGATTGTCGGTGCCGAGCCAGTTCACTGCACTCGGTGGCTTCAGTCGCAAGCGTGGCTTGATCGCTGCGGGATCGACAGTCCAGAGGAGGTCCGCGAGAATTGCGATCAACGTCAGCATGACCAGGATGCAGAGGCCGAACAACACCGTTCGATTGCGCAACAGCTTGCCGGCGAAGCCGCGCCAGTGAAATGACGGTTTGGGAGTGTCGATCGAGATCGTGCTCATTGCTGGCTGATCCTCGGATCGAAGAAGGAATAGCTGAGATCGACGAGCAGATTGATCGCCACATAGGCGCCGCCGAATACGATGATCACCCCCTGGATCACCGGATAGTCGCGCGCCAACACCGAATCCACGACCAGACGGCCGAGGCCAGGCAGATTGAACACACTCTCGGTCACCACCACGCCGCCGATCAGCAGCGCGATGCCGATACCGACGATGGAGACAATTGGCACCGCTGCGTTACGCAGCGCATGCTTGAACACAACCACGCGCTCCGGCAGCCCTTTGGCCCGTGCCGTGCGCACGAAATCCTCCGACAGCACTTCCAGCATGCTTGTGCGCGCAACACGCGCGATCAGCGCGACATAGACAAGGCTCAGCGTCAGCGTCGGCAAGGCCAGGTGCCAGAGAAAAAGGCCAAAACCCTGCTTCAGCTCGGCATAGCCCTGCACGGGAAACAGCTTGAACTGCATCGACAGCAGATAGATCCAAAAATAGCCGATGGCGAAAGTCGGCACCGCAAAGCCGGTCACCGAGGTCCACATGGCAAATCGATCGAGCCAGCCGCCACGGCGCCACGCCGCCAGCACGCCGATCGGAACGCCGACCAGAACCGAGAACACGATCGTCGTGATCGAGACCGCGACGGTCGGACCGACGCGCTGCGCAATCAGCGCCGTAACGGGCTGCCCGGACACGATTGAGGTGCCGAGGTCGCCATGCAGCATCCGCCACAGCCAGTTCAGGAACTGCATCGCCAACGGCTGGTCGAGCCCAAGCCGCGCGCGAATGGCGGCGATCGCCGCGGGATCGGCATTGTCGCCGGCGAGCTGCGTCACCGGATCGCCAGAAGCGAAACGCAGCAGCAAGAAGGCGATCAGCGCCACCATCGCCAGGACCGGGACGACAGCAACAGATCGCTTGAGGAGAACGCCGGCGATGGCCATGCTCAGACCGTCTTCTCGACGTTCCAGAACAGCGGTGCCGGCGCCTTGACGATGTCCTTGAGCGCTTTGCTGTGCGACACCGGCTGCTTGAATTGGCCACCGGGAATATGGGTCACCACCTCATAAGCGCGCTTCTGGATCGTTTCGGCGATCGTCTTCTGCGCGGCAGCATCCGGCTCGAGCGCGAACTTGTTGCGCAGCGCCTCGACGTCATTGTCCTCCGGCCATCCGAAGAAGCCGCCATTCTTGCCTCGGGTATCGAGCACGGTACTGGCGAGCGGGTTCATCAGCTCGGTGGTGGTGGTGACCCAATGGGTCATCGACCAGCCGCCATTGGCGATAGAGTCCTGTTTGACGCGCCGCGCCAGCAGCGAACCCCAATCCATGGTCTGCACCTCGACATTCATGCCGATGGCCCGCAGTTTTTGCGCGGTGACGGTGCTGGAGCCGGACAGCAGCGGCGAGTCCGTCCCCTGCAGCATCACCACCTTCTCGCCTTTATAACCGCCCTTCTTGAGCAGCTCCTTGGCCCGTGCGATGTCCGGCTTGGTGTTCCAGCCGACTTCGCTGGCGAGCGGCGTGGTGACGCCGAACATCGCGGCGGAAGTCTGATAGTAATCGGGATTGCCGACCTGCGCGTCGAGCCAGTCCGTCTGGTCGCTCGCATACATCACAGCCTCGCGGATTTCCTGCTTATTGAACGGCTCGGTGAGCCAGTTCATGCGCACCACGGACATGAAGCCGAGCGGATTGTAGTCGGCGACGGTGACGTCCTTGGCTGCGATCAGCGACGGCAGCATGTCATGCGGCGCCGCTTCGAGAAAATCGATCTCCTTGTTGATCAGCGCATTGGCCGCGGTCTGGAAGTCCGGCATGCTGATCCACTCATACCGGTCGATCTTGACCACCTTGCCGCCGGCGAGACCGTCCGACGGCTCGTCGCGCGACACATAGTCGGGATTGCGCTCATAAACGGCGCGGCTGCCGGGGCGGAATTCCGAAGCGATGAAACGGAACGGACCCGAGCCGATGAATTCCGTGATCGGTTGTTCGGGCGGCTGCGCGGCCAGGCGGGCCGGCATGATGAAGGGGATGATGCTGGAGGGTTTTGCAAGTGTCTGCAGCACCTGGCCGTAGGGCGACTTGAGCACCAGCTGGAAGGTGCGCTCGTCCACAGGCTTGAGCTCGGCGACGAAACTCATCATGCGTGCGGCCATGGTGTCGCGCTTGCCCCACCGTTGCAGCGAGGCGATCACATCCGTCGACGTCACCGGTGCGCCATCGTGAAACTTGAGGCCGGACCGCAGCTTGAACGTATAGGTCAGCTTGTCCGCCGACACGTCATGGCTGTCCACCATCTGCGGCCGGATCTGGAATTTGGAATCGGTCGCAAACAGCGTGTCATAGATGTTGAGGCCGTGATTGCGGCCGGTCCATGCTGTATTGATCAACGGATCGGTGGCGCGCAGCGGCGCATGCATCACAGCGCGAATGACCTTGCCGGACTGCGCATGCGCGATGCGCGGCATCATCCCGGCCGCCAGACCTGCGGCGCCGGCCTTGAGCAGTGAGCGACGGCTGAAATCATTGGACATGAGCGTCTCCGGACAATGGTGATGCAAAAAAGACGTTGGCCTACCCGGCGAGATGCATGCCGATGGCGCGAAACGCGGCCAGCCAGCGGTGGTCGATCGGGATATCCATAGGATTGGGCTGCGATGCGAGCTTGACGATCACCGTGTCGGTGGAGGGATCGACATGAATCCACTGGCCATGAATCCCCACCGCCGCGAGATCGTTCCGCGCGGGATCGATCGTGTACCAGCAGGCACGATAGCGGCCACCGGGAAACACGAAAGCGAGATCGCCATTGGCCCAGGCCTGCACGTCGCCATTGGCATGAATGTCGTCGATCCAGGCGCCCGGAACCACCTGGGCGCCATTGGCGATACCACGCTGGCGGATCATCTCGCCGAAGCGCGCGAGGTCACGCAAGGTCGCACAGATGCCGCCAGCGGAACGCGACGCACCATGCGTGTCTAGCGTGATATAGGCGTCATCCTCCGCGCCCATGGGCGCCCAGATATAGTCGGACAAGACCTGCGCATAAGGCTTGCCGCAGGCTCTCTCATAGACCCAGCCGAGCACGTCGGTATTGGTCGAGACGTAATGGAAGACCTTGCCATGCGGCCCGCCATTCGGTCGCAGCGTGGCGAGGAAACTGCGCTGGTCGCCCTGCGCCGTGCCGTTCGGCAGCACGTCCCACCCGTTGCACAGGCGATATTTGACGACGTCGCCTTCGGGATCATCGTAATCTTCGTCGAACTTGATGGCCACTGTCATGTCGAGCAGGTGGCGGACGGTGCAGCTGCCATAGACCGAAGCCGCGACCTCCGGCACGTAGTGGGTGACCGGCTTGTCGGGGTCCAGCAGCCCGCGCTCGACCAGGATGCCGCCCAGCGTCCCGCAGATCGACTTGCTCACCGAACAGACAAGATGCGGCGTGTGCGGCATCATGCCCTTGCCATACCATTCAGTGACGATTTTGCCGCGGTGCATCACGACCAGACCGTCGGCAAATGTCTCGGCAAGCGTTTCCGACAGCGTGGTGGATCGGCCCTCGCCGTAAGTGAATGACAGAGCCGACAGATCGCGAACGGCCGCTGTCAGCACGCTCGGCGTGGAGCTGCGGCGAATGTCGGCCGTCGGCAACACCTGCCGCACATTGCGAAAACTCCATTGACTGTATGGATATTTTCGCCAGTTGAAGCGCGTGACGAGCGCGTCGGCCGCAGGTGGCGCTCCCCTCATGACGTCACTTGGCTTCATCGCAACCTCGCAAGCTGACAGACCGTATTCGCGGGTCTGGCCATCGGCATCGATGCCGGACAGCTCATCATCGGCGCGCATAGGAATTGACCGTTATCAAGAATCGGCAATTCTTCGCCTACCGCAGTGCGAAGCTCGTTGGCACATGGCTTGCAATTATCGACGGCGGAGCTTCAATTGCGGTACAGCGGCGCCTGACACGGCCGCCGTAGAGAGGGCTAGCATGTCGCCAGATGCCTCGGAACATTGGCTATTCGCAGCGTCGAGCAACGACGTCGATGCGCACTGCGCCAATCTCGGGCGCTGGCAGCTTGACTACGATCAGATCAGCGGCGGCGCCTTTTGCGGCAGCTTCACCGAGTTACGGCTACCGGGTATTCAGGTATTTCGCGAAACCACCAGCCAGCGTGTCCGCCAACACGGCCATCTCGGAACCGACAGTTTCGGCATAGCAATCCCATGGCGAACTGGTGATATCAACTTCAACGGCAGTTGCGTGTCATCCGGCAACATCATCGCCTGTTTCAATGCCGAGGTGGACATGTGTACGCCGCCGGAATTCGAACTC
The DNA here is from genome assembly GCA_023451825.1 of Pseudomonadota bacterium. Taxonomy (GTDB): domain Bacteria; phylum Pseudomonadota; class Alphaproteobacteria; order Rhizobiales; family Xanthobacteraceae; genus Tardiphaga. The sequence continues at coordinate 101,547 of JAEXYA010000014.1, forward strand.
CGCGGCGTGGTGATGGATGCCGCCCTGCTCGAGCGCACGTTGCAGGCGCTGCAGATCGAGCTGCCCGAAGGGTTATGTCATCAGCTCCGCGAATTACGCGCTGATCCCGCCGCGACGCTGCGGTTGCGACACTTGCTCGAACATGCGCTGCGGACCGCAGAGGACAATCCGCTCCTGCTCAATCATCCGGCCGGCCGACAGCAGCTAGAGGATAACCTGCTTGCCGAGATCATCGACCTGTTGCCATCCCTCGAGCCGTGCGACGACGTGCGCGGCGGCGAGAACCGCAAACGATTGGTGGACCGCGCCTGCGCCCTGATGCTGTCCGATCCCGAACAGCCGATGTCGATTCTGGATGTCTGCAAAGGTGTCGGAGCAAGCAGGCGCAAACTCAATTACTGCTTTCAGGATGTGCTCGGCAGCAATCCGATCTACTATCTGCGCGCAGTCCGCCTCAACCGCGTCCGCCGCGAACTCAAGCAAAACGCTGATCAGAGCGTCGGCGTGTATGATGTCGCGGTCAAATGGGGGTTCTGGCATTTCAGCCAGTTCTCGCTCGACTACAAACGCCATTTCACCGAACTGCCATCCGAAACACTGCGGCGCGCGCGGGCATTCCAGATGATTTGAACGGCAGCCTTCACATCGACCGCTCGATTGGAAGCCATTGGCGTGGAGCGTCAATCAATGCCGAGATAGGCCGACATCACCTTGGGATCCGACAGCAGCGCCGAGGCGGCGCCCTCATGCACGATCTGGCCGGTCTCGATGACATAGCCACGATCGGCGATCTCCAGTGCCGCGATGGCGTTCTGCTCCACCAGCAGCACCGTGATGCCCGCCGCACGCAGCTGGACGATGGCAGCGATGATCTGATCGACCAGCAATGGCGACAGGCCTAGCGAGGGTTCGTCGAGCAGCAGCAGTTTCGGCTTGCCCATCAGCGCACGGCCGATCGCCAGCATCTGCTGCTGGCCGCCCGATAGGCCGCCTGCGAGCAGACGGCGCTTTTCCTTCAGGATCGGGAACATCTCGAAGATGCGGTCGCGATCCTCATCGATCGTCTTATCTTTACGGAGATAGCCGCCAAGCCGGAGATTGTCCTCAACCGACAGCGAACCGAAGATCTGCCGCCCTTCCGGCGATTGCAGGATGCCGCGCGCGACGCGCCGATGCGGCGGCAGCTTCTCGATGCGTTCGCCGAGAAAGGTGACTTCGCCGCGTGCCGGTTGCACGCCGGAGAGTGCGCGCAACAGCGTGGTCTTGCCAGCGCCGTTGGAGCCGACAAGTGCGACGATCTCGTTTGCGCGCACCTGAAGCGAAATGCCCTTGAGCACCTCGATGCGGCCATAGGCACTGCGGAGATTGGAGATCTCAAGCACGGGCGGCCTCCCGCGCACCATGTTTGCCGAGATAGGCTTCCAGCACCGCCGGATCGGCGCGGACCTTGTCCGGCGTTCCCTCGACCAATGGCCGCCCGCGTTCGAGCACCAAAATGCGATCGGAAATCTTCATCACCAGTTTCATGTCGTGTTCGACCAGCACCACGGCGACGCCCTTCTTTGCGACCCGGCAAATCAAAGCGTCGACCTCTTCGGTCTCCACGGCGTTGCAGCCCGCCGCGGGTTCGTCGAGCAGCAGCACGCGCGGCTCGGCCGCAAGCGCCCGCGCGATTTCGAGCCGTTTGCAGGCGCCATAGGAGAGCGAGCCCGCGAGCTTGTCCGCATCCGCGCGCAGCCCGACTTCGTCGAGTAGCGTAAGCGCAGCCTCCCGCGTCGTCGCATTCTGCCGCGACACCGACGGCAGGCGAAACAGGTCGGCGAACAGGTTGCACTTCTCCTGCAAATGCCGCCCCACCATCACATTCTCCACCGCACTCATGCGCTGAAATATCTGCAGGTTCTGGAAGGTGCGCGACAGGCCGCGCGCCGCCAATGCGTCCGGCTCGAGGCCGGTGACGTCGTGGCCGTCCAGTTCGATCCGGCCCTGCCCCGCGATGTAGATTCCGGAGATGACGTTGAACAGTGTGGTCTTGCCGGCGCCGTTCGGCCCGATGATGGAGAAGATCTCGCCGGCATTGACGGCGAAGCCGACGCCGTCGATCGCTTTGAGACCGCCGAAGGCGATGCCGATATCGCTTGCTTTGAGAACCGTCATGCCCGCCGTCCCATCCACTTCGCCAGCATCGGCACGATGCCGTCGCGCATGAAGATCATCGACACGATGATGATGAAGCCGAGCAAGAGATGCTCGTATTCCTGGAAGATGGTCAGCGCCTGCGGCAGCATGATCAGCACGGCCGCACCGACGATGCTGCCGATCACCGAGCCAAGCCCGCCGAGCACGACCATGGTCACCATCTCGACGGAATGCAGGAAGCCCGCCTGGTCCGGATTGACGAAGCCGTTCATCAGCGCCAGCGCAGAACCCGCCAGCGACGCATAGACGGCTGCAATAACGAAAGCCTGCAGCTTGAAGCGATTGACGTTGACGCCTGCAACGCGCGCCGCGATCTCGCTGTCATGCAAGGCGCGGAAGGCGCGGCCGGTCGGCGTGTCGTCGAGATTGAGCGCCAGCCAGGTGCCGACCAGCAGCATGCCCGCCGTGATCCAGTACCAGGTGTCGGCGCCGCTTGCGCGCCAGCCGAAGATCACGAGCTTGGCCACCGGCATGCCGTCCGGCCCGCCGGTCCAGCGGCTTTCCGTGGTGATCGTCAGCGCGACCAGCACGCCAAGGCCGAGCGTGGCGATGGCGAGATAATGCCCCTTCAGACGCAGGATCGGACGGCCGACGAGATAGGACAGCAGTGCTGACAATAGCGCGCCGATCAGCAACGACGCAAAGGACGGCACGCCAAAATGCGTGGGGCCGATGGCCACCGCATAGGCGCCGATGCCGAAAAAGCCGGCATGGCCGAGGCTGACCTGCCCGGCCTTGCCCATCAGGATATTGAGCCCGATCGCCGCGAGCGCAGAGACCCAGACCAGCGCGGCGACGCGGTAGTAGTAGCTCGACGGAAAGAGTAGCGGCAGCAGCGCGATCACCACCGCGAGGACGACGAGACTGACATAGCGATGCTGGAACAATGCACGCATCGTCAGACCCTTTCGACGGCGCGGCGGCCGAACAGGCCCTGCGGGGCGACGAACAGTACGGCGAGGATCACGATGAAGGCGAAGGCGTCCTTGTAGGTGGAGCTGACATAGCCGGCCCCGAAGGCTTCCAGCAGCCCCAGCAGCAAACCGCCGGCCAGCGCGCCGAGCGGATTGCCCATGCCGCCCAGCATCGCAGCGGCAAACCCCTTCAGCGCCAGCAGCGTGCCGACATCATAGCTGGTGAGCGTGATCGGCGTGATCAGCACGCCCGCGATGCCACCGATGGCAGCCGACCCGCCGAAAGCGAGCGCCATGATGGTCGCGGTATTGATGCCGACCAGTTTCGCAGCAAGCTTGTTGGCCGAGGTCGCCAGCACGGCCTTGCCGACCAGCGTGCGTTCGAGAAACATGTAGAGCAGCAGCACGACCACCGCCGCGCCGCCGATGACCCAGAAACTCTGCGGCTGCACCGCCGCGCCCATCATCTGCACCGGTGTGTCGCCGGAGAATGACGGCAGCTTGTGAAACTGCTTGTCGAACACGACCTGCGCTACGCCGCGCAAGAAGATCGACGCACCGATGGTGATGATGATCAGCGACACCGCGGAGGCGCCGCGCGCCGGCGCGATGGCCAGCCAGTTGAGGCCGATGCCGACGGTGATCGCGACTACGATAGCGAGCAGCGCCGCCAATGGCAGCGGCACGCCGGCGGCATGCGCGAACACCGTCACCATGCCGCCGAGCATCACGAACTCGCCCTGCGCGAAGTTCACGACATCGGAGGCATTGTAGATCAGCGTGAAGCCCAGTGCGACCAGCGCATAGACTGCGCCGACCGTCAGGCCGGAGACCAGAAATTGGAAAAACTCGGCCATGCCTGAGAACGGCTTTCCTTGCCAGAGCGATCATATATGGGAGAAGCGTCCCCGCGCGCTGTGATGCACGCAGGGATCGCAGGAGCGTCTCAGGTGCCGGGCGCCAGCAGCGCCCAGTCGCCGCCCTTCACTTCCAGCATGCGGAAGGCGCTGAGATCGAGGCCGAGATGATCGGTCGGCGACATGGTGACGATGCCACCGGTGCCGACAAAACCCTTGGTCTTCTCGATCTCGTCGCGCACCTTCTTGGCGTCGGTCGAATTCGCACGCTTCATCGCTTCGACCATGATGAAGAGCCCGTCATAGGCATGCCCGCCGAAGGTCGAGACCGGCTGCTTCGCGGTCGCTTCAAAGGTCTGCTTGTAGTCGACGACCACCTTCTTCTGCGGATCGTTGTCGGGCAGCTTGTCGCCGACCAGCAATGCGGCTGCCGGCAGGCGAACGCCTTCAGCAGCAGGGCCGGCCAGTTCGATAAAGCTCTTCGAGGCGACGCCGTGGCTCTGATAGAGTGGTGTCGAGGACATACCGAGCTGCGCATAATTGCGCGTCACGATGGCCGGGCCCTGGCCGAAGCCGGGGTTGACCACGGCCTGGATGCCGGCCGCCGCCTTGATCTTGGTCAGCTGCGCCGTCATGTCGCTGTCGCGCGGGCCGTAGGTTTCCTCGGTGACGATCTGCACGCCATAGGTCGGCGCCACCTTCACGCATTGCGCGCGCATCGATGCGCCAAAGCCGTCGGTGCCGGAGATCATCGCGATCTTCGTGAAGTTGCGCTGCTTCAGATTTTCAAAGATCTTCTCGCAGGCCATCTTGTCGGTATGCGGCGTCTTGAACACGAATTTGCGCACGGGCTCGACGACCTCGATCGCACCGGCCAGCGAAATAAACGGCACTTGCGCTTCCTCGAACACCGGGATCATCGCCATTGTGGTGCCGGTGGTGGAGCCGCCCACCATGGCGACAACCTTGTCGTCTTCGACAAGGCGCGTGGCGAAGGTACGCGCCTTGTTGGCATCGCCGCCGTCGTCATAGATCACGAGCTCGATCTTCTTGCCGGCAACACCGCCGGCGGCATTGATCTTGTCCACATACATGCGCAGCGTCTTGTCCTCGGGCTCGCCGAGGAAAGACGCGGGACCGGTGACCGACAGCACCGAGCCGATCTTCACCGTCTGCTGTGCAGACGCCGTACTGGTGAATGACATGATGGATGCGGGCAGCGCGATCGCTGCCGCCGCGAACAGATTCTTGAACTGCGATTGTCTCGACATCTCGCTCTCCTCCCTATGAAGGCTGCTCGTTTTCGAGCTTGCCCGGCATTCGAGGCGCATCTTGCGGCTATGAGGCTCGCGATGTCCTTCGAACTTAGGTCGAACCATAATGGTTGACCGACCGGTTGGTCAATAGTAGCGTAAGCGTCAGAACGGCGCACAGCCGCATTTCGATCCATGGGAGGACGCGATGGAGCCAGAGCTCGTCGTGACGGATATTCGGGACGGCTATCGTGTCCTGACGCTCAACAAACCGGACCGCCTCAACTCGTTTACCGCAGCGATGCACAAGGCGCTGATGGCTGCGCTGATCGCCGCCGAAGCCGACACATCGTGCCGCGCCATCATCCTCACCGGCGCCGGCCGTGGCTTCTGCGCCGGCCAGGATCTGTCCGACGGCGTCTATACGCCCGGCGAGACCCCTGATCTCTCGGTGACCATCGAGACTTACTACAATCCGCTGATCCGCAAGCTGCGCAGCTTGCCGATGCCGGTGATTGCGGCCGTGAACGGCGTCGCTGCCGGCGCCGGTGCGAATGTCGCCTTCGCCGGTGACATCGTGATCGCAGGGCGTTCCGCCAAATTCATCCAGTCCTTCGCCAAACTCGGCCTCGTGCCCGATGCCGGCGGCACATGGATCCTGCCGCGCCTGATCGGCGTGGCGCGCGCCCGCGCGATCGCGTTGCTCGCCGAGCCGGTGGCGGCCGAACAGGCCGAAACCTGGGGCATGATCTGGAAAGCGGTCGATGATGCCGAACTGATGAACGAAGCACATCGCCTCGCCGCACATTTCGCGACCCAGCCCACCGCGGGCCTCGCGCTGATGAAGCGCGCCTTCGACCTGTCGGAAACCAACAGCCTCGACCAGCAGCTCGATCTCGAACGCGACCTGCAGGGCGAAGCCGGCCGCCTCCCCGATTATTCCGAAGGCGTCACCGCCTTTATGGAAAAGCGCGCGCCGCGCTTTGTCGGGAGGCAGTGATGGAGCCGCAAGACATCGCGCAGGCCTGTGCCGACGCCATGTGGCAGGACGACCGCGCCAGCAAGGCGCTCGGCATGTCGATCCTCCGCATCGCACCGGGCGAAGCCGTGCTGTCCATGCCTGTTCGTAAGGACATGACCAATGGCCATGACATCTGCCATGGCGGCTTCATGTTCACGCTGGCGGATTCGGCCTTTGCCTTCGCCTGCAACACCTACAACCAGCGCGCCGTCGCCCAGCAATGCGCGGTCACGTTCCTGCGCCCGGTGCCGGCCGGCGAGACGCTGACGGCACATGCCGTCGAGCGCTCCAAAGCCGGCCGCGGCGGCATCTACGATGTCACTGTGCGCGACAGCAAGAATGTGGTGGTCGCCGAATTCCGCGGCCATTCACGCACCATCTCCGGCGAGCTGCTCGGCAGCGCGCCCACCCAGCATTCATAAGCAAAAGACGTCCGGGAGAGCCCCATGTTGCAGATGCCATTGCGCAAGCTGGACCAACTCACGCCGCAGCCCACCGAACTCGACCGTTTCGAGGTGGCATCCACTGCCGATCTGCGCAAATGGCAGTTCGAGCAACTGAAATGGTCGCTGCGCCACGCCTATGAGAACGTCGCGCATTACCGCGCCAAATTCGATGCCGCCGGCATTCGCCCCGACGACCTCAAGAGCCTCGACGATCTCGCCCGCTTTCCATTCACCACCAAGGCGGACCTGCGCGACAATTATCCATTCGGCATGTTCGCCGTGCCGGAAAAAGATGTCGCCCGCATCCACGCCTCGTCGGGCACCACCGGCAAGCCCACCGTTGTCGGCTACAGCAAGCGCGACCTCGATATCTGGAGCGATGTGGTCGCGCGCTCGATTCGCGCTGCCGGCGGTCGCGCCGGCATGAAGCTGCACAATGCCTATGGCTACGGCCTGTTCACCGGCGGCCTTGGCGCGCATGCCGGCGCGGAACGGCTCGGCTGCACCGTCATCCCCGTCTCCGGCGGCATGACCGAGCGGCAGGTGCAGCTCATCAACGACTTCAAGCCCGACATCATCATGGTGACGCCCTCCTACATGCTGGCGATCCTCGATGAATTCAGGAAGCAGGGTCTCGATCCCCGCAAGTCGTCGCTGCGTGTCGGCATCTTCGGCGCCGAGCCCTGGACCAATGCGATGCGCGAGGAAATCGAGGAAGCCTTCGACATCCACGCCGTCGACATCTACGGCCTGTCGGAAGTGATCGGCCCCGGCGTCGCCAGCGAATGCGTCGAGACCAAGGACGGCCTGCATATCTGGGAAGATCATTTCTATCCGGAAGTGATCGATCCCTTCACCGGTAAGGTGCTGCCCGACGGCGAGGAAGGCGAACTCGTCTTCACCTCGCTGACCAAGGAAGCGATGCCGATCATCCGCTACCGCACGCGCGATCTCACCCGCCTGCTCCCCGGCACTGCGCGCAACATGCGGCGGATGGAGAAGGTCACCGGCCGCAGCGACGACATGATCATCCTGCGTGGCGTCAATGTATTTCCCACACAGATTGAAGAGAAGCTGCTGATCATCCCCGAGCTGTCCATGCATTACCAGATCGTGTTGACGCGATCGGGGCGCATGGACGAAATGGAGGTTCACGTCGAGGCGCGTCCCGAATTCACCGATCCCAATGCGCGCAAGGCCGCGGCCCATCGCCTGGAATCGGCCATCAAGGACACGATCGGCATTTCCTCCCGCGTCGTCATTCGTGACGCCGACAGCATCGAACGATCGGCCGGCAAGGCCCGGCGCATCCTCGATCGCCGGCCGCAGGGCTAGATCTCAAAGGACTCCGATCAAGCATGGCACGCCCCCGCGCCAATAATTACGACGACAAACGCCGCGCGATCCTCGATCGCTCGGCCGAGCTGTTTTCCGAATACGGCTACGACCGCGCATCCATGAACAGGATAGCCGAGGCCTGCGGCGTATCGAAGGCCAATCTCTATCACTATTACAAGGATAAGGATGAGCTTCTGTTCGACGTCATCCGCGTCCATCTCGAAGACCTCAACCAGGTCGTCGAAGCCGCGGACCAGCCCGACCTGCCGCCGCAGGCGCGGTTGCGCGAAGTGATCGGCGCGCTGCTCGAGGCCTATCGCGACGCCGACGCCCAGCACAGCGTGCAGATCAGCAGCATGCGCTTTCTCTCCGAGGAGCAGCAGACCGCGCTGAAGAACATGGAGCGCGATCTGGTACGTGTGTTCTCCTCCGCCGTGCTCGGCATAGCGCCGCAACTCAAGGACACCATCATGCTGAAGCCGGTGACCATGTCGCTGTTCGGCATGGTGAACTGGCACTATCTCTGGTTCCGCAACAACGGCCCGTTCAGCCGCGCCGATTACGCCGACCTCGTCACCAAACTGATCGTCGATGGCACGCGCGATCTCATTCCAGTGCCGGTCCCCGTGCCGAAACGCGCAGCGGCACGGCGCAAATAGCCGCGCATCACAGACTTCTAACTCCAGCAAGAGAGCAGCCCCATGAAACTCCAGAGCTATGTTCAAGGACAATGGGCGGCCCCGTCGGCTGATCTGATCGAGATCGCCAGCGCCGTCACCGGCGAGGTGGTCGCGCAGGCATCGAGCGGCGGGCTGGATCTGAAGCAGGCTCTGGATTACGCGCGCAACACCGGCGGCCCTGCCCTGCGCCGCCTGACATTCCATCAGCGCGCCGACTTGCTGAAGAAGCTCGGCCAGCACATCACCGAACGCAAGGACGAGCTGTACAGGCTCTCCTTCATGACTGGCGCTACACGCATCGACAACATGATCGATGTGGATGGCGGCATCGGCACGCTGTTCGCTTACGCCGGCAAGGGCCGCCGCGAATTGCCGAACACAACTTTCCTGCTCGACGGCGGAATCGAGCCGCTCTCCAAGGGCGGCACCTTCGCCGGCCGGCACATCGCAGCGCCGCTGCATGGCGCTGCCGTGCACATCAACGCGTTCAACTTCCCCTGCTGGGGCATGCTGGAGAAACTAGCGCCTGCGCTGCTGGCCGGCGTTCCCGTCATCACAAAACCCGCCACCGTCACCGCCTATGTCGCGCATGCGCTCGCACGCATGATCGCGGACTCCGGCATCCTGCCCGCGGGCGCGTTTCAGTTCGTGGTCGGCTCCACCGGTGACCTGTTCGATCACCTCACTTGCCAGGACGTGGTGTCCTTCACCGGCTCGGCGGACACCTCGCAGACCCTGCAACGGCATCCCGTGATCGCGCGCGACGCGGTGCGCTTCATCGCGGAGCGCGACTCGCTCAACGCCGCCATTCTTGCGCCGGATGCCGCACCGGGCACGCCGGAATTCGACCTGTTCGTGAAGGAGGTCGTCAAGGAGATGACCGTCAAGGCCGGACAGAAATGCACGGCGATCCGCCGCGCGATGGTGCCCTCAGGCCATGTCGATGCTGTCATCACCGCATTGCGCGAAAAGCTCGGCAAGATCACCATCGGCAATCCCGAACTCGAAAATGTGCGGATGGGGTCACTGGTCGGCCTCGCGCAGCGCCGCGATGTACTGGCACATGTCGCCAAGCTCCGCGGCGAAGCCGAACTGGTGTCCGGCGATCCCGACAATTTCACTGTCGAAGGCGCAGACGCCAAGCGCGGCGCCTTCGTGCCGCCGTTGCTGCTGCATTGCGCCGATCCGCGCCGCGCCGCCAGCGTGCATGAGGTCGAGGCCTTCGGTCCGGTCTGCACGGTGATGGGCTACGACGGGCTGGACGACGCCATCGCGCTCGCCAATCGCGGCGGCGGCAGCCTCGTCACCTCCCTCTATACCCATGACATCAAGACCGCAGCCGATCTCACTTTCGGCATCGGCACCTTCCATGGCCGCCTTGTGGTGATCGACCGCGATTGCGGCAAGGAGCAAACCGGCCATGGCTCGCCGATGCCGCAGTTGGTGCATGGCGGCCCCGGCCGCGCCGGCGGCGGTGAGGAACTCGGCGGCATCCGCAGCCTGCAGCATTACATGCAGCGCACCGCCTTGCAGGGCTCGCCCACCATGCTCGCCGGCATCACCGGCAGCTGGAGCAAGGGCGCGCCCGTGGTCGAGGCGAAGCATCCGTTCCGCTATCACTTCGACGACCTCGCCATCGGCCAGAACTTTACGTCGAAGGAACGCACCATCACGCTCGAGGACATCGAGCACTTCGCCCATTTCACCGGCGACACTTTCTACGCCCATATGGACGAGGAAGCGACCAAGGGGCATCCGTTCTTCCCGGGCCGCGTCGCCCACGGCTATCTGCTGCTGTCCTTTGCCGCCGGCTTGTTTGTCGATCCCGATCCCGGCCCGGTGCTCGCCAATTACGGCCTGGACTCGCTGCGCTTCGTGAAGCCCGTGCAGCCCGGCGAAGCCATCAAGGTGCGCCTCACCGCCAAGGAAAAGTCACCGCGTAACAAGCAATATGGTGAAGTGCGCTGGGATGTGGAGATCACCACCGCCACCGGCGACACCGCGGCGACCTATGAACTGCTCACCATGAACGCAATGCGTGTCTGACCAGACGCATCAAAACAGGAGAGAACCGATGATCCTTGTCACCGTCATGTATCCCGTCGCCGGCAGCACCAAATTCGATCTCGATTACTACCAGCAGACGCATATCCCGCTGGTAAAGGAGCGCTGGGGCGCCCATGGCCTCAAGCAGGCGCAGGTGCTCAAGGGCCTCGCCAAGGCCGATGGGTCAGGCGCCGAATATCAGGTGATGGCGCTGCTCACCTTCGGCTCGCTCGATGACTTCAAGGCCGCCGGCAAGGCCCATGGCCGCGAGATTTTTGCCGACATCCCGAATTTCACTGACAGCCAGGCGCTCGTGCAGATCAACGAGATTTTGGGCTAGTTTTCGCACCATCAGTTGTCAGCGGAGATGCATGCATGGCCGTTTCCATCGATCCATCCTCCGCTGACGGCGACCATGCACTGGTCCGCGATTTCTCGCTGCAGGCCTTGCCCGACGCCTTCTATGACGATCCCTATCCGACCTATCGCGCGCTGCAGACGCTCGATCCGGTCCATCGGATGCCCGACGGCTCACTATTCCTGACACGGCACAGCGACCTCGAAGCGATCTACAAGGACACCACGCGCTTCTCCTCCGACAAGAAGGTCGAGTTCGCGCCGAAATACGGCACCGGCTCGCTGCTGTTCGAGCACCACACGACCAGCCTCGTGTTCAACGATCCGCCGCTCCACACCCGCGTCCGCCACCTCATCGCCGGGGCGCTCAATCCGCGCGCCATCGCCGAGACCGAGCCACGCTTGATTACATTGGTCGATGGCCTGCTCGATGCCATGGAAGCGCGCGGCTCCGTCGACCTGATCGAGGACTTTGCCTCCGCCATTCCCATCGAGGTGATCGGCAACCTGCTCGGCGTGCCCCATGCCGAGCGCGGCCCGCTGCGCGGCTGGTCGCTCGCCATTCTCGGCGCGCTGGAGCCAAAACTGTCGCCGGAGGTGCAGGAACGCGGCGAACGCGCCGTCGCCGAATTCCTGGATTATCTGCGCCGCCTCGTCGCTGATCGTCGCGTCAAGCCTGGTGACGCCGAGCATGACGTGCTGACGCGGCTGATCGCCGGCGAGACTGCCGATGGCGAAAGACTGAGCGAGGTCGAGCTGCTGCAAAACTGCATTTTCATTCTCAATGCCGGCCATGAGACAACCACCAACTTGATCGGCAACGGGCTCGAATTGCTGCTGCGGTTTCCCGATCAGAGGCAGCGCCTGATCGACGACCCCGCGCTGATCCGCACCGCCGTCGAGGAATTTTTGCGCTTCGAGAGTTCGAACCAGCTCGGCAATCGCGGCGTCGCCGTGGATACCGAGATCGCGGGCATTTATCTGCCCAAGGGCTCGCTGATCACACTCTGCATCGGCGCCGCCAATCGCGATCCCGCGCAGTTCGCAGCCCCCGACCAGCTCGACATCGCCCGCGCGCCGAACCGGCATCTCGCTTTTGCCTCGGGTGCGCATGTCTGTGCCGGCCTCAATCTCGCGCGCATGGAGGGCCGCATCGCCATCGGCCGCTTCATCGCACGTTTCCCGGATTTCAAATTGGCCGGCCTCCCGCAGCGCGCCCGCCGCGCCCGCTTTCGCGGCTTCACCGCTCTGCCCGTCACGCTCGGGTAATTCTCACAACAGGACGACACCGATGACGACATTCGACAAGGCCGCCGCCACCACGCTGCTACAGACCGTCTTCGCACCCTGGGTGCAGGATCTGGATCTCTCCGTTGAACGCATCGAGGCCGACAGAGCCGTGTTGCGTATGCGGTTTTCAGAGAAGCTGTGCCGCGACAATGGCGTGGTCTGCGGCCAGGCGCTGATGTCGCTCGCGGATACGGCGATGGTGTTCGCGGTGTCTGCTGCGGCGGGCGGCTATCTGCCCATGAGCACGGTGGATCAGACCGTCCACTTCCTCAAGCCGGCGAAGGGGACCGATCTTCTCGCGGAAGCCCGCGTGCAACGCATCGGCCGCACCATGGCATTCGGCAGCGTCGAGATTCGCCCGGTGGACGATGCCAAGCCGGTGGCGCTTGCGCAAACAGCCTATGCGTTGATGCGCGAGAGCAAGTAAACTCAGTCCCTCACCCTGAGAAAAACTCCGCCCCTCATCCTGAGGAGCCGCGCAGCGGCGTCTCGAAGGATGGCGGCAAAGCTCGGAGCGCCTGCATCTCATGGTTCGAGACGGCGCTGCGCGCCTCCTCACCATGAGGGTCGGAGTAACGCTCGCTACTCCCAACTACATCTGGTCGTAATCAATCACGATCCGCTCCGATACCGGATGCGCCTGGCAGGTCAGCACGAAGCCGGCCTGCAGCTCCCATGGCTCCAGCGAATAGTTCACATCCATCTGCGCCTCGCCCTCCACCACCTTGGCGCGGCAGGTGCTGCACATGCCGCCCTTGCAGGCGTAAGGCAAATCCATGCCGGCGCGCAGCGCGGCGTCGAGCACCGTTTCGCCCTCCACCATCGGCACGTCCTTGCGCTTGCCGTCGACGATTAGCGAGGCCAGCGCCTTCGGAGGCGCCTCCGGCAGCACGATGGCTTTCGGCCGCGGCTTGCCGCCGAGCCCGGAGACGAAGCGCTCCACATGCACGCGCTCTTCGGCAATGCCGAGTTCGCTGCAGGTGGCCGCGATCTCCTCGCTCATCGCCACCGGCCCGCAGATGAAGACGTGGTCGATCGCCTGCGCCGGCACCATGGCGCGCAGTAGCACCGACACCTTTTCGCGGTCGAGACGGCCATTCAGGATCGGCAGATCCTGCTCCTCCTGCGACAGCACGTGGAACACCGACAGCCGCCCCATGAAGCGATCCTTCAGTTCCTCCAGCGCCTGGCGGAACAGCATGCCGGACGTGGTGCGGTTGCCGTAGAACAGGAAGAAACGGCTCTTCGGTTCGCGCGCCAGCACGCCACGGATGATCGACATGATCGGCGTGATACCCGACCCGGCCGCAAAGCCCACATGGATGCGCGCATCATCCGGCGCATGCGTCACGCCAAAGCGGCCGGTGGGCGTCATGACGTCGAGTTCGTCGCCCGCCTTCAGGTGATCCAGTGCCCAGCTCGAAAACGCGCCGCCATCGACCTTCTTCACGGCAATCCGCAATTCGCGATCATCCGGGCTCGAACAGATCGAATAGGAGCGCCGCACTTCCTCGCCGTCCATCGTGGTGCGCAGCGTCAGATACTGGCCGGGCGCGAAGGAATAGTCGCCGGCGAGGTCGGCGGGAATCGCAAAGGTCATCGACACTGCATCGGATGTTTCGCGGCGCAGGTCGTCGACGGCAAGGCGATGGAATTTCGGCGTATGAGACATCGCACTATTCCCTAATGGCATTTGAAGTAATCGAACGGCTCGCGACAGCTCTTGCAGCGCCACAGCGCCTTGCAGGAGGTCGAGCCGAATTCGGACAGCACCTCGGTGTCGATCGCGCCGCATTGCGGACAGGCCACCTGCTGCTCGCCGAACAATGCACGGCGTCCGCCGCCCCGCTGCGGCGGCGCGATGCCGTAATCCTTCAGCTTGCGGCGGCCTTCGTCGCTCATCCAGTCCGTGGTCCAGGCCGGCGACAGCACCGTGGTCACCACCGGCTTTGCGATCCCCTCGCGCGCCAGCGCCAGCTCGATCTCCAGCGCGATCATGTTCATGGCGGGACAGCCCGAATAAGTCGGCGTGATCGTCACCTCGACCTGCCCGTCCACCACAGCGATATCGCGGAGCACGCCGAGATCCGCGATGGTCAGCACCGGAATCTCCGGGTCCGCCACCTGCGCCGCCGCCGCCCAGGCGACCGCGCGCAAATTACTGTCGCTGGTGGCGGCCGCTACCATGTCGCGCCGGGGAACGAGCGCTGCAGCGATTGCAGCTCGCTCAGGAGATGTCCGAGATGTTCGCTGTGATGGCCGGAACGTCCGCCCTTCTGCATCCAGTCGCGCGCCGGCAGTTTCAGCGTCGCCGTCTGCACCACATCATTGACGGTGGCGCTCCACGCCGAACGCAGGCTTTCGGGATCGATCACCACACCGTCGGCAATCAGGCTGCGGTCGCTGTCATCGACATGGAACAGCTCGCCGGTGAAAGCCCAGAGATCGTCAAGCGCCTCCTGAGCGCGGCGATGGCTTTCCGCGGTGCCATCACCGAGGCGGATCACCCATTCGGACGAATGCCGCAAATGATAAGCGCTTTCCTTCTCGGACTTCGCAGCAATCGCCGCTAGCGTCGCGTCGGGCGAAGTCATCATCGCCCGCCAATAGAGATCGGCGAAGGCGGAATACAGGAACTGGCGGATGATGGTGCGGGCGAAATCGCCATTCGGCTGCTCCACCAACAGCAGATTGCGATACTGGCGGACATCGCGCAGGTAAGCGAGGCGATCCTCGTCATTGCCCGCGCCTTCGACCCTACCCGCATAGCTGTAGAGTTCGCGCGCCTGGCCGATCAGATCGAGGCCCATATTGGCGAGCGCCATATCCTCTTCGAGCATCGGCGCATGGCCGCACCATTCGGACAGCCGATGGCCGAGGATCAGCGCATCGTCCGCGCGGCGCAGCGCATAGAGGACGAGCGGACTTTCATTGACGGTGATGGACCCGACAGCCATGACGATCATCCCGCTCACATATGCCCGACTTCGTCCGGCACCTCGTAGAAGGTCGGATGCCGATAGGCCTTCGACAGCGACGGCTCGAACATCATGTCCTTCTCGGCCGGATCGGACGCGACGATGGCGTTGGACGGGATGATCCAGATCGACATGCCCTCGCCGCGGCGGGTGTAGACGTCGCGCGCGGCCTGCATCGCCAGCGTGGCATCGGCGGCATGCACCGATCCCACGTGCTTGTGCGCGAGGCCGTTGCGGCTGCGGATGAAGACTTCCCAAAGCTGGCTGTTCGGCGTGCTCATGGTTTGGTCCTTACGGCTCAAGCAGCAATGTCGGCGCGGCGCGCGCGCTGTTTCTCGGCATAGGCCTCTGCGGCCTCGCGCACCCAGGCGCCGTCGTCGTGGGCCTTGCGACGCGCCGCCATGCGATCGCGATTGCAGGGGCCGTTGCCCGCCAGCACCTGCTGGAATTCGCTCCAGTCGATGGCGCCGTAATCCCAGTGGCCGGTCGCCTCGTTCCAGTTAAGGTCCGGGTCCGGCAAGGTCAGGCCGAGATACTGCGCCTGTGGCACCGTGGCATCGACGAATTTCTGGCGCAGCTCGTCATTGGAGAAGCGCTTGATCTTCCAGCGCGTGGACTGGTCGCTGTGCTGGCTCTCGCTGTCCGGCGGACCGAACATCATCAGGCACGGCCACCACCAGCGATCGAGCGCGCTCTGCGCCATCGCTTTCTGCTCCGCACTGCCCTGCGCCAATGCGACCATGATTTCGTAGCCCTGGCGCTGATGAAACGACTCTTCCTTGCAGACGCGGATCATCGCGCGCGCATAGGGCCCGTAGGAGCAGCGGCAGAGCGGGATCTGGTTCATGATGGCCGCGCCATCGACCAGCCAGCCGATGGCGCCGATATCGGCCCAGGTCAGCGTCGGATAGTTGAAGATGGAGGAATACTTCGCCTTCCCGCTGAGCATCTGGTCGATCAGTTCCTCGCGCGAGGTGCCGAGCGTTTCTGCTGCCGCGTAGAGATAGAGGCCGTGGCCGCATTCGTCCTGCACCTTGGCGAGCAGCGCGGCCTTGCGGCGCAATGTCGGCGCGCGGGTGATCCAGTTGCCCTCGGGCAGCATGCCGACGATTTCCGAATGGGCGTGCTGGGAGATCTGCCGGGTCAGCGTGCGGCGATAGGCCTCCGGCATCCAGTCATTGGCCTCGATGCGCTCTTCGGCGGCAACGCGCACCTCGAAACGCGCCAGCTTGGCAGCGTCATCGACATGACGGTCCTCGGCCTGCGCCGCATTCAGGGCTTGCGTGTACATGCCCGATCCTCCCGTTTTGTTACCTCCTAATATATAACATTTATAATCGTTCGCAACTATTTTCTGTAACATAAACCTATCAGGCGTCGGCGAACCGGGTTCCCAGAGTGGTATCCGGCGCCGGCATTTTGCCGGTCGCGCTTTCACCGAAGGCGTCGAGCCATTGCTCGGACGCCGGCAGCAGCGCCTGATAGATGCGCGCGCAAAGCGCCCTTGCCTCCGTCGCCGGCCAGTCGGCGGGCAGCAGCGCCCCCGGCAACAGCGGGTCGCGCAGCAGCACACGACGATACTGATGGATGAGCAGCACGCGGGCGAGAACCGCATCGGCAGGTGACAGTTGCTCCGATCCGCCGAGCCATGTTTGCAGCGGCGTGAACGCATCAATGAAATCGCGATAGGCGCCGCCGATACCGGCCAACGGCCATGCCTCGCCAATCAAACGTCGTCCCATCTCATCGCTTGCGAAGACATCGAGCCGGATCACATCGCCTGCCGCCGCGGGCACCGGTACGCCCGCCGGTGCAACCCAGATACCGGGCATCGGACTACCGAAACCCGCCTCACCCAGCGCCGCACGCGACGACTCGCGATCCGCGCCATTGCCGATCAGCAGCAGTTCGAGACGGCCTTCCCAGTCGCTGGCATGCGCCTGATAGACATGGCGGACGCCGCTCTCGAACCGTTCCCGCCCATCGGCGGCGAGCTTGTAGTAGCTCTTGCGCCCGATTTTCTCGCGTTCGAGCCAGCCATCCGCCGCCAGCCGCGACATCGCCGTGCGCACCACACCGCCATCGATGGCGAGCAGTTCGAGGAAAGCCAGAAGCGTCCCCAGCCACACCGACCCGCCACGCGGCAGGATGGCGTCACCATAGAAGGTGATGATGAGGGATCCCGTCCGGGATGGCTCACTCTTGAATCGATCGACGATGGATGTGAGGGGATTCTGGTTCATCCTCCTACGTATGCCAACATTGTCACGGTCGCCAACCTCGATGTTTTCCAATCTTGCAACGTCAAAGGGCATCCGCGATGAACGGATGCTCTTCCAGTTTGCGTCGATGCGGGCGCGGCGGCCTATCGCGTAGCGAGTTGCTTCCTCTCCGTCTCCGACAGCGCGCGCAGCTCCGCCTCGTTCAGTTCACCGACACCGACCACCTGGAACGCGCTGTCGTGATTGTAGCTGCGCTGCGACCGCTGCGATGGCTTCTCGTCTTCATCCGCCGGCCTCGGCGCTTCACCGCCGCCATAGCCAAGCACCTCGACGATGATCACCGACGGAGCGTTGTTGGCTGCTGCTTGCGGCGCCGCCGTCTGTTGCGAGGCCGCCGCTGCATTGGAGGTCGATAGCGACGCGCTGATGCTGGGCGCCTGCACGGTCGGGATGCCCGCGCTGCTTCCCTGCACCTGGATATTGGCGGCATTGATGATCTGCAGCGCCGCCAGATTGACGTTGCCGGAGACGCGGATACCCGCCTCACCCGCATCGATGGTGCCGAGCGGCGCGATCAGGTCGATATCGCCC
This sequence comes from Pseudomonadota bacterium, assembly GCA_023451825.1. Classification (GTDB taxonomy): domain Bacteria; phylum Pseudomonadota; class Alphaproteobacteria; order Rhizobiales; family Xanthobacteraceae; genus Tardiphaga. Next base: position 119,739 of record JAEXYA010000014.1, read on the forward strand.
GCCGGGATTTCGGGCAGCGGATTGAGCGTGGCGATGCCGGCGCCGGCCGACGTCGCCTGCGACGATAGTTTGGCGCGGCCATATTTGTCGTATTCGCGCTTCGGCGGCGTATAGACCGTGGTGGTCTTGGAGCCACGGCCGGCATTGATGTCGCCCTCCGATGACCATGCCAGGATATTGCCGCCGAACGTCGTCATGATACGCGACAGGCCGAGCAACAGGCTCTTCTGCGCATAGACCTCAATATCACCCGCGCCCTGGGTGACGAGACCGGCCTTGTCGGTTGGCGGGAGACCTTCGACACCAATCACGATCTGGCCGCCCGGCGCCAGCAAGCGGATGTCGCCGCCGGACAGCGTGCGCAACGCGCCGTCACGCTTCTTGATCACGTCTTTGCCGGTGGAAAGATCGCGCTCGGTATATTCGCCGCTGAACGTGGTGATATCGCCGTTGCGCGAAATTGTCTGCCCCGCCGCATCGCGCTCGGGGAACAGTGTTGCGATCGCCTCGCGGCCACGCAGATAGCTGCCAAACCGCGCACTGTTCGTATCGTTATATTCGCGGCCGCCGGCTTTCAGTTCGGCGAAATACACATCGCGCAAGAATATGTGTTGCTGCTCCGGCGCAAGCGCGGCCAAGTAAGCTCGCGCCTCCGCATCAGAGCCGGCAAAGCCGTAACGCTGCTTCAGCCAGGCGGCGAGCTCGGTCTCATAAGTTTTCGCCACCTTGCCCGCTTGATCGGCCAACGGCGTGCCTGACACCGCGAGATTTGCGGGATCGAGATAGCGGGCGGCGAACGCCTTGTAGTCCGGCCCCGCCACACCAACGCCGGCCAGCATCGCGATATCGACGCCCGGCCTGACATCACCGGCGACGATCGCACCCAAGCTGGTGATCGCGCCCTTGTCGGCCTGATAGATATTGCGGCCGGCATAAATCTCGAGCGCGCCGGGGCCGGCTATATCGAAATTGACGTTCATGATGTCGCGGCCCGCGGCAAGGACCGATACGTCATTGCTGTAGCTGTGAACGATCAGATCGCCGCGCGTTCGGCTGCCGTCATAGTAACTTTCCCGAATCGCACCCGGCGTCAGGCCGGCACCGACGATGTCGCGACCGGCACGCACCATCAGGGGGCCGGAGCCGCTATACCAGATGCGCGTGCCCAACACGTTGGTCAGTATCTCGCCCGTCAACAGACCAAGCACGTCGCCGGTGCCTGCATAGAAGCGAACCGGATCGGCGTCTTCCGCACGACCGACCGGGATGGTGGCGGTGTTCGGACCGAAGACGAACAACGACGTGGGAATGATCGTGCCTCCAGCCGTCGTGCCGGTGAAGGAGCCATTGGTGACCAGGTTTTTGCCGGCGATGGTAGTCTCGCGGCTCGCAAAGGCCGGATTGAACGGGGTTGGCAGCAGCGTGCCGGTGCCGGACAGTGTGAAACCATATTGGCCGGCATAGATCGAATTGCCCGCCATCATCTCCAACGTGCCGTGAAGCGACGGCGCCAGAGTGACCGTCGGAAACGGGTTGGTGCCACTGGTGCGCATGAAGGACAGCGCGCTCAGGCCGTAATAGATGCTGCCGTTGAGCGCCGCGGCGCGCAAGGTTGGTGGATAGAGATAGGTGCCATCGACCATGTTTTGATCGGTGCTTAAATTCAGACCGCGGAAGTTTGTATCCCATCCCTCGCCCGTAGAGGTCGATGGAGTGAGATTGCCGCCTGCTGCGATGAGGTTGATGGCGGTGTTGTCGGTCCAGAGCGAGAACCAGCTCTCGCCGCCGCCGACATAGTTGGTGCCGCCGGCCCGATAGGCCGAATTGCTTGGCGACACCGAGCGACCTGGATCGCCCGCGCCGCCCAGCACGAGATCGCCGCGGGTTTCCACAGTCATCACGGAGTCGCCCGGCACCAGCGTGATGCCGGAGCGAGCGTTGGACGACGACGGATTGAACGGATCGATGCCACGCGGATCGTAGGTTTCCTTGATCACGCCATAGACGAGCTTGAGGCCGCCGATCGATTCCGCATTGAGATGCAAGGCGCCGCGCAAATCGATCAGCGATCCCGTCAACACGTGTTTTTCGTTGCTATTGGTCAGCGTCAATTGCGGATTGAGCTGCCCGGCGATGCGCATATCGATATCGCCGCCGCCGGTCAGGGCCAGCGAGCCATCGGTTCCGACGCGGCCGGTGCTGCCCACGGCGACCACCAGGCCCTGACTGCGATTCCCCTCGTTCTGGTCGCCGCGCAGGGTAATCGTGCCCGCCTCGCCGCCGACGCGGATGGCGACATTGCCCCCACCGAGCGCGCCGATGCCGGTGAAGCCGACGAGATCGGGGGTCTTGGCGGCATTCGATACGTTCGAGTTCGCGACATAAGTGCCGAAATTGATCCACCACGAAGTCGGAATGGGCGTATCGACAGCTGTCGTGCCGGTGCCCTGGCGCCACAGCCAGTTTCCGGTCAGCACGGTCGACGGCCCGCCGAACTTTGACTTGCCATAGATGTCGCCGATCAGATTGCCGCCTGCCGTGATAGCGACATTGCCGCCATGGTCGGGATACCAGGCCTGATAGAGGTCGGTTGCCGCCTTGTAGTTATTGTCTGCCGTCGCAGAGCCTAGCAGCGTGCCGTCGGTCGTCATTCCACGTGCGCGGTTGTAGGCGGCATCGACCGTCAGCGCCGTACCAGCCGTATAGACGCCATAAAGCGACTCCATGCGGATATCGCCCGCCGCGGTCAGCGACAGATCGCCGGTGCCGGTGCGGATCACGCTGAAGGACGGCGCGGCATAGGTTGTCGTCGGCGGCATGCTGATGACGTCGAGATTACCCTGGCCCCATGTGGCAAAGTTGCTCGGCACGCCGAAATCCGCCCAAGGCGTATTCGCGGGAGCTTGATAGGCGACCGCAAGTTGGGATCTGGTAAGGCCGACCATCGTGGCTATCGTATATCCCGGAGGCGGGCCACCGTTCAGGCTCGCAATGCGGGTGGCGCCCTGCAATGTCACACCGAGTTCGATATTGCCTGTCGATGGCTGCCAGAAATTCAGCGACAGGCCATAGGCGTCGACGAAATCCCGCCACGTCACGCCGGCGCCGCCGAGCATCATGACGATCTCGGACTCGGACTTTCCGATCAAGGCGCTGGCAGTAAGGCCAGGGTAATCGAACCCAAGCGCGGCAATGAGCGCCGTTGCGCCTGCCTGGCTCAGGTTTCTGAACTCGCCACCCGCGGCAGTCAGCGCGGCGTGGTGCGTGTCGCCGAGAACGATGCTGCCGCTGCCGAGCGTGTTGCGCGCTCGCACATCGGCCGAGCCGAGATCGGCACCTGCGGTAAGTTGCATGTCCCACGACATCGTGCCAGCGCCAAGCATCGGGGCCACGGCCCAGTTCGCGCCCTGTCGGCCGGCGGTCGCGGTGCGTAGCTGGATGGAAGTGCCGCCCGGCAGCTTGACGTCAGTCATGGTCGGAATGCGCGCGCCGGCCGCGAAATTGATCTGCACAGTCGAGGTCATGTTGATCGGCAGCGGCACGCCCTTCGGCCATGTCAACGGCGCGAAGAACCCATCTGCACGCAACACCGTGCCGATGCCGAGATGCATGCCCGCGGTCAACGTCACGCTGTCCGCAAGTACCGTGCCGGCAGCATATCTGACTGTGCCATCGGCATTGTAGACGGTGGCGCCGACCACGCCTGCCGCCATGATATAGTTTGCCACGAGCGTGGCGCGGACTGGCAGCACCGTGCCCGCCGGCATGGCCACGGTGTTACCGAATTGATCGACAAACCTGGCCTGCAGATTGTAGTCGAGCACGGCGCCCTTCTTGAACACCGAACCGGCATCGAGCGTCACCGCGATGGGCAGGATCAGATCGCCGCCATAGGGCAGCACTCCCTGATCGAGTACCCAGCCATTGTCGTTATTGCTGGCCGGCGGCGGCGTGAAGCCATCATTGATGCTGCCGCGGACATTCAGGTTGCCGCTGGCGCGGAAATTGATCGCGCCGGGCTCACCATAGCCGCGTGCCGGTGCATTCGCGTTTGGTCCATAGCGATAGCCGGACAGATCGAGATCGCCGGGAATAGTCAGATCGCCATTCGGATTGTCGGCGCTGATCTTGGCGACGATATCGACGCCCGGGCGCAGATGGTAGGTGCCGAGCCCCGCGAGCCGCACGCTCAGCGCGCCATTGCCGAGCGCGGCATTGATGAATGCGGTGCTGTGGCCGTGGATCGTATCGAGATAAGCCTGGGTGATTTCCTGCGGCTTGTGGCCAGTAACATCCGGCGCAGTCGCAACCGGCGCGTCGTCATACGTCCGATAGCCATAGACGGCGACCGACTTCGCCCCGGCGATCGATGGCGCGCCCTGAATGTCGATGGCAATATCATTGGTGCCCCGGCGCGGTGCGTTGAGCGCGAGCGTACCGCGCGCAACGCCGTCATTCTGATACAGGCCCGACCCGACGGCCACATCGGTGCCGGCCCGCAGATCGATTGCCGCATAGCCGGTAAGCGTGAGCATTCCATCGCGCGAGGTCAGATCGACCGTTGCACGGTTCGGCGCATCGATGATCAGGCCATAGCTGTCGAAGCGCAGGCTGGTCGCATGGGCGTCGAGCCTGCCATTGATGGTGAGGTCGTTCATCACCGCAAGACGGATGCTGCCGACCTGCACGCCGCTGGCATCGATGGTGCCGTTGACCGTCAGGCTTCCGCCGTCGAGGACGATTTCGACATTGCGGGCCTTGACCTCGTTGCCGACGGTGAGATCCCCCTGCTTGATCTGGAAACGGCGGGCGCCGAACACCTCGCCCGCATTGAGGCGCGCATTGAGCCCGGCAAAATCGGCCAGCGTCTGCGCCTGCACGGTGATTTCGGCGGCATCATATGGCACGAGCGTGCCGCCGGCATCGTATTGACCGGACGCCGAGCCGCGGATCGTGCCATTGAGCGCAACGCCACCGGCGTTGCTGCCGAGCGCGGAGAATGTCGCCGTGCCGCCGCGGTTGTTTTGCGCCGACAGATCGATGAATGAACCAGACTCTTGGCGCAGATTGCCATTGGTGCTGGTCAGGACGAGATCGCCGCCCCAGCTATATTTGGTGACATCGAACATCTGCACGGCGCGGCCGGACAGATCAAGGCGTGCGCTGTCGCCGAGCACGATGTCGCCCGACGCCGTGACCACGAGACGGCCCGAGGGCAGCACTACGCTGGTGTCGATGCTGACATTGGTGCCCTTCAGCTCGATCTTGGCGCCGAGCGCCTCGACCGGCGTGGCGGCGCCTCCGGTACCGACGATGCGGATATCGCCGCCCGCGGTGATGATGTTGCTGGATGCGGCAGCGCCGGTGACAAGCGGCGATGCAATGGTCAGGTTGCCGCCGGAATACTGATACCCAGTGACCGGATCATAGGCGCCGCGCTGGTGATACACACCGAGCGTGCTCTTGTTGTTGGACGTGACCTGTTCGGTGGCGCTGATGGTGACGTCGGTGAAGCCGAGCGTGATGCGCTTATCGGTGGTCTGGGTATTCGGCGCCGTATTCGGACCGTAGCCGAACACGACACGATTGCCGGCTATGTTCAACTTGCTGTCGCCGAGCATGTCGGTGATCGGGGCACCCGGCGCGGCCACCGCGCCGGTCCAGACGAATTCGTCAGCACGAATAGTCGCAACATCGCTCGCGTCGCCATAGCCATAGATCGCCGGCGTGCCGAAGACGAAACGGCCGACCTTGGTGGCATCGAGCGTCACGCTGCCGAACACGTTCACCGAATTGCGCGCATTGAGCGCCAGGGTCTCTAGCGCCGGAGCGCCGATGGCCGTGTTGCCGGCCAACAGGTTCGACAAGACGCCTTGATTGAGTTGAAGACCCGCGGGCAAACGACCCGCGGCAGCGGCCGCCGCGATCGCCGCATCGTCGCCAAGATTGATCGCCGACATCGCCAGCACGAGATTGCGGGTGCCATAGGACACATTGCTGGCGATCGAGAACGCACCAACGGTGGCGACGCCAATCGTGCCTTCCGACACCAGCGTGGTCGTACGATTGCAGCTTGCGGTGACGCAGCCGCCGATCGCGATCTGCGTGGCGAAGCCGGGGTCATTCGACGACTCCGCCTGGGTCAGATCGATGAATCCGTTCGACACGACGAGTACGCCGTCGCCAGTGAACACATAGCCATCGCGGGAGTCGAAGCTGGCGCGGCCACGGCCGAGCGTGCTGATCGAGGCGCCCTCCTCGATCGTTAATTGTCGCCCGTAGATGACCCCGCCGGACTGAAGGCCTGCACTGCCGATGATGACTTCCGCCGCGGCCAGATGGGCGCCGCTGCGCAGGATCGTCTCATAGGGGCTGGACCTGATCTCGGCGACGCGGCCGTTGGCGCCATAGGCGACAGCCACCTCTGCATTGATGAGCAGACGCGCGGCATTGAGCTTGTTGATTTCATCGGCATAGACCGCACCGCCGACAAAGCCGGAGCCGGCGCTCTGGCCCGCCGCCAGGATTTCCGAGGCGCCGATGATCGATGCGGTGCCGCGATAGCCATCGCTTCCCGCCTCGGGCTCCATCAACAATTCGCCGTTGAATTGGAATTGCGAGCGACCATCCGCCGCGCGCGGCTTCCCGGTGCCGATGCCGAAACTTCCGGCATCCACGGTCAGGCGTGGCCGTGGGACGCCGAGACGCGCGGCATCCGCGATCGCGAAGGCGTTGTAGCCCATCTCGTTATAGGACGAGTGCGCGCGGACCGTGGTGCCGGGCGTCACGATGATCTGGTTCGGCAGCGAGGACAGGATCGTCGTATTGGCGACACCGAGATAGCCACTCGACAGATATGACCCATTGCCGGTCGCGACGGTGCTGGCAACGCCGGGGAGAATGCTGCTGCCGATCTCGACGCGATAGGCGCCGGGCAGCAATGCATAGGTCGCCGGCATCAGCGTATAGGTGCCGGCCGCAAGGCCCGGCACGCCGTCCGGGATCGTGACCTGCCGTCCGACTGCGGGCAGACCGAAGCCGGCTTCCGCCCTGTTTGTCGCGGGCGCATAGGCACCGGCATGACCGGGCACGAGGGCATAGACCTCATTGCCCTTGGCGCTGAACGTGTAGCCGGGATTGGAATTGGCGAAGGCGGTGTTCAACACATTCACCGAACCGCCGCGGCCCGATATGAAGCCGGCACCCGTCAGTTCGCCGCCACCGGAGACGTCGATCACGGCCCCCGGCTGCACATCGAGATGCAGCGCCTGAGTGCCGACGCCCCCGCCGCCGCCCGCGGCCAGCAGACTGATCGTGCCCGCCGCATAGTTGTAGGTGATGCCGTCCATGGTGCCGCCATAGGGCATCACCAGCCCCGCAGCACTGGTCGAGCTGATGCTGCCCGGCAGGAGGTTGATTACATCGGTCTGGATCTGGCTGTCGCTCGATTTGCTGCCGAAAGCGATACTGCCAAGCGGTGCGCGAACCACGCCGCCCTGATTGATGGTGTCCGCCGTGAGCGTGAGACGACCGAACACGGAATATGGCAGGTCAGGCGTGACCTCGCCATAGCGACGGATGTTCAGCACGCTGCCGACATTGATCCGGCTCTCAACGTGGCGATAGCCGGCCGTGATCGATGCCGACACGCTGGTCTCGGGATAAATCTGCGCTGCGGTCAGATCGATATTGCCGGGCGTCAGCAACGCAGTCGGCGACAAACTCGGCAACACGGCACCGAGCATGCGGATATCGCCACGGCTAAGGAGATCGAGCAGCGCAAAACCGCGACGATCGACCGTGTAGCTCTCGGCCTGGGTGTTGAAGAGTTGCCTACCTCCGAACACGACGCGATCTCTGATGTCGAGGAGATCGGCAGCCACCGAGAAAACCGCGCTGCTGGTCTGCGCTGTCGGCTGGCCGGCCAGCCAGTTAACGACCGGCTGCACATGCAACTCCTTGTTGACCGGCGTCACGCCGGACAGCCGCATGTAGGGTGCTGCCAGCGAGATCCGCGCATCCGACTGCGCATCGGCAGAGAGCGCGAAGACGCCGGCATACAGGCTCAAGCTCTGGTTCATGGCGAGCGCGATATTGCCATCGAACGAGATCAGGCCGTCCGACAGGAGCGATAGAGATCCGAAGCCGCCTGCTTTGATGCGGTCGGCGCCAAGGCGCGCCGTACCGGTTACGAGCCCAGCTTTGATCTCCGCGACAGAGCCGGCACCGGCCACGACGCTGGCGCCCTGCACGTCGGCAATGACGATTTCCCGGTGACGCAACACGTCGCCCGAAGTGGTCAAGACATAATTCGGCGTCTCCAGCGCGATCGCCAATGTGCCACCCGCGGCGTTGCCGCCGCCGGCCATCGCGCGCAGCGTCCCGTCGAGATAGAGGCCGTTGTTCGATTTGAGCACAATCTGGCCGCCACTGCTGGCAACTGCGAGCGGCGTGCTGGTCTTTTGTAATCCCGCACCGGGAATGTCGATCAGCGCGCTCGTGCCCGAGGCATCGAGCAGAGCACCAGATCGGATCACGACAAAGGCATCGAGAGCGACAGCGTCCCCCGTGGCTTCCCAGTCGATGGCACCACCGATCAGAATCGCGCCGGCTTTGCCGACCACGCCATAAGTCCCGCCTTGCGTATTGATGGCCGTGACCGCACGCGCTGCGGTATCCAGCACCGCGGCATCGCCGATATAGATCAGGCCTGGCTTGCCGCCGACGCTCTGCAATCCAGCTGCGGCGGGTTGCGTGACGCTGATGGTCCCACCAGGCGCAGCCAGCACGCCGTCGATCGTGATGTCCTTGCCCTGCAGGCTGATCGATTGTCCGGTATCGACACGAACCAATGCGCCTGCACGGATGTCGACAAGGCCATTTGCCGCCGTGAGTTCCCCCTCGCCGACTGTGGAGCGCAGCGTGACGCTCGCACCGCCGCGCTGGGTCAGCGTGCTGTTGCGGGCGTTCTCGGTCCATTCGGCCGGTGTCCAGACGTCGAGCGCCTGCGACGAAGCGGCACCGGTCGCGACCGAGATCGCATCTTCCGTCAGGCGATAGATCGGCATCGCGACATCGAGCTGCGCGCCATCCGCCACCACGACGCCGTGGCGGCCATTGATGTCGTAGCTGGAGAAGCCCGACTGAAAGCGCGACGTATCGATCTGCAGCATAGGCTTGACGGTCGCTGCGCGCTCCAGCACCAGACCGGCACTGATCAGCGATCCAGCCGAGATGACAGCATCCACCGGCGCCACAGTGCCCGCGGACAAGGTGCGGGTGAACGGCGCCGATGAAGGAAGACCGTTCGGAAACGGAGCCGCCGGCAGCATATAGCCGGCAAACTCACCGTTATAATACGGATTGACCGTAATCACCGTTCCCGCCGGAATCACCGGCAATTCGCTGGTGTAGTAGATCCGGTAGGTTTGGCCTGTGCTCGTGGTGATTTCGTAGTTTCCAAAGACATTTGTCGGGCGCGGCGGCATCCAGTCGGCTGCCAGCCTCACATTGTTGATCACAACTGTCGGGGTCAGGCGATCCCCGGCCGAGAAGGCCGTCGCTTGATAGGAGAAACTCCCAGGTAGCACCTCGCCTGCCTTGACGAGATAATCCTGCAGCAACACCAGATCGGCCGGCGCTTTCTCGCCGGCGCCGAGCACCCCATCGGTCGCCAGCACCTTGCCGCCAATGGCGATCGACGTGCCGGATTCCAGTTTGAGCGCGCCACCGCCCGTCACGCCGTAAGCGCGAATGTCGCCGTCGAGCGTGAGCACACCTTCGGCCACGGCGCCAAGAACGGACTGATCCGCGATCAGCGTGACGTCACCACCCTTGCCGCCCTTGAACTTGCCGCCTGCCAGCACCGCGGCGCCCGACGACACGTCGATCGCGCTGCCCGTCTTCAAGGCGACGTCATGCGTCGACTTCAGCGTGACCGTGCCGCCATTGACGAACGCCTGGTCGTTGATATCGGCAGGATTGATCGCCGCATTCACCCATTTGCCGCTGAAGTCGAGCGTCACGCCGTCATGGACCGTGACCGACGCCTTGCCGTCCTTAAGCAAAACGCGCTCCGTACCGCGTCCACCGGCGGTGTCGCCCTTGAAGAAATTGTCCACGACCAACGAACCGCCATGCGCGGTGACGTTAGCCTTGAACTCCACCACCGGCGCGACGAGCGAGATCTTGCCGCCATCGGCCAGCGTGATCGCCCGTTCGAAAGTGATCGTCTCGGTGGTGCCGAGATCGAGGCCGCCGAGCTTCAGGCCATTGATGTAACGGTCATCGAACCAGACCGTATTCTTGCGCGCCACCGGCGCCGCATCGCCAGCCGTCATGCCGGCCGTGATCGCAGCGACCTCGCCGAAGCGGACATCCGAGTTCCAGAAGCCGGCATCGGTCGCAGCGGTCGCATCATAGCGGCCGATGCCGAGCGTGCCCTCGAGCGGCGCGGCATTCTGCACCTGCTTGTAGCCATCGGTCGTATTGCTGGCACGCGCGCTGGTTTGCCGCTCGCCTTTGGTGACCTCGGCGACGATCTCCGCCTCCATCACCGCCGTCGGCGTCGCGAGATTGAGGCGGCCGGCATCGCGGCCGACCGTATAGCCATCCTCCCAGCGCCGCGAACTCGAGCGGTCGAAGATCGAGCTCCAGACTTCGGTCAGTTGATCCAAGGTCTGCCCCTGGATGTTATGCGTGCGCACGAAACCGCCGGCCGCACCGATGAAGCGCATGCTCGCGGGCGCCTGGTCGAAACTATAGATGCGGCCGTCGCTGCCGATCAGCTTGCTCGAATAGATATAGCCGCCGTCATAGCTCACCGAGCCGCCGGAGATGTTGAAGCGCGCGCCCTGCTGCGCGACGACTTCGGAGCCCGCCAGCGTGATGGTGCCGCCGATGGCCGCCCATTCGCCGATCGTATGTCCGGTATTGGCGAGATAGCCGCCGACTTCGAGCAGGCCGCCTTTGGTGTAATATCGTTCACCGACACCGAGCTTGGCATCGGCCGCCACATAAACGAGATCGCGGATATCGATCCACACGCTCTTGTTGATCAGCGCGCCGCTGTCGCGATTGACCGGCGAATCCCTGAGTTCGTTGCCCTGGACATTGACCAGCACCTGATTGGCCGACATCGCCAGCTGCACGCCGTGCACACCGGAGACATCGATCACCGAACCGCTTTCGGCGAACACGCGCGTCGCGGCAGTAACGCTGACCTCGCCGCCTTGGGCCATGGTGAGCGAGCCGTTCTGGAAATTGGCCACGCCGCCGGTGACGATTTCGATGCGCGACCGATCGCGGCGATCCGGCAGTGCCGACAGATTGTCGAACTGGCCCGCGGTATCGGCGCGTCCCGCAACGGGGATCAGCGCATCACGCTGCGAATTGAGCGCGGTGTCCGTCGATTCCAGCTCCGGCAGGATGGCGCTGAAGCTGCGGCCGGTCAGCGTGACGCTGCCATCGCGATCACTGGCCGAATTGAGCAGGTGGATGGTGCCGCGCTGGTTGACCGAGGTGGTGGCGATCAACACGCCGTCCTGCGTCACCATGCGGCCGGCCATGGTGATGTCGCCCTGGGTGGCGGTGATGTGACCGGTATTGATGACGCGGCCGCTCGCGGCATTGCGGATCACCGGCGCGATTTCGATGCCGCGGGTCGTCGAGAACTGATTGACGTCGGTGCCGAAACCGCGCCGCAGCACGAAGTCGTCGCCGGCGGCGAGAATGGTCTGGCCCTTCGGCGTGGCGATGGTGCCGGCATTCTCGACCTGCGAGCCGATCATCAGCACATAACCGCCGCCAACCTTCGCCGACCCCGGCGCCGCTGTGGAGATCGATGCCCCCGCTTCCACCACCACCTTGCCGCCGGCGGCCGTGAAGCTCTCCGCATAGGTCGAGCCGGTCTGGGCGCCATAGATGCCGTTATTGAGGAACTGGCTTTCGGTGATGCCCGCGGTGGAGGCGATCAGCGAGCCGACATTGACCTGCGAATTGCCGCCGAAAATAATGCCGCTTTGGTTGATCACATAGACATGGCCGTCAGCCTTGATCTGGCCGAGGATCTGGCTCGGCCCCATGGTCCGATCGACGCGGTTGAGCGCGACCCAATCGGCCTGCCCCTGTTGGTCGAAGGTCAGCGTCGTGCGCGCGCCGACATTGAAGCTCCGCCAGTCGAGGATCGCCTGCGCCGTCGTCTGGCGAATGCCGACCTGGGTCTGGCCGTTGGCATCGACGCTCTGCGTCGGCCCGTTGGCGCCGCGCCATGTTTCCGGGGCGTTCGGCAACAGGCCGCCTGCGCCGAGACCATTCGGCACCGCGATCGGCGCCGTCACCGACATCTGCGCCGCGGCCGCGGCCGCGCGTGCCGCAGCCTGAACACCTTGAATGTCCTGCATGGCGCGCGCTGCCCGCGCGAGGGATTCCTGCGTCTGCCGCGTCGCTGCGACGGCCTGTGCCGCCGCCTGGGCCGCGGCGTCGGATGCGACTGCCGGCGCCGAGGCGCCGCCGCTGCCGCCCCCCAGCGCGCGGGCATGCGCGCCAGGAGCATTCAGGGTCAAGGCCAGAAAGCTCGTCCCCGCGAGCATGAATGCAGTGGCAGCAAAACCTTGAGCGGAACGGGAGAGCGACATGGCAGGCCTTCCAGGCAAACGACGTGACGAGCGAACGCCGCGCTTTCGCGCCACGCGTTCTCTTGACCGGTAAGGACGTTCGCCGCCACGCGAGACCGAAAAGATTTTTTAGGATTTTGGAAAGTTTTCGAGTCAGCTCAGGATCACGAGACCGCCAGGCAGCGATGTCACCTTGGCGCCAAAAACCTGTTGCGCCAGCGTCATGATCTCATCGATATTTTGCACGCGGAAACGGGCATTGACCGTGCGCTGGGCGAGCTGCGTATTCATCAGCACGATCTTGCCGGGTCGATAGCGATTGACCTCGTCGACCACGGTTGCCAGCGGTGTACGCTGAAACACCAGCAGACCATCCTGCCAGGCCGTGGCTGCTACGGGATCGGCCGCAGCGGCAGTGCCCGTACCACGCTCGGCATAAGTGTATTGTTGATGCGCCTCGAGCCGCTGCGTTGCGCCGAGGCGATGGATATCGACCGCGCCGTCGATGCAGGTGATGCAAGACGTCGTGCCGTCATGGCGAACATTGAAGCGCGCCCCGCTGGCGCTGGCGCGGCCATTGCCGGCGATCACCGTGAACGAGCCGGCGGAGCCGGTGTCGATCAGTGCTTCGCCGTCGATCAACTCGATGCCGTTGCCCACTCCCCCTGCATTGCGGAGCGCGACGCTGGTGCGTGTGTTCAATTCCATCGACGCGCCGCCGGCCAGAGCAACGCGGCGCTGCTCGCCCACGGCCGTGCGATAGTCGGCGGCGAGTTCGGTCACCGACGGCCAGAGATGCAGCGGTGGCCGCATTACGGCATAGGCAGCGCAAGCAGCCAATGCGCCGCCGATCACCAGACGTCGGCTCGGCCGATAGAATGCGCGCTGCGTTGTCGGTAACCGCTCGCCGCCGCGCATCAGCACGTTCTGGCCGGCGGGTCCGAGTTGCCCCCAGAGCCGGCTGGCAAATGCAAAAGCTTCGGCGTGTTTCGGACTTTGCGCCTGCCACTGCTTGGCGTCCTCGACATCCGCGATGGTCGCGTCGCCCGACACGAGCCTCCGCACCCGGCCGAGCGCTTCGCGCTGCAGGGCACTGAGATCGTCGTCATGGGGAAGCGGTGCGATCACGGGCGTTGGGTCAATGCATGGCAGGACATATCGTCTTTCATCCCTAAGACGCTTCTCGCGGCTTGGGACCGAATCTTCTGACGACCTGACGTTGCAGGCGCTGCGCACAATGGTCGAGCGCCTGTTTGAGTTCAAGTTCGACCGTGCGCTGGGACAGCTCCAGCCGCCGGGCGATTTCCTGCAGGGTGACGCCCTCGACCCGCGAGGCCAACAGGATCATGCGCCGCCGCGGCGTCAGCTCCTGCAACGCCTGTTCGAGTTCGGCCACCTCCTGACGCGAGGCCAGCTCGCGCTCCGGCGACGGCGCCTCGTCGGCCATCTCCAGCACGGCCATGACCTCGGTCCGCCGCGCCAGCCGCGACTGCTTGCGGCCGCGATCGGTGGCAATGTTGAACGCCATCCGCAGCAGGTAGCTGGGCGGGCTGGCGATGGCCCCGGTCGGCGGCGCCTTGTGCAATTGCAGCCAGGTCTCGTGCAATGTTTCGCGGGCCAGTTCCGACGAGCCGAGCCGCCGCGTTAGCCGCTTGCGATAGTCGTCGTAACGGTCCACCAGCAATTGGCGCAGCCCGACCCAGGCGGAATCCGTCATGGCCGCCCCGCCCGCGATGATCCGCCGATCCCGATATCGCAGTCCCCCGTCCGCGCGGCCGCGCGCGGCGCGATCATCATGGTGACCGGCTGTGGCATAGCGGCCGGCGGCGCCTCGACCACCACACCACGCAATTCATCGGCGATGAGGGAATCCCGGTTGAGATCGCCGGTCGAATTCAGCAAGCGAAAATTGCGCAGCTCGCCCGACGAGCCGATGAAGAAACGGATGACCGCGCGGAAATTGCCCGGCACCGTCTCCGTATGGCGGCAGAACGAGCGCGCGATGGCGGTCTGGAGACTGCTGTAATACGGCCCGAACTCCGACAACCGCGCACCGCCGTAACGCGGTCCACGCGGGATATCGACGACGGCAAAGGCGTTGCCCGTCGAGATTTCCGAAAGCCCGCTGCCTTCGAGCAAAATCCTCAGCGCCACGTCCGCCGCGAGGACGCCCTTGACCGCTGTGGATCGCCGCGCCCCCAGCAACTCGCTGTCGTAAATCGTCTCCACCCCGGTCACGGCGACATAGGCCGCCAGGGCCGTCTCGACGGGCTGGGCAGGAATATCGAAACGGAAACGGGCATCTGCGGCATCGAGGCCGGTCGCGGCGATCGCACAGACCACGAACGTGATCGCGCCGCCCCAGGCAGGACGTATCCGCGCCGCCACGCGGGCAACGCGCCCCATGAGCGCGCACTCACCGAACACCACCAGACATCCGTGCATAACGAGGCATTCGCGAGCGCCATGGCATGATGTCCGCAGCGCTTCATCGCGGCACGGAAAACATCTGCCCCTACCCTGATCCGGGCATGCTCTTAGAGCCCCAACATGACGATGAGACGACAGTGCGCCCAACACCGGCGGCGGCATCTTTGTCAGGCAATTTCCAAATAAGCGGTGCCAGGGTATTCCTTGACGCGAACTCGCCCGTCACGCCCGGTCGACATCGCCCATCCTCGGGTTCCGTCTTATTTTGGTTGAACTTCGCCGCGAGCCTATCGACTCATACACGCAGCGGGACCACCCTGCCCCACTGGAACCATCGCCCGCCAGAGGACTTTGAGCTTCATGGTCGAGATGACGACGAGCCATTTGCAGAACGAGGCGATGCCGCCCATCGAGACGGACCCGGTGTCGCGTCGGACGTCGCTTGGGGCGCGCACATCGCTCCAGGGCTTCGGCGACCATCCGATCATGATCACGGCGGTGGCCTTGGCCTTCGTCATCCTTGGCATCGGCAGCATCTTTGCTTGGCGCGCTTATAGCGGCAGCACGCCCGAGCCCGAGCGGCTGACTGCGGCCCGCCTGCAGCAGGCGCGCGTGGCGCAGGCCTCCGAGCAGATCATCGAAAAGACCAAGGGCATCGAGGCCACACAGCAACAATCCATCGACCAGCTTCAGGTGGTGCAGGACCAGTTGCAGACTATGCAGGGCCTGCTCACCGCGCAGCAGACCGAGACGCGGAAACTGACCGAACAGGTGGGCACCCTCACCGCGACGCTGGACAATCTGCGCCAGTCCTTCGCCAGCACCACGGCCGGTGACGACAAGCCCGCCGCCCGCGAGACCCCGCGCCGCTCGCGCGCGAGCGCGAACAATCGCAACAGGTCCAAGGCGGCCGCAGTTCAGCGCAAACGCAGCCGCTGAGTTGCAGCGTCTTATTCCAGCGCGCGATCCAGATAACGCCGCATCGTCTCCGCCACCTGTCGCTCACGCAGCGAACCGCAGTCGAGAGCGGCCCTGACCTTTGCCTGATCATCCGCATTGTTCTGCTGCGACAAACGCAGCTGGACATCGACCTGATCCACCTCGATGGTGAATCCGACGATGCCCGGCAGCAGCTTGTCGACATAGGCGCTGTCGAGCTTCGCCGCCTCCCACGGACTTCCGTCCGGCTCCATCAGCGCGCTGAGATCGAGCACCATCCGCCGCAGCGTCTCGCGATCCTGCGTCACGCGGGCACGGCCGCGCAGCTGCACGGCGACATAATTCCAGGTCGGCGCGCGCGGGCTGGTCGTGTACCAGGACGGCGAGATATGCGTGTTGGGACCGAGGAAATTCACCAGCACCGGCGCGGCGTCGAGCTCTTTCCATTGCGGATTGGCGCGTGCGAGATGCCCGACCAGACGGGTCGGCTCCCCGCGCTCCACCATGAATGGCAGATGCGATGCCATCAGGCTGCCGCCGGTGATCAGGCAACCGAACCGGATGTCCTCCACCAATCGCCATGCGAGGTCCGGGTCGTCAGATCGGAAGGCTGGCGGAATGTACAAGTGAACCTCTGTCGTGATCTGCGATGATGCTCGCATTCATCCGAACGTGAATGCAAAAGCCTGTGCGCCCGGATCGCGAAACTCGATCTCGAACTGATGCTCGGCCACAGGACCACTCTTGCGGATCAATTGATAGAGCCGCTCGGTTGTGATCGTGCCATTGCCATCGGCATCGATATCGCCGCCGCGATCGGCGCCGGGCGGCTTGCCGTCGATGGTGACGCGGAAGCGCACCGGCTTGTCACCGGTGGAGCCGAGCACGAGATGGACGTCGCGCGCCTTGAATTTATAAGTGATCCGCGTCTGCGCGGCATTGGCGACGGAGCGTTCGTCCTCGATGGTCCAGTTGCCGCTCAGCGTCCAGTCATTGAGGCCGAGTTCGGGGATCGACGAATAGTCCTGCGCGCGATCATTCGCGACATCCTCGGGCGACGCGAAGTTCTGACCGCGCTTGTAGCCGAGATAGGTCTCGTGGGACTCCACCTCATTGCCCGGCGCCGCCTGCGCGCCACGGCCATCGGCGGTGACGAATGTCTTTGGCACATCGGTCTTGCCCGCTTCAGCCAGAAGTTTCTGGATCACCCGCTCGGAGTTTTCGTATTCGCCTTCGCCGAAGTGATGGTGGCGGATACGGCCCTGCGCATCGATGAAATAATGCGCCGGCCAGTATTCGTTGGAGAACGCACGCCAGATCGCAAAATTGTTGTCGATGGCCACGGGATACGAGATCTGCATGTCCTTCACCGCGCGCTTCACATTGGCGATGTTCTTCTCGAAGGCGAATTCGGGCGCATGCACGCCGATCACCACCAGCCCCTTGTCCTTGTACTTCTCCGCCCAGGCCTTCACGTAAGGCAGCGCGCGCAGGCAGTTGATGCAGGAATAGGTCCAGAAATCCACCAGCACGACCTTGCCGCGCAGGCTCTCGCGCGTCAGCTCCGGCGAATTCAGCCATTCGACCGCGCCGGTCAGCGGCGGCAGCTCACCTTCGACGGCGAGATCGCCGGTGGATGCCTGCTGGGTCGATTGCGGCTTGACGGCATTGATCAGCTTCTGCTCGATGGCGGCCGTGCTCGCCGTAGACACCTGCGTGAGAAAGCCCGTGTCGAGCCCGAGCGCGATCGCGGCCACGCCGCACAGAACAGCGGCCCCGAGCGCACGACGGACCCATTCGCCGGCCCCCAGTCCGCGCTTCATGGCCGCGAACACGCGGCCGCCGATCAGGAGCGCAAGACCCAACGATGTTGCGGCGCCTAGCGCGTAAGCCAGCAACAGCAATGATGTCTGGACATTCGCACCTTGCAACGCAGCCCCGGTCAGCACGAGGCCGAGAATGGGACCTGCACATGGCGCCCACAGCAGCCCCGTGGCAACGCCAAGCAACAGCGATTGCGTAAAAGTTCGACCCGAGCCATCACCGGCGGCCGAATTGGACAGCCGTCCGCCCAGCGCCACCAAAGGCTGGGTCAGTCTGTCGGCCAGGCTCGGCAACAGCAGCACCAGGCCGAAACCCGCGAGGATCACCATCGCGGCGATACGCCCATATTGATTGGCCTGCACCGCCCAGCCGCCGCCGACGGCAGCCAGCGTCGCGACAAGAGCAAAGGTCGCCGCCATGCCGATCAGCAGTGGCAAGCCGCTGCGGATAAACGGCTGGTCGGAGCGCGCGAACACGAAAGGCAGCACCGGCAATATGCAGGGGCTCACGATGGTGAGTGCACCGCCGAGAAACGCAATGGCGACAAGCAGCATGCCAAGAATCCTTTCAAAGCCCGCATCCGAGATACGGGCTCTGTTCGGCTTCGTTACACCTGTTCCCGTCGCATGCCCACCCGCTGTGTTTCGCGGTATATGACGCGGTGATGCGCCGACCGGTGACGCGGTGGACCGTCACATTAGGAACTTTCCAGATATCGTCGAATGCGCCTATTCGTGGCTGGCGATGTTTGATACGCAAGCCGCCCCAAAAAGCGTCGAACAGATCGTCAGATCAGCCTCATGAAACCGTCCGCCCGCAACAGCCCGGTCGCCGAAATCCTCATGGCCTATTGGCGCTCCGACTGGCGGGCTTTGCTGTCGGTCGTCGCCATCGTGTTGCTGTCCAGCGCCAGCAGCATCGCTGCGCCCTATCTGTTCTCGCGCCTGATCGACCGGCTGCCGAAAGAGGCCTTCGCGATGGATCTCGCCTGGGCCTTCGTCGCCTATGCGGTCCTGATCGGCTTCGCCTCGGCGTTGCTGCGGATCGTGCAGTTTCTGTCCGTCATCACTGCCGAAAATCTCGGCTTCATCGCCAGCACCCGCTTCTTCGATCGCATCCTGAAGAAGCGGGCTGATTTCTTCGTTACCCACAATCCCGCGGAAATCCAGAACGCCGCCACCCAGGGGCGCGGCGGGCTGGTGACATTCGTCAATATCGGATTGATCGTCCTGCTGCCGAGCGTGATGCAGATCGGCCTGACCCTGCTGACCCTCGGCGCCCTTTTGAATCTGCAGGTAGCCATCACGGTCATGGCCTATGGCGCCGTGGCGATCGGCCTGGCGGTGCTGGTGGCGCGCCGCTCGAAGGGCAATCTCGACGCAGCAATGCAGGCATCCCAGGAGACGGCGCGCTTCATCGGCAATGCGATGAATGCCATGGAGACACTGCGCCATCTCGGCAGCCATGACTGGATGAGCCAGCGCTTCGCTGAGAAGGCGCGGACGGTTCGTGATCGCCTTCAGGCCTACATGCTCCGGGGCATCGCCATGTCCGGCTTGCTCGGCCTCAGCCTGGCCGCGCAATTCGCCATCAACTTCGTCCTGCTGCTGCCAGCCTATCAGGCCGGCACGCTGACGATCGGCGGCCTCGTCCTTTTCAACACGCTGCTGCTCCAGCTCAATCAGCCGTTCGAGATGATCGCCAACACGCTGGACAATTTTACGCGCGCACGTGCCCAAGTCGTACCGCTCTCCACCATGTGGAGCGTCCCGGAAGAAGTGGACGCGGATCACGGCCAGCGTTTCGTCCCGCACCAATGCGAGTTGCGTTTTGAGAATGTCGGATTTTCGTATCCGAACGGCCGCGGCGTCGAGAATGTCAGCTTCAACGCCCGTCGCGGCGCGATCACATTCATCGTCGGTGACACCGGCGCAGGCAAATCGACCATCTTCAAGCTGGCGCTGAAATCCATCGAGCCGCAAACGGGTCGCATCGTGGTGGACGATATGGACTTCGCCGACATCTCCCGAGCCGATTGGTACCGCGCCGTTGCCGTGGTCCCACAGGATGTCGTGCTGCTCAATGAAAGCCTTGCGGACAATATCCTGCTTGGCCGTCCGCGCGACGACGCCCGATTGCGCGACGTCGCAGCGAAGGCTGCGATCCTGTCCTTCATCGATGAACTGCCCGGCAGTTTTGAAACCAATGTCGGCGAGCGCGGCCTGAAACTGTCAGGCGGCGAGCGGCAGCGCATCGCCATTGCCCGTGCGCTTTATGGAAATCCCAGCGTGCTGTTTCTCGATGAAGCCAGTTCGGCGCTGGATGACGGCACCGAGCGCGACATCATGAGCCATGTCCGCGTCTTGTCTGCGGATGTCACCGTCGTTGCGATCACACATCGGCGGTCGGTGATTGCCGACACCGATCAGCTCGTCGAACTGGCAAGCAGGCCTTCACCCGCCATCATCGAGGCCTAGCGCCGGCGCGCCACGGCCACGCCGAGCAGGAACGCCACCAGCAGCGACCCCAGTGGCGCCTCTCGGGCGACGTTGGCGAGGATGCTCAGCGGCATGCCCGGCTTCTTGCCTGCCTCGAACGTGTCGCTCACGCGATGCGCCGCGTCCTTTACGGTATCGACCACTTCGGACAAGGTGGATTTCTCCTCGGGTACGAGCGCCACGCCTTCATAGATGAAGGGCGGGGTCGGTGCGTCGGGTGCGTCATCGGCCATGGTCTGGTCCCCGTCACGGTATTCGTTTCATGTCCAATCGGCCGGGCGGCATTTGGTTCCGTGACTCCATATGTCGTCACCCGGCCGTGCGCGCAATTGCGCGCTAGGACCGGGTGACCCAGTACACACCATGGCGGCTGTGTTTACTGGGTTGCCCGGTCAAGCCGGGCAACGACAACTGAGAGGTGCGACCACCCAACCCTTCCCCACCGCATCCGCGCCCTATACTTAATCCAGCATGGATAGCCTCGAATCGCTCCCCACCGTCATCGGTATTGCCGCCGTTGCGCCTGCCCTGCTGGTGCTGTGGCTGGTCATTGCCGCGGATGAGCGACCGGGGCCGCCGGGCCTGGTCTGGGCCGCCTTCCTGCTCGGCGCCGCCAGCATTTCGCTGCTCGGTTTTGCGCGCGCCCTGTTTGCCGGCATTCCCGGCCTTACCGACGATCCGACATGGGCCATGGTACTGCATGCGGTGTTCGGGATCGCGGCACCGGAGGAGATCGTCAAGATCCTGGTCATCGTCGCGGTCTCGACCCAGCGCGCGCGGACTGCCGATCCCATGGACACCGTGGTCTACGGCGCCGCCGCCGGCCTCGGCTTTGCCGCCTATGAGAACCTGATCTATCTGCTGAGCTATCCCGAGATGTGGCGCACGCTGGCGGTGCTGCGCAGCGTCCTGACCGTGCCGTTCCATGGTGCGCTCGGCGTCATTGCCGGCGCCTATATTGCCATCGCCCGCTCCGGCCGCGCGCTCGGCGCGCATCGCCGCGACAGTCTTGCCTTCATCCGCACGCCGCTCCTGATCGTGCTGGCGCCGATCACGCTGCATGCCTGTTACGACCTGCCGCTGCTGACCCTGCAGCAGCATCCGGAAATCGTCGGCCTCGCGCGCCGCGCGCTGGAGGGCACTGGCATGCTGTTCGGCTTTGGCACCATCGCGCTGGCCGCCCGATTGGTGCGCAGGATCGGCGCCCATCATGCCCCGCATACGGATGTGTCGCGCGAGCGTCTGGCGCAGCTGCGCAGCATGTGGGCGCTGACCTTTGCGGGCGGTGCTGCAGGCTTTGCCGGCACGGCCTTTTTGATCTCGTCGCTGCGGCACTGGCTCAGCAACCCCGAGCGCACCGTGACCATGGTGCTGGTGCCGCTGGGTGTCACCTCGATCCTGATCGGTGTGGTGCTGCTGGTGCTGACCAGCGCCGCCTATTTCTTCGGCCGCAACCGCATGCGCACGGTGGCGCCGGCGCAGCCTTAACTCTGTCCCTCATGGTGAGGAGGCGCGAAGCGCCGTCTCGAACCATGAGCTGGCCGGGCGCTGAGTTTGCGGCCATCCTTCGAGACGCCCGCTTCGCGGGCTCCTCAGGATGAGGGGCAGAGTGGACCAAACTCGCCGGGCTTTCGCTTTGCCGCAAGCTTGCCGCTATAATGATGGGCGCTCCACAAGATCAGGAATGAGCCCATGACCATGCCGCCGGATTTCGCCGACCTGCAATCGAAGATGAGCGAGACGGTCCGCCATCACTGGAAGGCTTTCTTGATCGAAGGCATCGTGCTGGTGGTCCTCGGCCTTGCGGCCGTGATCGTGCCGCCGATCGCCAGCATCGCCGTCACCGTGATGCTCGGTTGGATGTTCTTCATCGCCGGCCTGGCGGCGCTGCTGATGACCCTCTGGGCGCGGCAGGCGCCGGGCTTCATCTGGTCGCTGGTCTCTGCCGTGCTCGGCATCGCAGCCGGCATCATCCTGCTGACGCGGCCAGCCGAAAGCACGTTGACGCTCACCGTGGTCGTCGGGATCTACTTTCTCGCCGAGGGCGTCGCCACCATCATGTATGCGCTTCAGCACCGCAAGGAACTGTCGCAGCGCTGGAGCTGGATGGCCTTTTCCGGCCTGATGGATATCCTGATCGCGTTCTTGATCATTTCGGGCCTGCCGGGCTCGGCGGCATGGGCGATCGGCATTCTGGTCGGGATCAATCTCTTGATCGGCGGATCGTCACTGATCGCGCTCGCGCTGGCGGCTAAAAACAAGGCGTGACCCGTAGGGTGGGGCAAGCGTAGCGTGCCCCCCGT
>JAEXYA010000034.1 GCA_023451825.1 Pseudomonadota bacterium
CACCTCTCCCCACCGGGGAGAGGTCGATCCGGCGTAGCCGGAGCGGGTGAGGGGGACTCTCAGCGATGCTCATCCCCAGCCCCGATTACTCCCTAGGCCATCTGCCCAAACTATCCGCGCCCAGCGCACCCATCCGCCAAAAATTTCACCGCACCCCCAATTTCCGCCATTGCGCCGATATGTTTTAAGTCTAAAATGATTTCCAACGACGCCTCGACGCGTCCGGACGCAGGAGCATGTCATGGCCGCTGCCGATACACAGACGGGGAAGCGCTACACCGCGCATGTTGACACCTTCGCGTGGGACAACATGCCGCCGGCCGATCAATTGCCGGAATTCACTTTCACGCGGCCGGAATTCCAATATCCCGAGCGCATCAATTGCGTGGTGCCGTTTCTCGATCGCTGGGTGGCGGAAGGCCGCGGCGATGCCATGTGCATGATCGGCCCGGATGCGAGCTACACCTATCGTCAGCTCTATGAGCTGGTGAACAGGATCAGCAATGTGCTGGTCGGCAAGCTCGGCCTCGTGCCCGGCGGCCGCGTGCTGCTGCGCTCCGCCAATAATCCGATGATGGTCGCGGCCTATCTCGCCATCATCAAGGCCGGCGGCGTCTGCGTCGCCACCATGCCGTTGCTGCGCGCGAAAGAGCTGATCTATCCGATCCAGAAAGCGAAGATTTCGCTGGCGCTGTGCGATGGCAAATTGTCGGACGAACTCGACAAAGCGGCAGCCTCGGCGCCCGAGCTGAAGCGCGCCGTCTATTGGGGCACCGGCAAGGACGACTCGCTGGAAGCGCTGATCGCCGATGCCAGCACGGAATTCAAGGCCATCGATACGGCCGCCGACGACATCTGCCTCGTCGCCTTCACCTCAGGCACGACCGGCGATCCCAAAGGCACCATGCATTTTCATCGCGATATGCTCGCGGTGTGCGACGGCTTCGCCCGCAACGTCTTGCGCGCCTCACCCGATGATCGTTTCATCGGTTCGGCGCCGCTGGCCTTCACCTTCGGCTTCGGCGGCGTGCTGTTCCCGCTGCATATCGGCGCGTCCTTCGTCGTGCCGGAAAAATCCACGCCGGATGATCTCGCGAAGGAAATCGCGAAGCACAAGGTCACCGTGACGTTCACGGCGCCCACCGCCTATCGCGCGATCCTGAGCAAGATCGATCAATACGATCTGTCGTCATTGCGAAAGTGCGTGTCGGCCGGCGAGACGCTGCCGAAGGGCACCTTCGATGCGTGGCACAAGGCAACCGGCATCAAGCTGATGGATGGTATCGGCGGCACGGAGATGCTGCACATCTTCATCTGCGCCACCGAGGACGAGATTCGTCCGGGCTCTACCGGCAAGCCGGTGCCGGGCTATGAAGCCAAGATCGTCGACGAAAATGGCGATGACGTAATGCCGGGCACCATGGGGCGACTCGCGGTGCGCGGTCCCACCGGCTGCAAATACATGGCCGATCCGCGCCAGACCAAATATGTTGAAAACGGCTGGAACCTGACCGGCGATACCTTCGTGATGGATGAAGACGGCTACTTCTGGTACCAGTCGCGTTCCGACGACATGATCGTATCGGCGGGCTACAATATCGCAGGGCCGGATGTGGAGGGCGCGCTGCTCACCCATGAGGCGGTCGCAGAAGCAGGCGTCGTCGGTTGCCCGGATCCCGATCGCGGTATGATCGTGAAAGCCTATGTGGTGCTGGCACCCGGTCACAATGCGAGCGATGCGCTGATTGCCGAGTTGCAGAACCACGTCAAACGTGAGATTGCCCCGTTCAAATATCCGCGCGCGATCGAATTCGTCGCGCAATTGCCAAAAACCCAGACCGGAAAGCTTCAACGTTTCGCCTTGCGCAAGCTGGCGGCGGAAACGGCTGTGGCTGCGGCCTGAGCTCGATTTGAGGAGTATTGCCCGGTGACGTCACCAACGAAGGGGCCGACATTGACCGTGGTGCCAGGCGCGAAATCCGATCATGCGCCGTCAGGCGTGCGAACGCTGCAGCCATCAGGTTGGCCGAAGCCGAAGGGCTATGCCAATGGCATGACCGCGGATGGCCGCATCGTCGTCACCGGCGGCGTGATCGGGTGGGATGCGGAAGAGAAGCTGCAACCGGATTTCATCAGCCAGGTCCGTCAGGCGCTGCAGAACATCAAGGACATTCTCGCTGAAGGCGGTGCGAAGCCCGAGCATCTGGTGCGGCTGACCTGGTATGTCGTCGATATCGAAGAATATATGGGCAGCCTGAAAGAACTGGGCAAAGCCTATCGCGACGTGTTCGGTGCGCATTATCCAGCAATGGCGCTGGTGCAGGTGGTGCGCCTGGTCGAGCGCGCTGCGCGCGTCGAGATCGAAGCCACGGCGGTGGTGCCGCGGTGAATGTGTACTGCTGATGGTTTCCCTCCCCGGAGCGAAGCGAATGGGGGCCGACGGACGAATTCGTCCGTCGTAGGTGGCGCGTAGCGCCGGGTGGGGTCTCTCCCCACGGCAGGACGTCACGTGTTGAGAGACCCCACCCGTCTTGAAGCTCGCTGAACGCTCGCTTCAATCCACCCTCCCCACGGCGCGGCTTCGCCGCTTGGGGGAGGGAGAAGAGCGCGTCCTCAAATTGTTCTCATTTTGTTCTTTACTTGAGGTTGCGCCTTCGCTAGCGTGATCTCGTCCTGCTCCACCTGAAAGGGGCGATCGCATTCGTCACGATTGCGGAGCGAGGATGCGATGAGACGCCATAAGGGTGCGGCGTCGCGCGGTGCGAGGGTGACGGCCGCAGCAAGCGGATCGGATCTGCGCCAGACCTGCCACTGGCCTGAGATGGTTTGCCTGCCAACGCCTCGATCCCGCGGATCGCCCGACGGACGACCACATCCGGCGGCGTACGGTTCTCTGCCCGAGGCTCCCAGGCTACCGCCGTGGGCCGGTAATCGTGGTGATGGGGTCGTTCATCCACGGGACAGTACAAGCAGTGCGAACCGACAAGACATCGCGTGCGGAGCGCCGGATTGCATCCGGTGAATCCGAACGTCCTGATGCTCCTTATTCGCGGAGTACCGCGCATGGCATCAGGCACCCAGGGTGCATCGGGCACCCGGCGCTCCGCGCGCCCTCTTGAAGGAGAGGGCGGAGGGATTGCACGAAACTCGGGCGCGGGAGCGCGGCGAGAATGAAATGACGTCGCTGTTTGACATGTTGATGCAATGACGCGCGGAAGTCGCGCTCCCTCCCTCAAGCCGCGCAGCGGCGCAGTGGGGAGGGCGGGGTGGGGTGCTTCCCCAAGCTCTGACGTCACGTGGGGATAGACCCCACCCGTCTCGAAGCTCGCTGAACGCTCGCTGCAATCCACCCTCCCCATTCGCTTCGCTCCGGGGAGGGAGAAGAACCTCACTTCGCCGCCACGAACTCCGTCGGGCTCTTCCCCGTCACTTGGCGAAACGCATGCGAAAAGGCCGGGAAACTCGCATAGCCCAGTTCCGACGCGAGTTGCTTCACCGACACGCTCCCGCCCACCGACAGCCGCTCGATCGCAGCCGCGATGCGCGCGCGCTGGCACCAGCTCTTGAAGCTCAATTGCGTCTCCGCAGAGAACAGCCGCGACAGCGTCCGCGTCGATGTCCCCACGCGCTGCGCCAGCGCGTCGATCTCGTGATTGCGGGTGGGATCGGCCAGCACGATCTCCGCCGCGCGGCGGCAGCGCGGCTCCTGCGGCAGCGGCATGAAAGTGGTGGGATCACCCGCCTGCTGCAATTCCAGCATCGCCAGCCGGATCAGGAGATTGACCCGGTCGGAATCCCTGCGGCCGTCGAACAGGGCCAGGATCGCCTCATGCAGCAGACGCGAGACACGCACCACGAACTCAGTCGATAGCGCCGTATTGTTCTCCTGCTCCAGCCGCTCCGGATTGAAATACAGCGAGCGCATCTCGATATCGGCGAGCACGTCGATGGCATGGGGCAGTTGCGACGGCACCCAGACCGCGCGGTCCGGGGGCACCAGCCAGCGACCTTTCGGCGTCGTCACCTGCATGGTGCCGGCCGCGGCATAGACGAGCTGGGCTTCGCGATGGGTATGGGCGTTGAGGCGGGTGCCTTTGACATAGCGGGTCGCCAGCATATGGACACCATCGGCCGAGGACCAGCGACGGTCCGACAAGGGTATGATTGGCGTGTCAACGATAGCCATTGGCGACATCCCGTTTCGTTCGCTCCTTATAACGGCAGGACAGGTCGTTTTGGAAATCGATTCATGAACTCGCCAGCCCGCGTCATCACCCTCGTCAATGTCGCCCACTTCATCGATCACTATGCGATGCTGATCTTTGCGGCGGCGGTGCTCGTGATGGGCCCGTCCATGAACATGACCTATACGGAGCTGCTGCCCTATGCGACGCCGGGCTTCGTCGCCTTCGGCGCGGGCTCGCTGTTCACCGGCTGGCTCGGCGATCGCTGGAGCCGTCGCCATATGATGGTGATCTTCTTCTACGGCATCGGCCTGTCGATGATCGCGGTCGGCTTCGTGCAGACGCCGCTGCAGCTCGGCGCGGCGCTGTTCGCCGTCGGCCTGTTCGCCTCGATCTATCATCCGGTCGGCACTGCGATGATCGTGTCCTATGCGGACAAGCTCGGCAGTTCGATGGGCGTCAATGGCGTGTTCGGCAATTTCGGTGTGGCGTCGTCGGCGCTGATCACGGGCGTTGTCGGGCAATATCTCGGATGGCGCTGGGCCTTTATCATTCCCGGCCTCGTCACCATCGCTGCCGGCGTCGTGTTCATGCTGCAGGTCGCGCATGAAGATCGTTCGGGCTTCAAACAGGCCGCTGCGCAGGCGCGCGTGGCGAAGTCCGATATGTGGCGCGTGATCGTCGCACTGCTGGTAACGGTGATCGCCATCTCCACCGTGTTCAATGCGATCACCATTGCGCTACCGAAACTGTTTGCCGAACGCCTGTCGGAGCTCACGCAGAGCCCGGCCACGCTCGGCGTCATCGCTGCCTGCGTCTATGTGTTCGGCGCGCTCACGCAGTACAATATCGGCTGGCTGATCGATCGCTATTCGTTGAAGGCTGTCTGCCTGCCGCTCTCGCTGCTGCTGGCACCGTTTCTGTACTTCGCCGCGACGCTGTCGAATGAAGGACTGATCCTTGTCGCGATCGGCGTCATCATCGGCCTGTTCGGACAGATCACGGTCAATGAAACGATCGTCGGCAAATACACCGCGGAGGAATGGCGATCGCGTGCCTATGCGGTGCGCTACTTCGTCGGCTTCACCGCGGCCGGCGCGTCGGTCGGCCTGGTGGCGTGGCTGTATGAAACCGGCGGCTTCATGCTGATGTTGCATTCCTTCGCAGGCCTCTCGGTGCTGGTGATCATCGCCGCACTGATCCTGCCGCCGGAACTACCGACGGAAACGCAGAGCTGATTTCGTTAAAATTCGCTTGGCGAACATTGCAGTGCGGTATAGACAGAGCCAGCCAGTGCCCCCTCTGTGCCATTTGTGGCGGGGCCGAGTAGCTTGTTGCTTTTCGCGCAGCCTTCGTCGCCAGTCGTTTTCCGTGTTAAACGGGAATGTGTCGCGTTTTGAGGTGTTGCATCGCTGAGCAAAGATTCCACATTTCGGAAACACTGCTGCGCTGTCAGGACCCATTGTGCTGGATTCATCTGCCGATTTTGAAACGCTCGTCGACGAGATCTATGAAGCGAGCGTGATAGCCGATCGCTGGCCGCTGCTGCTCGAGCGTCTGTCGAATATTGTCGATGGCGAGGGCGCGCTGATCTTCGCCGCCGCGCCGGGGCAGCCGCGCTGGTTGTCGTCGGAACGCATTCGCCCACAGATCGAGCGCTGGACACGCAGCGCTTACGCACAGCAAAATCCACGTAGCGAGCGGTTGGTGCCGAACACCGAGGCCAGGTTCCTCACCGACCTCGATCGCTTCACCGAAGCCGAACTGGACGCTGAACCATTCTACACCCAGATATTGCGTCCCAACGGTCTCGGCTGGTGCGTCGGTACGACCATCCGCTCGCCAGCCGGCGATACCCTGGTTGTCTCCATTGAAAAGGCGCATGCCAAGGGCCCGGTCGAGCGCGCGACCGCGGAGAAACTCGACATCCTGCGTCCGCACATCGCACGCGCCGCTGTGTTGTCCGGTCGTCTCGGTTTCGAGCGCGCACGGACAGCGGTCAATACGCTCGACATGATCGGCCTTCCCGCTGCGGCCGTAACCCATACGGGCAGGGCGGTGGCTGCGAATTCGGGCTTCGTGTCGCTCAGTCCGGCCGTGCAGGTCGGTGCGCAAGACCTGGTGCAGTTCACTTCGTCCGCCGCACAGATCATGTTCAAGGAAGCGCTGGCGGCGCCGGCATCGCTGACAAAGGCCGGCCGCTCAATCCCGGTCGCTGGCAGCGAGGCGAATGCACCGTTCATCGCCCATGTGCTGCCGCTGCGTTTGTCCGGCCTCGATCTGTTTGCAGGGGCCGTCTCGATCGTGTTCCTCACGCCGGTCACCGAGCAGCGCAGCCCGGGACCCGAATTGCTGCAGGCCTTGTTCGATCTCACGCCGGCGGAGGCGCGTATTGCCAGTATGGTGATCGACGGCAAGTCGGTGGATTCGATCTCTAAGATCCAGAGCGTGAGCCTGAACACCGTGAGAACGCAGTTGAAGTCGGTGTTCATGAAGACCGGCGTGGATCGTCAGGTCGATCTCGTCCGCCTGCTCGGGCAGCGCCACGGCCAGCCCAATCTTTGACGTCGCCTGCCGCCGGCCAAAGAAAAAGGCCGGCGATGAAGCCGGCCTTGATCCTCAGTATCCCCACTCAAAAGGTCTGCGTCTCAATATATGGTCCGCCGAAGCGGTAAATCGGAACCGCGAAACTGCCAACGCAGCCGTGTAATCAGTCCCCCAATACCGACGTATGCTATCCCGCGAAATGAAGCGTCACCAATATGGGTGAATACTTCCGAATAACTTGACTGAGCGTCTCATTTTGACGCCAGGCCGGAACTTTTGGCAATGTGCGTTTTCACGGATTTGTCATCTTGTCGGCTGTGCGCGCCAACCGAGGACATGCGCTTCGACGAGATCATCGGTCTCGGCATTACGCCATTGGCCATCGGCATGCAGGCAAGCAAAGGGCAGCAGATAGGTGCCGCTTTTATCTTCGCATAAAACCTGTACGGGCTGTGCGGGCGGCGGGACATCCTGGGTGTTGAATTCCGCCAAGCGCTGATCGCGTGTCACCATGGGATGCTCCGGCCAAAGGAACGGCCCGGCGCCTGTGTCGTTCCCACCAGGTCTGATTGACAGTCGGCCATGAACGTCGTTGCTCTCATCATGGTCGAACGGCAACGAAAGGATATGGCATGCGCTGCGCGATACTTCTCATATTGACTTCGCTCGTGGCAACCAGCGGCGCAGCGCTGGCGCAGGACGTGCCCGGCATCGAGATCTGCACTGTCGAAAAGACCATGGAGCGGCGCACCAGTTGTCTGCAAAGCAATGTCAACTTTCTGCAGCAAACCGTGGGCAAATTGCGGCTGGAGCAGCAACAGCGCCTTGATGCGTCCAATCGTCAGATCGAAGCACTGAAGGCGACGGTCGTCGGCTTGCAGAAAACTGTCGAGGACCTGCAGGCCGCGCAAAAGACCGCGGCAACTCCTGCGAAGCCGGGACCGACCAAAGATGCTGGGCAAGCCGCCAAGGATGCAACGCCGGCCGCCAAGGATGCTGCGAAATAGCGATGTCTATTCGCTGCTCAATACCGGTCCGAACAATTCCCAACGCTCGCCCTTGAAGCGCATCATCTGCAATTGCTGCAATGGGCTGTAATCGGTGAGGCTGGTCTTGATCCGCGTGCCCGGCAGGAAAATGCCGACCTCGTAATCGAGACTGGTCGCCTGCTTCATGACATTCTCGCGGGTGAGATTGTCACCGCATTGCTGCAGGATGTGCACCAGCGTGCGCGCGATGCCGAAGCCGTAGAGCGTGTAGATGTCGTTCTTGTCGCCGTCCGGATAGTATTTGTCCATGAAGGCGCGCCATTCTTTGATGGTCGGGTCGTCCTTCCATTGCGGATCGGTGGGGTCTTTCATATAGGCCGCGCTGATCACGCCCTGGGCATTGTCGAAGCCGGCGGGCTTGATCACCGATCCGACCGACTGCGAGACATTGACCAGCATCTGCACCGGCTTCCAGTTCAGCTCGGCGACTTTCTTGATGGCCTGTGCAGCGAATTTCGGCGAGGCGATGTTGAGGAAAATATCGGGATTGGCCGTTTTGATCTGAACGATCTGTGAATCAACGGTGGGCGAGCTGATCTCGAAGCTTGCTTGCGTGATGATCATCTTGTCGGCCTTGTCGCCAAGGCCTTCACGCACGCCGCTGAAATAGTCCTTGCCCATGTCGTCGTTCTGGAACAGCACGCCGATCTTCGCATCGGGATGGTTCTTCAGGATCCAGCTGGCCCAGATCTTTCCCTCATTGTGGTAGCTGGGCGACCAACCCATGGTCCATGGGAAGTGCTTTGGATCGGCCCATTTCGACGCGCCGGATGACACGAAGAGATGCGGGACCTTCTTGATGTTCATGTATCTCTGGATCGCCGAATTGGTCGCGGTGCCGAGCGGATTGAAAATCAGCAGCACCTCGTCGCTCTCGACCAGTTTTCGCGCTTGTTCGACGGTCTTGGGCGGTGAATAGGCGTCGTCATAGCTGATGAAATTGATCTTGCGCCCATTCACGCCGCCCTGGTCATTGACCATGCGGAAATAGGCGGCTTCCGATTTTCCGATCGAGGCGTAGGACGAGGCCGGCCCGCTATAAGGCATGATATTGCCGATCTTGATCTCGGTATCGGACGCACCGGGATCGTATTTCTTCTGCGCAGAGGCCGGAGAGGCGAGGGCGCTGATCGCAAGCGCGGTGACAAGCGCGATGGCGCGGAAGTGTGTTTGATGCATCGTTTCCTCTGACGTCTGTTATCAGCCATACGGCCATTGTTGACGTCGAGTATGCATGTTTGCGCGCAGGCGCATAGCGATGTGGACGGGATGCCCCCTCTCCAGAAATGGAGAGGAGCATCCGTCTTGCGGAATACCGCTACGACTCCTTCTCGCCGGACATCAGCGGTCCGAACAGTTCCCAGCTCTCGCCCTTGAAGCGCATCATCTGCAATTGCTCGAGCGGGCTGAAATCGGTCGGGCTGGTCTTGATCTTGGTGCCCGGCAGATAGATGCCGATCTCCATGTTGAGATTGGCTGCCTGCCGCATGATGTTTTCACGCGTGAGGTCATCTCCGCATTGCTTGAGCACCTGCACGATGCCCTGCGAGACGCCATATCCGAACACGGTGGCGCCGTCGTCCTTGTCTCCTTCGGGATAGTACTTGTCCATGAAGGCACTCCATTCCTTCATGCCGGCATCGTCCTTCCATGTCGGATCCTTGGGGTCTTTCATATAGGCCGCACTGAGCACGTCCTGCGCATTGGCATAGCCAGCCGGCTTCATCACGCTACCGACAGAGGCGGACACATTGGTAAGGATGTGGATCGGCTTCCAGCCCATCTCGCCCACCTTCTTGATCGCCTGAGCTGCGAATTTCGGCGTGGCGATATTGATGAAGATGTCGGGATTGGCGGCCTTGATCTGCACGATCTGCGAATCCACCGTCGGTGACGCCGTCTCATAGGGGACTTCGGAGACGATGTACTCTTTCAGCTTGTCGCCAAAACCTTCGTGCAGGCCGTTGATATAATCCTTGCCGAAATCATCATTGGCATAGAGCACGCCGACTTTTTTGCCGGGATGATTCTTCATGATGTATTGCGCATAGATGCGCGCTTCGGCTTGGTAGCTGGGCTGCCATCCCATGGTCCACGGAAAATTTTTCGGATCGGCCCATTTCGCAGCACCCGTCGAGACGAACAGCTGCGGCACCTTCTTGGTGTTCATGTATTTCTGGATCGCCGTATTTCCCGGCGTACCCAGCGGGTTCATGATGAACAGCACCTCGTCATTCTCGACGAGTTTGCGCGCTTGTTCGACAGTCTTCGGCGGCGAATAGGCGTCGTCGTAGCTGATGAAAGTGATCTTGCGGCCGTTGATGCCGCCTTTCTCGTTGATCATCTTGAAATAGGCCGCCTCGGTCTTGCCGATGGTGGCGTAGGACGACGCCGGCCCGCTATAGGGCATGATATTGCCGATCTTGATCTCGGTATCGGTGGCGCCCGTATCGTATTTTTTCTGGGCGTGGCTTGCAGTGACAGTCAACGCTAAGGCGAAGCAGGCGAGCGTCATGGCTCGCAGGACTTTCAAGTCATGCATGATGAATTGTCCTCCCTGTGGTTCGATCAACCACGTCACCTGTCTGCGCAGGCTTTCATGACGCAGCTCGAATGTGGGGAGTATGCACCAAGCTTGTGGCTTGGAAAGCAAGATGCCGTGGCAATCGTCGCCGCGGCGCACAAGCGCCGCGGTATCGCGCTGCACAGGCGTCTAGCGTCCCTTGAAGTCGGCTGGCCGTTTTTCGAGAAAGGATGCCATGCCCTCGCGGAAATCTTCGGTGCGGAAGAGGGGGAGCAATTGCAGAAAGACGTGATGGACGTGCTCGCCGAAATTTTCGGAGAGCCCTGCGCGCATCATCCGCTTGGCGGCCTGCACGGCGAGCGGCGCATTGGCGGCGATTTCGGTCGCAACAGCGCGGCCACGCGCTTGCAACTCGGCATCGGGCACGACCTCATTGGTCAGGCCCATGTCGAGACTTTCGCGCGCTGATAGCGTGCGGCCCGTGAAAATCAGTTCGGCAGCTTTGGCCCAGCCGATCATGCGTGGCAGAAACCAGGTGCCACCGGATTCCGGTACGACGCCACGCTTGACGAAAGCGGCAGCAAATTTGGCACTCTCACCCATGATGCGGATGTCGCAATTGAGCGCGATATCCATGCCGTAACCGGCGGCCGCGCCATTGAGCAGGCAGATGGTCGGCTTCTCCATGTTGAACATGACGATCGGTTGGGCCGACTTCATGTCCAGTGTGGTGCGCGAACTGTTGGCGTCATTGGCCGAGCCGATGCCTTTGCCCTGGGTGGCGCTGACCATGTCGAGCCCCGCACAGAACATGCGGCCGGCGGCGGTCAGCACGACAACGCGCACGTCCGGATCGGCATCGGCCTTGAGGAAGAGGGCGCTGAGTTGCGCCAGCATCTCGCGCGAAATCGTGTTCATGCGCTCGGGGCGATTGAGCGTGATGGTCGCGATATTGTCGGCGACGGAATATAGGACTTCGTCTGACGTTTCGGACATGAGCTCCCTTTCGGCTTTTCTTGTGATTGTGACCGCAGCTAAGGCGGAATGGCGCTGGCGTGCAAGTGGCCATGCATTTGTGCGCCTTGGCAGGTCCTGATCGGTTTGATCTACTTTGCCGGTTCACATCTGTAGGGTGGGCAGAGCGCAGCGTGCCCACCGTCAAGTGCTCGGCTAGCAATGGTGGGCACGCTACGCTTTGCCCACCCTACAGGATCGACCGCGAATTTGCCGGCAGGGATCGGCAACACAAACAAAAGCCAAGGGAGAGCTCACTCATGTCCAGCCCCAACATTCGCGTTCTTGCGACCGATCTTGCATTCCCCGAAGGCCCGGTGGTGATGCCGGATGGCTCGGTGGTGCTGGTGGAAATCCGTGCGCAGCAACTCACGCGCGTCTATCCCGATGGCCGCAAGGAAGTCGTCGCCAAGATTCCGGGCGGTCCGAATGGCGCAGCGCTCGGCCCCGACGGCAAGATCTACATCACCAACAATGGCGGTTTCAGCTGGGTGCCGTCGCGCGGCACCTTGATGCCGCATGCGCCGGAGCCGCATGAATATATCGGCGGCGCGATCCAGCGCGTCGATCTCACCTCGGGCAAGGTCGAGACGCTGTTCAGCAAATGCGGCGAGCACGCTCTCAAGGGCCCCAACGATCTTGTCTTCGACAAGCAGGGCGGATTGTGGTTCAGCGAGCTCGGCAAGCGCCGTGCGCGCGACATGGATGTCGGCGGCGCCTATTACATCAAGCCCGACATGAAGGAGATCACCGAGCAGGTGATCGGCGTGCTGCCCGCCAATGGCATCGGTCTCTCGCCGGACGAGAAGACCATGTATATCGCCGAGACCCCGACGGGCCGCTTGTGGGCCTATAATGTCGGCGCGCCCGGCGAAGTGGTGCCGGGCGACACGATCTATCGCGGCGAACGTGGCCGGCCGATCTGCGGGCTCGGCGGTTATCAGATGTTCGATTCGCTGGCGGTCGAGGCGTCTGGCAATGTCTGCGTCGCCACGCTTGTGAGCGGTTGCATTTCGGTGATTGCGCCGGATGGCAAATTGGTCGAACAAGTCGAGACGGGCGATCGCGTGACGACCAATATCGCGTTCGGCGGACCGGAGCTGAAGACGGCTTACATCACGCTGTCGGGCAAGGGCGAGCTGATCGCGATGGACTGGCCGCGCGGTGGCCTGCCGCTGAATTTCTTGAACAAGTAAGGGACCAATCGATGCCGTGGCTTGAACCCGTTACGCTCTCCGACCCTCACGCCCGGCTCGAACCTCTCGCCAAAGAGCATCGCGACGGCCTGATTGCCGCCGCGAATGACGGCGATCTTTCAAAGATCTGGTACACCGCGATCCCGGCACCGGAGAAGATGGACGCCGAGATCGATCGGCGTCTCTCACTGCAGGCGTCAGGCGCGATGCTGCCTTTCACCGTGAAGGACGCCAGCGGTAAGATCGCCGGCATGACGACCTATATGAATGTCGATGCCGCCAATCGACGGGTCGAGATCGGCTCGACCTGGTATGGCAAATGGGTCCAGCGCACGGCGCTCAACACCCAGTGCAAGCTGATGCTGCTCGAACACGCCTTCGAAAAGCTCGATTGCATCGCGGTTGAATTCCGCACGCACATCTTCAACCACCAGTCCCGCCGCGCCATCGAGCGCCTCGGCGCCAAGCAGGACGGCATCATGCGCAACCACCAGATCGCACCGAACGGCACACTGCGCGACACGGTCGTGTACAGCATCCTGCCCAACGAATGGCCGACAGTGAAGGCGCATCTGACCTATCAGCTGGATGAGAGGCCGCGGTGATCGCGTAGCCCGGATGAAGCGAAGCGTAATCCGGGGACCGGCGAATTGTTGAAGCTCTGATTCCTGGATTGCGCTTCGCTCCATCCAGGCTACGGCCTTACGTCCTCGGATAAATCCGGTCGATCAGCTTCTTGCAATAATCCGGCGTCGGCGGCTCCTGGCTGACCAGGATCCGATAGACGATGGGGGCAACGACATGATCGATGACTTCATCGATGTCGAACGGCGTCTCACCGCGTGCCTTGGCCCGCTCCGTGAGGGTCGTAAGGTGATCATTGGTAAAACTGCAGCAGACGCAGGACTGACCTTCAGCGGCGTCCAATGTGCCGTCTCGCAATAGCGCGCGGCCGACGGGAGACGACATTTCCTCGGCATATTGCTCGATGAAGGCCCGCAGATCGGTCTCGACGGCGCCGGTGTCGTCGGGCTCTCCGATCGGCCGCAGCCGGGCGACCGCGACATCCGCCAGCAATGATTGCAGGTCGCCCCAGCGGCGATAGATGGTCGATGGTGTGACGCCGGCCTCGGCCGCGATTTGCGGCACCGTGATCTGGTTTCGGGTGGAGAGAGCGCCCAACTTACGGACAGCATCATGCACGGCACTCTGGATGCGCGCGCTTCGGCCGCCTGTTCTGGTGCGTTCCTTTGTCGTCACGTGGTCTCCGGCGGATGAGCCATGCGAAAAAGCTTAACGCAAAATATTTGCATTAAGCGCGCCGGCATCCTAGCTTCGTTAAAGCGAATAATTAGCCTTTAGGAGGCCGCCATGCAAGGAAGCTCCGGAGATAGCTGTGTTGCTGCCTCGCCAAACACGACCGGCGCGAAAAAAGTGCCGCTTTGGACAATGACGGCTTTCAGCTTCGTGGCGGCCGCAACCGTGGTCGGCAGCAGCAGCGCGGCGACGCCGCTCTATCGGCTTTATCAGGAGAGCATGCATCTCACGCCGCTGATGATCACGCTGGTCTTCGCAGTCTACGCGATCAGCCTGCTGGCGGCGTTGCTCACGATCGGCGGCCTGTCGGACTATGTCGGTCGGCGTCCTGTCATCCTTGGCGGTCTGATCGTTAATGCTGTCGCGATGATCCTGTTCTCCTACGCGACGGATGTTCACGACCTCATTCTCGCCCGCGCGGTGCAGGGGCTCTGCGTCGGCGCTTCGACGACGACGCTTGGTGCAGCCATTCTTGATAGCGATCGTGCGCGCGGCCCGCTGCTCAATAGCGTGAGTGCGTTTATTGGCCTCATGGTCGGCGCGCTCGGCGCTGGTCTGCTTGTCACCTTTGCGCCCGATCCTTTCCACCTCGTCTATGAGGTGCTGTTCGTGATCACCGCGGCGCTGATTGTCCTCTTGTGGTTCATGCCCGAAACGGTCTCGCGCAAGCCGGGCGCGCTCGCTTCCTTGCGTCCCAATGTCCGCGTGCCCGTCCAGTCGCGCGCAGCCTTGATGCTGGTCACGCCGGCGAATGTCGCCAGCTGGGCGCTCGGCGGCTTCTATCTCTCGCTGATGCCGACCATTGTTGCCGCGACGATGGGCGTCAGTGCGCCGTGGGTTGGTGGTGTCGTCGTGGCGGTCTTGATGTTCACGGCTGCAGTTTCGGTGGGCGTGCTGCGGCAATTGCCGGCGCGGCGATTGCTGATCATCGGCACCACCAGCCTGTCGATCGGCGTGATGATCTCGCTGCTGGGTATCCAGCAGCACAGCACCGTTCTGCTTTTCGTGGGAACAGCGATTGCCGGCATCGGGTTTGGATCGTCCTTCGCAGGAATCCTGAGCACCGTGCTCCCGACCGCCGAAGCGCATCAGCGCGCCGGTCTGCTGGCAACGTTTTACGTGATCTCGTATCTCGCCTTCAGCCTGCCAGCGCTGGCGGCCGGCGTCTCGGTGCCCTTCGTCGGCCTCGCCGTCGTCGCCTATGTCTACGGCGCCATCGTCATCGTGCTAGCGATCGTTTCGCTGATCGCCACGCTACGCAGTCCGGTGTCGCGTCAGATCGCATCGGGCTGATACAGCGTATCGACCGTGACGGTGCCGATCGCGCGTGATACGCAGGGGCAGATCTTGGTGTTGCCAGTCTTCTGGTGATCGCTGAAGAACACGTCGCGATGATCGATCTCGCCATCCACCGCGAGCACGTCGATGGCGCAGACGCCGCATTCGCCGCGCTCGCAATCGGACATGACCTCGAAGCCGGCATCGTTGAGTGCCGACAGCATCGAGCGGCCTTCGGGCACGACGATCTCTGTGCTCTCGTTTTTTAGGCGGACGCGGAATTCGCTGGTCGGCAGCAAGCCGCTGGAGCCAAATGTTTCATAGCGGAGGTCAGCTGGTTGGCGGCCTGCGCTATTCCAGGCACGCCGCGCCGCTTCCAGCATCCGCATCGGGCCGCAGAGAATGACGATCGCATCTGCGGGCAGAGCGGCGAATGTCGCGGCGAAGTCCAGCCGTGCGCCTTCATCGCTGGCGTAAATGGTCAGGCGATTGCCGAGCAAGGAAACGAGTGCGTCGAGATAAGCCGCCTCGCTGCGCGCCTTGACCGCATAGTGGAGCTGCAGATCGATGGCCTTGCCGTCGAGTGCTATGGCGATGCCGGTGATCGGCGTGATGCCGATGCCGCCGGCGATGAGGCAATAGGTCTTGCGCGACCAGTCGATGTCGTAAAGCGATGACGGGCTGGAGATCTCCAGCCGCGCACCGGCCTGCAATGTCCACATCGCCTTCGAGCCGCCGCGGCTATCGGGAGCCAGTCGCACCGCAATGCGCAGCATGTCGTCGCTGTGCGCTCCAACCAGCGAATATGAGCGCGTCTGCGGCTGGCCGTCGATGAGCAGACTTACATTTATGTGGCTGCCGAGCGGATAGGGCGGCATTACGACATCCGGCTTCAGTGTGATCTCGCGGACGTTGAGTGTGAGATCGCGGACGGTTTCGACGCGGCATCCCATCCAGTGTTCTGCAAAACGCATGAGGGGCTCCGTCAGTCCGTGGCTGTTGCGGTCAGGAGCGCGAGTGCAGGCAAAAGGTCGAGATGCGTGCGATTGCGCAAGGCCAGCCGCAGATTGCGCACAGCGAGGCGTGCATGTTCGCGCATGATGGCCTCGGCGCGTGCCCCTTCGCGGTTTTCGATGGCATCGACGACGATGCGATGATGCTCCTGCGCGATGAGCAGGATGTTGTGCGCTTCCGGCAGAGCGGACTGCGCCATCACGAAGGCACTGGGCGAGGCGAAGGGCATCGCCGACGCGCGGTCGATCTGGCGGATCACCGGGGCGCTGCCGGAGAGCTCGTTGAGCACGGCGTGAAAACGCGCATTCATCGTCACATAGGCCGAGAACGCCTCCACCGAGATCGGATCCTGGCGCACCAGTTGATCGAGATCTGCGAGGCATTCCTTCAGCGGTTCGAGGCTGCGCGCGCTCGCGCCACGCTCGGCGGCGAGGCGTGCGGCGAGGCCTTCCAGCGTGCCGCGCAGTTCGATGGAATCAAGAATGTCGCGTTCGGAAAACGCCTTCACCATGAAGCCGCCGGACGGGATTGCCTGCAATAGTCCTTCGTCCTCAAGCCGTACAAGCGCGAGCCGCACCGGCGTGCGCGACACGCTGGTGATCTCGACAGCCTGCAACTCGCTGATGCGTTCGCCGGAGCGCAGTTGACCGGACAGGATCATGTCGCGCAGCGCGAGTTGCGCACGGACGGTCTGCGAGACGGAGCGGTCGGATTCGCTCATGATTTTACTCCGCCGCCTGAAGCTTGGGCGGTGTAATTTCCCTCGCCACCATGCGGTCGATCACACGGCGCGCCCACATGGCGCCGGCATCGATGTTGAGGTTGTAGAAGACGCGATCCGGATTGGCGTCCATCGCCTGCTGCTGCGCTTCGAGGATGATCTCGTCCTCGTGGAAGATGCCTGCGACGCCTTCGCGGATATTGGTCGTGATCTTCTGCTCGGTGAGACGGTAGTTGCGGACAAAGGCCCAGAGATAGTGGCAGGTGGTCTCAGTCTCCGGCGTGATCGTGTTGAGCACGAAGCCGTTGACGCCCTGCGAGCGATCGCCTTCCGGCGCGCCACTGCCGGCAGGCGCCACGCCGACATCGATATTCACAGTGCACGGCGCCTCGAAGCGGATGATCTGCCAGCGATCGACAGGACCCGGCTTCTGCAATTGCGCGGCCCAGAACGGCGGCGCTTCGATGCCCTTCATCCAGCGTGTCACGGTCACGGTCTTGTCGCCATGGGTCACGTCGAACGGTGCTTCGGCCACGTCGTCCTGCCCGATGCTGGAGCCGTGCACAAAAGTCTCGTGGGTGAGGTCCATGAGATTATCGACGACGAGGCGGTAGTCGCATTTCACATGGATGGTCTTGCCGTCGCCGGCCCAGGCGGGATCGTCGTTCCAGTGCATATCCGGCACGAGGGCGGGATCGGCGAGGGCGGGATCGCCCATCCACAGCCAGACGAACCGATGCCGTTCGACCACGGGATAGGAGCGCACGCAGGCGGAGGGATTGATGGTCTCCTGCGAGGGCATGAAGGTGCAGCGGCCCTGCGCGTTATATTTGAGCCCGTGATAGCCGCACACCACGGTGTCGCCTTCGAGCCGGCCTTTGGAGAGCGGCACCAGCCGGTGCCAGCAGGCATCTTCCAGCGCGCTGACGCCGCCATCGGCGCGGCGATAGAGCACCACATGCTTGCCGCAGATCGTGCGGGGGAAGAGCTGGTGCTTGATATCCACGTCCCAGGCCGCGGCGTACCAGGCATTCATCGGGAATGAAGCGGGCATCGGTTTCCTCCATCACGCTATTCTGCGTTCCGCCTGTATACAGGCAGGCAATTTAGACGGAGGATAACGCTGGTTTCGGTACGATTGAAAGCGATAATGTATAGAAGAATCGCTAGATTAGACTTTTCTGGTACTAAAAAACCGCCCAGGAGGGCGGTTTTTCGGTCGGCTTGTATGCCGTGATCAGACTTCGCGGCGATTCAGGAAGGCAAGGCGCTCGAACAGGTGCACGTCCTGCTCGTTCTTGAGCAGTGCGCCATGCAGCGGCGGGATCAGCTTCCGCGGGTCGCGTTCGCGCAGTTGTTCCGGCGACATGTCCTCGTTGACCAGCAGTTTCAGCCAGTCGAGCAGCTCCGAGGTCGACGGTTTCTTTTTGAGACCCGGCACATCGCGCACCTCGAAGAAGATGCGCATCGCTTCGGCGACCAGGCGCTGCTTGATGCCGGGGAAATGGACTTCGACGATCTGGTTCATCGTCTCCATTTCGGGGAACTTGATGTAGTGGAAGAAGCAGCGGCGCAGGAAGGCGTCCGGCAATTCCTTCTCATTGTTCGAGGTGATGATCACCACCGGGCGCTTGGCGGCCTTGATGGTCTCGCCGGTCTCGTAGACATGGAATTCCATGCGGTCGAGTTCGAGCAGAAGATCGTTCGGGAATTCGATATCGGCCTTGTCAATCTCGTCGATCAGCAGCACCGGCCGTTCGGCGTGGGTGAAGGCTTCCCACAATTTGCCGCGCTTGATGTAGTTGGCGATGTCGGAGACGCGGGGATCGCCGAGCTGGCTGTCGCGCAAACGGGACACCGCGTCGTATTCGTACAGGCCCTGCTGCGCCTTGGTGGTGGACTTGATATGCCAGGTCAACAGCGGCGAGCCGAGCGCTTTGGCGACTTCCTCGGCCAGCACGGTCTTGCCGGTGCCGGGCTCACCCTTCACCAGCAGCGGGCGCTCGAGCACGATGGCGGCATTGACGGCGACCTTGAGGTCATCGGTGGCGACGTAGTCCTTGGTACCGGTAAATTTCATGAGCACTCTTGCCTTGTTGTTCTTGTCGCGCAAAGGCGCGTTGCAATGGGGGAGGTCGCAGGATGAGGGATGCGCCTAGCGCCTGATCAGCGAAAGGATGACCAGCACGATGACGGCGCCGACGGTGGCATCGAGGATCGAGCCAAGCGTGCCCGTGGCCAACGTGACATTCAGTTTTGGCAGCAGCCAGCCGGCGACCAGCGCGCCGATGATGCCGACCACGATATTGCCGATCAGGCCGAAGCCCGCGCCGCGCACGATCAGTCCGGCAAGCCAGCCGGCAATGGCGCCGATCAGCAGCGCAGCAAGAATACTCATTTAGCCATCCTTTAGGTGCCGGCATGACGCCGCGCATCGGATGGAAGTTTAATTGAATTATCGGGCAGGTCCAGCCGGCGTGTCCGGGTCGGCAAGACACGTAAATGCCATCACACGGAACGGCGGTCAGCCGTGCTGGCTGAACCCTGCGCTGAAATAATCCTGCTCCAGCGCGGCATGGGCGACAACGTTGTCGCGGCCGCGCCGCTTGGCCTCATAAAGTGCCAGATCAGCTTCGCCGAGCAACACGGCTTCGTTGGCTGTCTGGGCGTTGCGGCTGGCGACGCCGATGCTGATGGAGAGATATCCGCGCGCGGCCGCCGTATTCGGAATTTCCAGCGCACGCACGCGTAGACGTACGGCCTCGGCGATGGTCATGGCATCGGCCTCGGTGACGTCCGGCAGGATGATTGCGAATTCCTCCCCGCCATAACGTGCGGCGAGCGCGTTCGTATTGATCGTGGCGTCAGCCAGTACCGAGGCCACGCGCTTTAGACAGAAATCGCCGGCCTGGTGTCCCATCGTGTCATTGTAGCCCTTGAAGTGATCGATATCGATCAGCAGCACAGCTAGTTTCTCGTCCTGCGCGAAAGCACGGCCGAGGAAGCCATCGAGCGTGCGGCGATTGGCGAGACCGGTGAGGCCGTCGATCGTCGCGAGTTCGGCGAGGCGGGCGTTCAGTGCGGTGAGCTCATCCTGCATCAGCTTGCGCTGGGTGACATCGCGCAGCACGCCGACGATCTCGATCCGTTCGTCGGCGTCTTCGGCGCGCTCGGCGTGTTTGAAGTTGATTTCGACCCAGGCGATCGACTTGTCGTCGCGATAGGTTCGGAACACGACATTCTGGGTCGCGGACGAGTCCGTCAGTTTTGCGTTCGCCGAACGCACTGCGGAGACGTCGTCGGGATGCACGAGCTCGAGACAGGAGCGGCCGATCAGTTCGGCAGGATCGAGGCCGAGCACGAATGCGACGGAGTGCGAGACGTAGAGAAAGTTGCCGGAGCGATCGAGCAGGATCACGACGTCGGCGATGTTGTCGGCCAGCAGGCGATAGCGCGACTCCCGCTCGCGCAGCGCATTTTCCATGTTTATGCGAAATCGGAACTGGGTCGATAGCAGCGAGGCGAGCAGGATCACGCTGCACATAAGCGCGGCGGCGACCGCAATGTCCGAGCGCAGATTGTTCCGCCAGTCGGCCAGCACCCTTTTTTCGGGGACCGCGACCGTGACGATGACTGGATAAGTGGTGCTCTGCTCGTAGCCGAAATATTTGGTGACGCCGTCGAATGGCGAAGTCACGCGATAGAAGCCGCTCCGCGCTTCTTTCAACTTGTTCTGGAACAGTTGCGTGCCCGACAGGTCCTTGCCGACATCGAGCGACGGCCAATGCGCCAGCACGATGCCGTCATTGCGGATCAGGCTGATGCCGGCCTGATCGCCCAGGTCGAAGCTCTTGAACACGTCGTTGAAATAATCGCTGGCGATGGCTGCGACCAGCACGCCGTTGAAGCTGCCATCCTGATTGGTAAGGCGCCGGCTCAGCAGGATCGTGGTCTGTCCGGTCAGGCGCGACACCAATGGATCGTTGACGCGCAGGCCGGGGTCGTCATTCTCGCGATGATAGCTGAAATAGCTGCGGTCGGAATTATTGTGCAGCGGCGTTTTTGGCAGCGACGAGTATCGCCATTCGCCGGTCGCATCGAGTACGCCGAATTCGCGAATTTGAGGCAGGGCCTTGGTGGTGTTGACGAGGAACTGGTTGAACCGATCCGGGCGTGGATTTTGATATTTCAGCAGATCGACCATGCCGGTCATGGCGACGTCGGCA
This sequence comes from Pseudomonadota bacterium, assembly GCA_023451825.1. Taxonomy (GTDB): domain Bacteria; phylum Pseudomonadota; class Alphaproteobacteria; order Rhizobiales; family Xanthobacteraceae; genus Tardiphaga. The sequence goes on from JAEXYA010000034.1 coordinate 21,071, forward strand.
GCCTGAAACGTATGTGATGCCTGTTCCTGCAGCGAGTGGGCGAGGTTGCGGATATCGACTTCACTCTGCTGCAGGGCGCTGCGCCTGTTGTCGATGGTCTTCCAGAGAACGAGGCCGAGCACGCATGCGCTCATCGCCAGCACGAACACCGCGACGATCACGCCGGGCGCTGAGAGCCTGCTTGGAGAACTCGTCGTCGATGTCTTCGCTGCGGCCATGCGTGCTGCATTCGCTACAATGTCGGGCCCGAGCATGGTCCGAGTTGCTTTCACACTAGCTAAGAAACAGCAGTCTAGGCGTGACACTCTCTCATGTGGTTACTGTCGCCAGAAGAGTTGAAACAAATACCTGCAATCGCAGCGATCGTCACTTCACCATCCCGTTCAGCGGAATTCGATTTGGTCCTTGAGCCGTCTGGTGAATTTCCCGGGTGCTGGGGAGGAGGCCACTGCCGGCCGCGCAACTATCTACCGCATGAACCCTTGACGGACGCCGGGGCTCGGGCAATCTGTCAATCATGTTCCTGCAATTTTTCACGTCACTGCGCGATGCGCAGGTTCCGGTCACGCTGCGTGAGTATCTCACGCTGATGGAAGCGCTCGACGCCAATCTGGCGGATCAGTCGGTGGAGAATTTCTATTATCTCTCCCGCGCCGCCTTGGTCAAAGATGAGCGCAATCTCGACAAGTTCGACCGGGTGTTCGGCTCGACCTTCAAGGGTCTCGAAAACCTGCTCGACGCCATGGAGAAGGCGGAGATCCCGGAAGAATGGCTGCGCAAGCTGGCCGAAAAATATCTGACGGACGAAGAGAAGCAGCAGATCGAGGCCATGGGCTGGGACAAGCTCATGGAGACGCTGAAGAAGCGCCTCGAAGAACAGAAGGAACGCCACCAGGGCGGCAGCAAGTGGATCGGCACCGCCGGCACCTCGCCCTTCGGCGCCCAGGGCTACAATCCTGAGGGCATCCGCATCGGCCAGGAGAAGAGCCGTAACCAGCGCGCCGTGAAGGTGTGGGACAAGCGCGAGTTCAAGGATCTCGACGGCAATGTCGAGCTCGGCATCCGTAACATCAAGGTGGCGCTGCGGCGGCTGCGCAAATTCGCCCGCACCGGTTCTGCTGACGAGCTAGATCTCGACACAACGATCCGCGAGACCGCCAATCACGGCTATCTCGATGTGCATATGCGGCCGGAGCGGCGCAATGCGGTGAAGGTGCTGGTGTTCTTCGATATCGGCGGCTCCATGGATTCGCATATCGAGCAGGTCGAGGAATTGTTCTCGGCCGCCAAGAGCGAGTTCAAGCACATGGAGTATTTCTACTTCCACAACTGCCTCTATGAGGGCGTTTGGAAGCAGAACAAACGGCGCTTCACGGATCGCACGCCGACCTGGGACGTGCTGCATAAATATGCCCATGACTACAAGGTCGTGTTCGTCGGCGATGCGTCGATGTCGCCTTATGAGATCATGGTGCCGGGCGGCTCGGTCGAGCATGTCAATGAAGAGGCCGGCTCGGTCTGGCTCGAGCGCGTGACGCAGACTTATCCGAACACGGTATGGCTCAATCCGGTGGCGCAGCGGCACTGGGATTATTCGGAATCGACGACGATCATTCGCCGTCTGCTGTCCGAACGGATGTATCCGCTGACCATCGAGGGCCTGGAAGGCGCGATGAAGGAATTGGTGAGGAAAGCATGACCCAGACGATTACCCGCGGCTACAAAGCGCTGCTCGACGAAGCCAATGCGCAGATCGAGACCATGAGCGTCGAGGACGTGATCAAGGCGGCGCAAAGCCCCGATGTCGTGATCGTTGATATCCGCGATCCCCGTGAGATCGAGCGCGAAGGCAAAATCCCGGGCTCGTTCTCCTGCACGCGTGGCATGCTGGAATTCTGGATTGATCCGGAGAGCCCCTATGGCAAGCCGATCTTCCAGGAAGATAAGAAGTTCATCTTCCATTGTGCATCGGGCTGGCGTTCGGCGCTTGCGGCCAAGACAGCGGCGGATATGGGGCTAAAGCCGGTCGCGCATCTCGGCGGCGGCTTCACGGCCTGGCGCAATGCCGGTGGTGCGGTCGAGAAGGTCGAACCGAAGGCGCCGAAGGGCTGAACGGCCCCTGGCTCATCACGATCATTCGTCATGCCCGGCCTTGTGCCGGGCATCGTCGTCTTACAGACTGTGGTGCGAGGCGTGGATGGCCGGGACGAGCCCGGCCATGACGGCGTTCTGACAAAGGCATCCGACATGACCAATACCGATCCGCTCGTTTCCACCGAATGGCTCGCCGCCCGTCTCGGCGATCCCAAGGTCAAGGTCGTGGACGCATCCTTCAAGATGCCAGGCATCCTGCCGCCACCCGTCGACGACTATATCGCCGCCCACATTCTTGGTGCGGTGTTCTTCGATGTCGATGCGGTGTCGGATCATGCCGTCGACCTGCCGCATATGTATCCGAGCGCCGAGCAGTTCGCGCGCGATGTCGGCGCGCTCGGGATCTCGTCGGATGACACCGTGGTGGTCTACGACAATGGCGGCTGGATGGCGTCGGCCCGCGTGTGGTGGATGTTTCTCTCGTTCGGTCACGAGAATGTCCGCATTCTGGAAGGCGGATTGAAGAAGTGGCGAGCTGAAGGGCGCCCGGTGGATGCCGAGAAGGTGTCGCCGCAGCCCGGCAAGTTCACCGCCAAATTCGATCCGTCCTATGTGCGCAGCAAGACGCAGCTCGTCGCCAATCTTGACAGCCGTGCGGAGCAGCTCGTCGATGCGCGTGCCGCCAATCGCTTTGAAGGCAGCGTCGCCGAGCCTCGGCCCGGTCTGCGATCCGGCCACATCCCCGGCAGCCGCAGCCTGCCTTACAGCGAACTGGTCGATGCCGCGACCGGCACCATGAAGCCGCTCGACGAGCTAAGAAAGGCATTCGACAAATCCGGCCTCGATATCGACAAGCCGGTCGTCACCACCTGCGGCTCCGGCGTCTCCGCTGCCGTGATCACGCTCGCGCTGTACCGCCTGGGCGTGCGCGGCTCCGCGCTTTACGATGGCTCGTGGTCGGAATGGGGCCTGCAGAACGGACCGCCGGTCGCGACCGGCCCAGCCTAGTCAGCGCGTGTTCTGTAGGGTGGGCAAATGAGCGCAGCGACGTTCCTACCATCAAGTGCGGGGCCGGTAGAGATGGGCACGCTGCGCTTTGCCCACTCGGCATGCTCAAACACTAGCGTAGCTGCGACAGTCCAAACGGATCCTGTTGCTGCTGCGCGACCGGCACGGCAGCCGGCGCGATGCGTTCAGCCACGCGCCGCTTCTTGACGGCTGGCTTCTTCACCACCTTTTTCGCGGGCTTGGCCTTGGCCGGCTCGGCAGTCGGACGCGAATTCGGCAGCGGCACCGGCTCGGTATTGATCGGTGGGCCGCCCAGCACGGCCACCTTGCTCGACGACAGCTTCGCGTCTTCTGCCGTGAGCGTTGCCGTCGGCAATTCCATGATCATTGCCGTCGGCAGCGAAATGCTGCCCGTTGTCTCCGGAGCGGGCGCTGCTTGCGGTGCGGGGGGCGCTGGTTCTTCAATCGCGACGGGAGCGACGGCGACGATCGTTGCCGGCTCGCTTGGCGCAACGGGGGACGCTTCGACGATCGCGGGCTTCTCCGGCTCCGCAGCCGGCACCACGGCGGCAGCGGAGATCGTTTCCAGCTCGGGTTCGACGGCAGCTTCGGTCGGTTCAACCGAGGGGACCGGCTCGCTGATCTGCAGAGCCGGAGAGGGCGCCGGCTCGGTAACTTCCAAGGCACGGGGTTCCAGCCGCAGCATCGCCAGCGTCGGGGCCGTTTCAGGCTGCTGGTTAAAAACGGGCGTCGGCGGGGCGCGGCGGTTGGGCAGGCTGGCAAACTCCTCATGAGCGCTGCGCAGCAGCGCAGCGGCGCCCATGCCGAAGATGACCAGGGAGACCGCGAGGACGACGGCGGCGCACACGAAACGAATGCCGGGGAGCATGACTTCTGTTCCGCCTTCGCGATGCGCGAAGGCTTTCGAACCAGGGGAACGCGGTGAGCACGCAGAAAGAACAACCCCGACGGACAATGCGAATCAGGGCCGATCAAACATACCGCAGCGCCTTGAGAACCGTTTGTTAAAAGATGCGCGGCAGAAACGAAGCGTGCTTACTGCGACGTTAAGGACCAGTGGTATGCGGCATGTTGGCCACGTTGGCACGCAATCGTGCGAATGTGACCGAAATGCGGGGCTTTTTCCCGGATTTGTCTTGAATGCGCCGTGATCCTGCGCGATCTGACCTTTCAACCACCCAATCCCATTTGCTGCTCGAAGCTTTGACAAGGGCAATGATGATCAAGCGTTTTCTGACGACGTTCGCGACCGTAGCTCTCAGCAGCGCCGCCGGGCTTTCGCTCGCCGCTGCTCAGGGATACCCGGCTTCGAACAGCGGCTATTCGATCCCCGCAGAGCCTGGCTATCAGGCTGGCGGTTATCCCGCCAATGCGCGCGGCAATGCCATGGATGCGATGCCCGATTTCGACGCGCTGGATGAGGATGACGCTCAGTCGCGCAATGGCCGTCCGCAGGGTGGTTTGTCCAGCCCGGGCTACGCCAATCAGGGGCCGGTCATGTCGCCGGATGATCCGCGTTACGGCCGCCCGGCTCAGGCGCCGCGCACGGCGTACAATCCCGATCTTCCGCCCCCGTCGCCGCTGACCCCGCCGGCGGGCGCCGCCCCGCAATATTCCGACCGTGCTCTGCCGCAGGGCCCGGTGATGTCTCCGGACGATCCGCGCTACGGCCGTCCGATGCAGCAGCCGCAGACCTATTCCTATCGTGGCCCCGCAGACTCTTACCGTGGTCCCGCTGAGGCTGGCCCACGTCCGCCGGAGGGCGTCGGCGGCCAAGCCTATATCACTCAGCCCTATGGCGCTCAGCAAAGCGCGCCTGTCACCGGCTCGGTGCAGCCTGCTGACCAGAACATGGGCGCCAATGGTCGCTCGGTGATGGTCGCTTCATTGCCGCCGGAAGAACAGCCGGATGCCGGTCCTGTTCAGCTGCCGCCGAATCTGCGCCGTCAGGAAGTGAATTTCGTCACCAAGGAGCCGGCTGGCACCATCGTGGTCGATACGCCGAACTACCACCTTTATTACGTGCTCGGTAACAACCGCGCGGTACGTTACGGCGTTCGCGTCGGCCGCGACGGTTTTACCTGGAACGGCGTCCAGAAGATTTCGCGCAAGGCCGAGTGGCCGGATTGGCATCCGCCGGCGGAAATGATCGAGCGCCAACCCTATCTGCCGCGCTTCATGGCCGGTGGCGAAGGTAATCCGATGGGTGCCCGCGCCATGTATCTCGGCTCGACCGTCTACCGCATCCATGGCACCAATCAGCCGTCGACCATCGGCAAGTCGGTGTCGTCGGGATGTATCGGCATGTTGAATGAAGATGTGTCCGATCTGTTCGAGCGCGCCAAAGTCGGCACCCGCGTGGTGGTGATGCCCGGCAAGCCGCCGGCAACGACGGCATCGGCTGCGCCCGTGCCGGGGCCGAGCGCGAATGCTGCGCCGCTGCCCGGAACGCAGCCGACGTCGATCCAGCCGCTGCCAGCGCCGGTCAACGTGCGCTGATTTCAGTAAGCTTCAAACAAAATGGGCGCGACGTGAAAACGTCGCGCCCATTTTGTTTCGCGCTTGGTGGATCGGTATCGCTGCGCTCAACCCATTCGACGGCTGCGACCCTAGTTCAACTTACGCGCCGGCTCGCCTTTCAGAAATCCGCCAATCCCTTCGATCATCTCGGCATAGATGCGCTTGTAGTTCTCTGCCGTCACATAACCGAGATGCGGCGTGATCACGACATTGTCGAGCTTGCGCAGTGGGCTGTCGGTGGGCAGCGGCTCGTACGAATAAGTGTCGATGCCTGCACCGGCGATCTTCTTCGCCTGCAGCGTTTCGAGCAATGCCGCCTCATCCACGATCGGCCCGCGCGCCGTGTTGATGAGATAGGCCGTCGGTTTCATGCGTGCGAGATCGTCACGCGACACCAGCCCGCGGGAGCGATCGCTCAGCACCACATGAATGGTGATGACGTCGGATTTCGAAAACAGCTCTTCCTTGCTGGCGTAGGTCACGCCGGCCTCGGCGCAGGCTTCCGGCGTCAGATTGGTGCTCCAGGCCAGTACCTTCATGCCCAGCGCTTGCGCGATTTTGGCGACCTTGGCGCCGAGCTTGCCGAGCCCGATGATTCCCAGTGTCTTGCCTTCGACATCCTCGCCGAGCGTTACCTGCCACGGTTCGCCAGCCTTCATCCGCGCGTGTTCGAAGCCGATCTTGCGGGTCAGTTCCAGCATCAGTCCGATGGTCAGGCCCGCGGTAGGATTGCCGACCATGGCCGTGCCGCAGACGGTGACGCCATGCGCCTTGGCTGCTTCGAGGTCGATCGCAGCATTGCGCATGCCCGAGGTGATCAACAGCTTCAGCTTCGAGAGTGCCTCGAACATCTTTCGCGGGAACGGTGTGCGTTCGCGCATGGCGCAGACGATCTCGAAATCCTTCAACGCGGCTGCGGCTTCATCAGCGGACGTAAACGGCTTGTCGAAGACGGTGATGTCGATGCGGTCGCTAAGCGCCGACCAGTCGGCCAGCTTCAAAGCGACATTCTGGTAGTCGTCGAGGATTGCGCAGCGCAGCCGGGTCATGAGGTCCGTCCATCCGGTAAGGGGAACGGAGACATCGCGCGCCGCGTCGATGCGCGCAAGGGCCGTGCGCGACGATCAGCTCAATGTGAGGTGGGAGCCTCTTCCTTGGCACGGCACGCCGGGCCGGGACCGCGCATATAATGTTGTTCCGGATGGTACGGATTGAACGCCGCCACGAAGAAGGTCTGCCAAAACTGACGAATCTCGCGCAGCAATCCGGGCTGCGTCGAGGAGGCCTCGCTGCGGGCCGTGGAAGGTGCTGATGCCATAGTCGCCATGACGGGCTCCGCCTGTCTGCCCGCGGCTCCGGCCGCGGCGGGCGTAAGGAATCGCCCTGTCAGCACAGTGGTCGCCACTTATTAAAAACCGGTTCGAATTGTCATCAACGGGAAACGCATGGAGGCTAGCGTTACCAATTGCTTAAGACCCCCGGTTGCCCTTTGGGGGCATGGCCGCTACATCACTGGCAACCCGATTTTTACGCCTCACGCACCGGATTCCAAGGATCACGATGGCTCGCCAGTTCGTCTATTTCATGCAGGGTCTGACCAAGGCCTATCCGACCCGCAAGGTGCTGGATAACGTCCATCTGTCATTCTACCCGGACGCCAAGATCGGCGTGCTCGGCGTCAACGGCGCGGGTAAATCGACCCTGCTGAAGATCATGGCGGGCCTCGACAAAGAATATACGGGTGAAGCCTGGGTCGCCCAGGGCGCCCGGGTCGGCTATCTCGAACAGGAACCGCAGCTCGACGCGTCGCTGACCGTCCGCGAGAACGTGATGCTTGGCGTCGCCAAGCAGAAGGCGATCCTCGATCGCTACAACGAACTGGCGATGAACTATTCCGAAGAGACCGCCGACGAGATGACCAAGCTGCAGGACGAGATCGAGGCCCAGGGCCTGTGGGATCTCGACAGCAAGGTCGATCAGGCGATGGACGCGCTGCGCTGTCCGCCCGACGATGCCGATGTCAGCAAGCTCTCGGGCGGTGAACGCCGCCGCGTCGCGCTGTGCAAGCTGCTGCTCGATGCGCCCGAACTGCTGCTGCTCGACGAACCGACCAACCATCTCGACGCCGAATCCGTGTCGTGGCTGGAAGGCCATCTGCGCAACTATCCCGGCGCCATCCTGATCGTGACCCACGATCGCTACTTCCTCGACAATGTCACCTCGTGGATCCTCGAGCTCGATCGCGGCCGTGGTATCCCCTATGAGGGCAACTACTCGTCCTGGCTGGTGCAGAAGCAGAAGCGCCTCGAGCAGGAAGGTCGCGAGGACGCAGCCCACCAGAAGACGCTCGCCCGCGAGCAGGAGTGGATTGCCTCGTCGCCAAAGGCACGTCAGGCGAAGTCCAAGGCGCGTTACCAGCGCTACGAGGACCTGCTCAAACAGGCCAGCGAGAAGCAGAGCCAGTCGGCCCAGATCATCATTCCGGTCGCCGAGCGCCTCGGCGACAATGTGGTGGACTTCGAGCATCTCAACAAAGGTTTTGGCGATCGCCTCCTGATCGACGATCTCACCTTCAAGCTGCCTCCGGGCGGCATCGTCGGCGTGATCGGCCCGAACGGCGCCGGCAAGTCCACGCTGTTCAAGATGATCACCAAGCAGGAAACGCCGGACGGCGGCACCATCACCGTCGGCGAGACTGTGCAACTCGGCTATGTCGATCAGTCGCGCGATGCGCTGGATGACAAGGCGACCGTCTGGGAAGAGATTTCCGGCAAGAACGAGCTGATCCTGCTCGGCAAGAAGGAAGTGAATTCGCGCGGCTATTGCTCGGCCTTCAACTTCAAGGGCGGCGACCAGCAGAAGAAGGTCGGATCGCTCTCAGGCGGCGAACGCAACCGCGTCCATCTCGCCAAGATGCTGAAGTCCGGCGCCAATGTCCTGCTGCTCGACGAACCGACCAACGATCTCGACGTCGATACGCTGCGTGCGCTCGAAGAGGCGCTGGAAGATTTCGCCGGCTGCGCCGTGATAATCAGCCATGATCGCTGGTTCCTCGATCGTATCGCCACGCACATCCTCGCTTTCGAGGGCGACAGCCATGTCGAATGGTTCGAGGGCAACTTCCAGGACTATGAGAAGGACAAGATGCGCCGTCTCGGCCAGGACAGCATCATCCCGCATCGCGTGAAGTATAAGAAGCTGACGCGCTAAGGCGCTGAAGCGCGGAAGGCCGCCGCGCGATCTGCGTGGCGGTCAGGGTGAGATGAGTTCGACGCTCGGGAAGTAAGAGCGATAGCGTCGGGCATCGCGCGTCAGGATGGGAATCTTAGCGACGTCTGCATGAGCGCCGATGAGAAAGTCTGCGATCAGACTTGTCCGCGGACCGCCGCTTTTTCGGTAAGCGCCGAAGGCCTGCCCCGCCCGGAATAGAGATTGTTCTGGCAGTCGTTCGAGCGATAGCTCCATCGTATGTATGGTCTCGTGCAGCAACGCTTCGGAACTGAAGCGAGCTGACAGCTCGGCGTAGACAATATCATTGATAACGAGCGGGGCTCTTTTTAACTCAGGCGCGATGGTCAGTTGTTCAATGGACCAAATCGACCATTTGGCATCCTTCGAAATGACGTCGATCAGGACGTTTGTATCGACAAGGATCACAATTTCGGATCCTCTGCGGGATCGCCTCTGAGTTCCAGCATGATTTCATCGGTTGTCGCTCCCGAAATCAGGCGACGATCCGCCAGCGCTTCAAGCTTTTTCCGATATTCATTCGCGGTTTCGGGGCGCCCGGCCACTCTGGGTTTTTCGATGGAAACGCCGCCGGTCGCCGTCACGCGCACGACCACCTCGTCGCCTGGCTGGATGCCGGCCGCGTCGCGGATTTCCTTCGGGAGGGTCACCTGACCCTTGCTGGTCACGGTGGTGTTCATGACGGCCTCGGGTGTTCGATGGTGCGAAAAAAGGTAATACCGACATCAATGCCGGTCAATAATGGGGCAGTGTAGTGCTGCCTGATTCTGCCGCCAATGAGCGATTTCGGCGCGTCGAATATTGCTCTACAAGGGCGCACGACAAAGCGGAGACGATGATGGCCGACTGGAGCGCCCAGCAATATTTGAAATTCGAGGATGAGCGCACCCGCCCGGCGCGGGATCTGCTCGCGCAGGTGCCATTGGCGGATGCGCGAAAGGTCGTCGATATCGGCTGCGGCCCCGGCAACTCGACCGAGCTTCTGGTCAATCGCTGGCCGGAAGCTGCAGTCATCGGCGTCGATACGTCCGCCGACATGCTCCGTCAGGCGCGCGAGCGGCTGCCGGGCAAGACCTTCATCGAAGCCAATATCGCCCATTGGGTGCCGCCGGCAGGCAGCGATGTCCTGTTTGCCAATGCGGTGTTCCAGTGGGTGCCGGATCACATCAAGCAGCTCAAGCGCCTTGCCACAGGCCTGCCGCCGGGCGGCGTACTGGCGGTGCAGATGCCGGACAATCTCGACGAGCCCAGCCATGTGCTGATGCGCGAAGTCGCGTACATGGAGCCATGGCGCAAGCAGTTGTCGAAGGCTGCGGAGTTGCGCGACTCCCTGCCGAAGCCGGGCGCTTATTACGACGCCCTGCAGCCCATCTGTTCGCGCGTCGAGATCTGGCATACCGTCTACAATCACGCGTTGGCCGATGCGTCAGCCATCGTGGAATGGGTGAAGGGCACCGGGCTGCGTCCCTTCGTCGATCCGCTCGAGAGCGCCGATCGCAAGGCCTATATCGCCGAGTATACGGCGCGCATCGCTGCGACCTATCTGCCTCACGCCGACGGCAAGGTGTTGCTGCGCTTTCCGCGGATCTTCATCGTCGCTGTGAAGTAGTGTCGATGCGGCCAGTTGCCGCGCAGCCGGACATCATGACGTTCGCAACCTGCCGATATAAGTCCGCATCGCAGATCAAGCCGACGATTCTTCTCACAAAGAGACCTTTCGCATGTCCATGACGCCTGAAACGCCTTTGCCGCCGAAGAAGGCGCACACCATGCGCCCGATCCCCGTTTTGATTTTCGGGTCGCGTTGGCTGCAATTGCCGCTTTATATCGGCCTGATCATCGCCCAGGGCGTCTATGTGGTGCTGTTCCTCAAGGAGCTGTGGCACCTCGTCACCCATTCGTTCGATTTCAGCGAGCAGCAGATCATGCTGGTCGTGCTCGGCCTCATCGACGTGGTGATGATCTCGAATCTTTTGGTGATGGTGATCGTCGGCGGTTACGAAACTTTCGTGTCGCGTCTCAATCTGCGAGGCCATCCCGACGAGCCGGAATGGCTCAGCCACGTGAATGCCAGCGTGCTGAAGATCAAGCTGGCGATGGCGATTATCGGCATCTCGTCGATCCATCTCTTGCGCACTTTCATCGAAGCCGGTGGGCTCGGCAATACCGGCTCGCGCACCACCAATTTCACCGAGACCGGCGTGATGTGGCAGACCATCATCCATGTGGTCTTCATCCTCTCGGCGGTCGGCATCGCCTATGTCGACAAGCTGTCGAACAGCGCCGAATTCAACGGGCATGGCAAGCACAAGGCCGATCACGGAGCGCACGGGCATTGATGGAGCAAGGTCGACGATGGCTGCTTCGCGCGCTGCTTGGCGGCGCTCTCGGCCTCGCATTGCCTGCTCCTCTCGCTTTGGCTACGGACGCCGCGTTCACGAGCTTTGTCGTCTCGCTCTGGCCCGAGGCCCAAAAGGCTGGCATTTCGCGCCGGATATTTGACGACGCGACACGCGGCCTCGAGCCCGATTACAAGCTGCCCGATCTGCTGCTGCCCGGCCGTCCCGCGACCGGCGCGCCGTCGCAGGCGGAGTTCGTGCAGGTGCCGGCGGACTATCTGAAGGAAGCCAGTATCGCGCGTCTCGCCGCCGAGGGACGTCGCCTCTACGGTCAGCACCGCAAGACACTGCAGGCGATCGAGCAGCAGACCGGGGTGCCCGGCACCATCATCCTGGCGATCTGGGGCCGCGAGACCGACTACGGCCGCCACCGGCTGCCTTATGACGGTATTCGCACGCTGGCCACGCAAGCTTATGTCGGCCGTCGCAAAGAGCAGTATCGCGGCGAATTCATTGCTGCACTCAAACTGATCCAGAGCGGGGTGGTCTCGCGGCAGGACCTGCGCGTGTCATGGGGCGGCGCCACCGGCTTCACGCAATTCCTGCCGGCCGAGCTTGAAAAGCATGGCGTCGATTTCGATGGCGACGGCAAGGTCGATATCTGGAAATCGGTGCCGGATGCCTTGGCGTCGGCCGCTCAGCAGCTCGTCAACAAAGGCTGGCAACGCGGTATGCGCTGGGCATACGAGGTACGTGCCCCGGCCAATGCCGATTGCACCATGGGCGTGCCGGAAGTGACACGCCCGATCGGCGAGTGGATCCGTGCCGGCTTCATGCCGGTGCGGGGCGAAAAGGTCAGTGCAGGCGAGCAAGCGCAGCCGGCGTCATTGCTGCAGCCCGAAGGCACCTATGGTCCGGCCTTCCTCACCACGAAGAACTACTTCGTCATCAAGGAATATAATTTTTCGGATCTCTACGTGCTGTTCGTCGGCCATGTTGCCGATCGCATCGCCAACGGGCAGCCATTCGCCACACCATGGGCGGCGACCAAGCAGCTCCGCAGCACCGATGTCGAGGCCATGCAGCGGCACCTGACATCGCTGGGGGTCTATGGCGACAAGGTGGATGGCAAGGCCGGCATGAAGACGCGCGCGGCGCTCGGTGCATTTCAGAAGTCAGCGAAGCTCAAGCTCGACTGCTGGCCGAGCGAATCCGTCCTGCGCGCCATGAACGCGCGATAGCGCCTCACGCAAAATAAAAGCCCGGCCAAGAAGGCCGGGCTTTTGATATCAGACCGTGAGGTCGCTTGTGATTAATCGCAAACCTCGACCGGACGGTAGCGCCAGACGCCACGATAGTCGTCCCAGACGCGCTGGCGAACCATGCGGCAGGCCGGCTCGACATAAACCGGGGCAGGGGCGTAGCCGTAGCCACCGTAAACAGGGGCCGGGCGGCTGGCAGCGATAGCGCCACCGAGCAGCGCGCCGCCGATCAGACCACCGGCAACGCCGGCAGCGATGCGGCCGCCATCGGCCTTGGCGGCAGGCGCCACGGCGACCAGCGAAGCTGCGATCGTCGCGGCGGCAACCAGAGCGGAAACTGTCTTCTTCATCTCAAGTCTCTCCCACAAGGGCGCCGCAAGCGACGCGTTAAAGGTTCTCACGCGGAATTCGAACTGACGGCCATTTCAATCGCCCAACCGTCAACTCGGCGTAAACACTCACGAAGCAGTGGCCCGAAAAAGCGGTTTTTTCGCGCCACTTCAAGTCGTGCATATCGGAATTAATCCGAAGTGCATCGGGAATTCTGGGCCTTAGCCACAGACGCGCACGCGGCGGAAACGCCAACCATAACCGTCCCAGAAGCGCTGACGCTGCCAATAGCAATCGCCGTAATAGCCGGGGCCGGCGACGTAAGCGGGGCCGCCGCCATAATAGCCGTAGCCGGGGCCGTAATAGCCGCCAGAGCCTGCCGCAATGGCGCCGCCGAGAATAGCGCCGCCGATCAGCCCGGCAGCTACGCCGGCACCACCGCCACCGTGACGCCAGTGTTGTGCGCTCGCTGTGGTCGGCACGGCTGCAACAGCCAGTGCGGCGACGGCGGCAAGGGCCATCAAGGTCTTCTTCATGAGGTCACCTCATTCACTTCTACACGCACCAAATAGCGCGGCATGGGGCCAAAAGTTTCATATCCGACTTGAATGATCAATGAACGGAACCGCGCTGATTTGGTCGCAAATTCACAGCTGGCAACAGTTGGACGCGCGGCCCGGCAGGTGGGTTCACGGCAAGAACGGCGAGCTGGTCTAATCTTACCTTCCCGCGTGAATTTCTTTCGATTTAGATTCGTTCAAAAAAATATGCAGGCGGATCAGTAGTTTGGAATAGCTTGAAGTTGCGCGTTTTGGCTTTGCATCCGGGCGGTCGCTTCCATATCCAAGATGTGTACCGACCTGCGAGCGTGCCTTCAGCTAATGATCGTCTGTTCCTGCAACGTCTTTTCCGACCATGACATCCGCAAGGCTGTCGCCGGGGCCCAGCCGCCGCGGACGCCGGGGCAGGTGTATGGTTGTCTGGGCTGTAGCGCCCAGTGCGGGCGGTGCGCACGCACGATCAAGAAGATCATGGACGAGGCGCTCGGCGCCTGCGCTAAATCCTGTTGCTCTGGCTGTCCGCACACGGCAGCTCATGCCAACACCGCGGATCTCAGCGCTCCCGCGCCGGTCGAGATCGTTGCTTCCGGGACCGTCGGGGTTGCGGCTTAAGCCCCTTTAATCTCACGAAATTTTGGGATATTCCGCATTTCTCGTCGTTCCGGCGCGAGAAGGGTTGTTCTCCGTCTCAAACTGATTTAGAAAGATTCTAAATACAGTTTCGAGCCATTATGGTTTGGCTCGGCAATAGGAGAGCATCATGAAGGGCGACCCGAAGGTCATCGAATTTCTCAACAAGGGTCTGCGCAGCGAGCTGACCGCCATCAGCCAGTATTGGTTGCACTTCCGCCTGCTGAACCATTGGGGTCTCCTCGACATGGCCAAGATGTGGCGCAAGGAGTCCATCGAAGAGATGGTCCATGCCGACCGTTTCACCGATCGCATCCTGTTCCTGGACGGCTTCCCGAACATGCAGGTGCTCGATCCGTTGAAGATCGGCCAGAACGTCAAGGAAATCATCGAGTGCGATCTGGCCGCCGAAATCGGCGCCCGCACCCTGTATCAGGAAGCGGCCACTTACTGCCGCAGCGTCGGTGATTACGTCTCGAAGGATTTGTTCGAAGCGCTGATGAAGGACGAGGAAGGTCACATCGACTTCCTCGAAACCCAACTCGACCTTATCGAGCGCATCGGCATCGAGCTCTACACCCAGAAGCACATGGGTGGCCTCGAAGGCGAGCACTAAGCCTGATCCCGCCCGGTGTCTTAATAGATGCCGGGCAATCTTGCCCGCCCCGGATCAAGCCGGGGCGGTGCCGGCATCGCGCAATTGGCGAATGCTGCCCGTGCTGCACCCCAGGCGCCTTGCACAGGGTAATCGACCGCCGTGCGCCCTCCGTTGATCGACCTGATCCGGACGTGAAGCGTCGCAGCCTTCTCGAGTTCGGCAACAAATAACGCAACCGCATCAGGCTCTTCGATGACGATGATCTGGTTGCCGCGCACCACGCGGGTGGGCACGATTTCATGGCCGGGCAGGTCGTCAAAGCGATAACCCAGCGTCGTATTCAGCAGGCTGCCGATCTTGAAATCGAACGCGAAGCGGACCAGCGGCCGCTGTCCGGGCATGCAAGTGAGCAGCAGCGACGATACGCGCGGATATTCGACATTGCTGTTCGACGCTTCCCCATAGACGTAAGCGCTCGGCAAGGCGGTGCCCGTGACGCGGTCGATCTGGCGCGGAATCCACCAATCGTGGATTCGCATCTCGCCTTCCTCCGTCACGAAAGAATCGCGCGTGCAGCCGCCGAGCACCGCGCTCGCAGCCGCGATCATGCAAATCGACGCAACGCCACGCACAGATGCTCTCCCCAAGCGCAATGATGATGCAACTTTAGGGTGCTAAATGCAAGGTCGGTTGCGGCGTGCTTGTGGCAGCCTTGGGACAGACTTGCGGCAGCCGGAGGTTACAGATTTTTGCGATAGGCGACTTCGATTTCGCCTTGGCTCATCGGCTTGTCGCCCTCGGGCTTGGTGTCGGCCTTGGTCTGGTCGAACACCATTTCCGAAATCGAGGGCATCACGTCGCGCTTCACCTGGACCTCGGGTGACCACAGTTTCGAGCGCATCAGGGCCTTACCGCAATGGAAGTAGGCCTCCGTCACCGTGATGCAGAGGACCGCGCGCGGCGGCTTGCCGAACTCTTCCATGGTGGCCATGAGTGCCGGATCTTTCGACAATTTGGCAACGCCACTGACACGCAGGGTGTCGTCGATGCCCGGTACGAAGAAAATCAGCTGCACATGGCCGCTGCCGTTCAACACGTTCTGGAACGTATCGATGCGGTTATTGCCGGGGCGGTCGGGCAGGTGCAGTTCGGTGGGCGAGGCGATCTGCACGAAGCCGACGCCGCCGCCGCGCGGCGAGGCATCGACGGTGCCATCGGGACCGGAAGAGGCGAGCACGCAGAACGGCGACAACGAGATGAATTTGCTGGAATGGGCGTCTAGCGTCGGACGTGCCTTGGCGATCACGCGCGGATGCGGGTTGGGATAGATGTCGCGCAGCTTTTCCGCGGTCACGTCGGTCATGTCAGCTCTCCAGTCGATTTGCAGTGCAAAATAACATGCGACTTCGGTCACGCAAAGTTGTTCGGAGGTGCCGGTGGGCTGGAATCGCAACAGTCGGCGACTAGCGCGCTCGCTGTCGTGGCCCGTCGATGACCCCGGCGCAAAACAGCGAGCACCAGATGATCACCGGCTGCAAAGCCAGGCGTGGTCCGTGATACCACCAGCTATTGCCGATCAGGGGCATCTCGATGCCGTCGATGGCGTGTTTGAAATTGGCCGGCCAGACGCAGAGGGCATAGAGCGCCAGCGTGACGCCGGCCCACCAGCGCAGCCGTGTGGACGACAGCAATGCGGCTGATGCTGCGATCTCGAAGACGCCGGTGGCGAGGATGACCTCGCGTGGGAAAGGCACCCAGGCCGGCGTGATCAGCAGCAAGGTGTCCGGCACCAGCAGATGCGCGATCCCGGCCGCCGAATAAAACAGAGCGAACACCCCGCGCATCACGTCACGCTTCGCCGCCAAGGCCGTCGTCCCCGCCATTATTTATCGACGATGTTGGTATTCGGCCGGTCGTTACCCGCAGCGGTTTCCTCGTGCCACTTGCCGTTTTCATCTTCGTAAGAGATGACCTCGGTGCGGCCTGGCGTGCGCTGTTCCGCTGCCGCGCGGCGTGCCGCCGCGAGCGCACGCTCGCGAGTCGGAAAAGGCTCCGAAAACACCGCGCCGACCTTGTAGGCCCATCCGCCATCGTGCTCGACGATCGTGTAGGTGACTTCTGCCATGGTGCTCTCGCTTGCTGTACGGACGGCGTCGCCGCCGATCATAACGCATCCGCCTGCATGCTCCAACGATCGCCTCCGGCGGTCGCTGCGCTGCGACACGCGCGGTGCATCTTGGCTTGCATGGACGCCGTGCTAGCATCCACTGCAAGCGGCCCGGTCATGGAAGGTGGTCGCAGGGGAGGATCATCATGCCGCATCATGCGCGCACAATTCTTGCCGCCACATTGTCGCTGTTCGTCTCGGTGGCGGTCGATGCTGCCGATTATCCCGCGCCGAAAGAGGCCGACTGGATCGCGAAGGATTTCAGGTTTCATACCGGCCATGTCATGCCGGAACTGAAGCTGCATTATACGACGATCGGGGAGCCGAGCGGGCAGCCGGTTCTGGTGCTGCACGGCACCGCAGGTTCGGCGCGCAGCATGTTGACGCCGGGGTTTGCCGGCGAATTGTTCGGCGCCGGGCAGGCGCTCGATGCCGGCAAATACTACATCATCATTCCCGACGGCATCGGCCACGGCGCATCGTCAAAGCCGTCGGACGGCATGCGCACGGCCTTTCCCAAATACAATTACGACGACATGGTGGATGCGCAGCACCGGCTGATCACCGAAGGGCTCGGGATCAAGCATCTGCGCCTGGTGATCGGCAATTCCATGGGCGGCATGCATGCCTGGATCTGGGGCAGCAAATATCCCGATGCGATGGACGCGCTGGTGCCGATGGCCGCACAGCCGACGGAGATGAGCGCGCGCAACTGGATGATGCGGCGCATGATGGTGGAGACCGTGCGCGCCGATCCCGACTATAAAGGTGGCAACTACACATCGCAGCCCGGCATGATGAAATATGCTTCGGTGATGTTCGGCATCGCGACGGCGGGCGGCACGCTGGCCTATCAGCAATTGGCACCGACAGCGGCTGCGGCCGACAAGAATGTGGATGATCGCCTCAAGGCGCCGTTCGTGGCAGATGCCAATGACTTCATCTATCAATGGGAGTCGTCGCGCGATTACAACGCATCGGCCGCGCTGGAGAAGATCGCGGCCTCGGTGCTGGCCATCAATGCAGCGGATGACGAGCGCAATCCGCCGGAGACGGGTTTGATGGACGCGGCGATGAAGCGGATCAAGCAGGGGAAACTGTTGCTGATCCCTGCGAGCAACGAGACGCGCGGGCATCTCACCACGGGATCGGCGAAGTTTTACAAGAAAGAGCTGCAGGAGCTATTGCAGACCGCCCCGCAGCGGACGATGTGAGAGACAAAAAAGCGGCACGAGATGCCCGTGCCGCCTGATCGCTCGACGTCATCGATACGTCGCTCAGTCGTCCTTCTTCTTCCGCTTCTTCTTTTTCTTGCCGGTGTCGTGGTCATCGTCAACCGGTTCGGCTGCAGCCGTTTCCGTCTCGATCATGGCGGCGACGCGCTCGGCCATGTCCTGCTGCTCGCGCAGCAGTGCGGCTTCGCGTTCGGCCTCTTCGCGCGCGCGCGTCTTGCGATGGTCTTCCCACGCATCGAAGATCATGTGCAGCCAGGGCACGATCTGCTCGAACGACGGCAGCGTGCCGGGCGGGCCCTGTTCACCGCGCGGGCCTTGCTCGCCCTGAATGCCGGGTTTGCCATCGATGCCCGGCTTGCCCTGCGGACCCTGCTCGCCGCGCGGACCCTGCGGGCCGGCTTTGCCGACGGGGCCGGCCGCGCCGGCCTTGCCGAGCGGGCCTTGATCGCCGCGCGGGCCTTTGGCGCCTGGCTTGCCGGGGGCACCGGGCTTGCCGGCGATGCCGGGCTTGCCCTGTGCGCCTTCCGGGCCGGGGCGGCCGGGATGCCCCTGTGGGCCGGGGGCGCCGGGCTCACCGCGCGGACCGCGCACGCCGCCGCGGCTGATCGTCTCTTTCGCCACGCTTTTCACTCCATTCGTGATTCCAGTTGCGTGGCTTTTAACAGGGGATGGATGACGGCATCAATTCTGCAGGGGCAGGTGTCATCAGGCCTGCGGACGGGCTTCGCGGGCGTGCCAGATGCGAGCGATCGTCGTGACGCCATTGAGCGGATTGTGACGGAAGCGGATCACATAGGCCGATCGACCAAACGGTACGTAGAGATCACGCAATCCGGCACGTCCCACCGGTGTGCCTCGATCCGGGAATGACGCGAGTGAATCAATGCCACGACTGATCTCAAAAATCGCGCGCTGCGCCGAGTCCACGTGGCGAGAAGCGAGGAACACCTGCAATCTTTCGAGGTCTGCCCGGGCAGCGCGCGAAAGACGGATCGTCACGATCTAGACTTTGCGCAATTTCGGCGGCGGCAACTCGTTCGCGGTGCCCCAGCTCTGCATCCAGGCTTTGGCCTCGTTCCAAGGCACGGCTTCGCCTGTCTGCTCCACCTCGGCGATCATGCGGTCATCCTCCGCCAGCGCTTCCGCGGACCACGCGCCCTCACCGGCTTCGCGGAGGGCATGCAGATCAGGCGCCATCAACAAGTCGTCGCCGACCAGTTCGGCGACGAGATCGGACACGCTGATGCCGCGCGCTTCAGCCTGCGCGTTCAGCAGTTCCGCCGTTTCGGCATCGACCTCAATGTGAACCTTGGAGTTCATGATCGGAGGATAGCAGAACCGGAAAAGTTGTCGAGAAACGCATTGCGGCTTTGATGCGAACCGATCTTGTTCTGGCTGCGTCAAAGGGGCGGCTCACAGGGAGACAAGCCATGTTGCCGTCCATGCGGTTGAAACTCGCATCGCTGCTGTTCGGCGCCTTATGGGCGCTCGGCATGTTCTGGTGGAGCGGCGCATACAATGTGTCCAATGCGCTTGTGCTCGCCGCCTGCGGCGCTTGCGCCGGCTATGGCTGGTACTGGCTGATGCGCGGTGTCATCGCGCGCGGGCGCGTGCCGGAGCACTAGCGCATGATCCCGAAACGTGGAGGCCGGTTTCCGGACCAGATCATGCGCAAGGCAAATCGCTAACCGCTCGCCGGCACGTCGATGCCGTCGGCCGAATATTGCTTGATCTTGTTGCGCATGGTGCGGACGGAGACGCCGAGCACGCGTGCCGCATGGGTCCGGTTTCCGTCGCAGCGCGCCAGTGTCTGCAGCATCAATTCGCGCTCGACTTCCTCGACGGTGGCGCCCACCAGCATCGGCACCACTTCGCTCGGCTCCGACGCCGGCACCAGCGCGTCGGCATCGAAGAAGCCGTCGGCGTGATGGTCGCCATCATGGTCGGCGCCATCGCGCGGGCAAAAATCGTCATTGATGAAGCTCTGGGACATCGGCCATCTCCCGATCGACGCAGGCTTTGCTGGCGCAAAGCGCAGACGCAACACGAACAGCCCCCCAGCCGAACCGGCAGGGTGGGCGCGTATGGTTAACGAGAGGTTAACAGGCGTCCGGTGCGTTATCCTCAACGCATGCCGAAGCGGCCGAGGCTGTTATACGCGCTCACCAGCTGGTTGTAGTCGCGCAGCAGCCGGCCCGGCGATCCCTCGACCATCCACTCGCTGCCCGGCTGCATCATCATCTTCTGGCCGGACGTATAGGGCACCTTGTCGCGGATGCGGCGCATCAGCTGCTTGGCCGTGACCAGCACCGATTTCACATTGCCGGTGAACATGGAATTGACCTTGCCGCCATCGGCAGCGTTGGCCTCCTCAAAACCCTTCACGGTGGCCTCGAAGTCGCTCACCGCCTTGGTGATCGCCTCGATATCCGGCTTGTCGGTGTCCTGCAGGCGCAGCACGCGCTTGGCGTCGATCATGATGAGCTCGACATAGTAGCGCGTCTTCTTGCCTTCCTTGGCCTCGATCTCCTTGAGCTGTTCGAGCTTGCGCCGGTCATTGATGACATCGACATTGGCGCGCAGCATCTTGTCGGCGACGGAGAACTCGTTCCAGGCGGCAACCAGCTTCGGATGCATGGCCTTGCCCTTGGCCATCTTGTCGTCCTTGTAGTTCTCCTGCGTGTAGTAATCGTCCGCTTCCTTCAGCAGCGGCCCGAGCGTCGTCACCGCATTGACATAGGCCGTGGCCGCCGCCTCCAGCGCCGCATCGCGCGGCTCCAGCGCATTGGCGGCTTCGACGCTCTTCTTGCAGTCGTCGGTGTCATAGATCGTATAGGTGCCGTAGATGATCCGCTCTTTTCCCGTGGGCCCGGATTTCGGCGCCCAGCTGAAATAGCGCGATTCAGACTCGCGGCTGCGCGACGACAGCCGGTTGATGCAACCCACATAGGCGTTGAGCTTTTCAGTCTCGGTGGATTTTTGCGCGACAGCGGGCGTGGTGTGCGCCGAGGTGAGTGCGAATGTCGCACCGGCGGCAACAACAAATGCGCGAAAAGAAATCATCGATCAGGTCTCCAACGCCGAGGCATGCTTCTCAATAGGGCAACGATAGGGGAGGGACGCGCGCGCAGCCAGTATGGACCGTGCATGGCGCTATGCTGCCGTCCTCGGGTTGTTCGCGATGTGGAGCGCTATTGGTTCACGCATGAATCTCAAACGTATTCAAAGTGTATGCCCACTAGACCGATAGCGCTACAAAGAGCCATTGGCCGCATTCCAGAAGCTATTTTCGTCGTGCCATTCGTCGCGTTCAAGCCTGAAATTCGCAAGCCGGGCGACCTGTTCGTATGTGAATATCCTTAAGTGGCTATTCCCGTGACGATTTCGACTTATAAGACGTCGCTTGTCATCGGACGATAGATCCGACCAGCGGCCGATAATTATGGTATATGAGAAAAATGGCTCGTCGAAACCACCGAAGGTCGTCCAGATCCGCTCAATGCGTTCTGGGTCCGCTAGCCTCACTCCTCGGCTTCCCTCGACGTGCTGACCTAGCATAGGTACATGTTGGGATTCGCGTATCAGTTCTTTCGCATAATGAACTGCATTGCGGTTGATCCAAATCCGCCAATTTTCAATCTGATTCTCAGCTTGAGACAAACGTCGAGCGGAAGTTCCTTTTCTATTAAAGAGTCGCTCGTGGCTCGTTTCTATCTCAAATAGGTGAGCTAGTGCGCCACCCTGTGATGCCTGAAGCACACAGAAATCGGCGCGATACTGCGTGCCCACGGATGGTTTGAATAGTACTGCTAGGTCACTATTGTCAGGAGTTCCGAGTAGGCTCGTGAGAAATCCGACGTTTTTCTCAAGGAATAACTGAAGTTGTTCTTCGCCAGGGGCTTTCGCGAGTAATTCGCAGATCTCGTAGAGTTGTGGCGCTGCAGGAGTCGGAACGCGCAACCGATTTCCAAGTCCGAGAGCGCGATCTTGGCCGATCCCAAGTATCGCACGTAGAACTTCCTCTCCTTCGGCAGATAGGCTCATTTCCAGTGCTCAGCCAAAACGGATGCTAATCTCTGTAAGGAAGCCGAGGTTCGTGGGCAGACGTATTTGTAGCTAGCTACAGGATATCTCGCTCCTGACTTTACTATCGCGAGAAAAGCCGCAGAAAATTCCGCGAGTTTCGCCAAAGTTTGAGGCGTTATATCGAATATAACTCCGCTATCGGAGTTCTCAATCGCGTTCTTTTTCAACCAATTTGAAACCGATTTTCCTTTGGGAATGCCGCCTCGAAGCGTTACCCGTATTGTTTCAGAATCTTGCACATCGACGAAGATGCTGCAAAACCAAGAGTATAACTTTTTGTCCGCGCCTAAATCGCCGGTGCTTCGGTCGTCAACAATGAATGAATTTCCGCGGTCGATATTTTTGATCCGCTTGTCCGCGAAGCTTCCGTATTCGTTCAGCAGGGCTTGCTTCAGCGGTCTAAGTTCGTCCATTTTCCGTTTTCTCCCGACACCAGATTCAGAAGGGCGGCCTTCGTCGGTCGCTAATGTTGGTGCAGGTATCTAACGACAGCTTTTCATCGAACGCTAGAAAGAAAACGACCGGGCGTCGGCCCGGTCGTTTTTATCAATTGCAGTAATCTAGGCTCTCTCTAAAGCGCCTTGTTGCTCTCCTTCACCGCCTGCGCCTGGACATAGACCTGTTCGCCCATGTCCTTGAACTTCTGGCTCATGCTGGCCATGCCGTCCTCGATCACGCCCGACATGCTCATGCCCATGCTCGACTTGCCGCCGAGGCTCAGCGCGGCCTTCTCGTTGTCGCCCAGTGTCGCTGCATAGTCGCGCACGTCCTGCGTGATCTTCATCGAGCAGAATTTGGGGCCGCACATCGAGCAGAAATGCGCGACCTTGTGGGCTTCCTTGGGCAGCGTCTCGTCGTGATAGGCGACGGCGGTTTCCGGATCGAGGCCGAGATTGAACTGGTCCTGCCAGCGGAAATCGAAGCGGGCGCGGGAGAGGGCGTCGTCGCGCAACTGCGCGGCGGGGTGGCCCTTGGCGAGATCCGAGGCATGCGCCGAGATCTTGTAGGTGATCACGCCGACCTTGACGTCGTCGCGGTTGGGCAGGCCGAGATGCTCCTTCGGCGTGACATAGCAGAGCATGGAGCAGCCGAACCAGCCGATCATGGCCGCACCGATGCCCGAGGTGATGTGGTCGTAGCCCGGCGCGATGTCGGTGGTCAGTGGCCCGAGCGTGTAGAACGGGGCTTCGCCGCATTCCTTCAGCTGCTTGTCCATGTTGATCTTGATCTTGTGCAGCGGCACATGGCCGGGGCCCTCGATCATCACCTGGCAGCCCTTCTTCCAGGCGATCTGCGTGAGTTCGCCGAGCGTCTCCAGTTCGGCGAATTGCGCGCGGTCATTGGCATCGGCGATGGAGCCGGGGCGGAGGCCGTCGCCGAGCGAGAACGAGACGTCATACTTGCGCATGATGTCGCAGATCTCGTCGAAATGGGTGTAGAGAAAACTCTCCTGGTGATGCGCGAGGCACCACTTGGCCATGATCGAGCCGCCGCGCGAGACAATGCCGGTGACGCGGTTGGCGGTGAGGTGAATATATTGCAGGCGCACGCCGGCATGGATCGTAAAGTAGTCCACGCCCTGTTCGCACTGCTCGATCAGCGTGTCCTTGTAGAGCTCCCAGGTCAGCTTGACCGGATCGCCATCGCACTTCTCCAGCGCCTGATAGATCGGCACGGTGCCGATCGGGATCGGCGCATTGCGCATGATCCATTCGCGCGTGGTGTGGATGTTGCGGCCGGTGGAGAGGTCCATCACGGTATCGGCGCCCCAGCGGATGGCCCACACCATCTTGTCGACTTCCTCTTCCACCGATGACGTCACGGCGGAGTTGCCGATATTGGCATTGATCTTGGTGAGGAAGTTGCGGCCGATGATCATCGGCTCCAACTCGGCGTGGTTGATGTTGCAGGGGATGATCGCGCGGCCGCGGGCGATCTCCGAGCGCACGAATTCCGGCGTGATGAACAGCGGCACTTCGGCGCCGAAGGATTCACCGTCCGCGCGCGCGGCTTCGGCGCGCTCCAGCTGCTGCTTGCGGCCGAGATTTTCGCGCTCGGCCACATAGATCATTTCCTTGGTGATGATCCCGGCGCGGGCGAATTCGAGCTGGGTGATCATGTTGTCGCCGACACCGCGCAGCGGCTTGTGATGCGCCTTGAAGGCGGCGGCAGCATGCTTGGCGCCGACATTGCCATTGTCTTCCGGCTTGATGTCGCGGCCTTCGTATTCCTCGACGCCGCCGCGTTCCTTCACCCAGTCCTGGCGGGTGCGGGCGAGGCCGTTATTCACGTCGATCAGCACGGCCGGATCGGTATAGGGGCCCGACGTGTCATAGACCGGCAGGTTCGGCTCGCCGGCGCCTTCGGAGAGGATGATCTCTCGCAGCGGCACGCGGAGATCCGGTGCGCTATCCGGGATCGAATAGAATTTTCGCGAGGACGGCAGTGCGCCGGTGGTGACGGCGGGCAGGGTGGTGTCGGGATTGGAGCGGATGTTCATGGGACGATCCTCCTGGGTGGATTGGCGATTAGGCTCGTAGTTTGTTGGTCGTCATTGCGAGCGCAGCGAAGCAATCCAGAAAGCAACAAGACTGGATTGCTTCGTCGCTACGCTCCTCGCAATGACGGAGACAGGCCGAGCCATTGCCGTACGCGGCCATCCGGATCGGAATTCTGGGTGACATCGCTGACCACGGCGATGGAGTCCGCACCCGCGGCAAAAATCTCCGCGGCGTGTTCGAATTTGATGCCGCCGATGGCGACCAGCGGCAGCTTGCCGACGCGCTTCTTCCAGGTGGTGATCTTCGGAATGCCCTGCGGTTCGAACCGCATGGACTTTAGCGTCGTGAAGAAAATCGGCCCGAGCGCGACATAATCGGGCTCGGCGCGCAGCGCGGTCTCAAGCTCTTCCTCGTCATGCGTGGAGAGGCCGAGCGTGATGCCGGCTTTCTTGATGGCGGCGACATCGGCTTCGGCAAGGTCTTCCTGGCCGAGATGCAGATGCTGCGCCTTCAGCTCGATGGCGACGCGCCAGTAATCGTTGACCACCAGCTTCGTGCTGGTGCCCTTGGTCACGTCGAGCGCCGCGCGAAACAGGATCATCGCCGACGCATCGTCGAGATCCTTTACGCGCAATTGCACGGTGCCGACGCCGAGCGCGGTGAGGCGCCGGACCCATTCGACGGTGTCGACGACGGGATAGAAACGGTCAGGATACGGCATGCCAGAACGGTGTCCCGATGACTGGAGTGGAAGGAGAAGCGAAATCACGTTCGCCCAACAGCCCGGCTTCAAAACCGGTACGCCCGGCCTCGACGGCAAGACGGAAGGCGTTGGCCATGGCGACGGGATCGGCGGCTTTGGCGACGGCGGTGTTGAGCAGCACGGCGTCATAGCCAAGCTCCAGCGCCTCCGCCGCATGCGAGGGCGCGCCGATGCCGGCATCCACCACCAGGGTGATATCGGGCAGACGGTCGCGCAGCAGTTTGAGCGCATCGCGATTGATGATGCCGCGCGCCGAGCCGATCGGCGCGGCCCAGGGCATCACCACCTTGCAGCCGGCATCGACCAGGCGCATCGCCACGCCGAGGTCTTCGGTGCAATAGGGGAAGACTTCGAAGCCATCTTTGACGAGGATGTTCGCGGCTTCGACGAGGCCGACCACATCGGGCTGCAGCGTGTCGTTGTCGGCGATCACTTCCAGCTTGATCCAGGGCGTGTCGAACAATTCGCGCGCGAGCTTCGCGGTGGTCACCGCCTCGCGCACGCTGCGGCAGCCGGCGGTGTTCGGCAGCACGGCGACATCGAGCTCGCGGATCAGCGACCAGAACGCGTCGCCGGTCTTGCCGCCGGCGGTCTCGCGGCGGACGGACACGGTGACGATGCCTGCGCCGGAGGCGCGGATGGAGTCCTGCATGATGGCCGGCGATGGATAGAGCGCGGTGCCGATCAGCAGTCGGGAGGCGAAGGTTTTTCCGTAGAAGTTCACCATGAGGGCAGCACCTCTCTCATGTCATCCCGGCGAACGCCGGGATCCATAACCTCCGAGTTTGAGGAGGCAACATTGTTGTTAGCCCGGAGCGCCGTGACGCCGACGGTGTGTATGGATCCCGGCGCCGCGCACAGCTTCGCTGTGCTAGGCCGGGATGACAGGGGAGTTGTCATCCTCATCCTCCCTGCCTCGGCGAAATGATCTCGATCTCATCGCCCGCTTTCAGCTTCGTCTCCGCCCATAGGCTCCTTGGCACCACGTCGTAATTGATCGCGATCGCGCAATGCGCGCCCTCGTAATCCAGCTCGCTCAGCAGCGCGGCCACATGCGACGCCTGTACCTCGCGCGCTTCGCCATTGACGGTCACTTGCATTGCATCACCTCATTATCGATCGCGCCACGCTGCACATAGTTCAGCACCAGCTCCGCCAGCGCAGGGGCCAGCAGGAAACCGTGGCGATAGAGGCCGTTCACCGCGATCGTGTTCTTGTCGATCGCGATGCGCGGCAGATTGTCGGGAAAGGCCGGGCGCAGGCCCGAGCCGAATTCGAGAATGCGCGCTTCGGCAAAGGCCGGATGCACGGCATAGGCCGCGCCCAGCAGCTCCAGCGCCGAGCGCACGCTGACGCCACTGCCTTCATTCTCGATGGAAGTCGCGCCCAGCATGAAACGGTTGTTCGCGCGCGGGATCACATAAAGCGGCCAGCGCGGATGCATCAGACGGATCGGGCGCGACAGCTGCACTTCATCACTTTCGATGATGATGATCTCGCCCTTCACGCCTCGCAGTTTTGTTTGCGTATCGTCCTCGCGTGCAAACAGCCCGCGGCAATCGATCACGAGGCCGTCGAGGTCTTCGGCCTTGGCCTCGCAATTATACTTGATGATACCGCCGGCGGCGGTGATGCGCCGGTGCAGTTCGGGGAGCACCAGCCGCGGCTCCACATGGCCTTCGCCGGGATAGAACAGCCCGTCGCGAAAGCGGCCTTCGAGCGAGGGTTCGATCTCGGCGACGCCGGCCGCATCCAGCCGGGTGTGGCCTGACGTCATCTTCGCAAAGCGTTCGAAGTCGCTGCGGTCGCGCGTATGCGCGATCACCAGCGAGCCGTTGAACGGCGTGTCCGGCAGCTCCGCACGCCACAGGTCGAGCGCGCGCAGGCCAAGCCGCGACACCACGGGCTCGGAGACTTCCGCCTCGCACCAGGGCGCCAGCATGCCGCCGCCCCAATAAGTGGTGGCTTCGCGCATGTCCGCATTGTCGCGCTCATAGAGCGTGACAGCGTGGCCGGCCTTGGCAAGCAGCAAAGCCTGCCACGCACCGGCGATACCCGCGCCAATGATGGAGATAGGAGAGGTCGCAACGCCTGATCCGGCGCGCGACGCATGCGTCGTCTGATTCATCCCTGTCCCTTCGCCGGCATGACCCGGATCAGGTTCAAAGGGTCACCGCGGTATCGCATCGCTCTGGATTGAGCATGCAAGCTAGCGGTATCTCAGCTCCTCGTCGGAGCCCCCCTCGGAACGTCTCTAATTTAAACCTCCGGTCGGGCGTGTCAACGCGCCTTCACGGAATGGTCACAGTCACGATTTTGGTTTCAGGGCTTCGGCGCTTCGACGCTGGCCTGCTGGGTCTGGGTCGCGTCCTGCTTCAGGCGATCGGCTTCCTTGGCAAAGATCGGCTGGTGCGGCGGTGCGGAGACCTCGGCGCGCATGCGCTTGGCCGCGTAATAGTAGCCGCCGGCATAATAGCGCACCGCGCGGTTGTGATCGCCATGGGCGGCGCGATAGGCGCCGGCGAGATATTTGATGCCGTAAGTGAGGTTGGTGTTGGGATCGCGCAGGCCTTCGGCGGTGCCGGTGTAGCCGACGCCACGGGCGGTCGCGAGCTTGATCTGCATGAGGCCGATGGTGCCGCGGCGGCCCATCAGATGCGGCTGATACTTGCTCTCGCGCATGATCACGCGATGCACAAGCGCCTCCGGCACGCCATTGGCCTGGGCGTGGGACGCCGCCATGGCCTGATAATCGGCGCGTTGCTGCGCATGAGCGAATTGCGGAAGGGCGGCGAGGGCAACAGCCAACGCCAGGACGGTGTGAATACGGGTCATCAACGGTCTCGAAAGGGGCATCCGGCCGCAATAATTCGCGGGTCTTTCAGATGGCCTAAACCATCTCGCTCAATTCTTGTCGTTTGAAGCGCGAATTGAGTCTTTCTCGGGGCTGCAAGCCCATGTTCCGGCAGCGATTTACCTCAAATTATGCCGCTCCGTGGTCCCATCGGCGCATTCGCGGCTGCTGATGCCGTTCTGCCACGGTCTGCTTTCCGATGACGATGTCGCTCGCCCATGCCACCGAGTCCCGCAAGCTGGATGGGCTGTTGCCACTCTGGGTAGGCATCGGCGTCTATGCGCTATTGCTCGCCGTCGGCAGCGGATTGCTCAACGATCCCGACACTTATTGGCAGATCACGCTCGGGCAGTGGATGCTCGATCACCACGCGGTGCCGCGCACCGATCTCTATTCCTTCACCATGCAGGGGCAACCCTGGATCTCGACGCAGTGGCTGGCGCAGGTGGCCTATGCGCTCTCCTACAATGTCGCAGGCTGGGCCGGCCCGGTCGTGCTCGCGGC
This sequence comes from Pseudomonadota bacterium, assembly GCA_023451825.1. Taxonomy (GTDB): domain Bacteria; phylum Pseudomonadota; class Alphaproteobacteria; order Rhizobiales; family Xanthobacteraceae; genus Tardiphaga. Next base: position 49,792 of record JAEXYA010000034.1, read on the forward strand.
CGCAGCCGGATCGCTCGCCATTGCGCTGCTCGCGCGGTTTCTCCATCTGCGGCTGGCGCGCACGGCGACGCTGGTCATCCTCTGTGCGACGCTCGCGCTGATGGCCGGCCACATGCTGGCGCGGCCACATGTGCTGGCGATGCCAGTCATGGTGGCCTGGGTCGCCGGTCTCGTCGATGCGATGGATCGCAAGCGCGCGCCATCCCTCTGGCTGCTGCCGCTGATGGTGCTGTGGGTCAATCTGCATGGCGGCTTCGTGCTCGGCCTCGCGCTGATCGGTCCCATCGCGCTCGATGCGATCTGGCATGCGCCGAAGGATCAGCAGGCGCGCGTGCTGCTGCGCTGGGCGCTGTTCGGCGTCGCTGCGCTGGTTGCGAGCTGCATCACGCCATACGGATGGGACGCATTGATGGCGTCGCGGCGTATCCTCAGCCTCGGCGCTGCGCTGGCGGTGATCGGCGAATGGCGGCCGGCGAATTTCGGTCATGCCGGCCCGCTCGAAATCTCCGTGCTCGCGGCCTTCGCTTTCGTGCTCTGGCGCGGAATGACGCTGCCGCCGATGCGCATCGTGCTGGTGCTCGGCTTCGTCTATATGGCGCTCGGCCATGTGCGGAATGCCGAAGTGCTGGCGCTGCTGGCGCCGCTGGTACTGGCGAAGCCGCTGGGTGAGCAGCTTGGCCGCAACAGCGGAGCGGCGTCATCGCCGAACCGGCTGCTGGTTGCCGGCATCGCATTGTGCCTGATCGCCGCAACGGCCGTTGTCGCCTCGATCCGCCAATACACGCCGTCGGAGCGTGCAGCGCCGATCGCTGCGGTGGATGCGCTGAAGAAGCTCAATGTCAGCCGCGTCTTCAACGACTACGATTTCGGCGGCTATCTGATCTGGCGCGGCGTGCCGACCTTCATCGATGGCCGCACCGAACTATTCGGCGAGACGCTGATGGTCGATCACAACGACGCCAGCGGCCTCGCCAAGCCGGACAACCTGTTCCGGCTGCTGAAGGACTACGGTATCGACGCGACCTTCATGCGCACCGAGAGCGCGGCAACGAAACTGCTCGATCGCATGGATGGCTGGGAGAAGGTCTATAGCGACGACCTCGCGACCATTCATGTGCGGAAAGGTGAGACGAGCGGGAAGGTGAGGGAATAACGCGGAGCCGTAGGATGGGTAGAGCGCAGACAGACCTGCTCCCTCCCTCAAGCCGCGCAACGGCGCAGTGGGGAGGGCCGGGGTGGGGTGCTTCCCCAAGCTCTGACGTCACGTGGGGAGAGACCCCACCCGTCTCGCCGGCCCAAGCGAAGCAAAGCTTCGTGGGGCCGTCGATCCACCCTCCCCACGGCGCGGCTGCGCCGCTTGGGGGAGGGAGAAGGACGCGTTCAACCCATTTTATGGCTTCGCCGCCGGCAGCGTGATCCGCACGATCAATCCCTGCGGCTGACGATCCCGCAGCGTCAGCTCGCCGCCATGCGCCAGCGCGATCGCGCGCGCGATCGACAGGCCGAGCCCGAACCCCGCCGCTTCATGATCCATGTTCCGTGCATCGTCGCCGCGCACGAAAGGCTGCAGCATCGCGCTCTTCTGCGCGTCGGAAATGCCGGGCCCGTCATCGGCGACATCGATCACCGCGCCGCTGTCCGACACCGTCAGCGTGATCGCCGCTTCGCCGCCGAATTTGACGGCGTTCTCGACGAGATTGGTCACCGCGCGATGCAGGTCGTCGGGCCGCGCCATCGCCATGGCATGGGAGGGGCCGTCATAGGTCACCATCTGGCCGATATCGGCGAACTGGTCGGCAATCAACTGCAGCGTGGTGGCGATGTCGGTGAGGGTGAGCTCTTCCAGCCGGCGGTCGTTGCGCAGGAACGACAACACCGCTTCCAGCATCGCGCGCATCTGGTCGAGGTCGCGCAGCATATGCTTGCGGCTGTTCTCGTCCTCGATGAATTCCGAGCGCAGTCGCAGCCGGGTGATCGGCGTGCGCAGGTCGTGGCTGATGGCGGCCAGCATTTTTGTGCGATCGTCGATCAATGCGGTGATGCGCTCGCGCATGCGGTTGAGTGCACGGGCGACGGCGCGGATCTCTTCCGGCCCGCGCTCGGGCAATGGCGTCGCCGTGCCGCTCAGGCTGAACTCCTCCGCGGTTCGCGCGAAAGATGATAGCGGCTCCGCCAAGACACGCGCAGCCCACAGGCCGAGCAGCGTGAGCGTGATGACAGCGAAGGCAAAGGTGATGAAGACCGGGCCGCCCCAGAATGGACGCGGCCGCCGGTCGGGCACCTCGCTCACTGAATATTTCTCGCCATCGGCAAGGGCGATGCCGATGCGGTCGTCGGCCAGCGGAACGGCGCGGACATCGGGCGCCATCTGCCGGCTCATGCGACGAAACTGAAAGGTCTCGCTGCGCTGCTCGGCATGCGCGCTCTCGACGAAGCCGCCCGGTTCGGGCCGCAGGTCGAAGGCCGGAAAGGTCTGCTGCATGCGTGCCAGCAGTACCGGGCGTTCACCGGCCGGCGTCGTCGAGAGCAGCTTCGCCATCGCCACCAGTTCGCCATGGCCGCGATCGGGTGTCATCGGCTGGTCCGGCCGCAGCACGGCGAAGCCGACGCCGATGATGATGTGGATGGCGACGATGGACATCACCACCAGTGCTGCGATCTGGCCGCTGATCCGCCGCAGGTTGAGGACGTTGAGCAGCCGCATGATCAGGCCGGCTGCAAGCCCGATGATTCCGTGCCGCCGACGGTTTCGACATTCGGCGTGAACATGTAGCCGCCCGAGCGCACGGTCTTGATCAGCTGCGCATCCTGCGGATCGGCTTCGATCTTGCGGCGGATGCGGCTCACCAGCACGTCGATGCTGCGCTCGAACGAACCGGCATTGCGGCCCTGGGTGAGGTCGAGCAGGCTGTCGCGCGACAGCACGCGGCCGGGACGCTCGACAAATGCTTGCAGCAGGTCGAACTCGGCGGAGGTCATGGCGATGCGCGCGCCCTCGGGATTGCGCAGCTCACGCAGGCGAAAATCCATCTGCCAGCCGACGAAGGCGAGGGACGTGGCGTTCGGCGTGGCGCTGGCATTCAGCGCATTGCTCTGCCGGCGCAGCACGGCATTGATGCGGGCCAGCAGCTCGCGCGGATTGAACGGTTTCGGCAGATAATCGTCGGCGCCCATTTCGAGGCCGAGAATGCGATCCACGTCCTCGCCGCGCGCGGTGAGCATGATGATCGGCACCTGCGATTCCCCGCGCACGCGACGGCACAGGCTGAGGCCATCCTCGCCGGGCAGCATCACGTCGAGGATCATCAGGTCGATACGGTTGTCCGCCAGTACCTTGTCCATCTCGCGCCCGTCGGCGGCGACCGTGACATTGCAGGAATTGGTACGCAGATACTTTGCGATCAGCGTGCGGGTTTCGCGGTCATCTTCCACGACGAGAATATGAGGGTTTGCCATGCGGACCCTTGTGGCGGGGATTGGCGCCTTTTGCAGGGAAAATTTGTTTCGGTCTGTTGCTGCGTGCGCCCAACGTAACGCCGGGCAACATCTTGGCAAGCGGCCAGCAAGGCCTCGTTAAGATGGTTAACCCGAGATGGTGGCACTTTTAGGCGAAAGCTCTCGGAGCAGATCATGACATCCATCTCGGCTGCCTCCAGCAGTCTCTATCAATCACCTCTCCAGAAGCTGCAGCAGGAGCTGCAGGCCGAGCTCACCTCGGGAAAGATCAGCAGTGGCGACCAGGATGCGCTCTCGGCCGCGCTGGACAGCATCGACTCCTCGATGCAAGCCGATCGCGGCAGCGCAAGCGGCGGGACGCGGCCCGAGCCGGGCGAGATGACGTCAAAGATCGATGATCTCATCAGCGCGCAAGTATCGAGCGGCAAGCTTACATCGGATCAGGCGGACGAGCTCAAGGGCGTGTTCGAAGCCGCCTTCGCCGATGGCCCCGGCGGCACCAAGGGCGCGGGCGGCCCGCCGCCGGGCGGCGGTCCCGGTGGTCCGCCGCCATCGGACAGTTCCGATGATGACGACGACAGCTCGACCGATGTCAGCGACATCATGCAGCAATTCCTCAATTCGCTGAAACAGTCGCTGGAAGCCTCGACGTCAAGTTCCTACAGCGCCAGCGGCGTCACGGCGTCGGGCACTGCAGCGTCGTTCTCGGCGCTATTGGTCGACTACAAGAGCTAACAATATTGATGCCGTCATCCGTTTCGACACAACGGATGACGGCGTCGGAACCTCTCGCATCGTGCCTCATTGTTTCTCCTAACGAACAACGAACGGAGGCAATGATGGCTCTCGATGTGATGACCAGGCCGCACACGCTGATTGCAAGCGACCGGATCGAGGGAACGGCCGTACGTCGCGCCAATGGCGAGCGGATCGGTCATATCGAGCGACTGATGATCGACAAGCTCAGCGGCAAGGTATCTTACGCCGTGATGTCCTTCGGTGGATTTCTCGGCATCGGCTCCAATCTCCTCGCATTGCCATGGGCCTTGCTGAGCTACAATCGCAAGCTCGACGCCTATCAGCTGGACATCCCGGATGAGGAGCTGCAGAGCGCGCCGTCCTTTACCGAGAAACGCGATTTCGACTGGGGCGATCGCTCGCAAGAGGAAGCGCTGCACCGACATTATGGCGTCGCACCCTATTGGGGAGAGTTCTAACTACACTTCGTTGTGAGACGGCTCGGCCACGACAATTTGGCGCAGCTACAATTTCGCCACGGAACCGGAACTGGCGCCAAATCCTCGCGTTGCTTTCATACAGGTGGCAACAACAGGAGGAACATATGTTCACGAAATATATGACGGCTGGTATCGTTGGTTCCGCATTGCTCGCAACGGCGGCTTTCGCGCAGAGCCCGAGCACTACAACGACCGCTCCGGCCGCGACGCCGGCACCGGCGGCTGCATCGGACACCACGTTCAACGGCAACTGGCGCACCTCGAAGGTGGTCGGCCTCAACGTCTATAACGAAGCCAATGAAAGCCTCGGCTCGATCAACGACCTGCTGACCGACAAGGAAGGCAACATCAAAGCCGTCGTGATCGGCGTGGGTGGCTTCCTCGGTGTTGGTGAGCGCCTCATCGCGGTGCCTTATGACAAGATCAAGTTCGTGAACGAGCCGGTACAGACCTCGGCTGCGTCGGGCGGCTCGGCTGGCATGGCCAAGTCGACCTCGACATCGAGCGGCATGACGACGGGTGCTGCCACGTCCGGTGGCTCGACCGCAGCCGCTCCGAAGCAGAACCCCTGGTATCCTGACCACGCCGTGATGAGCGGCGCCAGCAAGGATCAGCTGAAGGCGATGCCGGAATTCAAGTATTCGACCTAACGGTCGAGCGCAGACCGGATGGCGTCACATTGGTGGTGATGTCATCTGACGAAGAGGGCGTGTCCAGCTCCTGCCGGGCACGCCCTTTTTCGTGCAGAAACGCAACTGCCGTAGGATGGGTTGAGCGAAGCGAAAACCCATCGGCAGAGTTTGCGGCACGGAAAGGTGATGGGTTTTCGCGAAGACGCTCAACCCATCCTACGGCCGCTACAAGTTCGGCAGCTTTGTCACCGTCACATTGATCGCACCTTCGGCCTCCGCGATGACGCGCAACGTTTTCGAGTCAAACGCAATCCCGCCGAGCCTGAGCGCCGTGATGTCGGCGCCGACGCGTAGCCCATCCTCGTTCTTCTGGAAATCCGCCAGCACGCCCGCGATCTTGCGCTGTGCATTGTTTGCAAACGGCTTGAGATCGATCACCGCGCGCTCCGCCAGCGTGCTTTGCAGCAGCGGCATCGCCGCGCGGGCAGCAGCGCCCAGCAGGCCAAACGCCGCCTCGGACTCCACCGCGAGTTCCAGATCGGTGAAGCGCATCACCTGATTGGCCTGATCCAGCGCCGGCTTTCCCCACACATGCACGGTGGCTTCGCCGCCGAGGCCGAACCAGCTCGACTTCTCCTTGGCATTCACCAGCAGCGAGATCAGCAGGCGATCACCCGACGCGCGCATGGTTGCCTTCTTCACGGTGACGGCCACCGAACCGTTGCCGTCTTCCGGAAACGTCTTGCCGGCGAGTTGCGCCTCGATGATCTTGTTGAGCTCGGTGAACGGCATGTCCACGGGCACGCCGATATTGAGCTTGCCAGGTCCGGGCGGCACGATGGCCAGCGTTGCGGGGAACGGGCAGTTCGGCGTCGTCGGACTACCCGTCACGCGGGTCTCCGCCTCGACGCCGAGGATGAGATTGATGTTGCTGGCATCGATGCGCGGCTGCGCGGCGATGGCGCGGGTCGGCTTCAGTTCGAGAAACAGGTTCTGTCCGGATCCCGCGCCCTGCAACGGCACTGAGCGGCACAGCTTGGCCCATTCGCGCCGTGCGTTCTGCTCGAAGGCGGGATCGTTGCGCAGCCGCTGCTGCACGGCGGCGATCTGCTCGTTCACCGCATTGTCGATCATCGGCTTCACCTGCGCCGGCACATTGACGCGCACGCCGCCGACCGAGGCATTGGTATCACCGAGCGATACCTGCGCGGTGAGGCCGGGCTCGATGCGCCAGTTCGGCGTCAGCCGCGGCTGTGCATTCACCACCACATTGCCGCGGATCTCGGCATTGGCATTGACGTTCTTGATATTGATTTGGCCGATCTGCTTGGCGACATTGCCGCCGAGCAGATTGCCGAGCGCGCCGCCCAGTGCCTCGCGCACATTCGACGATAGTTCGCCGCGCACATTCAGCGTGCCGTTCAGCGGCGTGGTCATGGTCAGCGTGTCGTTCGCGCCGGTGGCGGCGATCGGCCCGCGCGCCGCCGTCCATTTGATGTCGGCATTCTGCAGAATCTGTTCCGCGGGATTGGCAGCGGTGCCGGCAAAATTCTTCGGCGCGCCACGCTCGGTCACATCGCGGATCGCAGTCAGCGTCACGGCGATGGGGGCGACAATGGTGGAACTGCGCGGCGGCGAGGGCGGCAATGGCGGCAGTTCGACCAGCGTCGGGGCTGCGCCCGAGCCGCGCGGCGCCACATAATCCATGATCTTGAGCGCGGCCACGAAAGAAACGGCGACCAGCGCAGTGCCGATCAGAATGGTCTTCAAACGCATGATGTCCCCGCATGCAATATGCGGGGACAGTACATCACGTCACCAGATGGGCAAAATATGGCGGCGATCGTAGGGTGGGCAAAGGAGCGAAGCGACGTGCCCACCGTCCAATGCACGGCTGATGGAGGTGGGCACGCTGCGCTTTGCCCACCCTACGGATCATCCCCGCCGACCGTTCGCGTTGTCGGCGCGGCGATCCATCGGCAGCACGATCACCTTGGTGCCGACCGTGACCCGTGCATACAGATCCGACACATCCGTATTGGTGAGGCGGATGCAGCCGGACGAGACCTGCGTCCCGATGGTCTCCGGCATATTGGTGCCGTGGATGCGATAGATCGTGTTGCCGAGATACATGGCGCGCGCGCCGAGTGGATTGCCGGGGCCGCCGGCCATGTGGCGCGGCAGATAGGGCTGGCGCGCGATCATCTCGGCGGGCGGCGTCCAGCTCGGCCATTCCGCCTTGCGCGTCACCGTCTGCACGCCCGACCAGGTGAAGCCGTCGCGGCCGACGCCGATGCCATAGCGGATCGCCTGGCCGTTACCGAGCACATAATACAGATAGGTGTTCGGCGTATCGATGATGATGGTGCCGGGGGCTTCGCGGGTGGGATAGATCACTGTCTGGCGCTTGAAGCGCGCGGGCTGTTCGATCGCCGGGCGCTCGTCCTCGAGCTGCTGCGGGGCTTGATAGTAGGGCGACGGCTCGGCCTGCACTGGCGGTGACATGAAGAAGGGAAACAGCGGCAGCGGCGCGGCCTGCGCCGGCGCTGCAAAAGCGCATGTGGTCGTCACCGCGCCGATCGCAAGGGCGAGGCGGCGGACATTCATTTCGAAGCGAGCGAGCTTGAACATGGGTTTTCTCCGTTTGAGCGCCTGTTGATGAGCGCCCGTTCGGCGCTTCGTTGGCGGCAGGAGTACCCATCAGCCGTTTCGGGAGATTTGCGCGGAAACGGCGAAACGGTTTCATCGCGGAAGATAATTGTGTCGTCCGTGCTTCTTCGCAAAGTGTAGTTGTGTAGTGGTATCAAAAGAGGATCGCAATGATACCGGCAGACCGCATGTGCGATTAACCATGCGCCGTGCCGTAGGATGGGTTCAGCGGAGCGAAAACCCATCGCTTTACCCTGCGGCAAGCTCGGCTGATGGGTTTTCGCTCCGGCGCTGCGCGCCTCCGCTCAACCCATCCTACGGCCGCGCGCCTTACAGCACGCCCAGCACGATGGCGCCGACAAAGGCCATGGCCGCATAGGCGGCGACGATGCTCAGTTGACTGACGAATGCGGTCATGGCGGTGCCTCCCTGTCGCGTGTTTCAGCGCGGGGCAACGTCGAATCGCGACCGGCGTTCCGGCGGCGGGCGAAATTACGGGACGCAAATTGCGGGAACACTTCCCTGCATGGTTGCGGGTCGTCGCGAATACCCTGTTACCGAAATGACTCACCCTTGCCAAAAGCGCGGTGTCCCGCACCGCGAGTGTATCGGTCGCATTGTACCATCTGCGCGAATCGCTTCAGCGTGGCGGAAATGTGTTCGTGGTGAGTTGACGTCGGTGAAGCGCAGCCGCCTGCGAAAGTTTCGCACCAGCCTGATCTGACACCGCTCATTCCCGGACACCACGCGCAGGCAATCGTCTGCGCGTCTGGAATGCCGACAGCGCTGTCGGTGCAATGGTTGGGAATGCCTCCGATGACGCCATCGCTGCTCGACGCGACCTCTGTCGCTAATCTGTCTGCTCGCATCACGGACAAGCCGTTTCCTACCACCCGATCACCGGCCCGAAGCAGCGCGAGATGGCGCTATACGGCGAGCGTCGTGGCGCTCGCGCTTATGGCGCTGACCGCACCTGCATTTGCGCAGCAGACCGGTGGTAATGGCGCTGGCGGCGTGGGCGGCAACACAAGCCCGACGGATGGCACGGCAACATCAGGCACAGATGGTAGCGGCGGCGGCGGCGGCGGCGCCGGTATCACTGGCGGTAATGGCGGCAATGGCGGCGATGGCAACGGCGGGGGAGCGGGCGGTGCGACAGCTGGCGCTGACGGCGGCGCTGGCGCAGGTGGCTCCGGGGGTGGTGGTGGCGGTGGCGCGCATGGCGCGACGACGTTTCCTCCGAGTGGTTCGGTCACGGGAGGTAAAGGCGGCAACGGCGGCAGCGACAACGCAGTCACGACCGGCGGTGGCGGCGGCGGCGGCGGCGGTTATGGCGTCTTCGTCCTCGATACGGCATTCAGCGGGACGTCCGCCGTGACGATCACGGGAGGCAACGGCGGTAACGGCGGCCCCGCCACGGGGAGCGGCGGGACCGGCGGGGCTGGCGGCGTCGGCGTGTTTTTCTCCGGTTCGGGCTCGCTGATCAATACGTCGGCGATACTGGGCGGTAACGGCGGCGCTGGCGCAGGCATCAGCGCTGGAGGCAACGGCGGCGCCGGTATCGTTGGCGCGAACCTCACCATCGTCAATTCGGGTACTATCTCGGGTGGCCTCTCCGGCGGCGGCACCCGCGCTGATGCCATCACCTTCACCGGCGGTACCAACACGCTGACGCTTGCGGGCACCGGCGGCCTGACCGGCGGTATCGGACTCACTGCGGCCGGCAGCACCGTGACATTCAATCAGGCCACGGACGTCACGCTTTCGAATGTCATCACCGGCGCTGGCGGCATCATCCAGAACGGCACCGGCACGCTGACGCTGACCGGCGACAATACCTATTCCGGCGGGACCGCGATTTCCGTCGGCAAGCTGTTCGCGACATCCGACACCGCGCTCGGCACCGGGGCCGTGACAGTGTCCAATGGTGCCACGCTCGCATTGTCCGGCGCCTCACAGGTGATCTCGAATGCGATCACGATCAATGGGAGGGGCGTCGGCAATCTCGGCGCGCTGCAGGGGTATTATTACACCGGGTCTGTTGTACTGAACGGGAGCGTCACGCTCGGCTCGGCGAGTATCATTACCGCAGGGGGATCCTTCACGATCAATCAGACCATCACCGGCAACAACACCGATCTGGGACTTGGCGGCTATGGTGGCCACTTCATCGTCAATGGCGATATCGCCATCGGCACCGGAGGCCTAGCGATCGGCGCGGACAATGTGCAGCTCAATCACGTCGTCAGCTATACCGGCGAAACCTCGATCCAGGCCGGGAGCGTGACGACCTCGATCGCGAATGTGTTCGGCGGAAATGGCTTGCTGTCACTCTGGCAGGGCAGCTGGTTCTCGAGCGACCAGCAGCAGTCCGTCGGCGGGCTCAATGGCTCAGGATATGTCGAAGTCGGCGGGAGCGGTCTGACGGTCGGCGCGGGCAATATCACGTCGCTTTATAGCGGTGTGATCCGCAGCTACGGAGCTTCGAATGCCGGACTGACGAAGATCGGCACCGGCACTTTTACGCTGCGGGGCGTCAACACCTATACTGGCGCCACCACAGTCGATGGCGGCACGCTTAAGATCGGCTCCTCCGGCTCGATCGCAGCGTCGTCGATGACGACGGTGAATGCAGGTGGCACGCTCGCCGGCAATGGCGTCGTCGGCGATACCACGATCAATGGCGGCACACTGAAGCCGGGCGATCCGGCCGGCACGCTCACGGTGCAGGGCAGCCTGACGATGACAGCGGCGTCCACCTATATCGTGCAGGTCTCGGGCAAGTCGTCCACCTGGGCCAATGTCACAGGCACCGCGACGATCGCCGGCGCCTTGACCATCACGCCTTTGGCGCGGCTCACCGCGACCACGACCTACACCATCATTGATGCCGGCACGCTGACGGGCACGTTCGACAGCGCCTCCGTCACCAACGCCTTCGCGCGCAATGCACGGCTGTCCTATGTCGGCGGCGATGTGTTGCTGACGCTCGATCCGAGCCTGCTCTCGCCGATCCTGCCGGGCAACGCCAACGACAACCAGCGTAGCGTGGCAGCCGGCATCGACAACGCACTGCTCAGCGGCGCCAATCTGTCGAAGGGATTTGACGCGCTGTTCGGATTGAGCGGCAGCAATCTCCTCAATGCGCTCACGCAGATCTCCGGCGAGACCGTCACCGGTTCGCAGCAATCGTCTTTCACCGCCGCGAACCTGTTCATGGGCGTGATGACCGATGCCTTCGCGAATGGCCGCGGTGATGCGTCCGGCGCGCTCGGCTTCGCCGAGGAGAGCGACGCCCTCGCTTACGCCGCCGATGGCCGCAAGCGCACGCGCACTGAACGCGATGCCTTTGCGATGTTCACCAAGGCGCCGCCAAAAGCCTATGAGGCGCGCTGGAATGTGTGGGCTGCCGGCTTCGGCGGATCGCAGACGACGCAGGGCAGCGCGGCAGCTGGATCGAACGACAGTAAGTCAAGCATCTATGGCGGCGCGGTGGGCGCGGACTACTGGTTCTCGCCTTTCACCGTGGCCGGTTTCTCGATGGCCGGTGGCGGCACGAACTTCTCGGTGAGTGGTGGCGGCTCGGGCCGCTCCGACCTGTTCCAGGTCGGTGGCTTCATCCGGCACAATGTCGGCGCGACCTACATCACCGCCGCCGCGGCGTATGGCTGGCAGGACATCACGACGGATCGCACGGTCACGCTCGCAGGCTTCGATCAGCTGCGCGCGAATTTCAACGCGAACTCCTATTCGGGCCGCGTCGAAGTCGGCCATCGCTTCGCGACGCCGTGGATCGGTGGTCTTGGCCTCACGCCTTACGCCGCCTTCCAGGTGACGGCCTTCGATTTGCCGACCTATACGGAAAGCGTCGTCGCCGGCAGCAACAATTTCGCGCTCACTTATGCCGGCAAGACGAGCCTCGCACCGCGCAGCGAGCTCGGCCTGCGCACCGACAAGTCCTTTGCGGTGAACGATGCGATCCTGACGCTGCGCGGCCGCGCCGCCTGGGCGCATGACGTCAACCGCGACCGCTCTGCGTCAGCAACCTTCCAGTCGCTGCCCGGCGCGAGCTTCATCGTCAACGGCGCCGCGCTTGCTAAGCACACGGCGCTGACGTCTGCTTCCGCCGAGCTGAAGTGGATGAACGGCTGGTCCGTCGCCGGCACGTTCGAAGGCGAGTTCTCGGATGTGACGAAGAGCTACGCCGGCAAGGGCGTGGTGCGTTACGCATGGTGAGCGATCGCGGCGGCGGCCTACGTGTCGCCGCGCAGAACGAGGCTACGAATGGTTAAAAATTGATTCCATTACCATGTTACCAATTTGCTGCAGTTGCCGTCAAAATGCAGCATCTGGCGCTGTCTGTGATGTGGTCGCATTGTACCTTTTCCCGGAAGCGCTAAGCTTTGCGAACGTGTGTTCGTATTTGAACAATGTCAGCCAAGCGCGTTCTGCCAAACGCGATTAGCGCCAGTCTGATCTGACATCTCTCATCTCCGGACACCGCATACAGGCAATGCCTGTGTGGTTGGACTGCCGACAGCGCTGTCGGTGCACTTGCCGGGAATGCCTCTGATGTCGCCATCGCCGCTCGATGAACTTCGTTTTTCAGCTGTTTTCGGGCGAACAGGGCCGCATCATCCAACCCCCATGACATCGTCGTCGCGGCGCCGGGCACGCCTGCAGCTGACCGCGAGTGTCGTTGCTCTCACGCTGGCGGCACTCAATGCGCCGGTCGCTGCGCAGCAGACCGGCGGCAATGGCGGTGGCCCCGGCGGCACCGGCGGCGCGACAAATCCGCTGAATGGCACCGCCACCGCGGGCGGAGACTCCCAAAACAACGGCGGCGGTGGTGGCGGCGCAGGCGTCACTGGCGGCAAGGGCGGTAACAATACGAGCAACGGTACACTTACGCCGGGCGGAGATGGCGGTGCTGCAGCCGGCGAAAGCGGACAGGATGGTGCTGACTCTACCGGCACCGGCAGCGGCGGCGGCGGCGGCGGCGGCGCGCATGGCGCGACGGCGTTTCCGCTGAATGGTCCGGTTGTCGGCGGCAACGGCGGCAATGGCGGGAGGGGGATCTACGGTGGCGGTGGTGGCGGCGGCGGTTATGGTATGGCCGTCGTCACCCCGGCCTTCAGCGGGGCATCGGACCAGGCGGTCACCGGCGGCAATGGGGGTAACGGCGGCGGCGGCACCTTCATGGGCGGCAATGGCGGGTCGGGCGGCATCGGGCTGTTCTTCTCGGGCGCGGGCTCGCTGGACAGTTCGGGGGCGATCAAAGGCGGCAATGGCGGCCACGGCGGTACCTACGGAGACGGTGGGGCTGGCGGTGCCGGGGTGTATTTTTCCGGCATGGGCATGCTGCTCAGTTCGGCGATCATCAACGGCGGCAATGGCGGAACCGGTGGCAATCTCGGTAACGGCGGCATCGGCGGTGTTGGTGGCGCCGGCGTGATTTTTTCGGCGAGCGGCTCGCTGATCAATCAATCGGACATCCAGGGTGGCAGGGGCGGTGCGTTTTTCATCAACGGAACCGTCGGCGCCGGCGGTGCCGGCGTGGTGGGCGCCGGGCTCACCATCGACAATCGCGACGGCACCATCGCAGGCGGCATGAGTGGCGACAGCGTGACCCGCGCCAACGCCATCACCTTCACCGGCGGCGCCAACACGCTCACGCTCGCCGGCACCGGCGGCCTGACCGGCAATATCGGCACCGCATCCGGCAGCACGGTGACCTTCAACCAGAGCACGGATGTCACGCTCGGAAATATCATCACCGGCGCGGGCAGCATCATCCAGGACGGCGCCGGCAAGCTGATCCTGACGGGCAGCAACACATATTCCGGCGGCACCACGATCACCAGTGGCACGCTGCAGATAGGCAATGGCGGCACCACGGGCGCGATCACCGGCGACGTCACCAACGACGGCACACTGGCGTTCAACCGCTCCGACACGTTGACCGTTGGCGGCTTGATCTCGGGCAGCGGCGCGGTCACGCAGGCCGGCACCGGCACGATAAGGCTCACCGGCATTAACAGCTATAGCGGTCTCACCACGATTTCCGCGGGCGCGCTCTTTATCGATAACGGAAGCGCGCTCGGCTCGACGGCTGCGGGCACGATCGTCGCATTCGGCGCGGCGTTGCAGATCCAGGGCGGCTTCGACGTCGTTGGCGAGGCATTGACGCTGAACGGCACAGGCGTCGCCAATGATGGCGCACTGCGGAGCTTATCCGGCGCCAACCGGTGGATCGCCGCCATCACCCTTGGCTCATCGAGTAAGATCACGGCGGACCTCGGTGCCAGCCTTGTTCTGTCGGGCGTGACCGGCACCAATACGAATGTGACCTTCGGCGGCGCCGGCGCGGTCACCGTGAGTGGCGTTATCGCTACCGGGGCCGGCGGCCTGATCAAGGACGGCAGCGGCGTCACCACGCTCACCAACGCCAACACCTATACTGGCGCAACCACGATTTCGGCCGGTGCGCTCAACATCCGCAACGCGCTCGCACTCGGCACCACGGCCGGCGGGACAACAGTCGCATCCGGTGCGGCGCTGCAGATCGAGATGCCGGGCAACGATAGAATCGGCGAGGCGTTGACGCTGAACGGTACCGGTGTCGCCAATAACGGCGCGTTGCGGGCGATAAGAGCCGGCGACGTCCAGTTAAATACCGTCGTCACCTTTGGGTCATCAAGCCTGATCACGGCAGACTTCAGTACCTTTCTGACCCTGGCGAGCGGGATTACCGGCACCGATGTGAATGCCAGCTTCGGCGGCGCCGGCAATATCACGGTGAATGATGTTATTGCGACCGGCAATGGAAGCCTGACCAAGGACGGTGCGGGGCAGCTGCAACTGTACGGCACCAACACCTATACCGGCGTCACCACGATCAATGATGGCCGGCTGACAGTCTTCAATGGCCGCGCCATCGCGGATGCGGGTGCCGTAGTCGTGAATGCGTCCGGCATTTTCGAAGTCGCCGAGTCCGAGACGATCGGCTCGCTGGCGGGCGCTGGCAGCGTCGTGATTTCTGACGCTAAAACGCTTTCGGTCGGCGGCAGCAATTCGACGACTTTCTCCGGTGTGATCAGCGATTTCGCGTTTATGGGCGGACGCGGCAACATGGCCAAAAGCGGCACTGGCACGCTGACGCTCACCGGCGCCAACACCTATACCGGCACCACCACGATTTCCGCGGGTGTGCTCAACATCCAGCATGCGTCTGCGCTCGGCACCGCGGCCGGTGGCACCACCGTCGCATCCGGCGCGGCATTGCAGATGCAGGGAAGCTTCACTGTCAACGGCGAGGCGTTGACGTTGAACGGTACGGGTGTCGCCAATGACGGCGCGCTTCGGGCGATGTCAGGCAGCGTCGAGTGGTCCGGCCTCATCACACTCGGCTCGTCGAGCCTGATCGCGGCGGAGAGCAGTGCCAGCTTGACCGTGCAAGGGGTGACGGGGACCGATAAGGATGTCACTTTCGGCGCCGCCGGGAGCATTTCTGTGAGAGGTGGCATCACGACCGGCGCCGGAGGTGTAACCAAGTCCGGTTTAGGCACGCTGTACCTGTACGGCACCAGCACTTATACCGGCGTGACCACGATCGATGGCGGCGTGCTGCGAACCTCGACGGGCAACAACTTGTCCTCCGCAAGCGCCGTGGTCGTGAATGCGTCGGGGATGTTGAGCATTCTCGAGTCCGACACAATCGGCTCGCTGGCGGGCGCCGGCAGTGTCCGGATCGCAGGCGGCGGCGCGGCTCTCACAACGGGTGGCGACAACACATCGACGACCTTCTCCGGTGTGATCAGCGAGTTCCCTTATCCGGGTGCGCGACTGGTCAAGACCGGCACCGGCACGCTCACCCTGACCGGCGACAGCACCTATACCGGCACGACGACGATCAACGGCGGCGAGCTGCGCGTCAATGGTTCGCTGACAAGCGCGGTGACCGTGCAGACCGGCGGCACGCTGTCGGGCACCGGCACCATCAGCAAGGCGGTGACTGTTGAAAGCGGCGGCACGCTGTCCGCGGGGCAGAGCCCCGGCACGCTCACGGTCAATTCGCTGACGCTGGATGCCGGCTCCACCACAGTGTTCGAACTCGGCACCGCCGGCGTCGTGGGCGGCAGCGGCAACGATCTCGTCAACGTCACCAACAATCTCACCCTCGGCGGCGTGCTGAACGTGAATGCGCCGTCGGCCGGCTACTATCGCCTGTTCAACTACGGCACGCTGACGAGCGGCGCGGTGTTTTCCGCCGTCACCGGCATGACGCAGGGCGCGGCGCGGGTGCTGACCAATATCGACGGCCAGGTGAATCTCCTCATCAGCATGAATGGCCAGACCGTCCAGTTCTGGGACGGCGTGGACATGACTGGCGACGGCATCGTGAGCGGCGGCAGCGGCACCTGGAACGGGGCCAACACCAACTGGACCGGCGCGCCCGGCGAAGCGGCGATCAACGACGCGTGGGAGACGTCGGTCGGTGTGTTCGCAGGCGCGGCGGGCGGCACCGTGACGGTGGAAGGGATGCAGGGTTTCGACACGCTGCAATTCAGCACGGACGGCTATGTCCTGCAGGCCGGCACCAATGGCCAGCTTGCGCTGGTGAGTTCGTCGGGCGCCGGCACGGTCAGGGTCGATGGTGGTGTCACGGCCACGATCGCAACGCCAATTGTCGATGGCAACGCGACGAAGCTGAACAAGGTCGGCATCGGCACGCTCGTGCTCAGCGGTCCCAACACCTATAACGGCACCACCACGATCTCCGCAGGTGCACTCAACATCCAGCATGCGTCGGCGCTGGGCACAACGGCCGGCGGCACCATCGTCGAAGCCGGCGCGGCGTTGCAGATGCAGGGCGGTATCACCGTCCATGGTGAGGCGCTGGCGCTGAACGGCACGGGCATCAACAATGACGGCGCCCTGCGCAGCATTTCGGGCGCCAATGGATATACCGGAAATATCACCCTCGGCTCATCGAGCCTGATCACGGCGGACAGCGGCGCTAGCCTGGCTATGTCAGGCGTGACCGGCACCAATACGAATGTGACTTATGGCGGTGCTGGCGAACTCCGCGCCGATGGTGCAATCGCCATCGGAACCGGCAGCTTGACCAAGGAAGGTACGGGCACTTTATCGCTGTCCGGAACCAACACATATACAGGTATCACGACGATCAATGGCGGCACGCTGCTAACCGCGAACCATGCCGCGATCGTTGATACCGGCGCGGTCGTGGTGAACGCATCCGGACGGCTCTCCGTGTGGGATTCCGAGACGATCGGCTCGCTGGAGGGGAGCGGTGCGGTGGCCATCTGGATCGGCCAGACGCTGACAATCGGCGGCGCCAACACATCGACGACGTTCTCTGGCGAAATCAGCCAGTTTGCCGGCCGCGGCCACCTTGCCAAGACTGGCACTGGAACGCTGACGCTTACGGGCACCAACACCTATGCGGGCGAGACCACCGTCGACGGCGGCACGCTTAGCATCAGCGGCAATGGCTCGATCGCGGCCTCGTCGATGACCACCGTGCATGCCGGCGGCACGCTTGCCGGCACCGGCATCGTGGGCAACACCACCATCAATGGCGGCACGCTGGCGCCGGGCAATTCCATCGGCACGCTGACCGTGCAAGGCAATCTCGTGATGACTGCGGCTTCGACCTATATGGTCGAAGTCTCGCCAGTGAGCGCCGATCGCGTCGATGTCACCGGCACCGCGACGCTCGGCGGTGCCACCGTGAATGCCAGCTTCGCAGCGGGCAGTTACGTGACGAAGCAATATACCATCGTGAATGCGGCCGGCGGCGTGACCGGGACGTTCGGCACACAGGTGAACACCAACTTGCCGACAAGCTTCAAGTCGAGCCTGAGTTACGATGCGAACAATGCCTATCTCGATCTGACACTGGACTTCACACCGACGCCACCGCCAGGGCCAACGCCTCCCACCTATCCGTCATTGAACGCAAACCAGGCTGCCGTCGGCAATGCGCTGACCGGCTTCTTCAACCGCACCGGCGGCATTCCGCTGGTGTTCGGCGCGCTCGATGCCAAGGGCCTGTCGCAGGTGGCCGGCGAACTCGGCATCGGCACCCAGCAGACCTCGTTCGATGCCATGACCATTTTCATGGGCGTGATGATGGATCCGTTCGCCGTTGGCCGCGGCGAGGTTGCGGTGGGCATCAATTCGTTTGCCGATGAGGCGATGGGCACTGCAGGCAGGCGCGCGCCGACCGATGCCTTCGCCTCCATGCATCGCAAGGCGCCGCCGATGGCGCCCGCCTTCCAGGAGCGCTGGAACATGTGGGCCGCGGGCTTTGGCGGCTCGCAGATGACCGACGGCAATGTGGTGGCGGGATCGAACAACACGAAGTCGAGCATCTATGGCATGGCCGCAGGCGCCGACTACTGGTTCTCGCCCTTCACGGTGGCCGGCATTGCGATGGCTGGCGGCGGCACCAATTTCTCGGTCAATGGCGGCGGCACCGGCCGTTCCGATCTGTTCCAGGTCGGCGGCTTCATCCGGCACACGATCGGCGCGACTTATATCTCCGCCGCCGCCGCCTATGGCTGGCAGGACATCACGACGGATCGCACGGTGACGGTCGCGGGCCTCGACCAGCTGCGCGCTAAATTCAATGCCAACAGCTATTCGGGCCGCGTCGAAGCCGGCAATCGCTTCGTGCTGCCATGGATCGGCGGCCTCGGCCTCACGCCTTACGGCGCCGTGCAGGTCATCGCGTTCGATCTGCCGTCCTATGCGGAAAGCGTCGTCGCCGGCAGCAACACCTTTGCGCTCGCTTATGGCGGCAAGACGGTCACCGCCACGCGCAGCGAACTCGGCCTGCGCAGCGACAAGTCGTTCGCGCTCAATGACGCGATCCTCACGCTGCGCGGCCGCGCAGCCTGGGCGCATGACGTCAACACCGACCGCTCGGCCACGGCGACGTTCCAGACATTGCCCGGCGCGAGCTTCGTCGTGAACGGTGCCGGGCTCGCCCGCAACGCCGCGCTGACCTCCGCCTCGGCGGAATTGAAATGGATGAACGGCTGGTCGGTGGCCGCCACCTTCGAAGGCGAGTTCTCGGATGTGACCAGGAGCTACGCCGGCCGTGGCGTCGTTCGCTATGCGTGGTGATGCACCGCTGCCGTAGGATGGGTTGAGCGTCTTCGCGAAAACCCATCAGCCGAACGATGCGGCATATTCCGCCGGTGGGTTATCACTCCGGCGCTGACGCGCCTGCGCTCAACCCACCCTACAGGCTACCGCACCGCAAAACTAAAACTCCTCCAATCCACCGACTTGCGGCCCGGACATCGTGATATACACTCCGCTATAACGAGGCGCGCCAATGACGCCCGTTGAACAGGGAGGTCACGTCCATGACGACTTACAATCTTCTCATCGACGGGAAGATGGTGCCCGGCGACCTGCAGATGCCGGTTCTCAATCCCGCCACCGAAGACGTGGTGGCACAATGCCCTCGGGCCTCGAAAGAACAGCTCGACGCAGCGGTGGCTGCGGCGAAGGCCGCTTATCCTGCCTGGGCCGCCACGCCGCTTGGCGAGCGCCGAAAATATATCGTTGAGATGGCCGATGTGATCGAAGCCAATGTCAACGAGCTCGCGCATATCCTCACCAGCGAGCAGGGCAAGCCGCTCACCGATGCCACCGCCGAAGTGATGGGCATGGCCGGCTTCTTCCGCTATCTCGCCTCGCTCGATCTGCCCATGAAGGTGATCGAGGATTCCGGCGATCGCCGCGTGGAAGCGCATCGGCGTCCGCTCGGCGTGGTCGGCTGCATCATTCCGTGGAACTACCCGCTGCTGATCCTCGGCTTCAAACTGCCGCCGGCGCTGCTTGCGGGCAATACGCTGGTGGTGAAGCCGGCGCCGACCACGCCGCTCTCCACGCTACGTTTTGCGGAGCTGGTGCAAGGCGTATTGCCGAAGGGCGTGCTCAATGTGATCACCGACGCCAATGATCTCGGTGACGCGATGACCAAGCATCCGGATATCCGAAAGATCTCGTTCACGGGATCGACGGCCACCGGCCAGAAGGTGATGACCAGTGCTGCAGCGACGCTGAAGCGCATCACGCTCGAGCTTGGCGGCAATGATGCCTCGATCGTGCTTGACGATGTCGATCCGAAGAAAGTCGCGCCTGGAATCTTTGAAGGCGCATTCCAGAACAGCGGGCAGGTTTGCCTCGCCATCAAGCGGCTCTATGTGCATGAGAGCGTCTATGACGAAATCTGCCAGGAGCTGGTCGCCATCGCCAACAACACCGTGGTCGATGACGGCACCAAGCAGGGGACCAAGCTCGGCCCGCTGCAGAACAAGATGCAATACGAGAAAGTGAAGGGCTTTCTCGAGGACGCGCGCAAGAACGGCAATGTCATCGCCGGCGGCGCGGCCATGGAGCGGCCGGGCTATTTCATCCAGCCAACCATCGTGCGCGATATTGCCGAAGGCACAAAGCTAGTTGACGAAGAGCAGTTCGGCCCGGTGCTCCCCGTGATCAAATATTCCGATCACGACGACGTGATCCGCCGCGCCAATGCCACCACCTATGGCCTCGGCGCCTCGGTCTGGTCGTCGGACACCGAGCGTGCCCACAAAGTCGCCAGCCAGATCGAGGCCGGCACGGTGTGGATCAACAAGCATCTCGACATGGCGCCGCACATCCCGTTCGGCGGTGCCAAGCAGTCGGGCATTGGAACCGAATTCGCTGAAGAAGGCCTCGCCGAATTCACCCAGTTGCAGATCATCAACGCGGCGCGCTGACGGTCGACTACGAAAACTCGTGATCGGAGCGCTTTTGTCCATCTTGCTGGGCGAGGGCGCTCCGCCTCATTTCGGCCTCTGGTCTGCCGCTGTGGGGCCGCAGCGGATGACGCGCGTGCGCGCAAAAACCCGCGATTTCGGCGCGCAAAAACCGGCCTGTTGAAGAGTCATTAAAACATTTAATTCAACTTGCGCGCATGACGCGCGGAGTTCGTTTGTATCTCGTCGGCTCCTTCGTCCTTGTCTCGATGGCTGGTTGCGGCAAAGGTTTGTTTCAAACCGAGACCCGCGATCCCTGGCGAGCCGAGGCAGAAGTCGCATGCATGAAGTCAGGTGCGGTACGCGAAAGCGCCGGCCTGGTTCGCATCGAGCCTATTTCAGGCCCTGGTGTTTGCGGCGCCGAGTTTCCGTTGAAGGTCGCTGCGCTCGGGGAATCCAACAGCACGATCGGCTTTGCCGATGAAGCGCCGCGTCCGCCCGGCGGCATCGGTGGCGGCCCCTCGCGCTGGCCGGTGCAGCAACAACCGTCGCAACCGATGGTGCGTGCGACCAGCCAGTATCCGAATTCCTATCCGCAATCCGCGCCGCCGCAGCAGCAGCCGTCCTATGGCGGTGGCTATAACGCCGGCTATGCCAATGCGCCGGCGAATAACGGCCCGATCTCGCTGAATGCGCCCGGCGTTCACGAAGCCGAGGACGATATCAATCTGCCACCCGATGGCACGCCGGAGCCAAGCATGCAGCAGGCGATGCCGCGCAGCGCGCCGCCGCAGACGCGCGCGCCTTATGGGCGTTACAGCTCCGGTCCTGCGCTGACTCAGCCGCAGCAGGATTATGCGCAGCCGCGCCTCGGTCCGGCGCAAGGCATGGTCACTGGCTCCGTCGGCCCCGTCGAAGTGAAGCCGACGGCAACGCTCGCATGCCCGATCGTGTCACAACTTGATAAATGGCTCGCCGAAGTCGTGCAGCCGGCGGCGATGCGCTGGTTCGGCCAGCGCGTGGTGTCGATCCGGCAGATCTCCGCTTACTCATGCCGCGGCATGAACGGCAATTCGCGCGCGCATATTTCCGAACATGCCTTCGGCAACGCGCTCGACATCGCTGCCTTTACGTTTGCCGATGGCCGCAACATGTCGATCAAGAACGGCTGGAAGGGCCTGCCCGAAGAGCAGGGTTTTCTACGCGACGTTCAAGGCGGCGCGTGCCAGTATTTCACGACGGTGCTGGCACCCGGCTCCAATGTCTATCACTACGATCACATCCACGTAGACCTGATGCGACGCCCCAAGCGTCCGTCGATCTGCAAGCCGGCGGCTGTGTCAGGTGAAGAAGTCGCCGCGCGCGCCATGGGGCGCAGCTATGCCGGCCGCGGTAACAATTTCGATGGTCCGACCGGTTCGATCAAGAAGCCAGCCAGCAAGAACAGCCGCAAGACGCCGGACGACGAGGATTTCTACGAGAACGAATAAGTGCGGGGATCAGCGACAGTACGTCGCGAGAAACATCCGCAAGGCGCTGTCCACGACCTTGTCGACTTCCTCGCTCGAAGGAGTCGGTTTGGCCTGGAAGATGAATGGCTGAAACAGCGTTGCCTGGCATGACATCATGAATTGTGCTGCGGCCAGTTCGCTGTCGTCGATCTTCAATTCGCCAGCTTTGACCCGTGCATCCAGATAAGCCGCCAATCGACGAATGCTGTTGGCCAGCACCGCTTCGTAAAAGCGCTTGCCGACATCCGGCATCCGTTCGGCGATCGCCATGACCGTGCGAATAGCCGAGCCACCGCCGGGCCGACAGAGCAATTGGATATAGGCGCGGCCGAACTCGGCCAGCGTCGCCTCTGCATCCCGCTCGAAATCGAAATCGAAAACGGCCTTGGCCTGTTCAAGCTTTTCCTGCTCGACGATGGCTTCGAACAACGCGCTCTTGTCGGTGAAATACACATAAAGCGTGCCTTTGGAGACGCCCGCAGCCTCCGCGATCTTGCCCATGCTGGCGCCGTCAAAACCCAGATCCATGAACAGCTTGCGCGCGCCGTCGAGGATCTGCCGGCGCTTGGCGCTGTCATCTTCGCCGACCTGGGCGAGGGAAGCATGAGAGGTCGCAGCCATATCGTCAGCCTGTAGTTAGTTACCGCATATAGGCCGTCCGGCCCGTCTTCTGAATAGCTCTAGATCACGATGGGATGACTGCGTATCTATCTTGACCGAACCGTTCGGTCAATGTACATCATGTCACAGCAAGCGGGAACCCGCAGAGGTTTTCGCGCGAGTTTTTCAGGAGGCCGGAATGGCCGGACCACGCGATCACGCTGCCCGTATCATTCGCGACGAAGATGAAGGCGACAACGCCTCGGCGCGCGTGGTGCCATTGGTCGATGAGCCCACGGCGCGCGGCCCCTCCGAGGCGCCTGCCGCAGACAAGCCGGTGGAAGCTCCTGCGACAGCCAAGTCCGCCGCGCCGAAGTCACCACGCAAGAAGCGCGTTCTGTTGGGCATCGGCGCGCTTGCCGCCGTCGCCGCGGTCTATTTCGGCGTGAACTACTATCTCGTCGGTCGCTTCATCGTTTCCACCGATGACGCTTATGTTCGCGCCAATAATTCGACGCTTGGTGCGCGTGTCTCCGGACACATCGCGCAGATCGTGCCTGGCGATAATACCGAGGTGAAAGCCGGGCAGACGCTCTTCAAGATCGATGATGGTGACTACAAGATCGCCGTCGATGCCGCGCAGCGCAAGATCGACACGCAGAAGGCGACCATCGCGCGCATCGGACGTCAGGTCGAAGCGCAGGAAAGTTCGGTTGCTCAGGCGCAGGCGCAACTGTCGTCAGCCGATGCCGCCGCCAATCGTGCGCTGCTTGAATTCGATCGTCAGGAAACGCTGAGCAAGCAGGGTTTTGCGTCGCGCTCGGTTTACGAGACCTCGCAGTCGAACCGCGATCAGACCGCAGCTTCGGTGAAAGCCGCCAAGGCTTCGGTCGATTCCGCGAACAGTGCCGTGGAAGTGACCAAAGCCCAGCAGGCTGAAGCCCGCGCACAACTTCAAGAACTCGACAGTGCGCTCGACAAGGCCAAGCGCGATCTCGCTTTCACCGATGTGAAGGCGCCGGTCGATGGCATCTTCTCGAACCGCATGGTCAATCTCGGTGATTTCATCACGACCGGTCAGCGTCTCGCCAATATCGTGCCGCTCGACGACGTCTATATCGACGCCAACTTCAAGGAGACGCAGCTGCGTCGCCTGAAGCCGGGCCAGCCGGTCTCCATCGAACTCGATGCCGACACCAGCCGCGTGATCGAAGGCACCGTCGAGAGCCTGTCGCCGGCCGCTGGCGCGGTCTTCACGCTGCTGCCGCCGGACAATGCGACCGGCAACTTCACCAAGATCGTGCAGCGCGTCCCGGTTCGTCTTCGCGTGCCCGCTGACGTCGCCAAGCAAAACGTCCTGCGCGCAGGCATGTCGGTTTATGTGCGGATCAACACCAAGCCTGACGCAAAGCCCGTGCAGTAACGGATCGCGCTGATGTCTTCGGCATCGACAACCATGTCAGGAGCACCGCCGGCCGCGCCGGCGGATGATCGGATCGCGCCGCAGCGCCTGATCGCGTTCCTGATCATGGTGTTCGGCATGTTCATGTCGATCCTGGACATCCAGATCGTCTCCGCCTCTTTGGCAGAGATTCAGGCTGGCCTGTCGGCATCGTCGAATGAAGTCTCCTGGGTCCAGACCGCCTATCTGATCGCGGAAGTGATCGCGATCCCGCTATCGGGATTCCTCTCGCGAGCGCTCGGCACGCGACTGCTGTTTGCGATTTCGGCGGCAGGTTTCACCTTTGCCAGCCTGATGTGCGGTTTCACCTCGTCCATCGAGCAGATGATCCTGTGGCGCGCAGTGCAGGGCTTTCTCGGCGCCGGTATGATCCCGACGGTGTTCGCCTCGGCCTACACGGTTTTTCCTCGTTCAAAATTTCACATCGTCGCGCCGATCATTGGCCTGGTCGCAACGCTGGCGCCAACGATTGGGCCCACCGTCGGCGGTTACATCACCGATGCGCTGTCGTGGCATTGGCTGTTCTTCATCAATGTGGTGCCAGGCATCGGCATCACGATCGGCGTTCTCGCGCTGGTCGATTTCGACGAGCCGCATTTCGAACTGCTTGAGCATTTCGATTGGTGGGGGCTCGGCTTCATGGCCGGTTTCCTCGGCTCGCTCGAATATGTGCTGGAGGAGGGGCCGCGCAACGACTGGTTCGAGGACGAGGCCATTCTGTTCTTCGCCGTGATTTGCGCATTCTCGGCCGTCGCCTTTTTCTGGCGTGTGCTGACGGCGAAAGTGCCGATCGTCGATCTGCGCGCGTTTACCAATCGCAACTTTGCGCTGGGCTCGACTTTCTCGTTCTGTATCGGCATCGGCCTGTATGGCCTGACTTACATCTACCCGCTCTATCTCGCGCAGATCCGCGGCTACAGCGCGTTGATGATCGGCGAGACGATGTTCGTGTCCGGCATCGCGATGTTCTTGATGGCGCCCATCGTTGGTCGCCTGATGACGAAAGTCGATTTGCGCATCCTGATCGGCGCTGGCCTCGTGCTGTTTGCATCGGGCACCTGGCTGATGACGTGGATCACGCGCGACTACGATTTCTACGAATTGCTCGTTCCGCAGATCCTGCGCGGCATGGGCATGATGCTGGCGATGGTGCCCATCAACAATATCGCGCTTGGCACGCTGACGCCCGAAATGCTGAAGAATGCCTCGGGCCTGTTCAACCTGACGCGCAATCTCGGCGGTGCGCTCGGCCTCGCGCTGATCAACACCGTGCTCGATCACCGCACCGACTTCCACATCTCGCGCCTGCACGACAAGGTGACGTGGGGCAATGCGAAGGCGGTCGAGACGCTGAATATGCTGACGCAGAAATTCCAGGGCATGGGCGATGCCTCGCGCATGGCGCTGAAGCAACTCTCGCTGATCACCCATCGCCAGGCGCAGGTGATGGGCTTTGGCGATGCGTTCTTCGTGCTGACCTGTTTCTACGCCTGCCTCAGCCTGATGGTGCTGATGTTGGACAAGCCGAGCAATCCCGCTTCCGGCGGCGGCGGACACTAACGACAGTCGGACTTTCGACCTGCAAAACTGGCGAGGGGTTTTGCGTTTTGCGCAAAACCCCTCGTTGTTCAGTATCAGCCGGCCTGTAAGCCGGGTTCTGTAAGGCATCATCGCTTGCGCGACGATACGTGACGGCCATTCTTCTGGGACCATGTTTACACATGGCCTCAAGCAACCTACCCGGACAGCGGGTTTGACATCACCCTGCAGTGTTATCGTTCGCGGGCTGACGCCCGGGAATGAACTGACTGCCATGCCGTCCCTATTCGGTTTTGCTCCCGGTGGGGTTTACCTTGCCGTCTCCGTTGCCGGATACGCGGTGCGCTCTTACCGCACCTTTTCACCCTTGCTCTCCCCCACCCTTTATCCCTCCCCCGCAAGCGGGGGAGGGTAGGGTGGGGGTAAGCGGTTCGTTCTCTGTGGCACTTTCCCTGGGGTCGCCCCCGCCGGATGTTATCCGGCACCGTATGTCATTGGAGCCCGGACTTTCCTCCCCCGCGACCTTTCGATCATTGCGGGAGCGGCCGTCCGGCCGACTGACCGGGAAGCCATGCGGGCTTACGTGCCGCGCGTCAAGTCGCGTCGGCCGGTCCCGGCAGGCTCATCAGAAGTGCCTCCAGTGTCTCCAGCGTCGAGATGTCGGCGATGCCATCCACGCGTTCCGGGCGGAAGTGGCGCTGGAAGGCGGTGACCACTTCGGCGGTCGGCGCGTCGTAGACGCCGCTGACCTCGATGCCGTAGCCATAGCGCGCGAGCGCCTGCTGCAATGCCTTCACTTCATCGCCGTCCGCGCCTGTGCGCAGGCCTTCGCTTGATACGATCGGCGCCGGATGCGCCCAGTGTCCGACGCCCGAACTCGCAAGCAGATGCCAGGGAAATTTTTCGCCGGGATCTTTTTTGCGCGCCGGCGCCACGTCGGAATGACCGAGCACGCGATGGGTCGGTATATCGCGGCGAAGCAGGATGCCGCGGCACAGCGCCGTGACGGCGGCGATCTGCCGGGTCGGGTAATCCGGATAGCCCCAGTCATGGCCGCGATTGATGATTTCGATGCCGATGGAGCAGGAATTGATGTCGTCTTCGCCGGCCCAGAATGACGAGCCGGCATGCCAGGCGCGCTTCGCCTCCGGGACCGTCTGCACAATACGGCCGTCCTCGAGCACGATGTAATGGGCAGACACGTCGGTGCCGTCGCTGCATAGCCGCGTGATTGCGCCTTCGGCATCGGGCATGCCGGTGTAATGCAGGACGATCATATCGGGCGCGAGCCCCTTGTTGCGATCACCAAAGTTCGGCGACGGGATCACGTCCGACACGACCGAGGAATCCGGCGTGAAGGTCGGTAGATCCGAAACGCCTTTCGGGATCGGCAATGGGCGCAGGCGCTTGGTCTCAGGTCCGGGCAATCTCTTTCAGTCTCCACAACATTTGGCGCAGCGCGGCTGCCCCAAGGGGAGGGACACTATTCCGATCGATGTCTGGTTGCGCAACGATGGCAGACAGGTTTTACCCTTTTATTTCATCATCCTATGCGCGATACGCTGGCACTACGATACAACCTCCGCGGTGCGAATTGAATCGAGGCGTCACGGCTTCTTCAACGCTTTCTTAACGCTAAACGACGTTACTGAATGCTGAAGCGCCGCGTTCGTTTTGCGCGGCCAGAGTTCCATTTGACGCTCTCCCATGGCCCTTCTTCCTACCCCATGCGGACGACAACGCGCCCCGTCGGATCACGCGGGCGAAGCGTCGAGGCGGAACTGCGAATGCGTGATGCCGCGGATGAGCCGCGGTTTGCGCCAGAATTTGAGACGCCATCGGCTTGTCGGAGTCCGGATGGGCATGGTGTCTCGCAGTAAAGGAACGGAACCAGTTGCCCGTTCGCGTGCGCGTATGACTGCTGACAGCCGCCATATCTCCGTGCTCGGCCCCGAGGCCGTGGAGATGCTGTCGCCACGCGCCGGTGGCGTCTATGTGGACGCGACATTTGGGGCGGGTGGGTATTCGCGCATGATCCTGGCGACCGAAGGCACCCAGGTCATTGCGATCGATCGCGACAGCACGGCGATTGCCGGTGGCGCGGATCTGGTGGCGTCTTCCGCCGGTCGTCTCAAGCTGGTCGAAGACCGTTTCTCCAATCTCGCCGATGTCTGCGAAGCGCAGGGCATGCCGCTGGTCGATGGCGTCGTGATGGATGTCGGCGTGTCGTCGATGCAGCTCGATCAGGCCGAGCGCGGCTTTTCGTTTCGCTTCGATGGCCCGCTCGACATGCGGATGAGCCAGCATGGGCCGAGCGCGGCTGATGTGGTCGCCAAGGCGTCGGAAGCCGATCTCGCGAACATCATTTACATCTTCGGCGAGGAGCGCCACTCGCGCGCCGTCGCGCGCGAGATCGTGGCTGCGCGAAAAGACGCCGAGATCACGACGACCAAACAACTGGTCGATATCGTGCAGAAGGTCGTCTGGGCCAAGCCCGGCGAGATCCATCCGGCAACGCGGACCTTCCAGGCGCTGCGCATCTTCGTGAATGAAGAGCTGGACGAGTTGCATATGGCGCTCGAAGCGGCCGAGCGCGTGCTGAAGCCCGGTGGTCGCCTGTCGGTGGTCTCGTTCCATTCGCTGGAAGATCGCATCGTCAAGAATTTCATCGCCGAGCGCAGCAAGACCGGCGGCGGCTCGCGGCATCTGCCTGAGATCGCGCAGGCGAAGCCGCGTTTCAAGATCGTGAACAAGCGGCCGATTATCGCTGATGAAGCGGAGACCAAAGCCAATCCGCGCGCGCGTTCCGCAAAACTGCGCGGCGCCGAACGCACCGACGTGTCGGCACAGGATGCCGGTCCGTTGCCAGGCTGGCCGACGCTCGCTTCCGTGATGCGGGGAGGTTGAGCATGCGCATCATCCATCTCCTGGTCATCGGCGTTCTCGTCTTCGCTGCAGCCTATGTCTATCGCATCAAGATGGAATCCACCGTCCGCACCGAGAAGGTGTCGCGCTTGCATGCGGATATCCGCGAGCAGCGCGATGCCATCGCGCAGCTGCGCGCCGAATGGGCCAAGCTGGACGCGCCGATGCGCCTGCAAGGCCTCGCCGAGCGCCATCTCAAGCTGCAGCCGATGACGGCGCAGCAGTTCGACAACCTGAAGAACCTTCCCGAGCGGCCGCCGAGCTTCGCGCGGCCGGGCACGCCCGATCCCATCGGCGCCATGCTCAACACCATCGATCCCGACGTCGTCGTGACCGGATCGCTTCCAGACAAGGCTGATCGGCCGGAGGATCAGCAATGACCGCACAGGCGCCGAACAAATCCCATGAGCGTCCGCCGGAGCCATGGCGTCAGCGGCTGATCCGCACGCTGCTTTATGGAAAGAACACCGATCGCGCTGCCAAGGCACGCGCGCGCGTCGGTCTTGCCATGCTCGCTTTCGGCGCCGTCTATGGCATCATTGCTGTGCGCCTCGTCGTATTTGCCGTCAATGGTGACACCCATGCGGAACGTCGCGCCGCGCGCGACGCCATCGCCACGGCGCGTCCGGATATTGTCGATCGCAATGGCACGATCCTCGCGACCGACGTGAAGTCGCCGTCGTTGTTCTCGGAGCCACGTCGCATCATCGACAAGGACGAAGCGGCCGAGTTGCTCACTGGCGCGCTGCCCGATCTCGACAGTGCGGAAGTGCGCGAGCGCATCAACAGCCGCAAGGGCTTTGCGTGGCTGAAGCGCGACATCACGCAACAACAGCAGCGCGACATTCATCGTCTCGGTATTCCCGGCATCGGCTTCCTGCGCGAGAACAAGCGCGTTTATCCGAACGGATCGACGGTGTCGCATGTGATCGGCCTGACCAATATCGACAATCAGGGCATCGCCGGCATCGAAAAATGGCTCGATAATAACGGCCTTGCCGATCTGCACCGCGCCGGCTTTGCCTCGGACCGCATGCAGAAGCCGGTCGAACTGGCGCTCGATACGCGCGTCGAACACGCGCTGCGCGACGAATTACTGAAGGCAAAGGCGAAGTTCAGCGCCAAGGCGGCGTCGGGGTTGGTTTCCAATATCCGCACCGGCGAAATCGTCGCCATGGTGTCGCTGCCGGATTTCGATCCGAACAATCCAAAGGAAGTGCACGATCCCGATCGCATCAATCGTCTGACGACAGGCGTGTACGAAATGGGCTCGACCTTCAAGACGCTGACGCTGGCGATGGCGCTGGACTCGGGTAAGGTGAATCTCAACACCATGTTCGATGCGCGTTACCCGCTCAAATATGGCAAGTTCAAGATTCACGACACCCATCCGGTGCCGCGTCCGATCTCGCTGGCCGAAGTGTTCACTTATTCGTCCAATGTCGGCGCTGCCAAGATCGCGCTGGGCCAGGGCGTCGAAGCGCATAAGGCGTTCCTGAAGAAGGTCGGTCAGCTCGACCGTCTGCGCACGGAATTGCCGGAAAGCGCGATGCCCATCGTGCCGAAGCGCTGGGGCGATCTCAACACCATCACGATTTCCTTCGGTCACGGCATCGCGGTGGCGCCTCTGCAGGCCGTGATGGCCGTGAACGCCATGGTCAATGGCGGAAATCTCATTCCGCCGACCTTCATGAAGCGCACCGAAGAGGAAGCGCTGGCGATTGCGAAGCGGGTGATCAAGAAGGAAACCAGCGACAAGGTCCGCTACATGATGCGCCTCAACGCCGAAGTCGGCTCCGCGCGTCAGGCTGAGGCCAAGGCCAAAGGCTATTATCTCGGCGGCAAGACCGGCACGTCGGAAAAAGTCGTCAACGGGCGCTACTCCAAGAAGCAGGTGCTGAATTCCTTCACCGCCGTGCTGCCGATGGACAATCCGCAATATCAGGTGCTGATCATGCTGGATGAGCCGAAGGCGCTGCCGGAGACCCACGGCTTCATCACCTCGGGCTGGAACACCGTGCCGACCGGCGGCGCTGTGATCGCCCGGATTGCGCCGCTGCTCGGCCTCGAGCCGCGCTTCGATCTGGCCCCGGCCGACCGCCTTATTCTGGCGACATCTCGGGTGACTCAGTAACGCCGCATCCGCGCTTTACAGCGGGGGCAAAATGCGGTTTCCGTGGCGTTACGGAACCCGTTCGTCGTGATTTGCCCGTCCGGAGCAGCATGAAACTACGCGATCTTTTCAGCAGTGATACCGTGATGGCGCCGCAGGTTGCGGACCTCGCTGTCGCGGGTCTTGCCGTGGACAGCCGCGCAGTGAAGCCGGGTGAGGTGTTTTTTGCGCTGGCGGGCGCCAAGACGGACGGCGCTCGCTTTGTTGCGCAGGCGATTGCATCAGGCGCAGTCGCCGTCGTTGGTGAACAGGCGCCGGCGGATATCGCTGTGCCATTCGTGGCCTCGTCCAATCCCCGTCTCGCCCTGGCGCTGGCAGCGGCAAAATTCTATCCGCGCCAGCCGCAGGTGATCGCAGCCGTCACCGGCACATCGGGCAAGACCTCGGTGGCATCATTCATGCGCGAGATCTGGGGCCGGCTTGGGCATGACGCCGCGAGCATCGGCACCATCGGCCTCGTCTCGCCCAAGCGCACGATCTATGGCTCGCTGACGACGCCTGATCCGATCTCGCTGCACAAACAGATCGACGAGATCACAGGTGAAGGCGTGACGCATCTTGCGCTTGAGGCGTCATCACACGGTCTCGATCAGTTTCGTCTCGATGGTGTGCGCGTCTCTGCGGGCGGCTTCACCAATCTGTCGCGCGATCACATGGATTATCATCCCGACGTCGCACATTATCTCGGCGCCAAGCTGCGGCTTTTTCTCGATCTCGTTGTCGATGGTGGTGTCGCCGTCATCGCCGCCGATCACGAGCATTCGCCGCAGGTGGTCCATGCGGCGCAGTCGCGTCACCTTCGGGTAATGAAAGTGGGGCGCAACGGCGATGGTGCAGGCGAGGGCATTCGACTGGTCGAGGCCGTGGTCGATGGTTTTGACCAAAGGCTCACGCTCGAACATCGCGGCAAGCAGCATGCCATCAAGCTGCCGCTGGTCGGTGAATTCCAGATCGAGAATGCGCTGGTCGCTGCAGGTCTCGTGATCGGGACCGGTGGAGATGTCGCGCAAACCTTTGCGGCGCTCGAACATCTCGAAGGAGCCAAGGGGCGCCTCGAGCGCGTCGGTGATTACAACGGCGCGCCCGTTTTTGTGGACTACGCGCACAAGCCGGATGCGCTCGCCAAGGCGCTGCAGGCGCTGCGGCCTTATGCGAAGCGCAAGCTCGTCGTGGTGTTTGGCGCCGGTGGCGACCGCGACATCGGCAAGCGTCCGCTGATGGGCGAGATCGCGGCCGAGAATGCCGATACGGTGATCGTCACCGACGACAATCCGCGCAGCGAAGATCCGGCAACCATCCGCGCTGCCATTCTCGCCGCAGCCGAAGGCGCGACGGAGATCGGCGATCGCGCAGAGGCCATTCGCGTCGCGGTGCAGGGACTTGAACCGGGCGATGCGCTGCTCATCGCCGGCAAGGGCCACGAGACCGGACAGATCGTCGGCAGCCAGACGCTTCCGTTCAGCGATCACGAAGCCGCGGCGGCGGCGCTTGCTGTGAGGACTTCATGAGCGACTTTCTCTGGACGCCGGCCGCGATGGCCGAGGCGATGAGCGCAGAGATGTATGGCGATCTTCCCGCCGGCATCACGGGCATCTCCATCGACAGCCGCACCATCAAGCCCGGCGAAGCCTATTTCGCCATCACCGGCGACGTGCATGACGGCCATCGCTTCGTCGATGCCGCGCTGAAGAACGGCGCTGCGCTCGCGGTGGTGGAAGCCGCGCAATGCGAAGACTTCGTTGCCGATGCGCGATTGCTCGTGGTCGAAGACGTGCTCGACGGCCTCGTTGCGCTCGGTATCGCCGCGCGTGCGCGATTGGGCGCGCGTGTCGTCGCCGTCACCGGTTCGGTCGGCAAGACCTCGACCAAGGAAGCCTTGTTGCGCGTGCTGTCCGCACAAGGTCCCACGCATGCATCGGTGGCGTCGTTCAACAATCACTGGGGCGTGCCGCTGACGCTGGCGCGTTGTCCCGCCGATGTCCGTTTCGCGATCTTCGAGATCGGCATGAGCAGCGCGGGAGAGATCGAAGCGCTGGTGAAAATGGTGCGCCCGCATTATGCGGTCATCACCACCGTCGAGCCGGTGCATCTGGAATTCTTCTCCGGCATCGAGGCGATCGCGGATGCCAAGGCGGAAATCTTCCTCGGCGTTGAACCTGACGGCGTCGCCATTCTCAACCGCGACAATCATCAGTTCGCGCGCTTGCAAAAGAGCGCCAAGAAGGCCGGCGTGTCGCGCATCGTGTCCTTCGGTGCCGATGCCAAGGCTGATGCGCGGCTGATCGATATCGCGCTGCATCCGACCTGCTCGGCCGTG
The DNA here is from genome assembly GCA_023451825.1 of Pseudomonadota bacterium. Classification (GTDB taxonomy): domain Bacteria; phylum Pseudomonadota; class Alphaproteobacteria; order Rhizobiales; family Xanthobacteraceae; genus Tardiphaga. The sequence goes on from JAEXYA010000034.1 coordinate 83,079, forward strand.
CATGCCGACGTGCTCGGCCAGGACATCACCTACAAATTCGGCATGCCAGGTCGCCATATGGCGATGAACTCGCTGGCGGTGCTGGCGGCCGCATCGCTGATGGGTGCGGATCTTGCCCATGCGGCGCTCACTCTATCGCAGGTCGTGCCGGCCGAAGGCCGCGGCGTGCGCCAGATGCTGGAAGTCTCCGGCGGCGAGGCGCTCGTGATCGACGAAACCTTCAACGCCAATCCGGCCTCGACCGCTGCGGCCTTGAACGTGCTCGGCGCGGCTGCCATCGGCGGGCAGGGGCGGCGCATCGCGGTGCTTGGCGACATGCTCGAACTCGGCCCGCGCGGCGCTGAACTCCATGCCGGCCTGCTGGAGGCTGTGACCTCCAACGCAATCGATCTGGTATTTTGCTGTGGCCCGCTGATGCGCAACCTGTGGGATGCCCTTCCCACCGGCAAGCGGGCCGGTTATGCCGGGGATGCAAAGGCGCTCGAATCGCAGGTGGTGAGTGCAATCCGGGCTGGCGATGCCATCCTGGTCAAGGGCTCGAAGGGCTCCAAGATGGGCCCGATCGTGGCCGCGCTGACCAACCGCTTTCCCGGCAATGCCGCGCGCGACGACGCTGCGGAATAAGGCAGGCTGAATGTTCTACTGGCTGATCGATTTCGCGGGCACCTTCCCGGTCTTCAACGTGTTCCGCTACATCACCTTCCGCACCGGCGGCGCGGTGGTGACCGGTGCGCTGTTCGTGTTCCTGTTCGGGCCGTGGATCATCGACAATCTCCGTCTGCGCCAGGGCAAGGGCCAGCCGATCCGTACCGATGGGCCGCAGTCGCATCTGGTCAAGGTCGGCACGCCGACCATGGGCGGGCTGATGATCCTGTCCGGCCTTGTCGTCTCGACGCTGCTCTGGGCCAATCCGCGCAATCCCTATGTCTGGATCGTGCTGGCGGTGACACTCGGCTTCGGCTTTGTCGGCTTTTATGACGACTATCTGAAAGTCACCAAACAGAGCCACAAGGGTTTCGCCGGCCGCACGCGCCTGCTGATCGAATTCATCATCGCCGGCGCTGCCTGCTACGCATTCATGCGGCTCGGCCGCGATCCCTTGTCGAGCTCGCTGGTGATCCCGTTCTTCAAGGATGTCATCGTCAAGCTCGGCTGGTTCTTCGTCGTCTTCGGTGCCTTCATCGTGGTCGGCGCCGGCAATGCGGTCAATCTCACCGACGGCCTCGACGGCCTGGCCATCGTGCCGGTCATGATCGCCTCGGCGAGCTTCGGTTTCATCGCCTATCTCGCCGGCAATGCGGTGTTCTCCGATTATCTGCAGATCAACTATGTGGCAGGCACCGGAGAGTTGGCGGTCTTATGCGGCGCGGTGCTCGGTGCCGGCCTGGGCTTCCTCTGGTTCAATGCGCCGCCGGCCTCCATCTTCATGGGCGATACCGGCTCGCTCGCGCTGGGCGGTATGCTCGGCTCCATCGCCGTAGCGGTGAAGCACGAGATCGTGCTCGCGGTGATCGGTGGATTGTTCGTGCTGGAAGCTGTTTCGGTCATCGTGCAGGTGACCTCGTTCAAGCTCACCGGTAAGCGCGTGTTCCGCATGGCGCCGATCCATCACCACTTCGAGCAGAAGGGCTGGACCGAACCACAGATCGTCATCCGCTTCTGGATCATCTCGGTGATGCTGGCGCTGGTCGGCCTCTCCACGCTGAAGCTGCGGTGATCGCGTGACCCCCGTCACCTCATTCGCTGGCAAGACCGTCGCGGTGTTCGGCCTCGGCGGCTCCGGCCTTGCATCCTGCCATGCGCTGAAGGCCGGCGGTGCCGAAGTCATCGCCTGCGATGACAGCGCCGACAAGATGGCCGAAGCCGCGCGTGCCGGTTTCATCACTGCCGATCTGCGCACGGTGTCCTGGGCCAGCTTTGCGGCTCTCGTGCTCACGCCCGGCGTGCCTCTCACGCATCCGCAGCCGCACTGGACCGTGCTCGCCGCGCGCGAGGCCGGCATCGAGGTGATCGGCGATGTCGAATTGTTCTGTCGCGAGCGCAAGCGTCATGCGCCGGATGCGCCGTTCATCGCCATCACCGGCACCAATGGCAAATCGACCACGACGGCCCTGATCGCGCATCTGGTGCGCGAGGCCGGTTTCGATACGCAGATGGGCGGCAATATCGGCACCGCGATCCTGTCGCTGGAGCCGCCGCGCGCCGGCCGCGTGCATGTGATCGAGATGTCGTCCTATCAAATCGACCTCACGCCGTCGCTCGATCCCAGTGTCGGTATCCTGCTGAATGTCACGCCCGATCACATCGATCGCCACGGCACCATCGACCACTACGCTGCCGTGAAGGAGCGCCTCGTCGCCGGCGTGCAGCCGAATGGCACGGCGATCGTCGGCGTCGATGACGACTGGTGCAGCAAGATCGCGGATCGCCTGTCGCAGGCCGGTAAGCAAGTGGTGCGCGTCTCGGTCGAACATCCGCTTGCCGATGGTCTCACCATCGATGGCAGCCGGATCGTCGAGAATGCCGGCGGCGCGCAGAACGTTGTTGCCGATCTCGCCGATATCGGCTCGCTGCGCGGGCTGCACAATGCTCAGAACGCAGCAGCAGCTTCTGCCGCCGTGCGCGCGCTGGGCGTCAGCCTCGACGTGCTGCAAAAAGGGCTTCGCTCATTCCCTGGTCTTGCTCATCGCATGGAGCAGGTCGGTCATCTCGGCACCACGCTGTTCGTGAATGACAGCAAGGCCACTAATGCCGATGCCGCGGCCAAGGCGCTGTCGTCCTTCACCGATATCTTCTGGATCGCCGGCGGCAAGGCAAAGGAGGGCGGCATTGCGCCGCTCGCCGAATTCTTCCCGCGCGTGAAGAAGGCCTATCTGATCGGCGAAGCCGCCAATGATTTTTCGCGGACGCTGGACGGCAAGGTGCCTTACGATGTGAGCGTGACGCTCGACGCCGCCGTCGCCAATGCCGCGCGCGATGCAGCCGAAGCCGGGCTCGCCGCGCCTGTCGTGCTGCTATCGCCGGCCTGCGCGTCCTTCGACCAGTTCCGCAATTTCGAAATCCGCGGCGACCGGTTTCGAGAGCTCGTGCTGGCGCTGGATGGCGTGAAGAAAGTGTAGGAGCGCAGGGCTTTCCCTCCCCCAAGCCGCGCAGCGGCGCAGCGGGGAGGGTGGATTGAAGCGAGCGTCCAGCGAGCTTCAAGACGGGTGGGGTCTATCCCCGCGTGACGTCAGCGTTTGGGGAAGCACCCCACCCCGGCCCTCCCCACTGCGCCGCTGCGCGGCTTGAGGGAGGGAGCACGTCTGTCCGTGCGTCGTTTCATCTCGACATGTCAAACAGCCACGTCATTTCTCTAATCATGCGGTCGCATTCTCGCGGCGCCCATGGCGTCCGAGTTATGAGCATTTCTCCCCTCGAGACATGAGGGGAGGCGGCACGCCGTAAGGCGCGTTGGGTAGCTTTTGTCGTGGTCAAATCCTGCTGGATCGCCAGCAAGCCCCGACCACGCAACGCCTTACGGCGCGCCACCGCGGGACTTTTGGCTGGAGGACCGTTCTGTCGCACACCGGCGCGTCCCTTACTCCTCCGCTGCGCAGAGTTTCGGTTTCGCTGATCCCGAGGGTTTTCCCCTCGTTCACCCGTGCCGTCGCAGCCGACCTATCGGCGCTCCCCCATAGTGGGGAGGGACGGTGACCCCTAGCCTCCCGAGTCCTGCTTGCGAGGCAGGCCGCGGGCTCCGCATCTTGTCCCGCTTCCAGAACGCCTCATGAAAGCGTCCCCTCGCGAACAAGACCATGCGGATATCGCTGATGGTGGGAATTTTGTCAAGAACAAAATATGAACACGCCGAGTGGGGAGAGGCCCCACCCGTCTCGATGCCCGCTGAACGCTCGCATCGATCCACCGTCCCCGCTGCGCGGCTGTGCCGCTTGAGGGAGGGAGAAGCAAACATTTTTCACGATCCCTTAACCCTCTGGCAACCGTAATGCCGCATCGGTAAAGGCTTATCGATCCGCAGGATGCGCCCATGATTACTCGCGAACATCGCACCCCGCTTAGCGAATGGTGGTGGACCGTGGACCGCCTGCTGCTGGCTGCGATCATCGCGCTGATGCTGGCCGGCGTGATCCTGTCGCTGGCTGCGTCTCCTCCGGTGGCGACGCGCATCGGTCTCGAGCCGTTCCACTTCTTCAACCGCCACATCCTGTTTCTGGTGCCGTCCGTCATCGTGCTGATCGGCGTGTCCTTCATGTCGCCGCGGCAGATCCGCCGCTCGGCGCTGGTCGTGTTCGGACTGTCGGTTCTGCTGATCCTCGCGACACTCGGTTTCGGGCCTGAAGTGAAGGGCGCCAAGCGCTGGATCACCATTCTCGGCATCAATATCCAGGCTTCGGAGGCGGCCAAGCCGTCCTTCATCGTCATCGCGGCCTGGCTGTTCTCCGAATCCATCCGCAAGCCGGGCATGCCCGCCACCTCCATGGCGGTGGTGATGCTGATCATGCTGGTCTCGCTGCTCATCATGCAGCCGGACTTCGGCCAGACCATGCTGATCCTGATGGCCTGGGGCTCGCTGTTCTTTATCGCGGGCATGCGCATGGTGTGGGTGGCCGGTCTTGCCGGCGCTGCAGCAGGCGGTCTGTTCCTCGCTTATTTCATGGTCCCGCACGTCGCCGGCCGTATCAAGCGCTTCATGGATCCCGCCTCGGGCGACACGTTCCAGGTCGATACCGCGATGGAAGCCTTTTCGAATGGCGGCTGGTATGGCCTCGGTCCGGGCGAGGGCATCGCTAAGCGCAGCCTGCCCGACAGCCACACCGATTTCGTGTTCGCCGTCGGCGCCGAGGAATTCGGCATCCTGCTGTGCCTCGCTTTGCTGGCCTTGTTCGCTTTCATCGTCATTCGTGCGCTGTCGCGGGCCTATGCCACGGAAGACCTGTTCTCGCGCTTTGCTGCGTCCGGTCTTGCGATCCTGTTCGGCGTGCAGGCCGCCATCAACATGGCCGTCAACCTGCACCTCATCCCGGCCAAGGGCATGACGCTGCCTTTCATCTCCTATGGCGGCTCGTCCATGATCTCGCTGGCCTACAGCGTCGGCATGCTGCTCGCGCTGACGCGCATGCGGCCACGCACGGAAGTCGAAGCCATTGATGCGCATGTCGCGCGCACTTACGCGTGATGAGTACATCTCCTCTCATCCTGCTCGCGGCCGGTGGCACCGGTGGCCACCTGTTTCCGGCCGAAGCGCTCGGCGTCGCCCTGATGAAGCGCGGCCTGCGCGTGCGTCTGGTCACCGATGCGCGGGCGCTGAAATATAGCGGGCTGTTTTCGCGCGACATGATCGACGTGGTGCCGAGCGAAACGGTGCGGTCGCGCAATCCGTTGTCGCTGGCCCGCACCGGCGTGATGCTGGCGGCCGGCACGGCGATGGCGTTCAATCTGATGCTGCGCCAGAAGCCTGCCGCCGTGATCGGCTTTGGCGGCTATCCGACCCTTCCGCCGCTGTTCGCCGCGCGCATGTTCGGTGTCCCCAGCATCATCCACGATTCCAACGCCGTGATGGGCCGTGCCAATCGCCTGCTGTCGAGGAAGGTGAATGCGATCGCGACCTCGCTGCCCGGCGTGCTCGATCGTGATCCCGAACTGGCAAAGAAGACGACGACCACCGGCACGCCGATGCGCCCGGCGATCCTCGCCGCCGCGGCTGTTACGTACAGCGCGCCGGATCTCACTGCGCCGTTTCGCCTGCTTGTGGTGGGTGGCAGCCAGGGCGCACGCATCATGGCGGATATCGTGCCGCCGGCCATCGAGAAGCTCGAACCGTCATTGTGGAGCCGTCTGATCCTCACGCAACAAGTGCGTGAAGAGGATATGCCGCGCGTTCGTGCCATCTATGATCAGCTCAAGATCAAGACCGAGCTCGCACCGTTCTTTTCCGATCTGCCCGCACGCCTCGCGTCCAGTCATCTCGTGATCTCGCGCTCCGGCGCCGGCACGGTCGCCGAACTCGGCGCCATCGGCCGTCCGTCGATCCTGGTGCCGCTGCCCGGTGCCATCGATCAGGACCAGCATGCCAATGCCGGCGTGCTCGCCGATGCCGGCGGCGCCATCCGCCTCCCGCAAAGCGAATTCACGCCATTGCGGCTGGCGTCGGAAATCTCAGCGCTTGCGGGCGAGCCGGCACGTCTCAACGAGATGGCGCGCGACGCGCAGAAAGTCGGCCGCCTCGATGCCGCAGATCGGCTGGCCGATCTGGTGATGCAGGTCGCGAAGATTTCTTGATGTCTGACTTGTCGTTCCGGGATGAAGGAATCCTGGACGCTCGCTCGCTGCCGATGACGCGACCTGCTACATGTCGCTGAACGTGACTGGGCGGGCAGAGACCATGAGCGACGGACAAACGGACATATCCGGGGAGCAACGGGCAGCGATCGATGCTGCTGTGCTTGCCGTCGTTGGATCAGGTACCGAGAAGACGATCACGCCGGTCCTTGGCGGCGTATCGGGTGCGCTGGTGTATCGGATCGATGCTGGCGGCCATCGCTTCGTCTTGCGTATGGAAGGGACTGCAACCCGTCGTCACAATCCGCACCAATATCACGCCATGCGCATCGCTGCGGACATGAAGCTCGCGCCCCGCATCCACCATCTTGATGAAGAGTCCGGCACCGTCGTGATGGACTTCATCGAGGATCGTCGCCTGGAGACTTATCCGGGCGGACCTGCGGGCCTCGCCGCGGCCGTGGGCGAGTTGCTTGCAAAGTTGCAAGACCTACCGTTTTTCCAGCAGACCATTGCCTATCCAAATGTCGCAGAACGGCTCTGGGCGAAGGTCTGCGGATCCGGCATGTTTGCCGATGGCGTGCTTGATCCATATTCCGAGAAGTTGAAGCATGTGGTCGCGGCTTATGACGCGGGTTCTGTTCAGCCCGTTGCCGGGCACAATGACGTATTGCCGCGCAATCTGCTGTTCGATGGAAATCGTTTGTGGCTGATCGATTGGGAAGGGGCGTCGCTCAATGATCCGCTGATCGATGTCGGCACCGCGCTCGACAATTTTGCGCCGACGCCCGAATTGGAAGACCAGTTGCTGCTGGCGTGGCGCAAACGGTCGCTGGCGGCGCATGAGCGCGACAGGCTGACGCTGATCCGTGCGCTCAATCGTCTCGCTTATGCCAGCATTCTATTTCGCGCGGCAGCGCAGGCGCCAAGGTCGGCTCCCATGTGTGATCTCTCTGCCTTGACGTCGATCGCATTTGAAAACGCGTTTCGCGAAGGACGGCTCAAGCCCGAGACGCCGGAAGCCAGCCTCGCCCTCGGCAAGATGTTCCTTGAAGCGTTTTTGACGGGAGGCGCAGCGCCGGGATTGCCTCCTTTGTTCATGCGCTGAAGCGCTTCAAAGTCTCACATGCTCCGCCATGTAATCCAGAAATGCCCGTACGCGTGCCGGCAATTGTCCGCCATGTCCGACAAACACCGCATGGATCGGCTCGATATCGCCGGGATTGAAGTCGTCCAGCACCGGCACGAGACGGCCTGCGACAATGTCTGCTTCCACATGAAAGCGTGCGAGCCGTGCCAGCCCCATGCCCGCCCGCGCGATCCGGTGCATCGCTTCGCCGTCGCTCACCAGCGCATTGCCTGACGGCATCACGGTGATCGTTTCACCGTCCTGCAATCGAAATGGCCAGCCGCTTTTCCATTTGCCGAACGAGAAATCGAGCAGGTTGTGGCTGCGAAGATCGTCCGGCGTCTTTGGCACGCCGCGTTCGGCGAGATAGGCAGGCGAGGCGACGATGACCATCCGGCTCTCGCCGAGCTTTCGCGCCAGCAAGCGTGACTCGCGCATGGGCCCGACGCGGATCGCAATATCGGCGCGCTGTTCAAGCAGATCGACGACAAGATCGGTCAGCGTCACATCGACCTTGATATCAGGATAGCGCTTCGCGAAGGCCGGCAGCAGCGGCAACAGATGATGCAATCCGAATGGCACGCTGGTGTTGACGCGCAGCAGGCCACTCGGTGTCGCGCCCACCGCAGCTTCGCGCTCGGCGATGGCAATCTCGTCGAGGATGCGGAGCGCGCGTTCGTAAAACGCCGTGCCTTCGGGGGTCAGTTGCAGTTTTCGCGTGGAGCGGTTGATCAGCCGTACGCCAAGCCGTGCTTCCAGCCTGGCGACCAGCTTGCTCACCGCAGAGGGCGTCATCCGAAAAGCACGGGCCGCCATGGAGAACCCACCGAGCTCGACTACCCGGGTGAATACTTCCATTTCGCCCGAGCGATTGACGTCCAGTCGGCTCATTGTGAGTTCAGTTCATAAATATTGTTCCTTATGCATGTCTATCTCATCTATACCGGTCGGTCCATATCCGACGGATCAATCCTCCGTTCATGGATTTTGCCATGCCTCTCGCACTTTACGCGCTTACCGCCGGCGCTTTCGGAATTGGCGTCACTGAATTCGTCATCATGGGCCTCCTGATCGAGGTCGGCCGCGATCTCGGCGTCTCCATTCCGGCCGCGGGGCTCCTGATCTCCGGTTATGCGCTCGGCGTCGTGGTGGGGGCCCCGATCATGACGGTCGCCACCGGCCGCTGGCCGCGCAAGATGGTGCTGCTGGTGCTGATGGGCATCTTCACCATCGGCAATCTCGCTTGCGCCTTTGCGCCGGACTATTGGAGCTTGATGGCTGCGCGCGTGCTGACGGCCTTCGCGCACGGCACTTTCTTCGGTGTCGGCTCGGTGGTGGCCACCAGCCTTGTGCCCGAGAACAAGAAGGCTTCGGCCATTTCCGTGATGTTCGCGGGCCTCACGGTGGCGACCATTCTCGGCGTGCCGTTCGGCACCTGGCTTGGCCAAGCCTATGGATGGCGCTCGACCTTTGCCGCGGTGACCGTGGTTGGCGTGTTTGCGATGGCAGCCGTGGCGCTGCTGGTGCCGAAGATCGAGATGCGCGAGGGACATACGCGCCTGTCCGACGATCTCGCTGTGCTGATGCGCCCGCAGGTGCTGCTGGGCCTGCTCACCACGATCCTCGGCTGGATCGGCATCTTTGCGCTGTTCACTTACATCGCGCCGATCCTCACGCGGATGTCGGGCTTTTCCGATGCTGCCGTATCGCCGATCCTGCTGCTGTTCGGTGGCGGCGCCATCGTCGGCAATCTACTTGGCGGTCGCTTTGCCGATCGTTGGCCGACAGGCAGCGTGATCGGCACGCTGCTATTGCTTGCCATCGTGCTGGGTCTGGTCGCCGTCACGGCAAACAATCAGATCGCGATCGTCATCGCTGTTACGCTGCTCGGTGCGGCGGCCTTCGCCACAGCGGCGCCGCTGCAGATCGCCGTGTTGCGCCACGCGACGGGCGCCGGGCAGAGCCTCGCTTCGAGCTTCAACATTGCCGCATTCAATCTCGGCAATGCGATCGGTGCCTGGCTCGGTGGTGCCGTCATCGCACAAATGAGTCTCGCGGCTGTGCCGTGGATTGCCGCGCTGGCCCCGCTCGCTGCCGTCCTCGTGGTTCTGGGCGCACAGCGTCTGGGCAATGCGCAGGCGCCGGTTCCGATGGCTGCGGAATAGGAGCGATTCGGCGGGATTTGCCCTGCCAGCAAGCCAAATATCGTTCACTTTCGTGATGGCCGGGCTTGTCCCGGCCATCTGCGTCTGTTTGAAGGAGTCATGTGCCCGGTGCTGCGCCGGGCGTGACGAAAGACGAGATTCCCATGAGCGAGATCTTCCGATGAGACTGCCGCGCGAGATCGGACCCATTCACTTTGTCGGCATCGGCGGCATCGGCATGAGCGGCATCGCCGAGGTGCTGTGCAATCTCGGCTACACCGTGCAGGGCTCGGACGCGTCGGAAAACGCCAACGTCAATCGGTTGCGCGAGAAGGGCATCACCATCCATGTCGGCCACACCGCGGAGAACGTCTCCGGTGCCGACGTGCTCGTGGTTTCCACTGCGATCAAGCGCGACAATCCCGAACTGATGGCCGCGCGCGCGCAGCGCATTCCCGTCGTTCGCCGTGCCGAGATGCTGGCCGAGCTGATGCGCCTGAAGAGCTGCGTCGCCATCGCCGGCACCCACGGCAAGACCACGACGACCTCGATGGTCGCGGCTCTTCTCGATGCCGGTGAACTCGACCCCACCGTCATCAATGGCGGCATCATCAATGCCTACGGCACCAATGCACGGCTTGGCGGCGGCGAATGGATGGTGGTGGAAGCCGACGAGAGCGACGGCACCTTCCTGAAGCTGCCGACCGATGTCGCCATCGTCACCAATGTCGATCCCGAACATCTCGATCACTTCAAGACATTCGACAATGTGCAGGACGCGTTCCGCAATTTCGTCGAGAACGTGCCGTTCTACGGTTTTGCGGTGATGTGCATCGATCATCCCGTGGTGCAGACCATCGTCGGCAAGATCGAGGACCGGCGCATCATTACTTACGGTCAGAACCCGCAGGCGGATGCGCGGCTGGTCGATCTCAAGCCGGCCAATGGCGGCTCGAGCTTCAAGGTCGCGTTCCGCGACCGCAAGGCAGGCACGACGCATGAGATCGATAATCTGCTGCTGCCGATGCCGGGCCGTCATAACGCGCTCAATGCCACGGCCGCGATCGCTGTCGCGCATGAGCTCGGCATTTCCGATGAGCAGATCCGAAAGGCGATCTCATCCTTCGGTGGCGTGAAGCGCCGCTTCACCAAGACCGGCGAATGGAACGGGGTCTCCATCATCGACGACTACGGCCATCATCCGGTCGAGATCGCAGCCGTGCTGCGTGCGGCGCGCGAGAGCACCGCGGGCAAGGTGATCGCTGTGGTGCAGCCGCATCGCTATACGCGCCTGCAGTCGCTGTTCGAGGAATTCTGCACCTGCTTCAATGATGCGGATACGGTCATCGTTGCGGAAGTCTATGCCGCCGGCGAAGCACCGATCCCCGGCATCGACCGCGACAATTACGTCCTCGGCCTGCGTGCGCACGGTCACCGCGAAGTGATCCCGCTGTCGGAATCGGCGGCGCTTGCCGGCCTCGTTGCCGGTGTGGCGAAGAGCGGCGACACGGTCGTGTGCCTCGGTGCCGGCAATATCACCCAGTGGGCTTATGCGCTGCCGGGTGAATTGAAGGCATTGGGCTAAACGCGTGAGCGGCTTTCCTGACATCTCCGCTGATCTGAAATCATCGATGCCCGAGCTTCGCGGGCGTCTGCTTGCGAACGAGTCCCTCGCGCCATTGACTTGGTTTCGTGTCGGTGGTCCCGCGCAACTCCTTTTCACGCCGGCGGATGAGGATGATCTCGCTTACTTCCTGTCCAAGCTGCCATCGGACATTCCTGTCACTGTCGTCGGCGTCGGCTCCAACCTGATCGTACGCGATGGCGGCATCGAAGGCGTCGTCATTCGCCTGAGCCCGCGCGGTTTCGGTCAGGTGACGATCGATGGCGATGTCGTCACCGCAGGCACCGCTGCCCTCGACAAGCGCGTGGCGGAGGCCGCTGCCGCCGCCAATATCGGTGGTCTCGAATTCTACTATGGCATTCCGGGTTCGATCGGCGGCGCGCTGCGCATGAATGCGGGAGCCAATGGCGGCGAGACCAAGGATGTGCTGGTCGAAGCCGTCGGCATCGGCCGCGACGGCACGAAACACGTCTTCGACAATGCCGGCATGCAGTTCGTCTATCGCAACTCCGGCGTCGATCCGTCGATCATCTTCACGTCAGCGAAGTTTCGTGGGCCGATCACCGATCCCGCCGCGATCCGCGTGCGCATGAACGAAGTCCAGGCGCATCGCGAGATGGCGCAGCCGATCCGCGAAAAGACGGGCGGCTCGACCTTCAAGAATCCGCCAGGTCATTCCGCGTGGAAACTGGTGGATGCCGCCGGGTGCCGCGGGCTACGTGTCGGCGGCGCGCAGGTGTCGGAAATGCACTGCAATTTCCTGATCAACACCGGCGATGCCACGGCGCATGATATCGAGACGCTGGGCGACACCGTGCGCGAACGCGTGCTGGCGCAGTCCGGCATCGATCTCCACTGGGAGATCAAGCGGATCGGTGTGAAGCCGTAGGGCGGATGAGCGCAGCGTCATCCGCCGGCCGAGTTCAAGATTGAAATTCCGCGGCGGATTACGGCTTCGCCTCCTCCGCCCTACAAATCACTTCGGCGCTGGCGGCAACGCAGCTCCTGGCCCGAGTGCGGGCAGCGTCTGCAAGTGCTCCAGCGGCTCCTTGGAGACACGGAAGGCGCCATCATAGGGATGCTCCTGCAACGCGATCAGGCCGAGCGCCACGACGGCTGCGCTGCCGAACACGCTGAGCGCGGTGAGCATCGCGCGTGGCCGGTCCAGATGCACCAGCGCGAGGCCGACCTGTGTGAGCAGTCCGAGGATCAGCACCGATACCCATTTCAGATCGTTGGTCTGGTCGGCCGCGATGCTCAGGCGTTCGCTTCGCGCCGTACCTGCGCGGATCGTGGCGGCAAGCAATGCGACTTGCACGGGCGTTCCGGAGTCCCGGCCGACGCTGAGGTCGCTGACCTCGCGAAGCACGTCGTCATAAGCCACTTCGGTGCGCGGCGATGCTTCGCCCTTCATCATTGCCGGCCATTCATCCGTCAAAACCGAGCTGACATAGACTTTGAGCGCTGTGCGGATATCCGTCATGTCGGAGGTGGCGGCCACGCTCAGGGCGTAGACATTGCGGATTTCGCTGGCCTCGGCCTGCATCGCGCGCACGGCATGTCGGCCGCGCTCGCCGACGTCGCTGGCGAGAAAGCCGGTGAGCAGGCCGAACAAGATCGCCACAGACGAGAAGAATGGCGCCACGATGCCGTTCGATTTCTGGATCTGCTTGCGCAGCGGCGAGCCGAAACTCAGGAAAACGAGAAACAGCGCCGCGCCGTAATACAATACGCACAGCGTGGCGAAGATGCCGAACGTGTTGAAGTCGAGCCAGGCTCTCGTCATCGCATCTCGTCCATTGATTCTGCTGCGCCTTCGCGCATTGTCGTCGCACAAACCCTTATATGACTCGCAACCTCGCGTGCCATCGCCTTGGCAGTATGGTTAGGATGCGGTGATTCGCATGGAGCCCCGATGATGACTGCCTCGATCGCCCCCAACCTGGTCACCATCGTGTTCGGGGGGCTGAACAAGGAGCGGCTGGTATCTGTCGCTTCGGCGCAGGCTCTGCACGCGACACTGCCTGAGGCGGCGCTCTGGTTCTGGGATGCCGACGACAACGTCTACGAGACGTCGGGCGCGGCGCTGCTTGGTCATGACCGCCCCTTCGAAAATCCATTCACGGCCGATGGCAAGTCGCTCGGCTCGCTGGCACAGGCACTCGACAAGGCCAAGGCTGAGGGGCGCGTGCTGGTGCTCGGCATGCATGGCGGCGCAGCCGAGAATGGCGAAGTGCAGGCCATGTGCGAAGTTCGCGGCGTGGCTTTCACCGGCTCCGGTTCGGCGTCGTCCAATCTTGCGTTCGACAAGGTTGCGGCGAAGCGTTTCGCCGCGATTTCAGGTGTGCCGATCGCTGCTGGTATCGCGCTTGCCGATATGGAGGCTGCGCTCGACCAGTATGGCAAGCTGATCGCCAAGCCTGCACGCGATGGTTCCAGCTATGGCCTGATGTTCGTGAATGCGAAGCAGGATCTGGTGGCCGTTCGCAACGCTGCAAAGGTCGAGGACTACGTGATCGAGCCGTTCGTTGCCGGCATCGAGGCGACCTGCGCGGTGCTGGAGCAGGGAGATGGCTCGGTGATCGCGCTGCCCCCCATCGAAATCGTCCCCGCCGGCGGTGGCTTCGATTACGAGGCGAAATATCTCGCCAAATCGACCCAGGAGATCTGTCCCGGCCGCTTTACGCCGGAGGTCACCGCGCAGATCCAGGATCTTGCCGTGCGCGCCCACAAGGCGATGTCCTGCACGGGCTATTCGCGATCGGATTTCATCGTGTCGGCCGATGGCCTCGTCTATCTCGAAACCAACACGTTGCCGGGGCTGACCAAGGCGTCGCTCTACCCCAAGGCGTTGAATGCGCAGGGCATCACGTTTGTGGATTTTCTGAACGGGCAGATTGAGTTGGGCGTAGCCCGGATGCAGCGAAGCGCAATCAGGGGACCGGCGAACGGCTGACGCTCTGAATCCCGGATTACGCTGCGCTCCATCCGGGCTACGGACCGTCATCTGCGACCGAACGCCGCCATTACCGCCCTGCCACGGTTCCTTAACACCCGGCTGCAACACTCCCGCTAAAGTCTTATGAATCCGGGGCAAAATGCCCCCTGATTCCATCCCCTTTACGTTTTGTTTACCAGGACATCCGAAGGTTAACGCTGGCGGCGCATGTTGCGCTTGGCTGCCGAGGCGTGAGCTTTGCGGGCGTTCCGTATCGTCGCGTATCGATGGAAGTGGTGTCATTCCAGACACTTAGTCCGTTCCGGTCTGACCGAGATGTCATCAGCGTCATCGCCAGTGCTTTGGCCCCGCGAAAATGCGGGCACAACCTGTGACGAGCTCGTGGAATGGATGGTGGAGGACGCCTCTCTCGGTCGGTCGGATCGCTGAGGCCCCAAGCTGACCTCAAAATGGCGGCCCGGGGGGCCGGCATCCTGTTGCGCGAGCAGCTGGAGCCGCTCGAGCGTTCCCTCACGGCCCTGAAGAACCGCAAGGCCCCCGAGCGCGAGCCGAGCACCAGCAAACTCGTCATCTTTATCGAACGCTATGTTCCGCGACGCGTCGGCATTGCGGCCACCCTGTTGATCCTGGCCGGGAGTGTCGGCTTCGGCGTGGTCAAGGGCGAGCATGTCGATGAGGTCGTCGCTGCGTTCCAGGACGCCCGCAACGCCGCGGCCAATGCCGCCGGCTTCCGCATTTCCTCGGTCATCCTCAACGGCCGCAAGCAATTGACCCAGGACGAGATCCTGGCCATCGGCGGCATCAATGGCCGCTCGTCGCTGTTGTTCGTCGATGCGGCCGCCGTGCGCGAAAAGCTGAAGGCCAATCCCTGGATCGCCGATGCCAATGTGCTGAAGCTGTATCCGGATCGCCTGCAGATCGACGTCACCGAACGCACCGCTTTCGCGCTTTGGCAGGAAGACGGCAAGCTTGCCGTCATCGCCGATGATGGCGCCGTGCTCGAAAACTACGTGCCGAGCAGCTTCGTCAAGCTGCCGCTGGTGGTGGGCAAGGGCGCCGACGCGGCTGCGAAGGATTTTATCGCGCTGCTGGATCGCTATCCGCAGGTCCGCGCCGTCACCAAGGCTGCGATCTATGTCGGCGAGCGCCGCTGGAATCTGCGCCTGAATGACAATCTCGATGTTCGGCTGCCAGAAAACGATCTCGGTAATGCACTCGCGATGCTGAGCAAGCTCGATCGCGAAGATCGCCTGTTCTCGCGCGACATCGTCGCCATCGACATGCGCTTGCCGGATCGCCTGACTGTGCGTCTGTCGGAGGAGGCCGCCAAGGCCCGCGAAGAGCAGTTCAAGGCGCAGGACAAGGCCAAGAAGAAAGCAGGCGCAGCATGAGCGGGCTGGATCGCAACCAGGCGCCGAAGACGCGCCAGATGGCGGCCAACCGCACGGCGCTGGTGGCGTCGCTTGACGTCGGCACCAGCAAGATCGCGTGCATGATCGCGCGTCTGCGTCCCTGCGCACCGAACGAAGCGCTGCGTGGCCGTACCCATGCCGTCGAACTGATCGGCTACAGCCAGATCCAATCGCGCGGTGTGAAGTCCGGCGCGGTGGTCGATATGGGCGAGGCCGAGCAGTCGGTACGCCAGGCCGTGGGTCTTGCCGAGCGCATGGCCAAGGTGCGCGTTGAATCCGTTCTGCTGTCGGTCTCGGCCGGCCGCCTGCAGGGCCAACTGATCGAAGCCTCCGCCGACATCAAGGGCGGTGCGGTGAGCGCGTCCGACATGGCTCGCGTCACCTCGACCGGCATGCGCCACGCAACGCCGCCGGGCCGCACCGTGCTGCATGCGCTTCCGGTGAGCTATTCGCTCGATGGCGTGAAGGGCATTCGCGACCCCAAGGGCATGGTCGCGTCGCAATTCGGCGTCGACATGAACGTCATCACCGCGGACGCGACCGTCGCGCGTAATCTGATGCTGGTCGTCGAGCGCTGCCACCTCAATGTCGAGGCGATGGCGGCCGCGCCTTATGTCGCAGGACTCTCCGTGCTCACCGATGACGAGACCGATCTCGGTGCGGCCGTCGTCGAGATGGGGGCAGGGACCACGACGATCGCCACCTATTCGGGTGGTCGCATCGTTCACGCCTCCGGATTTGCGGTAGGCGGGCAACACATCACCATGGATCTTGCGCGTGGCCTAGGCTGCTGCATTGCGGATGCCGAGCGAATCAAGACGTTATATGGCACCGTGCTGACAGGTGGCTCCGACGCGCGTGAAATGATGAACGTGCCGACGGCTGGCGATAATGATCGTGATTATCCGCAGGCCGTGTCACGCGCCACGATTGCAAACATTGTGCGCCAGCGTGCCGAGGAGATTTTCGAAATGATCCGGGATCGGCTTGCGGATTCGCCTTTCGCTGCAGAGCCACGCGCACGCGTGGTGCTGTCGGGCGGCGCATCGCAGCTCACCGGTCTCGTCGAACTCGGCTCGCAGATTCTCGGCCGCTCCGTTCGCGTCGCTCGCCCGCTTGGTTTTGGCCGTCTGCCGAACGAGGCGAAGAGCGCGTCGTTTGCAGTGCCGTCGGGCCTGCTCGTCTATCCGCAATTCGCTCACCTCGAACATGTCGAGCCGCGCTTCACGCGTCAGCTCAAGACAGGCACCGATGGCGGCGGATACTTCGGAAAGGTCGGTCGATGGCTACGCGAGGGCTTCTGATGAGATTTTTCCAGACACTGCACATTCCGTCACCGACGCCACCGGCTTTCAGCCACCGGCACGACCACACAATTCGCGCTTAATACGAGAGGCAACCTCATGACCATCAATCTCAACGTTCCTGATATCAGCGAGCTGAAGCCCCGTATTACCGTGTTCGGTGTCGGTGGCGCCGGCGGCAACGCCGTCAACAACATGATCACCGCCGGTCTGCAGGGCGTCGACTTCGTCGTCGCCAACACCGACGCGCAGGCGCTGACCATGTCGAAGGCGCAGCGCATCGTGCAGATGGGCACCCAGGTGACCCAGGGCCTCGGCGCCGGTTCGCAGCCGGATGTCGGCGCGGCTGCCGCGCAGGAAGTCATCGACGAAATCCGTGATCACCTCACGGGCGCCAACATGGTGTTCGTCACCGCCGGCATGGGCGGCGGCACCGGCACCGGTGCAGCTCCGGTCATCGCCAAGACCGCGCGCGACATGGGCATCCTGACCGTCGGCGTGATCACCAAGCCGTTCCACTTCGAAGGCCAGCGCCGCATGCGCACCGCCGAAGCGGGCATCAACGAGCTGCACAAGGTCGTCGACACGCTTCTCATCATTCCGAACCAGAACCTGTTCCGGGTCGCCAACGAGAAGACCACCTTCGCCGACGCCTTCGCGATGGCCGACCAGGTGCTCTATTCGGGCGTCGCCTGCATCACCGACCTGATGGTCAAGGAAGGCCTGATCAATCTCGACTTCGCCGACGTGCGCGCAGTCATGAAGGAGATGGGCAAGGCGATGATGGGCACCGGCGAAGCCACCGGTGAGAAGCGCGCGCTGACCGCCGCCGAAGCCGCCATTGCCAACCCGCTGATCGATGATTCCTCGATGAAGGGCGCGAAGGGCCTCCTCATCTCGATCACCGGCGGCAAGGACCTGACCCTGTTCGAAGTCGACGAAGCCGCCACCCGCATCCGCGAGGAAGTGGACTCGGACGCCAACATCATCGTCGGCGCCACCTTCGACGAAAGCCTCGACGGCGTCATCCGCGTGTCGGTGGTCGCCACCGGCATCGAGCAGGCGCAACTCGCCCGTGCGCCGGCCCCGGTTTCGGCTCCGGTCGCCGCCGTCGGCCAGCCCGCCCAGCCGGATACCCGTCTTGCTGACCTGACCGCCCGCCTGCGTGCCGACAACCAGCGCATCGCCGCTGCAGCCGCCGCCAAGGCTGGTGCTCCAGTGCCTGCCGCTGCACCGGCACCGCGTGCCCCGGCCAGCAACCATGAGCGCGCTGCTCTTGCCGCCATCGCTGCCGCGGTTGCGCCGGAAGCTCCGCAGCAGGGCACCTATGGCGACGTGACCGTGCGTCCGATTGCGCAGAAGCCGTCGCTGTTCCCTGAAGCTCCTCGTCAGGAAATGCCGATGGAAGCGCCGCTTCCGGAGCAGTTCATCCCGCCGGCCGCGCAGCAGGCGCCGGTTCGCGCGCCGCGCATGCCGAAGTTCGAAGAGCTGCCGATGCCGGCCCAGGCCGAGATTCGCCAGGCTCGCGGCGACGCGGACGAGGAACCGCAGAAGCAGCGTCTGTCGCTGCTGCAGCGCCTCGCCAATGTTGGCCTCGGCCGCCGCGACGAGGAATCGGAAGCTCCGGTGTCCGGCCGCGCGCAGGCTCCTGCCATGGCGCCGATGCCGCCGCTGCCGGAGCGCAAGCCGCAGCGTTCGGTCGCCCAGCAGATGGCCAATGAGCCGCCGGTGTCCGAATATGCCCGTCGTCCGGCTCCGCAGGGCCTCGACCTGCATGGCCGCCCGGCGCCTGTGGCCCCCGCACCACAGGGCGACGATCATCTCGATATTCCGGCGTTCCTGCGCCGCCAGTCGAACTGATCGACTGTAACAATGGTCATGAAGATGAAGCCCCGGTCATGCGACCGGGGCTTTTTCGTGGGCGTTCCAATAAACCCGTCACGATTCTTTAACGCATTGATTCTAATTAGTTAATTTCGTCATGCGTCGTCACTCAACTTGCTTTTGAGTGCGGAAAGCGCCAGAAACCTTGGTTAACAACCGGCTGGAATGCGGCAGAGGTTGGGTAACAATCGGTTAGAAAGCGTGAGTTGGCGCACTTTGTGGCAAGGGTTAATGTGACTGCGACTCGGGGGCTCGGAAGACCCGCAAGGTTCAACTTTGCAAAGTCGGACGAGTGAGTTCCTCTCATGACGAGAGGTCTATTTGGGTGGGTAACATATGACTTTCAGCCGACAGACCACGCTTGGAGCGCAAGCCACCGTGACCGGTGTCGGCGTCCACTCCGGAAAACCTGTCAGCCTGACACTTGGCCCCGCTCCCGTCGATGCCGGTTATATCTTCGTCCGCACCGGGCTTGAAGGTCCGGATCGCGAAGTCACCGCCACGGCCAAATCCGTTATCGCCACTGCATTCGCCACCGTGCTCGGCGATCAGGACGGCCCGATCGTTTCCACCGCCGAACACGTTCTCGCAGCACTCCGTGGCATGGGTATCGACAATGCCACCATCGAAGTGGACGGCCCGGAAGTGCCGATCATGGATGGTTCGGCCGCCGCTTTCGTTGCCGCCATCGATCAGGCTGGCGTCGTGGAGCAGGGCGCCCGCCGCCGCTTCATCCAGGTGCTGAAACCGGTGCAGGTTGCCATCGGTGACTCCTTCGGTGAATTCCGCCCCTACGCTTCCGGCTTCCGCGCCGAGATCGAAATCAACTTCAACAATCCCGTCATCGGCCGTCAGAGCTATGTGCTCGACCTCAATCCCGAGACCTTCCGCCGCGAAGTCGCCCGCGCCCGCACCTTCGGCTTCATGAACGACGTCGCCCGCCTTTCGAGCGCCGGTTATGCACTCGGCGCCTCCTTCGAAAATTCCGTCGTGTTCGACGACACCAAGCTCCTCAATGCTGAAGGCCTCCGCTATTCCGACGAATGCGCCCGCCATAAGGTGCTGGACGCTGTCGGTGATCTCGCCCTGGCTGGCCTGCCGATCCTCGGCGCCTATCGCTCGGTGCGTGGCGGCCACAAGCTCAACAACGAAGTCCTCAAGGCGCTTTTGGCCGATCGTTCGGCCTGGAAGATCGTCGAGACCGATACGGTGTCTGTGAAGGCTCCCGCCCGCCGCGGCCGCGCCAGCGCAGACGTCTCCTCGGGCGTGCTCGGCGGCCTCAGCCCGGCTTTCGGGCCGGACGTGTCGTAAGACGGATTATTCGTTTTCTTCGAAAACTGAGTCCCCGCGCGAATCAAACGCCTGCCAACGGCTCGGCGTGCCGTTCTTTGCCCAGAGGCGGTTTTGATTTCGCGGAGCTGCCTGCACCGGAATTTGTCCGTGACGTTGCTCGCAGCCGCTCGAGTTGTTTTTCCCGACGCAGCACGAGAAACAGGCTCAACCATCCTATTGCCATAGCTGCAGCCGTGCCGATCACGGGGGCTATCAGAATCTGAAAATCATTGGCGGTCATCTTCCGCCTCCTGAGGCGTCGGCGTTTCGAGGAAACTGAGCATCGCCTGACCCGAGAAATGTAAGGCGACGGCTGCCGTCACGCAAACCCCGATCACGCCGTAGATGAGTGCGCGCTTTTCGCTGATGACGGCGTCCGTTGTGGTGGCCTGATAGATGATCGGGGCAAAGACGCCCAACGACACCAGCGCGACCCCGAGCGAGTTGAAAAACGTCGCAGCGAGTTTGATCCGCTCGGCCGATGCTGGCGAGAGAGGCATTTGAAGCTCCCGCAATGGGTGTTGTTTGTCGGATTATATTTCTCAAGGTAGTATAATCCGTCGGAGCTTTCCACTTTGATCGATCCGGTGTTTGTTTGCAGGAAATGCCGCCGATGCTAGCCGTCTATCCGGTCTGGCTCCCGCGACACCCCCGGTAACCATAACCATCTGTCTCCACACCTCTTTCGCCACATTCCCGGCGAAATGCGCCCCTATCCGGTTGGTTAACGAACAGCCTTCGGATAAACAGGCACGCGGTCGGGGATGAAGACCACGGGCTTGTTTTGGCTGGTTCGTATCGGGGCGCGGTTGGCGCGCAGAGCACCGCATTTGGGCGTCGTGACGACGCCCGCAGACAGACGTCAGGCAAGAATAGATGTCGGCACAGCGTTTTGCGCTTTCCTTCCGTGATGAACTCTCGCGCCTCAAGCGCCCGCTGCGGCTTGCCGTGGGCCTGATCGTGCTCGCCGTGCCGCTGGCCGGCTGCGGCACCGGCGCATTGTGGGACAAGTTCTCCAAGAAGGACGACCAATTCGTCGATGAGCCGGCCGACAAGCTCTATAATGAGGGCCTGTACCTCATGAACCAGAGCAAGGATCCGAAGGCCGCCGCGAAGAAATTCGAGGAAGTCGATCGCCAGCATCCGTATTCGGAATGGGCGCGCAAGTCGCTGCTGATGTCCGCTTACGCCGCCTACCAGACCGGCGACTACGACACCTGCATCGGGTCAGCCACACGCTATGTCACGCTGCATCCCGGCAGCCCCGACGCCGCCTATGCGCAGTATCTGATCGCCGCCTCGCATTACGACCAGATCCCGGACATCTCGCGCGACCAGGGCCGCACCGAGAAGGCGATGGCTGCGCTCGAGGAAGTCGTCCGCAAATATCCGACTTCGGAATACGCCACCTCTGCCAAGCAGAAGCTGGAAGGCGCCAAGGATCAGATCGCCGGCAAGGAAATGGATATCGGCCGTTATTACATGAAGAAGCGCGACTACACGGCCGCCATCAACCGCTTCAAGACCGTGGTCACCCAATACCAGACCACCCGCCATGTCGAAGAGGCGCTGATGCGCCTGACCGAGGCCTATATGACGGTCGGCGTGGTCGGCGAGGCGCAGACGGCTGCCGCCGTGCTTGGCCACAATTTTCCTGACAGCCGCTGGTACAAAGACGCCTATAATATTGTAAAGTCGGGCGGTCTCGAACCGAGCGAGAACAAGGGCTCCTATATTTCAAGGGCCTTCAAGCGAATCGGCCTCGGCTAGGAATCGTCCTCCCATGCTCGCTCGTCTGTCGATCCGTGACATCGTCCTGATCGAGCGGCTTGATATCGAATTTTCGCGTGGCCTGGCCGTGCTGACCGGCGAGACCGGCGCCGGCAAATCCATCTTGTTGGATGCCTTCGCGCTGGCCCTTGGCGGCCGTGGCGATGCCGGCCTGGTCCGCCACGGCGCGGAGCAGGGGCAGGTGACCGCCGCCTTCGATCTCGCTCCCGGCCATCCCGCCCTCAGCCTGCTCAAGGACAACGGTTTTGACGACGACACCGGCGAGATGATTCTCCGCCGCGTGCAGTTCGGCGACGGCCGCACCCGCGCTTACATCAACGATCAGACCGTCAGCGTACAGACGCTGAAGGCCATCGGCGCCGCATTGGTCGAGATCCATGGCCAGCATGACGACCGCGCCCTCGTGGACGCCGCCAGCCATCGCCGGCTGCTCGATGCCTTTGCCGGGCTGGACAAGGACGTTGTGGCGCTGGAATCGCTGTGGGTGGCCCGCAAGACCGCCTATACGGCGCTGGACACCCATCGCGCCAATATGGAGCGTGCCGCCCGCGACGCCGATTATCTCCGCCATTCCGCCGATGAGCTGAAGAAGCTCAACCCGAAGGACGGCGAGGAGACCGCCTTGGCCGAGCGTCGCACCGGCATGATGCAGGGCGAGAAGATCGCCTCGGATCTCCGCGAGGCACAGGAAGCCGTCTCCGGCCCACATTCGCCGATCTCCGCGCTGGCTGCTGCCGTGCGCCGGCTGGAGCGCCGAGCCGGCTCGTCGCCGGCGCTGGTGGAGCCCGCGGTGAAGGCCATCGATGTCGCCATCAATGCGCTGGAAGAGGCCGACCAGCATCTCAGCGCCGCGCTGATTGCCGCCGATTTCGATCCCGCCGAGCTCGAGCGCATCGAGGAACGCCTGTTCGCGCTGCGCGCCGCCGCCCGAAAGTTTTCCACGCCGGTGGATGGGCTGGCTGCGCTGGCGGCAAAATTCTACGCCGATGTGGCCACCATCGATGCCGGCGCCGGCCAGCTGGCGAAGCTGGAAAAGGCCGCCATCGAGACCGATGCGAAATATGCCGCGGCTGCCGCAAAACTTTCGGCCGCGCGCATCAAGTCGGCTGAGAAGCTCAACAAGGCCGTGATTGCAGAACTTGCGCCGCTCAAGCTTGAGCGCGCCAAGTTCATTACCCAGGTCGATACCGATGCGGCCACGCCCGGCCCGCAGGGCATCGATCGCGTCGAATTCTGGGTGCAGACCAATCCCGGTACGCGGCCGGGTCCGATGATGAAGGTCGCCTCCGGCGGTGAACTCTCGCGCTTCCTGCTGGCGCTGAAGGTGGTGCTGTCCGACAAGGGCTCGGCGCCGACGCTGGTGTTCGACGAAATCGATACGGGTGTCGGTGGTGCGGTGGCCGATGCGATCGGTGCGCGGCTTGGCCGTCTCGCCGGCAAGGTGCAGGTGATGGCCGTGACGCATGCGCCGCAGGTGGCCGCGCGCGCCGACCAGCATCTGTTGATCTCCAAGGCGGCCCTCGACAAGGGCAAGCGCGTGGCGACCAACGTCAACACGCTGGCCGACGACCATCGCCGCGAGGAAATCGCGCGGATGCTGGCGGGTGCGGAGATTACCGCCGAGGCGAGGGCGGCGGCAGATCGGCTGCTCAAGGGCGCGGCGTAACGCTCCGCCTGTCATCGCCCGGCTTGACCGGGCGATCCATTAGACACCGTCTTTCGCGGTCTATCGCTGTGACGGTGGCTACTGGATTCCCGCTTTCGCGGGAATGACAAGAGAGAAGCGATCGCCGTCTTTTCTCATCGCGTGCATCGTCGTATCCATAGCCATGGCAAAATCTCCCAAAACTCCTCCCGACATCTCCACGCTGACCAAGCCGAAAGCCAAAATCGAGCTGATGCGGCTGTCGCTGGAGATGGAGGCGCATAACAAGCGTTACTATCAGGACGATGCGCCGACGATCTCGGACGCAGCCTATGATGCCTTGCGCCAACGCGTCGAAGCGATCGAAGCGAAATTCCCGGAGCTGGTGCAGTCGGATTCCCCGACCCAGACCGTCGGCGCGGCGCCTGCGCGTGGCTTTGCTAAAATCCAGCACGCGGTGCCGATGCTCTCGCTCGGCAATGCCTTCAGCGATGAAGACGTCACCGAATTCGTGGAGCGCATCCAGCGTTTCCTCAAGCTCGACGAGATCCCTGTACTGGTCGCCGAACCGAAGATCGACGGCCTCTCGTTGTCACTGCGCTATGAGAATGGCGAACTGATCCATGCCGCCACCCGCGGCGATGGTTTTACGGGCGAGGATGTCACCGCCAATGTTCGCACCATCAAGGACATCCCGAATGTGCTGAAAGGCAAGCACATCCCCGCCGCCTGCGAATTGCGCGGCGAGGTCTATATGCTCAAGAGCGATTTCCTCGCGCTCAACAAGAAGCAGGAAGAAGCCGGCGACACCGTCTTTGCCAATCCGCGCAATTCCGCTGCAGGTTCGCTGCGGCAGAAGGATGTCGCGATCACCGCGTCGCGGCCCCTGAAGTTCTTCGCCTATGCCTGGGGTGAGATGTCGGACTATCCGATGCCGGAGCCCACGCAGCATGCGATGATCGACTGGCTCCACAAGGCTGGCTTCACCGTCAATCCCGAGATCACGCTGTGCAAGAGCGTCGATGACGCGCTGACCTTCTATCGCCGCATCGGCGAGATCAGGGCCAAGCTCGGCTACGACATCGACGGCGTCGTTTACAAGGTCGATCGCATCGACTGGCAGGCACGGCTCGGTTTTGCCGGACGCGCGCCCCGTTGGGCCATCGCGCATAAATTCGCGGCCGAGCAGGCGACGACCGTGCTCGAAAAGATCGACATCCAGGTCGGCCGCACCGGCGCGCTGACGCCGGTGGCGCGGCTGACGCCGATCACCGTCGGCGGCGTCGTGGTGTCTAATGCGACGCTGCACAATGCCGATTATATCAAGGGCATCGGCAATGATGGTCAGACGCTGCGCGATGGCGTCGACATCCGCGAGGGCGATACGGTGATCGTGCAGCGCGCCGGCGATGTCATTCCGCAGGTGGTGAATGTCATTCTCGACAAGCGTCCGAACGGCGCAAAGCCCTATGCATTCCCCGACAAGTGCCCGGTCTGCGGCAGCCATGCCATCCGCGAGAATGACGAAGTCGTCACCCGCTGCACCGGCGCGCTGGTGTGCCCGGCGCAGGCGGTGGAGAAGCTCAAGCACTTTGTTTCGCGACTTGCCTTTGACATCGATGGTCTTGGTGACAAGCAGATCCAGGAATTTTACGACGAGGGCATCATCATGCATCCCGTCGATATCTTTACGCTGGCCAAGCGCGACGAGCGCGCCAACAAGAAGCTGCGCGACCGCGAGGGTTATGGCGAAGTCTCGGTGCGCAACCTGTTTGCCGCCATCGACGAACGTCGCAAGATCGAACTCAATCGCCTGATCTTCGCGCTCGGCATCCGTCATATCGGTGAAGGCAATGCAAAACTGCTTGCGCGGCACTATGGATCGTTTGCTGTGTTCCGTGAAGCCATGCTGGCGGCCGCAGCCGGACAGGGCGACGAGGGCAACACGTCGGAGGCCTATCAGGACCTGAACAATATCGGCGGAGTCGGCGAGATCGTTGCCGATGCCGTGGTCGAGTTCTTCGCCGAGGCGCGCAATGTGAAGGCGCTGGATGAGTTGCTTGGCGAGATCGAGGTGCTCGATGTCGCGCAGGCGAAGACCGACACACCAGTGGCGGGCAAGACGGTGGTGTTCACGGGCTCGCTGACGAAGTTTACGCGCGATGAGGCGAAGGCGTCGGCCGAGCGCTTGGGCGCGAAGGTTGCAGGATCCGTGTCGAAGAAGACTGATTATGTCGTCGCTGGCGAAGATGCCGGATCGAAGTTGACCAAGGCGCGTGATCTTGGTGTGGCGGTGTTGACTGAGGACGAGTGGTTGGCGTTGATCGGGGGATGACGCCTATGGTCTCCCTCCCCGGAGCGAAGCGAATGGGGAGGGTCCGCCGTTAGGCGGGGGTGGGGTCTATCCCCACGTGACGTCGGAGTTCGCGGAGACACCCCACCCGTCTCAAAGCTCGCTGAACGCTCGCTTTGATCCACCCTCCCCACGGCGCGGCTGCGCCGCTTGGGGGAGGGAGAAGAAAAGAGCTACATCAACCCGCTCTCTTCGCTCTCCGCCTTCTCCACCATCTTCTCCGTCACCACGACCTTCCGCCGTGGCACCAGAAAGATCATCGCCGCCGCGCAGCCGCAGGACAGGACCACCAGCGACAGATTGAGCGCCACCGGCGTTGCGAAATGTCCGCCGAGCCAGGCGCCGCCCTGCGAGCAGAGCGAGCCGAAGCCCATCTGCATGAAACCCATCATGCCGGAGGCCGCGCCCGCCGCCTGCGGGCGGATGCTGAGCGCGCCGGCAGCGGCGTTCGACATCACGAAAGCATTGCCGAACATCACGATC
The DNA here is from genome assembly GCA_023451825.1 of Pseudomonadota bacterium. Classification (GTDB taxonomy): domain Bacteria; phylum Pseudomonadota; class Alphaproteobacteria; order Rhizobiales; family Xanthobacteraceae; genus Tardiphaga. Next base: position 109,418 of record JAEXYA010000034.1, read on the forward strand.
ATATGGGTGATGAACAGCCAGGATGGCTGCTGATTGAGCCCCGTCAGTCCCCACACGACATTCAGCAAAGCACCGCCGAACTGCAAGGCGAGGCCGAACCAGATCAACTGCGCAATGGTCCGTCGCGGCGCGAAGCGGACGCAAGCAAGATTGCCGAGGAGATAAGCGAGGCCGGAGGTCGCGAACCATGCGCCATATTCGGCGGAGGTGCGGCCCATCTGGTTCACCACCACGAAGGGGCCGCCGCCGGCGAACGTGAAGATGATCCACGATGCCAATACATAGCAAAAGAGATAGCCGATGAAAGCCCGGCTGCCGAACAGCACTTTTGAATCGGCGATGAAGCCGCTGCTGCCGACATCGCTTGTTGCGCGTTTGCGTGTCTCCGGCAGCAGAAGGGCGATCGCCAGCGTCACGACAAGCGATGCGGCGGTCACCGTGTAGAAGATCGCGCGCCAGCCGAAGCCGGTTTCGAGCAGGCCCCCGGCCAGCGGCGACAGCATCTGCGCGATCATCATGACCGCGATGACAAGGCTGATCATCGGCCCCACGCGTTCGCGCGGATAGAGGTCGCGAATGATGGCGCGGCTCATCACCATGCCCGTGGCGCCGCCGAGCGCCTGGAAGAAACGCGCGGCGATCAGCTGCGGCAGTGTGATCGCAAAGCTCGAGCCGATGCCGGCGATCACCATCAAAGTGAGCCCCGCCAGCAGCACCGGCTTGCGGCCGAACCGATCGGACAGCGGCCCCATGATGAGCTGCGAGAAGGCGAGGCCCACCATGTAAAGCGAAACCGTCATCTGCGCGATGGAGATGTCGGCGTCGAAGGTGCGGGCGAGCTCGGGCAGCGCCGGCACCAGCATGTAAAGCGAGATCGGCGCGATGCCGGTCATCACGACCAGCAGAAGCAGCATGACGCGTGAGCGTGTGGGATCTGCCATCCTGGCCGTCATTGCGAGGAGCCGTTGCGACGAAGCAATCCAGTCTGTCCTTGCTCGGTATTCTGGATTGCTTCGCTGCGCTCGCAATGACGTCTCATGCAGGCTGAACCAGCGGCTCGGTCGCGGCATGCAGCCAGGTCCGCGTCTCTTCGTCGTCGATCAACGGCGTGATCTCGCGGCGGACGCGGGCGTGATAATCGTTGATCCAACTCAGCTCGCGCTTGCTGATGCGATGCGCGTTGATCAGCCGGCGGTCGATCGGCGCCAGCGTCAGCGTCTGGAATTCGTTCATCGGCTGTTCGGCGCCGTCGATTTTGGCTTCGACGACGAGTTCGAGATTCTCGATGCGGATGCCGAATGCGTCGGTCTTGTAGTAGCCGGGCTCGTTGGACAGGATCATGCCACGCTTCAGCGGCGTCGCGCCAAGCTTGGAAATCCGCGCGGGGCCTTCATGCACCGACAGATAGGAGCCGACGCCATGGCCCGTGCCATGGGCAAAGTCGAGGCCGGCATGCCAGAGGAATTGGCGTGCAAAGGAATCGATCTGCGCACCCGTCGTGCCATCCGGAAACACCGCGCGCGCAATCGCGATATGTCCGCGCAGCACGCGTGTAAAGCGGTCGCGCATCTCGTCGGTGGGCTCGCCGATGGCGATGGTGCGGGTGACGTCCGTCGTGCCGTCTTCATATTGCGCACCGGAATCGATCAGCAGCAGATCGCCCAAAGCGATGCGGCGGTTGCTCTTGCGGGTGACGCGGTAATGAACGATGGCGCCATTCGGCCCGGTGCCGGCGATGGTCGGGAAGGACACATCCTTCAGCGCGCCGGTGTTGCGGCGGAATGTTTCCAGCGCTTCTACCGTGTCGATTTCGGTGAGGCCGCCTTTCGGTGCCTCGCGATCGATCCAGGCGAGAAATCTGGCCAGCGCCACGGCATCGCGGCGATGCGCGGTCGTGGTGCCCTTGATCTCGACCGGGTTCTTCATCGCCTTGAGCATGGCGATGGGATCGCTTGATCGAACCGGCGTGCCGCCGGCCTCCGTGATGAGCCGACTCAATGCATCCGCCGCGGTTGCGCCATCGAGTGCGATGGAGGCGCCTGACGCCGCGAGATCGCGCAGAGATGTCACCAGCGCATCCGGCTCCTGCACATCGGCAGAGGCTTCGAGGTGACTACGTGAACTGTTGGACAGTTTGCGATGATCGATGAATATCTGCGGCCGGCCATCCCGTGGCACCAGCGCATAGGACAGCGGCAGTGGTGTATGCGAGACATCGGCGCCGCGGATGTTGAAGGTCCAGGCCACCGCGTGCGAGTCCGACAGCACGATGGCATCGACATGGAGCTTCGCCATTTCCGCACGGATACGCGCGAGCTTGTCGGCCTCGCTCTCGCCGGCATATTCCATCGGATGGATTGTGACCGCGCCGAGCGGCGGCGTCGGGCGCTCGTGCCACACCGCATCGATCGGATTGGTCTCCACCGCGACGAGCTCTGCGCCGGCCTTGGCGCAGGCGGCCTTCAGGCGCTCGGCTGCTGCTGTCGTGTGCAGCCACGGATCAAATCCGAGGCGATCGCCCGCTTTCAGATGATCCGCGATCCAGTTGTCCGGCGGCGGCTCCACCAGCGACTGGACGCTCCAGGCATTGGTATCGACCTGTTTGGGCGCCTGCACGGTGTAGCGGCCATCGACAAAGATCGCGGCTTCCTGCAGCAGCGCGATCGCCATGCCGGCAGAGCCGGTGAAGCCCGTCAGCCAGGCCAGCCGCTCCTCGGATGGCGGCACATATTCGTTCTGCTGCTGATCCGCGCGTGGAATCACGAAGCCGGTCAGCTTCCGACGCAGCAATTCTTCGCGAAAGGCAGCCAGCCGCGCCGTCAGCGCAACGCCGCCTTCGGGCTCTTCAAAGGTCTGGAAATGAGCTTCGAACATGGTGCGAGCATCCTATGAGTGAGCCCCTGCGCGGGCAATCGAAGGGCAGGGTTGCGAAAAGCTGGCACAAGTTATGCTTGAATTTCGGGCAACGGGCTATGAATGCGGAACCATTTTGCGCCGCAATTTGTTGCCCTCGCGAAGACCGTCATTTCTGGTCTTTGTGTTCAACTCAGCGAAGAGGGAAAACACCATGCCCGCTTTCACGTTCGAGAAGATTTCCCCGCCGCGTCACGCGCATTCCCCCCACGCACAGCCCAAGTCCCAAGCCGCATCACCACAGAAGCCTGATCATGTGATCCAGGTTCTCGGCCGCTTCATCGTTGCACGCGTTCGCGAAGATGAAACGGCGCAAGATCAGAAGTGATTTGTAGGGTGGGCAAAGCGAAGCGTGCCCACCACTTCATGCTCGTTTGGCAATGGTGGGCACGCTGCGCTTTGCCCACCCTACAGCCGGAGCGTCGTTATCCCGCGCGCTGCATCAGCAGGCTGCTCCAGCCTTCGATGATCTGCTGCTTCAGCAGCACCAGCCCGCGCGCCCGATAGGCCACGATCACGCTGGTCGCCTGATGTGGCAATAGGCCGGACAGGATGATCATGCCATTGCTTGCCATGTGCCGCTCCATGTCGGTGGCCATGGCGCGCAACGGATTGGCGAGGATATTGGCGAGGATCAGGTCGAACGGCGCATGCTTGGCGATGGCCGGCGATGAGAAGCCGGTGGCGCAAACGGTCTCGACCAGATTGCCGACGCCGTTCAGCTTCATGTTTTCATGCGCGACCTTGACCGACATCGCATCGATATCGGTGGCCAGCACATGCTTCTTGGTGGCCTTGGCCGCGGCGATGGCCAGCACGCCGGTGCCGGTGCCGAGATCGAGAATTCGCTTTGGCGCTTTCGAGCGCAGCACGTAATCGAGATAGATCAGGCAGCCGCGCGTGGTGCCGTGATGGCCGGTGCCGAATGCCAGCGCCGCCTCGATCTCGATGCCGAGCTGGTTGTCGCGGACCTTGTCGCGGTCGTGGCTGCCATGGACGATGAAGCGTCCGGCGCGCACCGGCACCAGCCCTTCGAGGCTTTCCTTCACCCAGTCCTTGGCCTCGATCGTGTCGAACACGATGCTGCCCGCCACGGTGTCGTCGGAGGCAAGCGCGACGAGGTTGCGGATCGCCGCTTCATCCGGCGGATCGGCGAAATGCACGGTGACGTCCCAGCGGCCTTCCGGATTCTCGAACGCCGCGATCGCCGCTTCGCTTTCTTCAAAACTCTCGGTGAGCAGATCGACGATGCGCTTGGCGCTGAATTCATCGCCGACGGCAAAGGTGGCGCGGCTGGTGCCTTGAGGGGTCATCGCGGATCCGTCGTAAACAGGAAATGCACGGGTTTATCCGCGTTTCGTACAGGGTTTATCCACGGGATGATACCCGGCTGATGCACCGGTATTGCACCGCTTTATGCAGGAGGCGTGCACCGGCTATCCCGGGCTTCTCGACAGGTCTATCCCGCACCCGATCACAGGTTGCGCACAGGCTTATCCACACACCTGTCCACAGCCTCATCCAAATAGCGAGCGGTGATCCCGCAGCACCGTCTTGGCCGCATTGTGGCCGGGGGCACCCGTGACGCCGCCGCCGGGATGGGCGCCGGAACCGCAGTGATACAGGCCCTTCAGCGGTCCGCGATAATCGGCATGGCCCAGCATCGGGCGGGCGGAGAACAGCTGGTTCAGGCTCAGCGCCCCGTGAAAAATATCGCCGCCGATCAGGCCGAAATCGCGTTCGAGGTCGAGCGGCGACAGCGCCTGCCGGCCGATCACGCTGGCCTTGAAGCCGGGGGCGTAGTTGTCCACCGTCTGGATCATCAGATCGGCGACGGTGTCGCGGTGGTCGTCCCAGTCCATGCCGTTGGGCAGCGCCGGCGCCACATGCTGGCAGAACAGGCTGGCGACATGCTGGCCGGCCGGCGCGAGGCTGTCATCGAGCGTGGAGGGGATCAGCACTTCGACGATCGGCTGCTTGCTCCAGCCGTCCTGCTTCGCATCCAGCCAGGCGCGCTCCATATAGCCGAGGCTCGGCGCGATGATGATGCCGGCAGTGAGATGGTCGCCGGTGCCGGGCAGCGCGGTGAACGAGGGCAGGGCGCTCAGCGCCACATTCATGCGGAATGTGCCGGAGCCGCCGCGCCAGTTCGCCAGCCGCTCGCGGAACGGCTTTGGCAGCGCATCGGACGGCGTCAGTCGCGTATAGAGCAGCTTTGGATTGACGTTGGAGATCACATATTTCGCGCGAATGCTCTCGCCATTCTCCAGCACGACGCCGATGGCGCGATCGCGCTCCACCAGCACTTCGCGCACGCCATTGCCGAGCGTGATTTCGGCGCCATGGCCGCGCGCTGCCGCCGCCATCGCCTGCGTGATCGCGCCCATGCCGCCGATGGCGTGGCCCCACACACCTTTCTTGCCATTCACCTCGCCGAAGGCGTGATGCAGCATCACATAGGCGGAGCCTGCGGCGTAGGGGCTCGCATAATTACCGACTACGGCATCGAAGCCGAACAGCGCCTTCACCAGATCATGCTCGAACACATCGTCGAGCATCTCGCCGGCCGAGCAGGTGAAGAGATCGAGCAGGATGCGCTGCTGTTCGATGCTCAGTTCGTTCAGGATTTTCGCTGTGCCCAGCGCGTTGATTGCTTCGGATATGGTGCCGAGGCCAAAGCCCTGCACGACATTCGGCGGCGCGCGCAGCACGAACGCGCGCAACACGTCGGCGATCACTTCGAGCTGCTGAGAGAAGTCGCCGATCCGCTCGGCGTCATGCGGGCTCAGTTTCGCAACTGACGCCTGCGTGCGGCCTTCGCCGGTCAGCAGATATGAGCCATCCGGCGCGGGCAAGAAATTCTGCGCCTTGCGCTCGACGATACGCAGTCCGTGCTCATGCAATTTGAGATCGGCGATGATCTGCGGATTGAGCAGGCTGACGGTGTAGGACGCCACCGAATTGCGAAAACCCGGATGAAACTCCTGCGTCACCGCGGCGCCGCCGACCACGCTGCGGCGATCGACAACCTTCACCCGCAAACCGGCCATCGCCAGATAGGCCGCGCAAGTGAGGCCGTTATGGCCGGCGCCGATGATCACAACGTCGTGGAGGTCTGACATGCCAATTTCAACACTGATTGCTAGAGCTCTTTATCGAAGAGGTGGCCCTGCGGCACAAGGCCATGTGGCATCCTTTCAGTTCCTTGGTTAGCCCGGATTGCCCGAATGGGTACTCTATGCTCCATTCGCGCCCACCCCAATGCGTCGTCATTGCGAGGAGCGACGCGACGAAGCAATCCAGAACTCCAGTCAAGGACGACTGGATTGCTTCATCGCAAAAGCTCCTCGCAATGACGGAATTGCCATTTATCCTGCCGGAGTGTTCATGAGTTCGTCGCAGCCGTCCGCCGCCCCAAACTCGGCCTCCCGCAATCGCCTGCTGCTGATGGTCTATACCGCGGCCATTTTCGTCAGCGCGCTGCTCCTGTTTTCGGTGCAACCGCTGTTTACCAAAATGGTATTGCCGCGGCTCGGCGGCTCGCCTGCCGTGTGGTCGGTGGCGATGGTGTTCTTCCAGTCGCTGTTGCTCGGCGGCTACGCCTATGCGCATTACCTGATGCAGCTGCGCAGCCGCGTGCTGCCCGTGGTGATCCATCTCGACTTGCTGGTGGCGGCGCTGCTCACGCTGCCGCTGGCCATCGCGACAGGCTGGGGCGAACCGCCGGAGAGCGGCTATGCGTTCTGGCTGCTCGGCCTGTTCGTCGTCTCCATCGGCCTGCCATTCTTCGCGCTGGCAGCGAATAATCCGATGCTCCAGGCGTGGTTCGTGCGCACCGGTCATCCCGATGGCCGCGACCCGTATTTCCTTTACGCCTCGTCAAATATCGGCAGCTTTCTGGCGCTGCTGTCCTATCCGGTGCTGCTGGAGCCGATGTTTTCGCTGCATACGCAGAACCTGATCTGGACCTCCGGCTATGGTCTCCTGATCGTGCTCATCGCCGGCTGCGGTTTCCTGCTGATGCGCTCGCCCGCGACTGCCATTGCGTCGCCTGAGGCCGACAATGCCGCGGCACCCGCACCAAGCTGGCTGCAACGGCTGCGCTGGATCTTCCTGGCGGCCGTGCCGTCAGGCCTGCTGATCGCCGTCACCGCGCATATCTCGACGGATGTGGCCGCAGCTCCGCTGCTCTGGGTGCTGCCACTGTCGCTGTATCTGCTGACCTGGGTGCTGGTGTTCCAGTCGCGCCCGCTGCTGCCGCATTGGCTTGTCTTGATGATGATGCCGCTGGCGATCGCCGGCGTCATCGTGCTGCTGGCGGTCGGTGGCGAGCAGAACCTGCTGCTCACGCTCGGTGGCCATCAGCTCGCATTCTTCATCATCGCCATGGGCTGCCATGGTGAATTGGCGCAAAGCCGGCCGGCCGCGCGTCATCTCACCGGCTTCTATGTCTCGCTGTCCTTCGGCGGCATGGTCGGTGGATTGTTCGCGGGCCTGATCGCGCCCTACACCTTCTCATGGATCGCCGAATATCCGATCCTGGTGGCATTGGCGGTGCTGTGCCTGCCGTCGCGGGTCGGGCATTTCTCCAGCTGGCGCGGTGTCTATTGGCTGTTGCTGTTCGTCGCTGCCGTCGCGTTGATCGCGCCGAGCTACACGGCCGGCAAGCTGTTCAACTGGTTCGATGCGCAGCGCGTTTATGTCATTGCCGGCGTCGCCATCGTGGCGATGATCGTGTCCCGCCTGCGCGCCAGTCGGTTTGAATTGCTCGCGATCGTCGTGCTCGCGCTCGCTTTGATCCGGATCTATCCCGCCGATGACGGTCGCGTCGAAACGGTGCGCAGCTTCTTCGGCGTGCACAAGATTCAGGTGACCGCGAATGGCCAGTATCACGTGCTGCTGCATGGCACGACCATCCACGGCGCCGAGAAATATCTCAATGACGACGGCACGCCGGTGACGGGGCGGCCGGAGCCGATCACCTATTATTATAAGGATGGCGGGATGGGGCAGGCGATCTCTGCCCTGCGCACGCGCAAAGGCGCGCCGCTGCGGGTCGCCGTCATCGGTCTCGGCTCGGGCTCGCTGGTTTGCGCGCAGGGGGCTGGGGAGAGCTGGAAGTTCTTCGAGATCGATCAGACCATGGTCGATACCGCGCGCGACCCGAAATATTTCAGCTACATCTCGAAATGCCAGCCCGACATCAAACCTGTGATCGGCGATGCGCGGTTGACTTTCACCAAGGAAGCGGACGGCGCCTACGACCTCATCATCGTCGATGCCTATTCGTCCGATGCGATCCCGATCCATCTGGCGACGCAGGAAGCAATGGCGATCTACAAGGCCAAGCTGGCACCCGATGGCGCCGTGGTGATGCATGTCTCCAACCGCCATCTTGAACTGGCAAGTGTGGTGACGGGCATTGCGGATGCCAACGGGCTGAAGAGCTGGGTATTCAACGAGGACACCGGCCGCGACGCCGAATATATCTTCTCGACCAATGTCGTGATGTCTGCGCGCAACGATGCGGATGTCGGCAGCGTCGCGTTGCCGTCGTCGTCATGGACGCTGACCGCAGCGAAGAAGGATCAGCGCGTCTGGACGGATGATTATTCCAACATCCTCGGCGCCGTCTGGCGCAGGCTGAAGGACGGAGATACCTGACGCGCGACCGTAGGGTGGGTTAGCGAAGCGTAACCTACCGGCCGAGTTCATGGTTGAAGCTCCGCGGCGGATGACGCTGCGCTCATCCGCCCTACGATCCAGCGCTCAATAATCTCCGAAAAAACCACGCTGGCGCGGGGCGTAATAGACCTGCGGCTGGCTGTTATAGTTATAGCCGCGGTTTGCATAATATTGCTGTGTCTCGGCTTCCGTCATGCGGCGATAGCCGGGAGGGGCCGGGTACTGGCGGCCATCATCGCCGTCGGCCGGATAGATATAGCGATCACCCGAGGGCTGCGCCGCCTGGCGGATGATGCGGCGGTTGTTCGGCACGGCCTGCGGCGTGATCTCCATCGGATTGCCATAGGCATCGTAGGACGGCTCGGCAGTGACCACCTCACGGCGCGTGGCCGCGGCATTCTTGGTCGGACGCGGATTGCGGGCGAGCGCCACCTGCGACGAACCGGTGAGATTCACCGTGGTGTTCAGCACGCCATCGGCCTTCACCATCGCAAACAGGGTCGCCGCATTCGCGCGCGAGAGACGGACGCAGCCATGCGATGCCGGCGAGCCCAGTCGGCTTACCGAATCCGTACCATGAATCGCATGGCCCCGTTTGGTGAAGAAGATCGCATTCGGCATCGGCGCTTCGTCGAATTCCTTGGAGTAGTGATCCTCCTCCATGCGGAAAGTCTGGAAGCTGCCATTGGGCGTCTCATAGGAGGGCAGGCCCGAGGATACCGGCCAGCGATATTTCTCGACGCCGTCCTGCACGACGGTCATCGTCTGGCTGTCCTTGTCCACGGTGATGTTGATCTTGGCTTCGGCAGCGCTGCCGGCGGCGAGAACGGAGAGACCCACCAGGGTCATGACAATCGCACGCATGTTACCTTTTCGCCTCCGGGCCTTGCCCTTGTTCATTCGCTCGCCGTCCCGGTTCCAATATGGCTCCGGGCCCGCTGCGTCGCCAGTGACAGTTTCGTGCATCCTTAACCGGCTGGGGTTCACGTCCGGCTCGAACTATTCCAGCGATTGCTGCGGCGCGGGATGCGTAATTCAACATATGGCCGTGGAACCGGTTCCGCCCCTGCGACGTTGCCGTGACACAAAGTGATTGCGACAAATCGCGCTGCGCGCGGGGGATATTGAGATGAAGACCATGACTGCTTTCCCGATCCGTTTTTCGCTGAAGACCCGCATGGCATTGGCCGCCACGGTCCTGGCCCTGGCCGCAGTACCGAACTTCGCCCACGCCCAGGGCGTGTTCCGCGGCATGGAGCAGGGCGCCAATCAGGGCGCGCGTGACGGCAACCGTGCGGCTGGCCCGATCGGCGGTCTGGTGGGCGGTGCGGTCGGCGCAGGCGTCGGCGGTGCCGTGGGTGGCGTGAAGGGTGTGCTGGGCATTCCCGAGGGCCGCCGCACCCAGTGCCGCGGCTATTACAACAAGCACGGCAAGTTCCGCTGCTATCGCTAAAGCGGATTGCTTCAAAACAGAACGGCCCGGACAATGTCCGGGCCGTTTTCGTTTCTCACTTACTTCTTCAGTTTGTAGCCGGTCTTGAAGATCCACCAGACGATGGCCATGCAGACGACGAGGAAAGCGACCGTCATGCCGACGCTGACTTCGATGCTCACATCCGAGATCTCATAAAAACTCCAGCGGAAGCCGGAGATCAGATAGACGATGGGATTGAGCAGCGTGACGGTGCGCCAGCCCGAAGGCAGCATGTTCACCGAATAGAAGCTGCCGCCCAGGAAAGTTAGCGGCGTCACGACCAGCAGCGGGATCGCCTGCAGCTTTTCAAAGCTGTCGGCCCAGATGCCGATGATGAAGCCGAACAGGCTGAAGGTCACCGCCGTCATCACCAGGAAGGCCAGCATCCAGACGGGATGCATGATGTGCAGCGGCACGAACAGGCCTGCGGTGCCGAGAATGATCAGGCCGAGAATGATCGATTTGGTGGCGGCCGCGCCGACATAGCCGATCACCACTTCCAGCGCCGAGACCGGCGCCGACAACAGCTCGTAGATCGTGCCGATGAACTTTGGAAAATAGATGCCGAAGGACGCGTTGGCGATGCTCTGGGTCAGCACCGACAGCATCACCAGGCCCGGCACGATGAAGGTGCCGTAGCTGACGCCCTCGACATTGGCGATGCGCGAGCCGATGGCAGCGCCGAACACCACGAAATACAGCGAGGTGGAGATCACCGGCGAGACGATGCTCTGCAGCAGCGTGCGCCAGGTGCGCGCCATTTCAAATTTGTAGATGGCGGCGATGGCCCGGTAATTCATGTTATTTCCTCACCAGGCTGACGAAGATTTCTTCCAGTGAATTCTGCTGCGTGTCGAGATCGGCAAAGCGAATGCCGCTCTCGCGCAGGTCATTCAGCAGGCTGGTAATCCCCGTGCGCTCGCTCTTGGTGTCGTAGGTGTAGACCAATTCCATGCCGTCGCTGTTCAGCTCGAGATTGTAGGGCGCGAGCGAAGCCGGCACCGCATCGATCTTGCTCTGCAGATGCAGCTTCAGGCGCTTCTTGCCGAATTGCTGCATCAGCTTGGCTTTTTCTTCGAGCAGGATGATTTCGCCTTTGTTGATGACACCGACCCGGTCGGCCATCTCCTCGGCTTCCTCGATGTAATGGGTGGTCAGCAGCACGGTGACGCCTGCGGCGCGCAGCTCGCGCACGACTTCCCACATGCCCTTGCGCAGCTCCACATCGACGCCGGCGGTGGGCTCGTCGAGGAACAGCACCTGCGGCTCATGCGACAGCGCCTTGGCGATCATCACGCGCCGCTTCATGCCGCCCGAGAGCTCCATGATCTTGTTGTCTTTCTTCTCCCACAGCGAGAGGTCCTTGAGGATCTTCTCGATCAGCGCCGGATTTTTCGGCTTGCCGAACAGGCCACGGCTGAAGGTCACCGTCGCCCATACGGTCTCAAACGAATCCGTATGCAGCTCCTGCGGCACCAGGCCAATCAGCGAGCGCGCCGCGCGATATGACGACTGGATGTCATGGCCATCCACCAGCACGGTGCCGGAGGTGGCGTTGACGATGCCGCAGATGATGGAGATCAGCGTCGTCTTGCCGGCGCCATTAGGCCCGAGCAGCGCAAAGATTTCGCCGCGGTTGATAGCGAGATCGATGCCCTTGAGCGCGGTAAAACCGGAGGCATAGCTCTTGGTGAGGCCGGAAACGGAAATGATGGGTGACATGCGGGCAATCAGCGCGGAGGCAATGGGAACTGTGCGGCGGGATGACACAGATAGGAACCCCATGCTGCCCAGGCAATGGCTGCTGGAATTTTTATCTTGGGGGCAGTTCGCAGCCGTCATTGCGAGGAGCGCAGCGACGAAGCAATCCAGTGTCACAAGCGAAGAACTGGATTGCTTCGTCGCAAGGGCTCATCTCAATGACGAAAACCGCTATTCGACGGCGTGAGAGTGCGGGCGCAATTCGACGAGAGCCACCATATGGGCGTCGAGATCGTCGGCGACCTCAGGATCGGCCTTTAACTCGGTAAAGGTGCGCGGTGGAGGAAGACGGTGCCCTTCCGAGGCGACACCCTCGGCATAAAGCTGTAAGGCTTCAGGAGCGTTGCGCAGGGCCTCGTCGATGTCATCACCTGCCGATGTGCAGCCCGGAAGGTCTGGAAACCAGACGCCGACGGCCAGGTCCGGTCCTGCTTCTTCGATGATGGCGACATAGTGGGCCATAGCGAACCTCAATCAGGCGCCCAGCCTGCTCCCCTATAAATGGCACGAACGAGGCCTTTGCCCAAGTCCTTCTTGGGGTGCGGAATGACGATCGTCTGTCCGGTCTGGGGATTTTTGAACACATGATGCGAGCCGGCTACGCGGATCTCGACCCAGCCTTCGCGATCGAGACGTCGAATGATGTCGCGACTATTCGTCAGCATCACGGCTCCCCCAGAACGGGAGTAGCCTATCGCAAAAAGTGTAGTTCGACCAGCTATCCCGCCGGCTCGTATTCGATCTCCGCAATCGTCGCACCATCCGCCGCATCGGCAAAGGCTGGATCGGCGCTCAGCTCGTCGATCGTGCGTGGCTTCGGCAGTGTCGTCGAACCATCGGCATTGACCCAGTTCTCCGCCACGTCCTCCAGCGTCTCGACGGCCTCGTCGATGGCTTCGTCCAGCGTGTCGCCGGAGGTGGCGAGGCCGGGGAGGTCGGGGAAGGTCACGCGAAAGCTGCCGTCCTTGTGTTCGCGGATGACGGCGAGATAGACCGGCATGATCAGGCGCGCTCCACGAAACTATCGACGACTTTCTTCTCGCCGGCCTTGTCGAATTCAATGGTCAGCTTGTTGCCATCGACCTTGGTGACATGGCCGTAGCCGAATTTCTGATGGAAGACGCGATCATCCAGCGAGAAGTCGGACTCGGTGCCGGTGGATTTCGCCACCAGCTCGCCTTCGATCACCATCGGTTTCTTGCGCGAAGCGTTGCCGCCGCCACCAAATGACGAGAATGGCGACTGGCTCTCGTTAAAGCCTCCGCCGCCACTGCCACCGCGGCCGCGCTGCTGCTGCGCGCGCTGCCAGCCCGGCGTCGAATAGGTCGAGCCAAACGCTTCGAGATTGTCGAAGCGCGACGAGCCATAGCCGCCGGCACCGCCCCATCCGCTGCCGCCCTTGGATTCCGTGATCTCCACATTCGCTGCCGGCAGTTCATCGAGGAAGCGCGACGGGATGGTCGTATTCCAGGTGCCGTGAATGCGGCGATTGGTGGCGAAGTAGAGCTTCGCGCGCTTGCGGGCGCGGGTGATGCCCACATGGGCGAGGCGGCGCTCCTCTTCCAGTCCCGCGCGGCCCTGCTCATCGAGTGCGCGCTGATGCGGAAACAGGCCTTCTTCCCAGCCGGGCAAAAAGACGTTGTCGAACTCCAGCCCCTTGGCTGAATGCAGCGTCATCACGGACACGGCGTCTTCATCGGCCGCGCCTTCGCGGTCCATCACCAGCGAAATGTGTTCGAGGAAACCCTGCAGGTTCTCGAACTCTTCCATGGAGCGCACCAGCTCCTTGAGGTTTTCGAGGCGCCCTGCGGCATCGGCGGAACGGTCCTTCTGCCACATCTCGGTATAGCCGCTCTCGTCGAGCACGATTTCGGCGAGGCGCGTATGCGGCTCCACTTCCATCTGCTTGCGCCAGCGCTCGAAACTCAGCATCAGGTCGCGCAGCGAGCCGCGCGCCTTCGGCTTCATCTCGTCGGTCTCCACCACCTGCCGCGCCGCTTCGGAGAGCGGGATGCGACGGCGGCGCGCGTGGTCGTGCAGCATCTGCACGGTGGCATCGCCGAGGCCGCGCTTCGGCACATTGACGATGCGCTCGAAAGCGAGATCGTCGGCCGGCGAATTGATCACGCGCAGATAGGCCAGCGCATCACGGATTTCCGCGCGCTCATAAAACCGAGGACCGCCGATGACGCGATAGGGCAGGCCGAGGGTGACAAAGCGGTCTTCGAATTCGCGCATCTGGAACGAGGCGCGCACGAGAATGGCGATATCGTTGAGCTTGTGGCCCTCGCGCTGCAGCTGTTCGATCTCCTCGCCGACGCCGCGGGCTTCCTCCTCGGAATCCCACGCGCCGGTGACGGTGACCTTCTCGCCATCCTCGTCCTCGGTGCGCAGCGTCTTGCCGAGCCGGCCTTCGTTATGCGCGATCAGATGCGAGGCGGCGGCGAGGATATGGCCGGTGGAGCGATAGTTGCGCTCCAGCCGAATCACCTTGGCGCCAGGAAAATCGTGTTCGAAGCGCAGGATGTTGTCCACCTCCGCACCACGCCAGCCATAAATCGACTGGTCGTCATCGCCGACGCAGCAGATGTTTCGCGTGGCGGCGGTCTGCGTGGCGATCGCATTGTCTTCACCGGGTGCAGGCGCGCGCGCCGCGCCCTGCGAGAGCAAGCGCAGCCACAGATACTGCGCGACATTCGTGTCCTGATACTCGTCCACCAGGATGAACTTGAACCGCGCCTGATAGCTCCGCAGCACATCGGGATGTTCGCGGAACAGGCGGATGCATTCCAGCAGGAGATCGCCGAAGTCCGCCGCGTTCAGCGTCTTCAGCCGCTCCTGATAGTCCTTGTAGAGCTTGCCGCCCTTGCCATTGCCGAACACCGCGGCTTCGCCCGCCGGCACCTGCGCCGGCGTCAGGCCGCGATTCTTCCAGCCGTCGATCAGCCCGGCCAGCATGCGCGCGGGCCAGCGCTTGTCGTCGATATTCTCGGCAGAGAGCAATTGCTTCAGCAGCCGGATCTGATCGTCGGTGTCGAGCACGGTAAAGTTCGACTTGAGCTGCACCAGCTCCGCATGGTGGCGCAGGATGCGGCCGCCGATGGAGTGGAAAGTGCCGAGCCACGGCATGCCTTCCACGGCCTGGCCGAGCATGATGCCGAGACGATGCTTCATCTCGCGTGCGGCCTTGTTGGTGAAGGTCACCGACAGGATCTCGCTGGGCCGTGCGCGGCCGGTGGAGAGGATATGCGCGATGCGCGAGGTCAGCACCTTGGTCTTGCCGGTGCCGGCGCCCGCCAGCACCAGCACGGGGCCATCGAGGGTCTCGACGGCGTCGCGCTGCTCGGGATTGAGATTGTCGAGATAGGGCGCAGGCGCTGCGGCCGCGCGGGCGCGCGCAGCAATGCCGCCCGCCACGGGCTGATAGGCGGGGAGGTCGTTGGCGGGCATTTTGCGTGCTTCGGTCATGCGAATCGTGTTCCGCCCACACTGACACCGTGGGGCCTGCAAAGGGAGCCTTGTTAACAGGGATTGGGCTCATATAGGGGCAAGGGACGGCCCGCGGTAGAGTTTTCCCCGCATGAGACCGTCCCGCGCCCGATGCACGCGGTTACCACCGCTGGCGGCTCCATGCCGCATGCGGCGATCTTGACTGGTTCGCCCAATCGGCTACCCAACAGGCGTGCGGGACGACCCGCGCCTTCGACGACCATTCCGGGACGGCCCGGCCCATGCAAAGGGGCCGGCGATGGCCGATCCGATCCAGCAATTCGATATCAAGCCGCTCATCCGCCTCGGCGACATCGCCGGGCACGAGATCGCGCTGACCAATTCCTCCGCTTTCATGTTCCTGGTGGTGGCGCTGGCTGCCGGCTTCGTGCTGCTCGGCAGCCGGAACCGGGCGCTGGTTCCCGGCCGCTGGCAGTCGTTGGCGGAGCTGCAGCATGAATTCGTGGCGAAGACCCTGCGCGAGATCACCGGCGAGCACGGCTTGCGATTCTTCCCGCTGGTGTTCTCGCTGTTCACCTTCATCCTGTTCGCCAATCTCGTCGGCATGTTGCCTTACGGCTTCACGGTGACCAGCCATCTGATCGTGACCTTCGCACTGGCCGCGCTGGTGTTTGCCGTGGTCACCATTTACGGGCTCGCCAAGCACGGCTTGCGCTTCTTCCGGCTGTTCATGCCGGCGGATGTGCCGATGGCGCTGGCGCCCTTCATCGTGCCGATCGAGATCATCTCCTATCTGTCGCGCCCGGTCAGCCATTCCGTTCGTCTGTTCGCGGTCATGCTCGGCGGTCACATCACGCTAAAAGTGTTTGCAGGTTTTGTCGTCAGCCTGTCCGGCCTCGGCGCCATCGGCGTGGCGGCGGCGATCCTGCCGCTGATGATGACGGTAGCAATCACCGCGCTGGAAATCCTGATGGCCTTCATCCAGGCTTACGTCTTCACCATGTTGACCTGCATGTATCTCAACGACGCGCTGCATCCCGGCCATTGAGGATCGGCGCTCGCGGCCATCCTTCGAGACGCGGCCTAAAGAAGGCCGCTCCTCAGGATGAGGGTAGAGTGTATTGGCGCTTTAGAAGTCCCTCATGGTGAGGAGCCCGCGACTTGTCCGCCGAAGCTCGAAGAGCGAAGGCGGAAGCGGGCGTCTCGAACCATGCAGGCCGAGCACTATCGTTATCACCGAAGGGGACGACCTCTTCGTATCTCGCAAGTTCAGGACGGCCTGACAAACGGGAGAGCCAATCATGGCCTGGGTTTATCTGTTCGTTGCCGGCGTCCTCGAAATCGGCTGGGCCTATTCGATGAAGAAGTCGGAAGGTTTTACGCTGCTCGTGCCGAGCGTGATCACCATCGTCGCGATGATTGCCAGCTTCGCGCTGCTGTCCATCGCCATGAAGACGCTGCCGCTCGGCACGGCCTATACGATCTGGACCGGCATCGGCGCCGTCGGTGCTTTCGTGGTGGGCATCACGGTGCTTGGTGAATCCGCCAGTGCGATGCGTCTCGCAGCCGGCGCGCTCATTGTTGCGGGCATCGTGATGATGAAGCTGTCCACGGCTGACTAACGATCGATCACTTGTGTCCCGGACGCGATGCGGCACGCAGTGCCGCTTCGCAGAGCCGGGACCGTATCAACCGCGGAAACCGCGACGGTCCCGGTTCTGCGAAGCAGCGCCAAGAGCGCTGCGTCGCGCCCGGGACACGGCAGCGTTAACCCTCGCAATTCCGTGATGTCAGGTGGTATTTCGCCCGGAACTTTCACTTGACACACGGCTTGTCTTGACATCGAGCGCGACGTCGGAAGTCGCGTCAGGAAAGACAAATCGAGCAACCGTAAACTGAGGTACGTGTCATGCTGAGCTGGGTCGTAACGTTTCTCGTCGTCGCTTTGATCGCCGGTGTTCTCGGCTTCGGCGGTGTCGCCGGCGCTTCCATCGAAATCGCCAAGGCGATCTTCTTCATCGCCATCGTGCTGTTCCTGATCTCGGCTGTCGTCGGCCTGGTCCGTGGTCGCGGGAATAGTTTGTAACAGAGCATCGACATTCATGGTTCGAGACGCGCGCCAAGCGGCGCGCTCCTCACCACGAGGGCGGAGTTGAGTTCACTCTGTCCCTCATCCTGAGGAGCCGCGCAGCGGCGTCTCGAAGGATGGCCGCGGGCTCAACCTTTCTTTACCGGCATCGCAATCTTGCGTCCAATCCCCTCGGGCCGCTCGAGCCCGGCATGGGTTTCTGCCAGCACCTTCACATTGGCCAAAATATCCGGCGGAAACGCCGCTACTTTGCGCGCCGTCATGTCCATATGCAGCGACATGTTCTCTGAAGTCGCCGACAGCCAACCCTCGGTGGCGTGGCGCATTTCCTGAAAAGTGTGGATGCGCTTCTCGTCGGCGGCGACGACGAGCACAGAAATCTGCACGGGATCGCCGAGATGGATTTCCCGGATATAGCGGACATGGCATTCGGCGGCGAAGGACGAGTTATTGCGCTCCTTCAGGTAGCCCGGTCCGATGCCGATCTGGAGCCAGAGTTCGTCCACCGCCCGGTCGAACATGACGTGGTAATAGGCCATGTTGAGGTGGCCGTTATAGTCGATCCACCCCGGCTCGATCTGCATGATCGAGGATTTGAACACGGAGGGGCGGCGCAGCAAGTCGTTGATCTCGGTCATTCCCATCCCATTTCCACATCACGTCTCTTGACCGCTTATACAAGCTTTGCGACGGTCGCGCCCCGTTGAAAGGGACAACCGTGGGTCACATCGATTCGAATCTGACGCGCCCCGAGCCCAAGGCTCTGGCGGCTGCACTCGAGGCGCTCGCCGCGCGTTTTGGCAACAAGCTCGTGACCTCTCAGGCGGTCCGCGAACAGCATGGCCACACCACCACCTGGCTCACGAACCAGCCGCCCGATGGCGTGGTGTTCGCGCAGGAGACGGCGGATATCCAGGACGTCGTCCGCATCTGCGCCGCCAACAAGGTCCCCGTGATCGCGTTTGGCACCGGCACCTCGTTGGAAGGGCAGGTCAATGCGCCCGCCGGCGGCATCTGCATCGATCTGCGCGACATGAACCAGATTCTCAGCGTGCATCCGGAGGATCTCGATTGCGTCATCCAGCCCGGCGTTACCCGCAAGGCGCTCAACGAGCATCTGCGCGACCAGGGCCTGTTTTTCCCCATCGATCCCGGCGCTGATGCGTCGCTCGGCGGCATGGCGTCGACGCGCGCCTCCGGCACCAATGCGGTGCGCTACGGCACCATGCGCGAAAATGTGCTGGCGTTGAAGGTCGTGCGGGCCGATGGCGAGATCATCACCACGGGCACGCGCGCGAAGAAGTCGTCGGCCGGTTATGACCTCACGCATATGTTCATCGGCGCCGAAGGTACGCTGGGCATCATCAGCGAACTCACCATCAAGCTGCGCGGCATCCCCGATACGATCGCGGCAGCATCGTGCTCGTTCGAAAGCGTGCAGGGCGCCTGCCAGGCGACGATCCTCGCGATTCAAACGGGCATTCCCGTCGCGCGCATTGAATTGCTGAATGAAGCGCAGGTGCGTGCCTGCAACATCTATTCGAAGCTGACGCTGCCCGAGACGCCTTTGCTGCTGCTGGAATTCCACGGCAGCGAAGCCGATGTCGCCGAGCAGTCGAAAAACTTTCGCGATATCGCACTGGAATGCGGCGGCGGTGATTTCACCTGGACCACCAAGCCGGAAGATCGCACCAAACTCTGGCAGGCCCGCCATGATGCCTACTGGTCGGTGAAGAGCCTGCGCCCAGGCTCCGAAGTCGCCGCTACCGACGTCTGCGTGCCGATCTCGCGCCTTGCCGATTGCGTCGGCGAGACCGAAGACGACCTTAAGCGCTTCAATCTGCTGTCGCCGATCGTCGGCCATGTCGGCGATGGCAATTTCCATTGCTCGCTGGTCTGCGACCGCAACAATCCGGATGAGATCGCTCGCGCCGAAGAGTTCATGCACCGCCTCGTCCAGCGCGCCCAGGCCATGGGGGGAACCTGCACGGGCGAACATGGCATCGGCCAGGGCAAGCAGAAGTACCTCAAGGCGGAACTCGGGACCGAGGCACTCGATGCCATGCGGGCGATCAAGCGTGCCATGGACCCCGACAACATCCTGAACCCCGGCAAGATCCTGCCGCAAGCATGACGCAAGGCGGCCGCAGCGTTTAATGCCTTTGGGCGCGCAAAAACGCTGCTTTCGTCGTATGGACGGACGGTTTCTAAACACCTATAAAGTGCAGGCAGCTGTCGCCGCCTGTCAGGATTGAGTCCGCAGTGGTGACTGCGGAGGTTGGGAATGCGACGCCTCGGCGTCTAATAAAAGGCATCGGCCGATGCGGCTGCCGTTCTTCTATGGCTGGGTGATCGTCGCCGTCACCTTCGTGACCATGGCGATCGGGGTGAATGCCCGCACGTCGTTTTCCCTGCTGTTTCCCCCCATCATTTCCGAATTCGGCTGGGACCGCGGCGTCACCGCCGGCGCCTTTTCCTTCGGTTTTCTCGTCTCTGCGATCATGAGCCCGTTGATGGGCAAGCTGATGGACCGCGGCGGCCCGCGTGCCGTGATGGAGCTCGGCACCGCTCTGATGGGAGCAGGGCTCCTGCTGGCCCCACTGACCAGCCAGCCATGGCATCTCTATCTCACCATCGGCGTGCTCGTTGGTGCCGGCAGCATTTGCCTCGGCTATTCCGGGCAATCGCTGTTCCTGCCGAACTGGTTCAGCCGCAAGCGCGGTCTCGCCATCGGCATTGCCTTCGCCGGTGTGGGCATCGGCTCGGTAACGGTGTTGCCATGGGCCGAGCATATGATCCAGCAAAGCGGCTGGCGCACCGCTTGCACCTGGCTTGGCGTGCTGGTGCTGGTCGTTCTGGTGCCGATCAACCTGCTGCTGCGCAAGCGCCCGCAAGATATGGGTCTGCTGCCCGACGGCGATACGGCGTCGCACGCTGCCAACAAATCCATCTCGAACATCGTCGATCCCGTCTGGGCCAGCATCGACTGGACGCTGGGGCGTGCGATGCGCACCACGCGTTTCTGGTGGCTGGCGCTTGGTTTTTTCGGCGGCCTTTACGGTTGGTACGCGGTCCAGGTGCACCAGACCAAATATCTTCTCGATATCGGTTTCTCGTCGGGCACCGCAGCCTGGGCTCTGGGAATGGTCAGCTTGTTCGGCGTACCCAGCCAGATTTTTCTGGGGCATCTGTCCGATCGTATCGGTCGCGAATGGATCTGGACCGTCAGCGGCACCGGCTTTGTGATCTGTTTTGCAGCGCTGATTGCGCTGGAATACGCGCCGAGCATCGCCCTGGTCTATGTGATGGTCATCGCACAAGGCCTGCTCGGCTATGGCGTGACCTCCGTGATGGGCGCAGTGGTGCTCGAAATTTTCCAGGGCGAACATTTTGGCAGCATTTTCGGCACGCTGACGCTGGCCGGATTGGCTGGAGGTGCCGCCGGGCCATTGGTGACAGGGGTGCTGCACGATCATTTCGGCACCTACACGCTGGCCTTCGCGCTCGGAATCGTCGTCAGCGCCGTAGCGACAACCGCCATCTGGATGGCGGCGCCGCGCAAGGTGCGCGTCGTTGCCGGGCGGCTGCATCACGCGCAAGCGGCGCGCGACGCGCTGAAACAGACATCGCGGGTCTAGGCGCCGGCAATTTGCCGCAACGCCAACATGCAATCGCGCTTGTGGGTTATGCTGTGACTTCGCCACAGTTCCCTCTATAGATAGAGGCAATCCCGGCGCATCACGGATCGCGCCGAGCCGGCAGGCGTGATGCCGCTGGACCGCTGAAGGGGAGATTCCTTGCAGACCACGCTGCTCGGCCTGGCGATCGCATTCATCCTCGCGCTGGTGGCTGCTCTGGTCGGGCCATTCTTCATCGACTGGAGTCAGTTCCGCCCGCAATTCGAGGCCGAGGCAACGCGCATCGTCGGCGCGCCCGTGCGCGTGGTCGGTGCGCTCGATGCACGGCTGTTGCCGGCGCCGTCGCTGCAATTGCATGGCGTCACCATCGGCGGCGCCAATGATCTCGGCCGCTTTCGGGCCGAAAAGCTCGACGTCGAATTCAGCCTCGGTTCATTGCTGCGCGGCGAATGGCGTGCGACCGAACTCACCGTTGGCGGAGCTGCCGTCGATCTTGGCCTGAATGCGCAGGGGAGCCTTGATCTGCCGGCCTCGACCGGTCCGTTCAATCTCGGCGGCCTTGCCATTGATCGCCTGAATCTCACCGGCCGCCTCAATCTGCATGATGCCGCGAGCCGCTCGACACTCGAACTCAGTGATATCGCCTTCAGCGGCGATGTGCGCTCGCTCGCTGCTGGCGCGATGCGCGGCGACGGCAATTTCACCCGTGCCGGCACGCGCACGCCGTTTCGTATTTCGTCGGGGCAAACCAGTGATGGCAACGGCACACGGCTGCGGCTGGTTGTCGATGCCAATGAAAAATCACCGGGTATCGATCTCGATGGTGTCTTGAGCTTCGAAAATCGCGTACCGAATTTCGATGGCGCGATGATCATCGCCAGTGCAGTGAGCAAGACAGAAGTCAATCTGTCGAATGCGCCATGGCGGCTTATCGGCAAGGTGAAAGCCGATCCGTCGCAAGCCCAGTTCGAAACCTTCGATGTGAGCTATGGCACCGATGACGGCGGGCTGAAGCTCTCAGGCGTTGCCGATCTTCGTTTCGGCGCTTCGCCTTTGCTGCACGCCGTGTTGTCGGCCAAACAGCTCGATGCCGATCGTCTTCTTGCAAAACTGGCCGGCAATGACAGTGCAACGCCCATCGCCGCGTTGCGCCAGATGACAGCGATCATTCCGCAGCTGCCGTTGCGGACCCAGATCGCGGTGAGTGCCGAGCAGATCATGCTCGGGGGCCGGCCGTTGCAAAACATTGGCGCCGATCTGCATGGCGACAAGACGTCATGGTCCATCGAGCGGCTCGAATTCCGTGCACCGGGCGCGACCCGTGTTGTCGCGAGCGGCGCGGCTCAATCCAATGCAATTGGCGGCTTTGCCGGGGCGATTAATATCGATTCCGCGGATCCTGATGTTCTGGCCGGCTGGCTCAAGGGCCGCAGCGATGTCAGGCTGCGCGATCAGAAGCCGCTGCGCATCCGCGGCAACTTCATCTCGAACGCAGATCGGCTGTCCGTTGAGGGATTGAAAGCCGAGATCGATGGCGGGACGCTGGAAGGACGGATCGCGCTCAACTATCCATCGTCGTCGGGAGGATCGCAGATCGATGCCGCGCTGCGCGCCGACCGGCTCGATCTCGATGCTGCTGTGGCGCTGGTGCGCTCGCTGAGCGGGCCGCAGGCGGAATGGCCCGAAACAGGCAAGCTATCCCTGGATATCGGACGCGCCGTGACCGCCGGTCAGGAGATGCGTCCCTTCGCGGCGCAAGTGGCTTACAGCCCGCAGGCGATCACGCTCGATGGTTTCAAGGTCGGTGAATCCACCGGCCTGATGCTCGATGGCAGCGGCACGTTCAATCGCGTCGAGGCGACCGGAAAACTGGCGCTGAACGCTCATGCGCCGTCATTTGCGCAGATCAGCAAGGTCATCGCATCCGTAGCGCCCGCTGCAGCGACACGCTTCGATGCTTTGCCCGCCGCAGCCGGTGCCGCGAAGCTGAGGCTCGCGCTCGATGTCACACGTCCGGAGCTGAAATCCGATCGTGCCGACGCGCGGATGTCGCTCGACATCGACGCGCCGCAGGTCAAGGGTGCGCTCACCATCAAGGCTGCGCCGACGCTGGCGGCGATGCGCAGCTTCGATGGCGACGCGCTGTCGCGCAATGAATTGTCAATGGAATCCAAGCTCACGGGGCAGGGCGGCACATTGCTGGCGCTGCTTGGTCTCAATGGCTGGCTCGCGGCGGGCGATGCGCCGCTGGCGCTCGACGCCAGTGCGGTCGGAGCGTGGCGCGCGCCGATGCGCGTGAAGGCCAAATTGTCGGGTCCCGATCTCGACGCGGAGATAAATGGCAGCGCCGAGCCGTTCGTTTCCGTTCCGAAGGTCGCGCTGACGCTGGCGATGCGCAACGCCAATGCGGCGCCGCTGCTTGGTCTCAAAACTGCCGACCCGTTCGCGAAGCTGAGTCTGTCCTCGCGCATTGTGCTGAACGGCGACAAGCTCAGTCTCGATGATATCGACAGCACGATTGCGGGATCACGGCTGCGTGGCCGTCTTGCCGTGACGCTCGGGTCCGAGAAGTCCATCGATGGCAAGCTTGGCGCGGATACCGTCGATCTCGCTTCAGCATTCGGCTGGATGATCGGCGCGCGCGGTCAGGACGCCAGCGAGCCGCTCGGCGGCGGTGCATTGCAGGGCTGGCGCGGTCAACTGGACTTTGAAGCGTTGCGCGCAAGTCTGCCTGGCGGCGCCGAACTCCAGCCGTTGACCGGAACGATCAAAAACGACGGGCGCGCGCTGTCCATCAGTGCGATCAAGGGCAAGCTCGGTGGTGGTGATCTCGTCGCCGATATCGATCTGAAGCAAGCTGCTGCGACCGGCTATGCGCTCGGGGCGCGCATCGAGGTCACCGGCGCAGAGGGAAGCGCGTTACGTTATCGCGGTCTCGCGATGCCTGCCCGCAAGGCCTCTGTGAAGATGAGCCTGACGTCGCAGGGACGCAGCGCATCGGCACTGGAAGGTGCCGTGTCCGGCGACGGCCTCGTGACCATCGATGGGCTGCGCATCGCGGGCCTGGATCCGCGCGTGTTCGATGTCGCGATCAATGCAAGTGATAGTGGCCAAGCGACCAATGACGCCAAGCTGAAGCAGATCGTTGAACAGTCGCTCGGGCGCGGTGAGTTCGCGCTGGGCTCCGCGCAAATTCCGTTCGGCTTGAAAGACAGCCGTCTGCGCGTCGGCGCCACCACGCTCGAAGCTGATGGCGCGCGTGCCATCGTCTCCGGGGGCTACGATATCATTGCCGATCAGATCGATATGCGTGCCAGCCTGCTTGGCGCTGCGGCTACCGGATCCAGCGCGCGTCCGGAGATCCAGCTCTTCTTGATGGGGCCGCCGGATCGGCTCGATCGCAGTGTCGAAGTTGCGTCGCTGTCCTCGTGGCTTGCAGTGCGCGCGATCGACCGCGAGACGCGGCGGCTCGATCTCCTGGAGCGGGGCGCGTCGCAACCGCCCGCGCCGGTGCCGGCCGCGCTTCCGCCGCGCGCGACGCCCCCGGTTGAGCCGTCATCACCAGCTGATGTGCCGACGTCATCGGCGCCGACATCGCCGGATGTCCCATTGCCCCGCAGGGCACCGCCCCGGGCCGCTATGCCGCGTCCGGCCATCACTCAGCCCGCCGTGCCGCCAGTGGTCAGCCAGCAGGTTGCGCCGCTGCCTGCGCCCATTGAGGTCCGTCCGGCACCTGGGTCCATGCGATCGCAGCCGAAGCAACGCCCATCGGCACCGCTCGTGCTGACGCCGCCAGAGCCGGTGATGCCGGGCCGGCCGACATTCTGATCATGTCGAGAATGATGCAGGCGCCTGACCCATCTTCGATGGTTCAGTTCCGTTTGTCTTGTCCGATAGATGCCACCCTTCAAAAACGCGACGGCTTTCGAATGGGCATGACATCGACAGCGGCAGATGCCGCCGCCGAATGATATCAGGCAGACAGATTTGGCGCGCTTTCGGACCCGCGCTGCGTCGGAGCTGCGCGCGTACGGAAGTAATCGAGCACGAACAACCTGATCGCCGATGACAGGTTGCCCTGCTGGCGATTGGTGTCGATCTCTCCCACCAATTCCGAAAGCGTCATGTCGCGGAGATTGGAAATCTCCTTCATGCCGTTCCAAAATGCCTCTTCGAGGCTCACGCTGGTTTTGTGTCCAGCAACGACGATCGATCTCTTAACTACGGGCGACTTCATGATGCGCTCTCGCCATCGATTTTGTGCTGGTCAAGCATGGTGTTCGCACGGGCAGTGCGCTGCTCCTGTAGATTGCGTTCGGATTTCGTGCGTCCAGAGCGCGCACGATTCATTTCGGCTTGTCGGGAAGCTTCTTCGCGCGCAGTGCGCTTTCTGAAGCGATTCAGATTGATCAGGTCACCCATGATCGCTCCTGTCGTTCAATGAAAATGATGGGCGCGAAGCGCAGACGTCACCGTCAGGTACTGATACGAGGCGAGGGCGAAGGCGGTTTCGAATTCCATCCAAAAATACACTCCGTATTTCAAATCAGGCAAAAGCGGCAATCGAAGCTAATCGTATGAGACAAAACTACGCAGACTTTCGAAGCCGCTTGATGAGCTTGCTTATGATGAGTCACCTCACATGGAGGTTGACTCATCAAATCGTCTTCTCAAGTCGGCATCGAGTATCGCAGCAATCAGAAGAAACGATAGTCGATCAATCTAACCAATTAAGCGGTATTGATTATAACTATTTCGCTTTCGAGATATTCTCAACAAGCTGTGAGTAAAAAAATTGAATTTGTAGTGAGCACTCACCCCGGTTGTATCATTTTGACCGGCTGCACCAAGCGGTCGAACTCCTTTGTATCGATAAGACCCAGAGCCAACGCTTCTTCCTTCAACGTCGTTCCGTTCGCATGTGCGGCTTTCGCGACTTTCGCTGCATTGTCGTAGCCGATCTTCGGCGCCAGTGCGGTGACGAGCATCAGTGACCGCTCCATGAGTTCACGGATACGCTTCTCGTCGGCGCGAATGCCATCGATGCAGTGTTCTGTGAAGGATCGCGCAACGTCCGCGATCAATTGAATGGACTGCATCATACAATGCGCCATCACAGGCTTATAGACATTGAGCTCGAAATGCCCCTGGCTGCCGGCCACCGTAATAGCCGTATGGTTTCCGAATACCTGACAGCATACCATTGTCATTGCTTCGCATTGTGTCGGATTGACCTTTCCCGGCATAATCGATGAGCCGGGCTCATTCTCCGGCAAAATAAGTTCGCCGAGGCCTGATCGCGGGCCCGAGCCGAGCAAGCGAATGTCATTTGCAATCTTGAATAGACCGGTCGCGATCGCGTTTATCGCTCCGTGTGTGAACACATAGGCATCGTTCGATGCCAAGGCTTCGAACTTGTTCGGTGCGCTCGTGAAGGGAAGCTTGGTAATCTTCTGCGCATTCTTCGCAAAAAGCTTGGCAAAGCCCGGCTTTGAATTGAGGCCGGTGCCAACGGCCGTGCCGCCTTGCGCGAGGGGATACAGATCCTTCACGGCGTGACGTAGCCGCGCGATGCCGCTTTCGACTTGCGATGCATAGCCGGAGAATTCCTGGCCGAGCGTGAGCGGCGTCGCGTCTTGCGTATGCGTGCGACCGATCTTGACGATCTTGGCGAATGCTTTTTCCTTCTTGCGCAACGCAACAAGTAGTTCGCTGAGGGCAGGGATCAGATCGTGGGTGATTCCCTGAGTCGCGGCGATATGCATCGCAGTCGGAAACGAGTCGTTCGACGACTGGCTCATATTGACGTGATCGTTCGGATGCACGGGCTTCTTGGTGCCGCGTTCACCGCCTAGCAATTCGTTGGCGCGATTGGCGATCACCTCATTGAGGTTCATGTTGGTCTGCGTGCCCGAACCGGTCTGCCAGACCACGAGCGGGAAGTGATCGTCGAGTTTGCCGTCGATGACTTCACGCGCCGCCTGCACGATGGCCTTGGCAAGCTTTGGGGGCAGCAGGCCCAGTTCACGATTGGTCTCCGCGGCGGCGAGCTTCACGATGCCGAGGGCGTGCACGAGCCCGATCGGCATGCGGTCATGGCCGATCTTGAAGTTCTGTCGCGAACGCTCCGTCTGCGCGCCCCAATAGCGATCGGCGGCGACGGCGATCGGGCCGAAGCTGTCGGTCTCGGTTCGGGTGGACGCTGCGGAAGTCTTTTTCGACGATTTGGCCATGATGGAGTTTCCTGCATTGTCGCGCCGCGTGTACGGCGCAAAACGAAAAGGGCCGCATCGCTGCGGCCCTGTCACTCTACACGCTCTCGCGCTTATTTTTTTCGGAAGCGGTCTAAACGGACGACTTCTGCACCTTCACCGGTTTTCGGCGTTTCGCCCTCGGCGGGCGCCTCGGGCGGCGCCGGCGGGGAGGCGAGGACCTCGGCAGGCGTCGTTGCCGGCGGCGTACCCGCAGCGGGCGTCTCGGCAGCCGCCTCGGTCTCGAAGCTCAGGCCAAACTGCACTGAGGGATCGTAGAAGCTCTTGATCGAAGCGAACGGCACGACCAGCCGTTCGGGAATGCCATTGAAAGACAGGCCGACCTCGAACCGGTCCTCGGTGACCGTCAGATCCCAGAATTGATGCTGCAGGATCACCGTCATCTCTTCCGGATACTGCGCCAGCAGGCGCGGCGAGAGTTTGACGCCGTCGGCCTTGGAGATGAAGGTGATGAAGAAGTGGTGCTCGCCGGGCAGGCCATGCTCGGCGGCATCGATCAGCACCTTGCGCAGCACCCCGCGAAGGGCGTCGCGGGCCAGCACGTCGTAGCGGATATGGTCGGTCGGCATCGTTCGGCCCCGTGCGTTCGTCTGGGTAGAGGGTGTATCAGCAATTGCGGCGATATCGGGAAGCCGACTCGCGCCATCTTTCCCACTTCATACGCCGGCAAGCATCCGAGGTCAGCAGCCCCAACGGTCCGCGGCCCAGGACAATGACTGCACTCTATATAGAAGAGTGGTGCGGCGCGATACAGACGGTAGGCGTCCGGAGCCGATATCTGCGTAAAAACCTCGCAAAAATCGTTTGGCGCGGCTGCCTCGTCGGCCTAAATCGGCAGCATGCCTGCCACGCCCCCGCCACTCACGGCTGAAAGCTCCGGAACTGCAACCCAGATGCCTGTCGGATTGGGGGAGTTGTTCATCGCATTTGCGAAGATGTCGCTGGCCGGGTTCGGCGGCGTCCTGGTCTGGGCCCGCCGCGCCATCGTCGAACAGCATCGCTGGATGACGGCGGAGGAGTTCAACGAGACCTTCGCGCTGTGCCATTTCCTGCCGGGGCCGAATATCGTCAATCTCTCGGTCGTGTTCGGTGCCCGCATCCGCGGCATCCCCGGCGCCATCGCCGCATCTGCAGGCCTGCTCGGTCCGCCCGTGCTGATCGTGACCGTCCTCGCCATGCTGTATGCGCGCTACGGCGATTTGGATTCGCTGCGCCGCACACTAGCTGGCGTCTCCTGCGTTGCAGTCGGCCTGCTCTTTGCGGTGATCGCTCGGATGATGTTGCCGCTCTTGAAGAAGCGCGAGCCGCTGAGCCTGCTGATGATGCTGGCTGTGTTCGTTGCGGTCGGCCTGATGCGCTGGCCGTTGCCCACGGTGTTGCTGGTCTCGGTCCCGGTCAGCACTCTGCTCACCGTCATGCTGCGGCGCTGGAGCAAGGCGTGAACCAAACTGGTCTCGGCACACTCTGGACTGTCGCCTGGACCTTCGGGCTGATGTCATTATTCGCCGTCGGCGGCGCCAATTCAGCCATTCCGGAGATTCACCGCATTGCGGTAGACGTCAATCATTGGCTGACAGACAAGCAATTCGCGGACGTCTATGCGATCTCGCAACTCTCGCCAGGGCCGAATGTCCTGATCGTCACACTGATTGGATATCAGGTCGCCGGTATCCTGGGCGCTCTGGTCGCAACCGTGTCGATGTGCGGCCCGACTGCGGTTGTCGCCTATTATGTCAGCCGTTTGCTCGCGCGTTCGACACACGCGACATGGCCAGGAATTGTGCAGGCGGCACTTGTCCCATTATCCATTGGTCTAATGAGCGCGAGTGGCCTCGTCGTGATGATGTCCGCAGACACTTCTATAATAGCATATGCGGTCACCGCGGTTGCAGCCATTCTGGCCTTCGCAACGCAGCTCAACCCGTTATGGTTGTTAGTTGCCGGAGGGTTACTTGGTTTCGCTGGCATTCTCTGACGAAAATGGCTAGCAAGCTTGGCAACGGGGTCGTTGGGCGGCCCCGAACGACTTGAGCTATAGCTATGGGGCATAGCTACAAGACTTAGACCACAAGACTTGGGCTATAAGCTCGTGACTAGAGGGACGTACCAATGAGTGATGCGCCGAGCCACGCGCCGGGGAAATCAATGTTGCCTAGCTGGGTGAAGGGCCCGCAGGATTTTATCGGCGGTCTCGCCCTGGTGGCGATTGCTGCGTTTGCGTTGTGGGCATCGAGTGACCTGCAAGGCATGCATGGCTTCTCGTTCGGCGCAGGCACTGCGCCGCGGATGTTCGGCATTCTATTGCTAGGCCTCGGCGCTGCCGTGATGTTTGTCGGCATCTTCACCGAAGGTCCCGGCCTCCAGAAGTTTCATTGGCGTGGCCCGTTCTTCGTCATGCTGGCGATCTTGTCTTTCGCTCTCTGCATCCGCCCGATGGGCATGATCTTTTCGGCGATGTCGAGCTTCCTCATCGCAGCGCTCGGTTCGACCGAAACGCGCTGGATTGAGACGGCCATCGTGGGCGCCTGTCTGACGACATTCTGCGCCTTGCTTTTCCCGTATGCGCTGGGTCTGCCTTTGCAGATGTGGCCGACTTTCCTGATGCGCTGAGGACGAGGGCGTTATGGGCGATCTTTTTTCCAATCTCGGTCTCGGCTTCGCGACCGTCTTCCAATTCGTGCAGTGGTCACCGTCGTGGCTAGGCGGGCTGAGCATTCCGCTGCCGATGAATATTCTGCTGTGCCTGGTCGGTGCGCTGGTCGGCACGCTGGTCGGCGTTCTGCCGGGCATCGGCACCATCGCCACCGTGGCGATGCTGCTGCCGATCACTTTCGGCCTGCCGCCGGTCGGTGCGCTGATCATGCTCGCCGGCATTTATTACGGCGCGCAGTATGGCGGCTCGACCACGTCGATCCTGGTCAACATCCCCGGTGAAGCCGGCTCGGTTGTCACCGCGCTCGACGGCTTCCAGATGGCCAAGCAGGGCCGCGCTGGTCCGGCGCTCGCCATCGCCGCCATCGGCTCGTTCTTCGCCGGCTGCGTCGCCACCGTTCTGATCGCGATCCTCGGTGCGCCGCTCACCAAGCTCGCGCTCGCCTTCGGTCCGGCGGAATACTTCTCGCTGATGGTGCTCGGCCTGATCTTCGCGGTCGTGCTCGCCAAGGGCTCGGTGCTGAAGGCGATCGCCATGATCGTGTTCGGCCTGCTGCTCTCCATGGTGGGTTCGGATATCGAGACCGGCGCGTCGCGCATGTCGTTCAACATTCCCGAACTTGCTGACGGCCTCGGCTTCGCCACCGTCGCGATGGGTCTGTTCGGCTTTGCCGAAATCATCCGCAACCTCGATGCCGGCAGCGAAGAAGATCGCCAGCTCGTGCAGTCCAAGGTCACCGGCCTGATGCCGACCAAGGAGGATCTGAAGATCTCGGCGCCGCCGATCTTGCGCGGCACCGTGCTCGGATCGATTCTCGGCATTCTGCCGGGCGGCGGCGCGGTCATCGCGTCCTTCGCGGCCTACACGCTTGAGAAGAAGCTCTCGAAGAACCCGAAGAAGTTCGGCCGTGGTGCGATCGAAGGCGTTGCGGCGCCGGAAAGCGCTAACAACGCGGCTGCACAGACCTCGTTCATCCCGCTGCTCACCCTCGGCATTCCGCCGAATGCGGTGATGGCGCTGATGGTCGGCGCGATGACCATTCACGGCATCGTCCCGGGTCCGCAGGTGATGCAGAAGCAGCCCGATCTCGTCTGGGGCATGATCGCCTCCATGTGGGTCGGCAATCTGATGCTGCTCGTCATCAACCTGCCGATGGTTGGCATCTGGGTGCGTCTGCTCCGCGTGCCGTATCGCCTGATGTTCCCGTCGATCGTGGTGTTCTGCTCGATCGGCATCTATTCGGTGAACAACGCACCGATGGACGTCGTTCTTGCCGGCATCTTTGGTCTGGTCGGTTACTGGCTGATCAAGCATGATTTCGAGCCAGCTCCGCTGCTGCTCGGCATGGTGCTCGGCCCGCTGATGGAAGAGAACCTGCGTCGCGCATTGCTGATCTCGCGCGGCGACGCGACGGTGTTCTTCACCCGTCCGCTGTCGGCAACCCTGATGGCGATCTCGGCCTTCCTGCTGATCCTGGCCGTTCTTCCCGCATTGCGAAAGAAGCGCGACGAGGTCTTCGTCGAGTCCGAGAGCTAACAAGCTCTACTACATTACTGCGTCACTCCGCCGCGGCCCGAAGTCGAATGGACTTCGGGCCGTTGCTTGTATTCAGTCCCGCGCAATACGTCATACTGGCGGGAAATTTTGTTCTGGGAGTCAAACATATGAAGTCATTTAACCGCATGCTTGCGATCGGTGGCCTGGCGACGCTCGCCGGTCTTGCTGCCATTTCGACCAAGGCGCAGGCGCAGGACTATCCGACCCGTCCCATCACCATGATCGTGCCCTTCGCGGCAGGTGGCCCGACCGACGTGATCGCGCGCATCGTTGCGTCCGATATGTCGAAGACCCTTGGCCAGCAGATCATCATCGAGAACGTCGTCGGCGCCGGCGGCACCACGGGCGCGACCCGCGCCGCCAAGGCCGCCAATGACGGCTACACCATCATCACCGGTCACATGGGCACCCACGCTGCCGCCGTGCCGCTGTATCCGAAGCTCGCTTATCATCCGGAGAAGGATTTCGAGCCCGTCGCGCTGCTCGCCGGCACGCCGATCCTCATCCTCTCCAAGAAGGATTTTGCGCCGAAGGACCTCAAGGAATTCGTCACCTATGTGAAGGCGAATAACGAGAAGCTGAACATGGCCCATGCCGGTGTCGGCTCGGTGTCCTATTCGTCCTGCGAGCTGCTCTCGTCGGTGCTCGACATCAAGCCGATCGGCGTGCCGTTCAACGGCACCGGTCCTGCGATGAACGCGCTGGTCGGTGGCCAGGTGGATTACATGTGCGACCAGATCGTCAATGCCGTGCCGCAGATCAAGGGCGGCACCATCAAGGCCTATGCGATCGCGACCCCCGAGCGTAACCCGTCGCTGCCGGACGTCCCGACCACCAATGAAGCCGGCCTGCCGAAGTACCAGGCCTCGGCCTGGAACGCGATCTTCGCGCCGAAGGGTACGCCTGCTGCGATCACTGCCAAGCTGAATGCGGCGGCTGCCAAGGCCCTCGACGACGAGAACGTCAAGAAGCGCCTGCTCGACCTCGGCTCGGACATCCCGAAGCCGGAAGCTCGGACCCAGGCGGCTCTCGGCACGCTGGTGAAGGACGAAGTCGCCAAGTGGTCGGCGGTGCTGAAGCCAGCCCAGTAAGCGGGAACCTGTAGGGTGGGCAAAGCGAAGCGTGCCCACCTTCATATGCACGACACTTGACGGTGGGCACGGCGCAAGCGCCTTTGCCCACCCTACAGCTGATTTCAGAGGCGGATCCGCAAGGATCCGCCTCTTGTCGTTTGCAGGGAGGGAACACAGATTTCGGGGTATAATCCGGGAATCGCGATGTCCGGCCGCCGGCTGGAGCGATAGGTTCGCCGGCCCACCCACCGTGGCGATCGCATCCACGGGCAGTCATTCTCGTGGTGGCTGGCTATCTGACCGTCGGAGCTTCCCGTGACATCAAGACATCCCGAGCATCAATATCTCGACCTGCTCAGGCTTGCCTTGGAACAGGGCGACGAGCGGCTCGATCGCACGGGTGTTGGCACACGTTCCCTGTTCGGCGCGATGCTGCGCTTCGATCTGTCCAAGGGCGAAGTGCCGATCCTGACGACCAAGCGCGTCTATTGGAAAACGGCGGTCAAGGAGATGCTCTGGTTCCTCACCGGCGGGACCAACATCCAGGCCCTTCTTCGTGAAAATGTCCGGATCTGGACCGACTGGCCGCTGGCAAAATTCCGGACCGAGACGGGGGAGAATGTCTCCCAGGAAGAATTCGAGAAGCGGATCCTCGCCGATGACGGCTTCGCTGCCCAATGGGGCGAGCTCGGTCCGGTCTATGGCAAGCAGTGGCGCCGCTGGCTCGGCGCCGACGGCCGCGAACATGACCAGATCGCGCAGCTCGTCACCACGTTGAAAACCAATCCGGCGAGCCGCCGGATGTTGTTTCACGGCTGGAATGTCGCCGAGCTCGGTGGCATGGCGCTGCCGCCATGCCACATGGTCTATCAGTATCACGTCAATTCGAACGGTCGGTTGAACTGCCTTCTCTTTCAGAGGTCCGTCGACCTCCTGCTAGGGGCGCCGTTCAATTTCGTTGGCGCCACGGCACTGCAGCTGATGTTGGCGCAACAGGCGGGGCTGGAGCCAGGCGAGCTCGTTTGGGTCGCAGGCGATGCCCATCTCTATCTCAACCATCTCGATCAAGCGCGCGAGCAGCTCTCGCGCGAGCCGCTCGCATGGCCGAAGATGACGCTGAAAGCGCGCGCGAAAAACATCGACGACTACGTGATCGATGATTTCGATGTTCAAGACTATGCGCCGCACGCCGCCATCAAGGCGGATGTCGCTGTCTGAGATCCTGCGGCCGATGGTGCGGCTTACTTGTCCGCAGTGAGATAGCGGCCGATCTCTGTGTGATCGGACTTCGGGCCGAGCTGCTTCAACGCGGCATTCCACATGGCCGTGATCTGGTCGGCGAGCGGCGCCTTGACGCCGATCTGATGGGCAAGTTCGTCGGCGGTGTGGATGTCCTTTGCCATCAGCGCCATGGCAAAGCCTGAGGCGTAGCTTTCCGAGATCATGAATTGCTTGAGCTTGTTCTCGGTCGAATTGTTGCGGCCGGTCGAGGCGTTGAGCACATCGACGAGCGTGTTCGGCTCGATCCCGAACTTGCTCCCGATGGCGAGCGCTTCCGCTGCGGCGGCGAGACCGGCAGCCGAGACATAGTTGTTGAGCGCCTTGGCGGCGTGACCGGAACCGAGGGGGCCGGTACGGAACGCCGCTGGCCCCATGGAAAGCAGGATCTTGTTGGCACGATCGATGGTCGCGTGGTCGCCGCCGGCCATGATCGCCAGTGTGCCGCTGATCGCGCGCTTGACGCCACCGGAGACCGGCGCATCGATGAATGCGAAGCCGTCCGCGATCAGTTCTTCGCCGAGCGCGCGCGTGCCGAGCGGGGCGGACGAACTCATATCGATGATCACAGTGCCCTTGGCGAGCTTGGCCTTGATGCCTTCGACCGCAGCGCGCACGATCTTGCCGTCGGGCAGCAGTGTCACGATCGCGGACGTGCCGGCGATCGCTTCGTCGATCGTCGCGGCGGCCTTGCCGCCTTCTCCCGCGAAGGTGGACCGCGCATCCGCCGACAGATCGAAGCCCATCACCTCAAAGCCGGCGCGGGCGATACACGCGGCCATCGGACGGCCCATATTGCCAAGTCCGATCACGGTCACCTTGGCGGGCGGGGCGATTGCGGCTGAATTCGTCACGGGCGTTCCTCTGCTGTTATTTCTATTATTGATTTCCCAGCGCGAAACGATCTTCGGTCACGATGGAGCACGAACGAATTATCACACAAACCGCAGCCGTGATAATGTCGCACTGCAGGGCACCAATGTCAGCGGTGCGTTCAGGTCGCGCCGTTCAATGGGGACGCAGTTGTGAAGATCGAAATCGTCCTCGTTTACGCCGTTGCCGAGAATGGCGTTATCGGCCATGACAACACGATCCCGTGGCGGCTGAAGTCCGACATGCAGCGCTTCAAGGCGCTGACCATCGGCAAGCCGATTGTCATGGGGCGCAAGACCTTCGAGTCGTTCCCGCGCCGGCCGCTGCCGGGCCGCACCAATATCGTGATCACCCGCAATGCCGATTACACGGCAGAGGGCGCCGTCGTTGCCACGTCGCTCGATGCCGCCCGCGCCATCGCGACAGGCGACGCGCTCCGCCGTTCGGCGGCCGAGATCGCCATCATCGGCGGCGCCGAGATCTATGCCCAATGGATGCCTTATGCGGATCGTCTCGAGGTCACCGAGGTCCATGCGCAGCCGGCCGGCGATACCACGCTGCCGCCTGTCGATCTCGCTGCGTGGGAAGAAACAGCGCGGATCCGGCATCCCGCCGGGGGCGAGGACAGCTTCGATTTCTCCTATGTGACATATTGCCGGATCGCGCCCCGTTAACCGTCTTTTCTGCCCGTTAACATTGAAAAACAGGGTGTTGCGCTTAACTCCGGGTGGCTTGCCCCTGCGTTGTAAGAGCAGGGGCGGTCCCCTATAAAGCCATGCAGAGATGGCGAGACCGGTATGTCCGGCCGCGCAGAGGAGAGTTTGAATGTCGTGGAAGAATCAAGGCGGTGGCCCATGGGGGCCCGGCCCGAAGGGACCCTGGGGATCGGGTCCGCAATCGTCCGGACCGAGGCCGCCTGATCTTGAGGATCTTCTGCGCAAGGGGCAGGACCGTCTGCAGTCGATGCTGCCCGGCGGCTTCGTCAGCGGCATGGGCATCTTCCTCGTGCTCGTCGTGGCCGTTGCGATCTGGGGCCTGTCCGGCTTCTTCCGCGTCCAGTCCGAAGAACTCGGCGTCGTGCTGCGCTTCGGCAAGCATGTCCGTACCGTTCAGCCGGGTCTGAACTACCACCTGCCATATCCGATCGAGACCGTGCTGCTGCCGAAGGCGCTGCGCGTCTCGACGCTGTCGGTCGGCATGTCGATCCTCGAAGACACCGGTCGCCGCGGCCGCACCGTGCGCGACGTGCCGGAAGAGAGCCTGATGCTCAC
This sequence comes from Pseudomonadota bacterium, assembly GCA_023451825.1. Lineage (GTDB taxonomy): Bacteria > Pseudomonadota > Alphaproteobacteria > Rhizobiales > Xanthobacteraceae > Tardiphaga. Next base: position 145,405 of record JAEXYA010000034.1, read on the forward strand.
CGGCGACGAGAACATCGTCGATGTGGATTTCACCGTGCTCTGGCGCATCAAGCCGGATGGCGTGGGCAACTTCCTCTTCAACATCCAGAATCCCGAAGGCACCGTGAAGGCGGTCGCCGAGAGCGTGATGCGTGAAGTGGTCGGCCGCGCCAACATCCAGCCGATCCTGACCGGTGCGCGCACCACGACGGAAACGCAGGTGCAGGAACTGATGCAGAAGACGCTCGACGGCTATGGCGCCGGCGTGCTGGTGCAGCAGGTGCAGTTGCAGAAGGTCGATCCGCCGTCGCAGGTCATCGACGCGTTCCGCGACGTGCAGGCCGCGCAGGCCGACGCCCAGCGTCTGCAGAACGAAGCGCAGACCTACACCAACCGCGTCGTCCCCGATGCCCGCGGTCGTGCCGCGCAGATCCTGCAGGTCGCCGAAGGTTATCGCGAACAGGCGATCGCCGAGGCCAAGGGCCAGAGCGCGCGCTTCCTGAAAGTGTATGAAGAGTACAAGAAAGCGCCGGATGTGACCCGCCAGCGTCTCTATCTCGAAACCATGGAGAAGATCCTGCATGGCGCCGAGAAGCTGATCAGCGATCCCGGCTCGAACGCGAACGGACCGGGCGTCGTGCCTTATCTTCCCTTGAACGAACTGACGCCGCGACGTCAGCCACCGGCGACATCTGGTCAGCCTCAGCAGAGTGGGGTCGCCCGATGAAATCCGGTATCTCAGGTATCGTTGCACTGATTGTCGTCTTGGTGCTGGTCATCGTCGGTTTCGGCTCGCTCTACACCGTGCGCCAGACCGAACAGGCGCTCGTGGTTCGCCTCGGTGAACCCGTGCGCGTGGTCACCGAACCCGGCCTGAACTTCAAGGTGCCGTTCATCGACAGCGTCATCTCGATCGACAAGCGCATTCTCGACCTCGAGAATCCCGCCCAGGAAGTCATCGCCAACGACCAGCGTCGTCTGGTGGTGGATGCCTTTGCGCGCTATCGCATCAAGAACGCGTTGCGCTTCTATCAGAGCATCGGCACCATCCAGGCTGCGAACATCCAGCTGACGACGCTCTTGAACGCGGCCATGCGCCGTGTGCTCGGCGAGGTCAACTTCCTGCAGATCGTTCGTGACGACCGCGAAGGTCTGATGAACAAGATCCGCGACCAGCTCGATCGCGAGGCCGATGGTTACGGCATCCAGGTCATCGACGTGCGCATTCGTCGTGCCGATCTGCCCGACGCCAACAGCCAGGCGGTCTATCAGCGCATGCAGACGGAACGTCAGCGGGAAGCTGCCGAATTCCGCGCGCAGGGCGGCCAGAAGGCGCAGGAGATCCGCTCCAAGGCCGACCGTGAAGCGACCGTGATCATCGCGGATGCCAACGGCCAGGCCGAAGCGATCCGCGGTGCCGGCGACGGTGAACGTAACCGTCTGTTCGCCGAGGCCTATAACCAGGACAAGGACTTCTTCGCGTTCTACCGGTCGATGACGGCCTATGAGAACGGACTGAAGCAGGGCGACACCCGTTACCTGCTGCGGCCGGACTCGGAGTTCTTCCGCTTCTTCGCCAATCCGTCGGGGCAGCCCGCCGCGGCGAAACCATAACGACACGCCGCGCAACGCAAACGGCATGTCCGTTTTGCGTTCGCTGCAAGTCTGATCTAAGGATGAGGCGCATCGTCACACGATGCGCCTCGTTTGCTTTTCAGAAGACTGCGCCAAGAAAATTCAGGGTGCGAAAGTTCGGGAGTTGAGACCGGTGGGGTCCATAGCGTTGACCGACTTCCTCATCGGATTGGGGATTCTGCTCGTGTTCGAGGGTATCCTGTTCCTTGGCTTTCCCGGCTGGATGCGCCGCGCCATGAAGAGCGCGCTGGCGTCGCCCGACAGTGTGCTGCGATTGGCCGGCATCATCTCCGCGGTCGGCGGTTTGCTTCTGATCTGGTTTATCCGGCGCTAGCGCCGGCGCGCACGTGCTCTAAAGCGCAGCCTGATCAGGGCGATCCGAACGGGCCTATCCGCATTCCGCCGTAATCTGCGGTTCAAATACCAGCTTCCAGTCCGGTTCCGCCGAGGCTTGCGCAACCGCGTGGTTCGGGCGCACTCTGCATGCAAATCGCCGACTCTCGTCAGGAGACGCCCCCCTATGTTCATCGTGACCTCCGCTCTCACGTCCCCGCGCCGTATGCGCAATTTCGGCCTGCGGCCGCTGATCGCCGCGATTGCGGTTGGCGCGTTTGTCAGCGCTTCGGTGCCGGCTGCCGCACGTGGTCCGGATGGCATCGCCGATGTCGCCGAGAAGGTGATCGATTCGGTGGTCAACATCTCCACCTCATCGACGGTCGAAGCCAAGAACAGCGGCGAGGGCGGCAATCGCGGGGCGATGCCGCAGCTGCCGCCCGGCTCGCAATTCGAGGAGTTCTTCGAGGAGTTCTTCAAGAATCGCGGTGGTCGTGGCGGTGGCGAGAAGGGCGGCGGTATGCAGCCGCGCAAGACCAATTCGCTCGGCTCCGGCTTCATCATCGATTCATCCGGCTTCGCGGTGACCAACAATCACGTCATCGACGGCGCCGACGAGATCAACGTCATCATGAATGACGGCACCAAGATCAAAGCCGAGTTGGTCGGCGTCGATAAGAAGACCGATCTCGCGCTGTTGAAGTTCACGCCGGTGAAGCCGGTGACCGCCGTGAAGTTCGGCGACAGCGACAAGCTGCGTCTCGGCGAATGGGTGATCGCCATCGGCAACCCGTTCTCGCTCGGCGGCAGCGTCACCGCCGGCATCGTCTCGGCGCGCAACCGCGACATCAACAACGGCCCGTATGACAGCTACATCCAGACCGACGCCTCGATCAATCGCGGCAATTCGGGCGGCCCGCTGTTCAACCTCGATGGCGAAGTCGTCGGCGTCAACACGCTGATCATCTCGCCCACCGGCGGCTCCATCGGCCTGGGTTTTGCCGTGCCGTCGAAGACGGTGGCCGGCGTCATCGATCAGCTGCGCGAATACAAGGAAGTGCGTCGTGGCTGGCTCGGCGTGCGCATCCAGCCCGTCACTGACGAGATCGCCGAGAGCCTCAACATCAAGCCCGCCCGCGGCGCGCTGATCGCGGGAATCGACGACAAAGGCCCGGCCAAGCCGGCCGGTCTTGAGACTGGTGACGTCGTCGTCAAGTTCGACGGCAAGGATGTGAAGGAGCCGAAGGATCTGTCGCGCGCTGTCGCAGCTTCGCCGGTCGGCAAGGCTGTGGATGTGCTGATCATCCGCAAGGGCAAGGAAGAAACCAAGAAGGTCACCCTCGGCCGCCTCGAGGACGACAAGCCGGTTCAAGCGTCGCTAAAGGCGGCGCCTGAAGCCGAGAAGCCAGCCACGCAGAAAGCGCTTGGTCTTGATCTCACCGGGCTCAGCAAGGAGCTGCGCGCGAAATACAAGATCAAGGACAGCGTGAAGGGTGTCGTCGTCACTAGCGTGGATAAGGGCTCGGACGCTGCCGACAAGCGCCTCTCGGCCGGCGATGTCATTGTCGAAGTCGCGCAGGAAGCGGTGACGAATGCTGCCGACGTCAACAAGCGCATCGACGCCGTCAAGAAGGACGGCAAGAAGTCGGTGCTGTTGCTGGTGTCGAATGGTGAAGGCGAATTGCGGTTTGTTGCACTGAGCCTGCAGTAGCGCGCTCTTTTCCCTCCCCGGAGCGAAGCGACTGGGGAGGGTGGATCGAA
>JAEXYA010000040.1 GCA_023451825.1 Pseudomonadota bacterium
GTTGCGCGATGATCGAGGCCGGTAGTGCCGACATCATCGTGACGAACTACCAAGGACTATTGCGCTTGTTGGCGCGTCATCCCCCTCATCTTGTGAGCGGGAAACCCGAGAAGTCCACTTCGCGCAATCACGCGGCAAGGACGGCGCGTGCGCGCAGCAAACGTCATCCCTCACCAACTCACCAATACCGACGCCGCCACACACGCCGACGATAAAGTCGCCGACGTCGCCAAGCCCGCGGTCGCCAGTAACGCCGACGCCACGCGCGCCGACGCCAGCCATAACGCCGCCGGCGCCACTGCACCTGCTCCGGCAGCAGCCGATCCACCTCATCCTGCGACGCCACTGCAGGCTGCGGTTCGTTATCCGGCCTGCGATCCCCGCTTGCGCCAACCGGCGGAAGCGGCGCCGCTTCAGCCGTGGCCAGCGTCTTCGCGACCAGCATGCCGCTCGCCGCAAATGCGAGCCCGAGTTTCAGAAAATGACGGCGCTCCATCGCGATCCCTCCTGAGACATGTGCGAGGAAGCTTCGCGCTGGCGGGATGAATGGGCGCTGAATGACATCCGGCCGCCAAACACACAAGGAAACTTGATTTGGTATCATGTCATGATACAATGACGCATCTGAGGGTCTATCAATGATCCGAAGTTTCAAGGGCAAGTTTGCAGAAGCTATTCTGGCGGAAAGACGCGCTCCGAAGGGTTTCCCTGCGGATCTGCTCGACGTGACAAGACGAAAGCTGGCGCAGCAGCTGCTCTTGTCGATCTTCGCATTCCGCCCGGCAATCGCCTCGAAGCACTTCGCGGTGACCTGGTCGGCTATCACTCGATCCGCATCAACGATCAGTGGCGGATCATCTTTCGATGGGAAAATGGTTCGGCGTCGGACGTCGAGATCATCGACTATCATTGAGATCAGAGGCGACCATGGCACGCAAACTTGCACCCGTTCATCCCGGTGAAATCCTGCGAGAGGAATTTTTGGGGCCGATGCAATTATCCGCTTACGCTGTCGCCGCGGCCTGCGGCGTGCCGCGGACGCGGATCGAACGCCTCGCGCGCGAAGAAACGCCTGTGACCGCGGATACAGCCCTGCGGCTCGCCCGATATTTCGGCACCACACCGAATTTCTGGATGAATCTTCAAGCTCAACACGATCTCGAGCAGGCCGAAGACCAAAGCGCCGACGACCTGAAACGGATCAAGCCCGCGAAAAACAAAGCGGCGTGACCGATTGCAATCAGTCACGCCGCAGATCAGTCAAAACCGCCGATATTTCTACAACGGCATGTTGTCGTGCTTCTTCATCGGCACTTCCACATGCTTGTCCTTCAGCATCGCCAGCGCACGCGCGATGCGCTTGCGGGTGGAGTGCGGCATGATCACGTCGTCGATATAGCCGCGCTCGGCGGCCACGAATGGCGACAGGAAGCGGTCTTCATATTCCTTGGTGCGCGCGGCGATCTTTTCGGCGTCGCCGATGTCCTGACGGAAGATGATTTCCACAGCACCCTTCGCGCCCATCACGGCGATCTGCGCGGTCGGCCAGGCATAGTTCATGTCGGCGCCGATCTCCTTCGAGGCCATCACGTCGAATGCGCCGCCATAGGCTTTTCGCGTGATGACGGTGACCAGCGGCACGGTACACTGGCTGTAGGCGAACAGCAGTTTTGCGCCATGCTTGATCAAGCCGCCATATTCCTGCGCGGTGCCCGGCAGGAAGCCCGGCACGTCGACGAAAGTGACGATCGGAATGTTGAACGCATCGCAGAAGCGCACGAAGCGCGCGGCTTTTCGCGAGGCATCGCTATCGAGCACGCCCGCCAGCACCATCGGCTGGTTGGCGACGAAGCCGACCGTCTTGCCGGCGATGCGGCCAAAACCGGTGACGATATTCTTCGCAAACGTATCCGCGAGTTCGAAGAAGTCGCCCTCGTCCACGACCTTCAGGATCAGCTCCTTGATGTCATAGGGCTTGTTCGGATTGTCGGGGATCAGCGTATCGAGACTGTCATCGGTGCGCTCGATATCGTCGAAGCTTGGCCATTCCGGCGCGCCGGCGGTGTTGTTCGACGGCAGGAAGTCGATCAGCCGGCGCATCTGCAGCAGCGTCTCGACGTCGTTTTCGAAAGCGCCATCGGCGATCGAGGATTTTGTGGCATGCACGCTGGCGCCGCCGAGTTCTTCGGCGGTCACGACTTCGTTGGTGACGGTCTTCACCACGTCCGGTCCGGTGACGAACATGTAGCTGGTGTTCTTCACCATGAAGATGAAGTCGGTCATGGCCGGCGAATAGACGTCGCCGCCTGCGCACGGTCCCATGATGACGGAGATCTGCGGGATCACGCCTGAGGCCTGCACATTGCGGCGGAACACGTAGGAGTATCCGGCAAGCGCTGCGACGCCTTCCTGGATGCGCGCGCCGCCGGCGTCATAAAGGCCGATGATCGGCGCCCGCGCCTTCATCGCCATGTCCTGGATTTTCGTGATCTTCAGCGCATGGGTTTCCGACAGCGAGCCGCCGAACACCGTAAAATCCTTGGCGAAGACGAAGATCTTGCGGCCGTTCACGGTGCCCCAGCCGGTAACGACGCCGTCGCCCGGAATCTTGGACTTGTCCATCCCGAATTCCACCGAGCGGTGTTCGACGAACATGTCGAATTCCTCGAAGGATCCCTTGTCCAGCAAGAGCTCGATACGCTCGCGGGCGGTCAGCTTGCCCTTGGAATGCTGCGAATCGATGCGCTTCTCGCCACCGCCGAGTTTTGCGCCGGCGCGGCGCGCTTCGAGGGTATCCAGGATCTCTTTCATGTGCTCCAGCCCGTCAAATTCGCGTGTTTTCGCCCGCTTTGGCGGCGGGGTTTGGGGAGCGTTCTAGCATGGGGTTTTCGGGTCTGGAAACGCCCATCCGCATGGCTGCAAATCGTTGAAAACGCATGGCAACGCGGCACCTGCTGCTTATATCCCTCGCAGGCAAGGAGGCCGGGCATGGCGAATATTCCGATCAACGAAAATGGCGGCGCGGCCACCGGTGGCGTGCGCGATCTGCTGCGCTGGGAGGGTGTCACGCTCTTTGTCGGCATGACGCTGTTCTACTGGATCTCCGGCGCCTCCTGGCTGAATTACGCGCTGGTGTTTTTCCTGCCGGATCTCGCTTTCCTGGCCTATCTGGCCGGCCCAAGAATCGGCGCCGGCGTCTACAACGCCACGCACGCGACCATCGGCCCATTGCTGCTGGTGCTGTTCGGCCTCGTGACGGCCGAGCCTCTGCCCGGAGCGCTCGCCATGATCTGGCTCGCCCATATCGGCTTCGACCGCATGCTCGGCTATGGGCTGAAATATGAGACGGGATTTGCCTTCACCCATCTCGGGCGGATCGGAAAGGCCGGCGCGGCGGAGACTGCGGTGAAGATCGAGCCGGTCAAGACTCGCTGATTAGCGTCCGCGACCCGACAGCCGCAGCACGAAGACCAGAACTTCGGCCACCGCTTTATAGAGCTCTTCCGGAATCTCGTCGCCGAGCTCGATATTGGAGAGCGCGCCCGCCAGCACTTCATTTTCCTCGATGGGAATGTCGTGCGCCTTGGCGACTTCGATGATCTTTTCACCGACGGCACCACGGCCTTTCGCAGTCACACGCGGTGCGCCGGTCTTGTCGTAATGCAGCGCGACCGCGAGCGCGCGTTTCGGCTGTACGATCATAGGGCCATGTCCAGGAAATGACCGGCCGACGCGGGTGCGGTCTGTTGCGGCGCGCCTTCGCGCACGACGATATCGCCGGGCTGCAGCTTGGCGCGGATCAGCGCCTGGCTCAATTCGCCCGCGCCGGCCTGCAATTGCTGCGCGGTGGCTGGCCGCTCGGCCCACATACGCACGGAGGTCTTCTCGCCCGTCAGCGAGATCACCGCATGGATGGGACCGGTCGGCTCGACATCCAGCGAGAAGCGCGCGCACCAGACCTGCTTTGCGGATTCGGCTTCACTGCCCTGCCCACCATCGCGCGCGATCTCGAACTGCGCGACGGCGGTGCCATGCGGCATCGCGAACGGAATCTCAAAACTCCAGCGCGGCGTCGCCTGATCCATGCGCTGCGCCACCGCGGCATCGACGCGGTCCGGCAACGATGCGACCTGATGCAAGGTCTGGCGCGCGATCGCTGCGTCGGTATCTGCGAGCAGATGCTGGACGGTCTCGCCGAACGGTGCGTTCGCCGCGAGCGTGGGCTGCGCGACCGGCTGCGGCGTCGGCGATGCGCCGCGCAAAGGTGGCGGCGGCAGTTGCGAGCGCAAAGCTTGCGCATCGACATATGTGGCGCCGGGCTGCCCCTTGACGGTCGATGCCTGTTGCAGCAACGCGCTTTCGTCCGGCAGTAATTTTGCGATCATCTCGGCAATTTTGCCGCCGGATTGCTGCGCTCCATTCGCCATCGCACCTGCCGCCTTGGCAGTAGCGGCAGCGACCTGCGGACGGATATCGGACTCGGCGCCTTCCTCTGCAGCTGCCGACGCCGGCGCCTGCGCAGCATCATCTTTCACTGCGGCTTTCGGCAGCATCGCAGGCACCAGCGTCGCTGCGGCCGCCTGCACCTGCGCGGCAGTCGTCATCACCACACCTGCGGCCTGCGGCGGCGCCGGCGCGGATTGTGGTACGGCAGGCGCCATTGCTGCGGGCTTGCCGCCAGCATCGCTTGCAAGGGCCGTCGTCAGTGCCTGCTTGAGCACGACCAGCGCCGCCTTCATGTCCGGCATCGCGCCGGAGGGCGGCGTGCCCTTCGCCAGCGATGCTTCGAGAAACAGACCGGAGTTCTGAAATGCGGTCTTCACCTCACTGCCGGTGAATTTCGCATCGAGCGGCGGGCGCTGCGCCAGCACCTGCTCGATGGCCTGCTGCAATCTCGGCGGCAGGTTTTCCAGCGAGGACGCAGCGCCAAGATTGGCGAACAGCGTCGAAAGGCTGGCCTGTTTGGTGACGGCGCCGAGCGCCGCTTGCGATACAGCAACCGCTTCAGGTGCAGTGAGCTGCGCCTTGGACGCAGCCAATGTGGTCAGCAGCGTCGCGGTGAGATTGGACGCTGATGCCGAAGCCGCATTATTCGCTGCGGCCTGCTGCGGCAGCACGGCAAGGCGAATGCCGTCGGCGGTTTGAGACACTGCGAGTTGCAGCGATTGTCCCGCCTGCAGCGGCACCTGCGTCCGCACATCGATGGCCTGGCCGGCGATGGATATGCGTGCCTGATTGTTGGCGGAGACTTCGAGCACCCGCGCTGCGACGACGCTCCCAGGCTGAAACGCAACATCGCGCGCCACGCCTTGCGCGGCGACGAGGGATGGGATCGCATTGACGATAGGCGACATGGCTGCACCCGAGTCTGGTGCAGAATTTCTAGCCGCGCAACGTTAACTTCTCATTAAGATGCACGCGTCGGATGGGTTGAGCTTCGCGACTACGCACCTGCGCTCACCTTATCCGACGGTCACAGCGCTTTCAGCACCGCCACCGCGCCGCCGAAATCGACCTTGCGAGCCGCACGTCGTGCCGCGGCTTCCTCGTCGAGGCCCCATTTCTCCGCGTTCCAGTCTTCGTCCACGAATGCGGCAGCCCAGACCTCGTCGGCGCTCAGCCGGCCACGCAGGAACGCCAATGCGAGTAAGGCCGAGCCGGTGATCGTCGTGACCATATGCAATGCGGCCACGCGCCATGAGTCCGTCGGCAGCGCCGCTCGCGCCGCGGCAAGCGCTTGCTCCGGCTGGCTCACATGCATCACGCCTTCGGCCAGAATGAAATGCGCGCCGAGATCTTCGGCCGCCCAGAACAATACGGGATCCCATGCCGCGGCCTCGCGTTCGATCAACGCATCCGGATGCGAGGCCCGGTAGAACAGCAGGTCCGAGCCGAAATATTTTGCGATATCCTCGCGCACAGCCGCGATCTGCTCCTCGGTCGAGATCGCATCGAGCACGCTGTTGGCGAGCCGCGTCACCGGCATGCTGAGAGGATCGATGAACTCCTGCTGCGCGTCCCACTCGGCCACCATCAGATCCGCGATGGCGCGCGACGGCACGGCGAGCGCATTGCGCGACGGCGTGCGGATCGTCTTGTCATCGAGCGTGACGGAATGGCCATCGTCGCCTGCGCTCACGCCGACTTTCGTATAGAAGCGCTTGCGGCGCGTGCCGGTCGATTTCTCGCGCGATTCCTGCACGGTGAAGCCGGGCTTGCCATAGACGTCGTCGAACAGTTCACGCATCGGTCATCTCGATTGAATTGGTTGGCCGCAGCTTACGCGAAGCAAGCGCGCTGCGCGAGACCGTCAGCGATTGGCACAGGAGCGCGAATAGGCAGCGCGATCATTGGGACTGAGCCCGGCCGCGGCGCCATCCTGCAGGCAGGTCGTGATCCGGTCGCCGAATGACGGCCGCGCCTGCTGCGGCACGTAATTCTGCCGCGGCAGGTCACCCATCTTCGGCACCACCGGCACTTCGATCTTCGGCGGCGGCGGCGCAGGTGGCGGCGGCACGGTCAGCGCGCCGCTGCCGGGCGGCAGGAATTGCGCGCTGGCCGGGATCGCGGAGAGTGCGAGCAGGACGGCGGCCGCAGATATCGCGTGGCGAAGCATATGGTTCATATCGTCACGAACTCCCGGCACTCAAGTGCAGACACATCAACGCCGCAGGATGTGATCCGTTGCAGCGCGCCTGATCTCCCAGCCTTCGCGCTCCAATTCGGGACGATCGTCCTCGGTCTCGGGAGTGCCGATGCAGAAATAGCCGATCAGCCGCCAGTCGGGAGGAATGTCGAGCACTTGGGCAATGACCGCAGGATCGAGGATGGAAACCCAGCCCATGCCGATCCCTTCGGCACGCGCGGCAAACCACATGGTGGTCACCGCGGTCACCACTGAATATTCCGACATTTCCGGCATGGTGCGACGGCCGACGCCATGTCCAACGTGGGTACCGCGATCCGCGAAGACAGCCAGATGCCCCGGCGCCTCGCGCAAGCCCGCAAGTTTCAGCCGCGCATAAAGCTGCGCGCGTTCACCGTGATAGGCATCCAGCGCCTCGGCATTGCAGGCAGAAAAATTATCCAGCACGGCCTGACGACGGGTGGGATCATCGACGATCACGAAACGCCAGGGCTGGCTGAGCCCGACCGATGGCGCAAGACAGGCCGTTTCGATCAACCGCTCCAGCGCACCCTCGGGCAGCGGATCGCTGCGAAAGCGCCGGACGTCGCGGCGCCACGCAAACAGATCATGCAGGCGCGCGCGAAACGCATCGTCGAATTCCGGCAAGGCGCTAGTCTTCCGGCGCGTGTTCGATCGGATCGAACCGGTCATGTTCGAGCCCCAGCAGATTCCACGACTGCAACATATGCGGCGGCAGCGGTGCCGTGGCATCGATCACGCCGCCACGCGGATGCGGAATGAGGATGCGGCGTGCAAGCAGATGCAGGCGGTTTTGCAGGCCACCCGGCAGCTGCCAGTTCTCGATGTTGAAATATTTGGGATCGCCGACAATGGCGTGACCGATATGAGCCATATGCGCGCGCAATTGATGCGTACGTCCGGTCACCGGTTTCAGCGACACCCAGGCGAGCTTCTGGCCCGAGGTCTCGACAACCGCATAGTAAGTCACCGCATGACTGGCGCCGTCATCGCCATGCTTGGCGACGCGCATGATCGTGTCTTCCTCGTTCTCTTCCTTGGCGAGATAAGTCGAGATACGGCCCTGCTTCGGCTTCGGTACGCCGGCGACAAGCGCCCAGTAGAATTTGCGCGCCGAGCGCTCGCGGAACGCGCCTGTCAGAAACGAGGCCGCGAAGCGCGTCTTGGCGATCAACAGGCAGCCCGAGGTCTCGCGATCGAGACGATGCACGAGGCGCGGCTTCTGTCCCTTGGAGTCGCGCATCACTTCGAGCATCATATCGACATGACGCGTCATGCCGGAGCCGCCCTGCACGGCAAGGCCGGCGGGCTTGTTGAGCACCATCACGTCGGCATCTTCGAAAATCGTCATCGCCTTCAACGCATCGAGCGTTTTTTGCGCGGCTTCGGAGAGCACGCCGACGGTCTTCGGCGCATCCAGCTTGAGCGGCGGGATGCGGACGGTCTGCCCGGCTTCGAGGCGATCCTTGCTGTCGGCACGCTTGCCGTTCACGCGCAACTCGCCTTTCCGGACGATGCGCTGAATGTGCGAGAAGGACAGGCCGGGAAAACGCGCCTCAAGAAAGCGATCGACGCGCATGTCGTTCTCGTCGGGCGTGACGATCACGGTCTGCACGCTGGTCGGCATCACGACCGGTTCGGCCTCAGGCTTCACCGGCGCTTCGATCTCACGCTCGGGCTTCGCGGCACGCTTGGGCGCACCGGCGAAACGCGGCGGGGACTTGCTGTCGGGCCGCGGGCTGGATGGACGCGCGGCGCGTACCGGACGCTCGGGCTTTTCGAAACGTTGCGGACGCTCGGATCGTTCGCTCCGTTCCGGGCGCTCAAAGCGCTCCGATCGGTCGGCGGCACGCGCGCGCGGCGGACGTGCGCTGGTGGGCCGTTCGGCATCGCCGCGCTCGGCGCGGAAGCGTTCACCCTTCGCTGCGGGAGGCGTTCTGGCTGGCCCCTTGGCCGCCTTTTTCGCCGCCGCCTTGGCCATCGTGGCGCCCGGCTTGGCGCGGCCGGAACGGCCACCGCCTCCGGTGCCACGTTTGGCGGGGGATCTCGTATCGCGGCGGCTCATTTGTAACTCCAGGGGAAAGTCCGTCCGTAGCGCATCTGCCGACCGGGGTCACGGTCAAATCGCCCGTCGGCCAGATTTCCCGGCCTCAGCGGCGGAAACCGCCATACGGGGACTGGCCGGACAGCAGGCGCTGCGTGGGCGAGCCGTCGTCCAATTGATTTTGGGTGAAGCTGCCCTCGAGCGACAAAGTGACGTTCGGAGCTGGCTGAAACGCAATGCCTGCGCGCGCCCTGTATCCGGTCGCGATGCTGGTATCGGAACTGAACGGCGCCAGCGCGGTGCCGATGCCCGGGCGGTAGTTCAGGGTGTCGAAGCCGGCAAAGACCGTGACGGGCAGATCGCCGGCGCCCTTGAACGCGTAGCCTGCCAGCGTGCTCTGGGCGGAGAGCCCGCCGAAATCGCTGGTGGTGCCGGTCCAGCCAAGGCCCATGCGATCGAAACTGGCGGCCTCGCTGCGCACATATGCACCGGTCCGGAAATTGGATTTCCAGTCGCCGTCATACGAAGCCCCGGCATCGAAGCCAGGGAAGTTGCCGTAACTTGTGATGCCGGCATCGGACCAACCGCCAAGACCAAACGGCCCATTCGGCACCCAATACTGCACGGGCGCGGCCTGCTGGGCGCAAGCCACCTGGGCGATCAGGCAACACGCTGCACCGATGGCGGTCGCGCGCAGCGACTGAGATGTGACGATCGACATCTGGCTTCTACGCCTCCGTGTTTTTGGCAGCGCGCAGCTTCGCCCAATAATCCAGCCGTTTGCGGATTTCGCGCTCGAAACCGCGCTCGGGCGGATCATAGAACTGCTGGCGGCCCAAAGCTTCCGGGAAATAGTCCTGGCCGGAAAAGGCATCCGGCGTGTCGTGGTCGTATTGGTACCCGTCGCCGTAACCTTCCGACTTCATCAGCTTGGTCGGCGAGTTCAGGATGTGTTTTGGCGGCAGCAGCGAGCCGCCCTCTTTCGCCGTCCGCATCGCGGCCTTGTAGGCCATGTAGGCGGCGTTCGATTTGGGCGCGGTCGCGATATAGATCACCGCCTGCGCGATGGCGAGTTCGCCTTCGGGATGGCCGAGGAAATCATAGGCATCCTTGGCGGCATTGCAAATCACCAGCGCCTGCGGATCCGCAAGGCCGATATCCTCGACCGCCATGCGCACCACGCGGCGCGCCAGGAACAGCGGGTCCTCACCGGCATCGAGCATCCGTGCGAGATAATACAGCGCCGCATCGGGATCGCTGCCGCGCACCGACTTATGCAGCGCGGAGATCAGGTTGTAGTGGCCGTCGGCGCCCTTGTCGTAGATCGGCGCTCGTCGCTGCAGGATGTCCTGCAGCTGCGCCGCATCGAACACTTCATCGGTGCGCGCAGCGCGCCAGACTTCTTCAGCCAGTGTCAGCGCCGCGCGGCCATCGCCGTCGGCCATGCGCACCAAGACGGCGCGCGCTTCGGCATCGAGCGGCAGCGGGCGCCCCTCGATCTTCTCGGCATTGGCAAACAGCTTTTCGATCGCCGCGGCGTCATGCGACTGAAACACCAGCACGCGTGCACGCGACAGAAGCGCTGCATTGAGTTCGAAGGACGGATTCTCGGTGGTGGCACCGACGAGCACGACGGTGCCGTCTTCCATGACAGGCAGAAAGGAGTCCTGCTGCGCCTTGTTGAAGCGATGCACCTCGTCGACGAACAGCAGCGTGCCCTTGCCCATCTGGCGGCGGGCACGTGCGGCGTCGAACACTTTCTTCAAATCGGCAACGCCGGAGAACACGGCGGAGATCTGTTCGAAGTGTAGTTCGGTCGCATCGGCGAGCAGACGTGCAACCGTCGTCTTGCCGGTGCCGGGCGGCCCCCAGAAAATCAGCGAGCCCAGCGTGCGCGTCTCCAGCATGCGCGTGAGCGCGCCATCGGGGCCGAGGATGTGGTCTTGGCCGACCACATCGGCGAGCACACGCGGTCGCAGCCGTTCGGGCAGCGGACGTGGGGCGTCCTGCTCGAGGCCGGCTGCGGAGAAGAGGTTGGCCGATGGTTGCTTGGGGCTCATGAGGTTTGCCACATGCTCCCAATGTCGTCCCGGCGAACGCCGGGACCCATAATCTCAGGAGCAGAGATAAATACACATCCGAGGGATCCCGGCGCCGCGCACAGCTTCGCTGTGCTAGGCCGGGATGACGACTGAGTGTGCTTCCTCATCCGCCCAGCGTAACATTGATCTGCTGACCGCCGCGGACGACGACGATGCGCCACAACCGCGCGCCCTCGCCCGTGACCTTTTCGAGATCGCTGGTTTTGCCGATCTTGACGCCATTCACTGCCAGAATGAGGTCGCCCTTCTGGAAGCCGACACCGGCAGCCGTCGCAGTATCGGTGAGATCGGTGATGACGACCCCCTCGACACTGGAATCAAGCCGCAGCTCATCGGCGAGTGCCGGCGAGATGTTCGCGACCTTCGCGCCCTGGAATGGTGAGCGCCCCTTGAGCACGATTTCATCGCGGCCCGTATCCGGCGCAGCCTCCAGCGCAACGGTGAGCTTGACCGGCTTGCCGCCGCGCTGTGCGTCGAGCTGCGTGGTGCCGCCGAGCGGGCGGGTCGCGAAGCGATATTCGAAGGCATTGGGATCGTCGATCACCTGACCGTCGATGGCAGTGACGAGGTCCGAGACCTTCAGGCCGGATTTCGCGGCCGGGCTGTTCGGCGTCACATTGACGACCAGTGCCCCCGACGGCGTCTTCAGGCCGAGCGTCTCGGCGATCTCCGGCGTGACATTCTGCAACCGTGCGCCGAGCCATGGACGCTTCACGGCCTTGCCGCCGCTCTTGGCGGAGGCGACCACGACGCGAACCATATTGGCGGGAATAGCGAAGCCGATGCCCTGCGAGCCGCCGGAGCGCGAGAAGATTGCGGTGTTCACGCCGACCAGCTTGCCGGTCATGTCCACCAGCGCGCCGCCGGAATTGCCGGGATTGATCGCGGCATCGGTCTGGATGAAGAACTGATAGTCGGTGATGCCGACCTGCGTGCGCGCCAGCGCCGAAATGATGCCGTGGGTCACGGTCTGCCCCACGCCGAACGGATTGCCGATGGCCAGCACGACGTCACCGACGAGCAGGTCATCGGAATTGGCGAAATCGAGCGTCGGGAATTTTTCCTTGGCGTCCTTGATGCGCAGCACTGCGAGGTCGGTGCGGCTGTCCTTGAGCACGATCTCCGCCTCGAATTCGCGCTTGTCGGAGAGCGAGACCTTGACCTGATCCGCGCCCTCGATGACGTGGTTGTTGGTGACCACGAGGCCAGATGCATCGACCATCACGCCAGAACCGAGCGAACGCTGCATCTGCTCCGGCTGCATGCCCTGCCCGCCGAAGAAGCGGCGGAAGACCGGATCGTCCAACAGCGGATTGCGGTTCTGCACGGTCTTCGCCGCATAGACGTTCACAACCGCCGGCTGCACCCGCTGCACGATCGGCGCGTAGGACAGTTTCAGCTCGGCGGCCGACGACGGCACCTGCCGGGTCTGGGCCGAAACCGGGCTCAGGCCGGCCGACAGGACAATGGCGCACAAAGCCGAAACAGTCGCAGCACGGCGAAAAAATGGAATCATCGGGGCCTCTTTGGCGGGAAATCGCCCGGAATATAGGCCCCTGAGCGGGGCAATAGAAGGGCAGGAACCGACTGTTGGCGCGGTTGCAGCCCTGCCCCGCCAATATCCGCGGAACCGGCCACCTTGCATTCCGCAGCGCCTCGCGACAGCTAGAGCAGGCATCACGCCCATCCTCAAGGAGAGCCCGTTCATGAAGGCCGTCGGCTACACCAAATCCCTCCCCATCACTGACGAAAACGCCCTGTTCGACTTCGAGGCCGACAAGCCCGAGCCCAAAGGCCGCGACATTCGCGTGGCGGTGAAGGCGATCTCGGTCAATCCGGTGGATTTCAAGGTTCGCAAGCGGGCGGAGCCGAAGGCCGGCGACACGAAAATCCTCGGCTATGACGCCGCCGGTGTGGTCGATGCGGTCGGCCCCGATGTCACCATGTTCAAGCCTGGCGACGAGGTCTTCTACGCCGGCTCGATCCTGCGCCAGGGCACCAATGCGGAATTCCATCTGGTCGATGAGCGCATCGTCGGCCGCAAACCGGCCTCGCTCGACTTCACGCAGTCGGCCGCCCTCCCCCTGACCGCCATCACCGCCTGGGAATTGCTGTTCGATCGCCTCGGCGTTGCACCAGGCAAGAGCCTCGATCCGCGCACGCTCCTCATCATCGGTGGTGCCGGCGGTGTCGGCTCGATCCTGATCCAGCTCGCCCGCCGCCTCACCGGCCTCACCGTGGTCGCAACCGCATCGCGGCCCGAGACCGTCAAATGGTGCGAAGATCTCGGTGCCCATGCGGTGATCGATCACAGCAAGCCGATGAAGGAGCAGATCGAGGCGCTGAAGCTGCCTCCGGTCACCTTGATCGCAAGCCTCACGGGCACCGAGCAGCATTACAAGGCCCTCGCCGACATCATCGCCCCCCAAGGCAAATTCGGCCTGATCGACGATCCCGCCGAATTCGGCATCGCGGCCTTCAAGGGCAAAGCCGTCTCGGTGCATTGGGAATCGATGTTCACGCGCTCGTCGTTCCAGACGCCGGACATGATTGCGCAGCATCATCTGCTCAACGATGTCGCGGACCTCATCGACAAGGGTGTGCTGCGCACCACCCTCGACAAGACCTTCGGCACCATCAATGCCGCGAATCTGAAACGCGCGCATGCGCTGCTCGAGTCCGGCAAGTCACACGGCAAGATCGTGCTCGAAGGCTGGTGACAGCCAAATTGTCGCAGGCGCCACGCGCGGCGCGACACGCAATACCGGGAAGCGCACCTACGGATGCGCTTCAATCGGTTAATTAGCTATCTTAGATAGCTAATCTAGATAACTTCCTGTGGTCGAAAAGTAACACTGCGACATAGTCACCGGAATGCGTTGCGGGTTTTACAGAACTGTCACAGAGCGGAACTAGGTTGCCCGCGAGCTCAACAGTGGCTCGCTTGTAACGATGTTGGAGTGCCCCGCCCGGCGGGATCTCTCCTTCTACAAGTCCACAAACACAGATCAGCACGTATCACCACCTGCGAAGCAATTCGCGGGGCGTGTCGGATTTTGTCTTCTACAGGGGTTATTGATGTCTTTCACGACGAACAAATTCTTGGGCACGGTTGCCGTGCTCGGCGCGCTCGCCGTCTCCGGCGCAGCGCATGCACAGGCCACGCAGGACGACGTCGCGGCACTGAAGGCGCAGCTCCGCGCGCTGGAAAAGAAGCTCGACAACGTTCAGAAGCAGGCCAACGCCACCCAGAAGCAGCAGGCCGTGACGCAGGCGAACTTCGCCAATGCCAACGCCGCCATGCATAAGAAGGCCGTGCCGTTCGTCGACGCCACGCTGACCATGCCAGGCAACCGTCCGACCTTCTGCACCGGCGACGGCATGAACTGCGTCGCCATCACCGGCCGCATCCACTTCGACGCTGGCGCCTATTCGTTCTCGCCGAAGTCTGCCAGCACCACGCCGCAGAGCGTCAATGACGGCATCAATGCTCGTCGCGCCCGCCTCGGCCTGATCGGCACCTACAACAAAGACTGGGAATACGGCCTCATCATCGATGCCGGCGGCACCACCGACGGCCAGGCCGTGCTGAACAATGCCTATGTTGCCTATAAGGGCATCAAGGGCATGATCATCCAGGGCGGCTACATCGACGTGCCGTATACGCTGGACGAATCCATCAGCTCGAACAACACCATGTTCATGGAGCGCGCCGCTTCGCAGGTGCTCGCCACCAACATCGCCGCCGGCGACTTCCGCTCGGCCTTCGGTGGTCAGGTGTTCGACAAGCACTACTGGGTCGGCGCCTATGTCACCGGTCCGACCACTGGCGCTGGCGTGAACCACTCGATCCCGCAGCCGCTCGGTGCAACGTTCCGCGCTGTCGCAGTGCCGGTCAACAACGACATCTCCACCGTGCTGGTCGGTTTCGACGCCCTGTATCTCGCTGAAACGGGCGGCGCGACCAACAACACGCTGCGCATGAATGATCGCATCGAAGTCCGCATCGATCCGGCCACCAACACGCTGCTCGACTCCGGCACCATGAACTTCGTCAACAGCGCACATGTGCTGAGCGGCGAAGGCGCGATCCGCTACGGCAGCTTCCTGGCGACCGGCGAATACTTCAACTACAACATCCAGCGCACCAACGGCCTCGGCGACCTCTCCTTCGAGGGCGGCTACGGTCAGGCCAGCTACGTGCTGACCGGTGAATCGCTCAAGTACAGCGCCTCAGCCGGCGCCTTCGGCGGCGTCTCCCCGGCCCGTCCGGTCAACTTCGCGACCGGCGATCTCGGCGCGTGGGAACTGGCCGTGCGCTACAGCTACGCCAACCTCAACGACCTCACGGTCCGCGGCGGCGAGCTGAAGAACACCACGGTTGGCCTCAACTGGTACGTCAACAACAACACGCGCTTCATGTTCAACTGGATCCACGGCACCGTGGACAAGTTCAACACCGCCGGCGTCAACACCGGTGCTGATTACGACGTGTTCGCGATGCGCACCCAGGTTGCCTGGTAAACACTACGCTTCAGTGACCTCCAAGGCTCCGGGCTGAATGCCCCTCGGCCCACACCTCAGAACGAGAAAGGCGGCGCTCCGGCGCCGCCTTTTGTTTTGCGATGATCGTCGATTAGCGCGTTTTCACTTTGAGCTGACGCCTCTCTCCACGAACTCCCACCTCATCCTGAGGAGCCGCGCCGTTGCGCGGCGTCTCCCAGCGAATGGCGTAGCCATTCGCAAGGGATGGCCGCATACTTCGAGCCAAGCCATCTCATGGTTCGAGACGCGCCAAGCGGCGCGCTCCTCACCATGAGGGCCGCGGTCGTCTCAATCCAAAAACGCGACTAGCGCGGCGGCAGCGTGCGCAGGAAAGCGACGATGGCGTCCTGGTCTTGCCGCGTCATCTTCGCATAGGACGCATAGCCCATCGGCGGCTTGAGCTTGCGCCCGTCGCGCGAGATGCCTTCGGTGACGGCGCGGCGGATCTCCTCGTCGCTCCATTGCCCGAGGCCTTCGGTCGGATGCGAGGTGATATTGGCGGCAACGACCTGTCCCCACGGTCCGTTGAATATCTTGCCGCCCTTGCCTGCCGCATTGGCATAGTCGTGCCCGCGCGCGCCCTGCGGCGTATGGCATTCCAGGCAATGCGCGATGGTGACGAGATAGCGCCCGCGCGTGAGCGGATCGGCCATATCAGCGTCCTTCATCTGCGCATCGGCATAAGGCGGCGTCTGATGCTCCAGCTTCATGCGATATTCGGGCGTCGCGGTTTCCCGGCTGACGGCCGGAACGGATCGCAGATACGCCACCAATGCATTGAGATCGCGTGGCGTCAGCACGGGATAGAAGGCTGTCGGCATGATCGGCGCCGCCGTGATGCCGTCGGGCTTGATGCCCGACACGAGAAACGATTTCAGCTGGGCATCGGTCCAGTTGCCGATGCCGGTCGCTCTGTCCGGCGTGATATTCGCCCCGGACACTTTGAAAGCCGGCTCATCGAAGACCTGCGATCCGCCCGATAGCAGACGCGAGACATCAAAACCGTTGGGCCCGCGCGGCGTATGACAGTTGTGGCAGGTCATGACGTCGGCGAGATAGGCACCGCGCTCGACCAGCGTTTCCGCCGTCGCTGTCGTTGCCCCGAGCGCCAGCAGCGCTCCCGCGATCCATCTCCGCACGCACGCCCCCAAAGGTAGATCCCCAGTCGAACCACGACCAGACAATCATACCCCCGGCGGCGGGAGAAGCGGCGGAGATGGAAGCAATCCAAATTTCAGAATTTCATCAGCACCGCTTCAGAAATTCCGATGCGAACTACGCGATGGTTTGCACGATGCCGCCTTCGGCTCGCAGCGCGGCGCCATTGGTCACCGATGCTTCCTTCGAACTCACGAACACCACCATGTTGGCGATCTCCTCGACACTGGCGAATCTCTGGATCAGAGAGGTGGAGCGATGCTGCTTGACGAAGTTCGAGGCGGCTTCGTCGAGAGATTGGCCGTTCTGCTTGGCGAGATCTTTCACAAACGTCTCGACGCCTTCCGACATGGTCGGCCCAGGCAACACGGAATTGACCGTGACGGCCGTGCCCTTGGTGAGTTCGGCAAGCCCACGTGAGATCGCGAGCTGCGCCGTTTTCGACATGCCGTAATGGATCATCTCGCTCGGGATGTTCAGCCCGGACTCCGACGAGATGAAAACGATGCGGCCCCAGTTGCGCTTCAGCATGCCCTGCATGTAAGCGCGCGACAGCCGCACGCCCGACATCACATTGACGTCGAAGAAGCGCGCCCAGTCCTCGTCAGGAATGTCGAAGAAGCCCTTCGGCTCGAAGATGCCGGCATTGTTGATCAGGATATCGACCTCAGGCAGCGCGGCCGCGAGCGCCTTGCAGCCGTCTGCCGTGGAGACATCAGCGGCGATGCCCTTCACCTTGGCGCCGGGGATTGCCTTGCCGATCGCGGCGATGGCTGCGTCGACCTTGGCCTGGCTGCGGCCGTTGACAACGACTTCCGCGCCGGTGCCGGCAAGGCCTTTGGCGATGGCAAGGCCGATGCCTGCGGTGGAGCCTGTGACGAGTGCAGTCTTGCCGGTGAGATCGATCTTCATTGGACGCTCCATGGGGTGAGGATGGAGCTTGATATTGGAACTGGGAGGTTGAGCCGCAATGACCTCTACGCGGGGGTGAGAAGTAAAACGCCACTGTCGTCCCGGCGTTCACCGGGACAACAGCGGAGAATGTAGGGTGGGCAAAGCGCAGCGTGCCCACCTGCAAGTGCTCAGCTGGTGAAGGTGGGCACGCTGCGCTTTGCCCACCCTACAAATGACTGAGAAGACAGAGGCTATGGATCCCGGCGTTCGCCGGGATGACAACCGAGCAACCAACAAAAAACGGCGCCCGAAGGCGCCGTTTTCAAAACTCGTAGCGACTAGCAGCTTACGCCGCGTCGGCCTCGGCGCCCTGCACCGGACCCGAATCCTTGCCCTTGGCGTCTTCGTCGCGGTCGACGAATTCGATCACGGCCATCGGCGCGTTGTCGCCGTAGCGGAAGCCGGCCTTGATGATGCGGGTGTAGCCGCCCTGACGATCGGCATAGCGCTTGGCCAGCACGTCGAACAGCTTGCGAACCTGATCCAGATCCTTCATCTCGCTGATGGCCTGGCGGCGCTTGTCGAGACCGCCCTTCTTGCCGAGGGTGACCAGCTTCTCCACGATCGGGCGGAGCTCCTTGGCCTTCGGCAGCGTGGTGACGATCTGCTCGTGCTTGATCAGCGACGCGCACATATTGGCGAACATCGCCTTGCGGTGTTCGGCGGTGCGGTTGAGTTTGCGATGAACCTTGCCGTGACGCATGGAAGTAATCCTCTATTCAATTGCCGCGACAGTGTTCGTCGGGACATCGTGTTGCAGGTGGGCTGCCTGCGTTCGCCCAGAACAAGGCCGGGTTACCGGCCTTGTTCGATATTTGCTCAGTAGTGGTCTTCGAAGCGCTTGGCCAGCTCGTCGATATTCTCCGGCGGCCAACCGGGCACTTCCATGCCGAGATGCAGACCCATCTGGGCCAGCACTTCCTTGATTTCGTTCAGCGACTTGCGGCCGAAGTTCGGAGTGCGGAGCATCTCTGCTTCCGACTTCTGCACGAGGTCGCCGATGTAAACGATGTTGTCGTTCTTCAGGCAGTTTGCCGAACGCACCGAGAGCTCGAGCTCGTCCACCTTCTTGAGGAAGGCCGGGTTGAAAGCGAGATCCGGGATGACTTCCTGAGCGACTTCCTTGCGGGGCTCTTCGAAATTCACGAACACGTTGAGCTGGTCCTGCAGGATGCGGGCCGAATAGGCAACCGCGTCCTCGGGCGTCAGCGCGCCGTTGGTCTCGATGGTCATGGTGAGCTTGTCGTAGTCGAGGATCTGGCCCTCGCGGGTGTTCTCGACCTTGTAGCTGACCTTGCGAACCGGCGAATACAGGCTGTCGACCGGGATCAGGCCGATCGGCGCGTCTTCCGGACGGTTGTGCTCGGCGGCGACATAGCCCTTGCCACCCGACACGGTGAATTCCATGCGGATTTCAGCGCCGTCGTCGAGGGTGCAGAGCTGCAGGTCGGGATTGAGGACGACAACGTCGCCCACGGTCTGGATATCACCGGCGGTGACAGCGCCCGGGCCCTGCTTCTTCACGACCATGCGCTTCGGGCCTTCGCCCTGCATCTTGATCGCGATGTCCTTCACGTTCAGCACGATGTCGGTGACGTCTTCACGCACGCCGGCGATCGAGGAGAACTCGTGCAGCACGCCGTCGATGTGGACGGCCTGAACGGCAGCGCCTTGCAGCGACGACAGCAGAATGCGGCGCAGTGCGTTGCCGAGGGTCTGGCCGAAGCCACGCTCGAGCGGTTCAGCAACCAGGGTCGCGAAACGGGTGGGATCGCTGCCGGGGGTCACCTGCAGCTTGTTGGGGCGGATAAGCTCTTGCCAATTTTTCTGGATCGTCACTGGGTCACCCATGGCCATCGAAATCTCTGGCTTGGAGATCGCGGAGAAAGTCCGCGTAAAACTACGTCGAACGCAATTGCGGGCGGCCGAGCCACCCGCAATCAATAATGTGTCTTAGACGCGACGGCGCTTGCGCGGGCGGCAGCCGTTATGCGGCACCGAGGTCACGTCACGGATCGAGGTGACGGTGAAGCCGGCGGCCTGCAGCGCGCGGAGCGCCGATTCACGACCCGAACCGGGACCGCCAACCTCGACTTCGAGGGTGCGCATGCCGTGTTCCTGCGCCTTCTTGGAGGCGTCTTCAGCAGCGACCTGCGCGGCATACGGGGTCGACTTGCGCGAGCCCTTGAAGCCCATCGTGCCAGCCGAGGACCAGGCAATCGTGTTGCCCTGCGCGTCGGTGATGGTGATGGTGGTGTTGTTGAACGAGGAGTTCACGTGGGCGACGCCCGAAGCGATGTTCTTACGTTCGCGACGACGGACGCGTGCGGCTTCCTTTGCCATTGTAGACCTTTCTAGAGATATCAACGCCGCCGTAGTGCCAGCGGCTACACCGAAAAAATGCAAACGACGAACAGGGAGTAGCGAAAACTCGCCACTCCCTGCCCGCCTTAAGCAGCTAAATTACTTCTTCTTGCCTGCGATGGCCTTGGCCGGACCCTTGCGGGTGCGCGCATTGGTATGCGTGCGCTGGCCACGAACCGGCAGACCGCGACGATGACGCAGGCCGCGATAGCAGCCGAGATCCATCAGACGCTTGATGTTCATGCCCGTCTCACGACGGAGATCGCCTTCGACCAGATAATCGCGGTCGATGACTTCGCGGATCTGCAGAACTTCTGCGTCGCTCAGCTGATTGACGCGACGATCTTCTGCGATCTTCACCTTCTCGATGATGTCGGCGGCGTTCTTCTGGCCGATACCATGAATGTACTGCAGCGCGATCAGGACGCGCTTGTTGGTCGGGATGTTTACACCGGCGATACGGGCCACAACTTCTCTCCTGTCACCAGCCGATCATGAACTGGCATTATCTTCAATTTGTCGGGCGGGCATTCACAAAACGCGAATACGACGCCCGTCCCTCAACTCAGTGGGGCCCGGCATCGTCTGGAATCTTCCGACTGGATGAGGGCCGTATTTAGAGACACAACGCGGTTACGTCAACCGCCGCCGGTTAGCGCTTGGCTCGCTTTTTCGCGAGCTTTCGCACCGATTTGGCGGCTTTCTTTGCAGTTTTCTTGGCGACCTTCTTGACCGCCTTTTTCACCGTTTTGGCCGCCTTTTTGACGGCTTTCTTGGTGGATTTCGTGGTTTTGGCCTTCTTGGCCACCTTGGAACCCGCTTTCGCGGCCTTCTTCGGCGCCTTCACGGCCTTCTTCGCAGCCTTCTTGACCGCCTTCTTGGCGGCCTTTTTAGCCGCCTTGGCCTTCTTCGCCGGAGCCTTCACAGCCTTCTTGGCTGGAGCTTTCTTGGCAGATTCGGCCTTCTTGGCAGCCTTCTTCGGCGCAGCCGACTTCTTGGCCGGCGCCTTCTTGCGCGCCGGCTTCGCCGGTGCGCTGTCGTCACGAATCGCGGCGAGCACGCGATCGATTTCCAGCGTCACTTCATCAATCGACATCATGCCGTTGATCGTGATCAGCTTGCGCTTCTCGGAATAGTAATCGATCAGCGGCTCGGTGGATGCACGATAGGCAGCCAGGCGCTTCGACAGCACTTCCGGCGTATCGTCAGCGCGCACGGCCTCGCCACGCGCCATCATTTCGGCGACGCGGGTTTCCACGCGCTCGAGCAGCGCGCTCTCATTGACGCGCAGTTCGACAGCTGCGTCGAGATTGAAACCCTTGGACTTCAGCAGCACGTCCAGCGCTTCGGCCTGCGGCACGGTGCGCGGGAAGCCATCGAGGATGAAGCCATTGGCGGCATCCGCCTGCTCGATGCGATCCGAAATGATTCCGATCACCACCTCGTCGGGCACCAGGCCGCCAGCGGCCATGATGTCCTTCGCCTTCAGACCGATCTCGGTCTCGGCGGCGACTGCTGCACGGAGCATGTCGCCCGTGGAGAGCTGCACGATCCCATGGCGCGCCACGAGACGCTGTGCCTGTGTTCCCTTGCCCGCCCCCGGCGGCCCGAGAAGAATCAGTCTCATTTACGCCGGCCCTTCAGCTTCGACTTGCGGATCAAACCTTCATACTGGTGCGCCAGCAGGTGGCCCTGCACCTGGGCGACCGTATCCATGGTCACGCTGACCACGATCAGCAGCGAGGTGCCGCCGAAATAGAACGGGACCGCAGCATAAGAGATCATGATTTCAGGGATCAAGCAGACGACGGCCAGATAGGCAGCGCCGACCACAGTGATACGCGACAGCACGTAATCGATATATTCCGCCGTGCGCTCACCCGGACGGATCCCCGGAATGAAGCCGCCATGCTTCTTCAGATTGTCGGCGGTCTCGGTCGGGTTGAACACGATCGCCGTATAGAAGAACGCGAAGAACACGATCAGCGAGACATACAGCACCAGAAACAGCGGACGGCCGTGGCTGAGCTGGGTGGTGATCATCTGGAACCACTCCGGCCCCTTGCCTGCATTGAAGCTGGCAATGGTCGCGGGCAGCAGCAGCAGCGACGACGCGAAGATCGGCGGGATCACGCCGGCGGTGTTCAGCTTCAGCGGCAGATGCGAGGACTGGCCTTCGAACATCTTGTTGCCGACCTGGCGCTTCGGATACTGGATCAGAAGGCGGCGCTGGGCGCGCTCGACGAATACGATGAAGGCGATGACCACGACGGCCATCACGATCACGACCAGGATCAGGCCGGTGGACAGAGCGCCCTGACGGCCGAGTTCGAGCATGTTGGCGATCGCTGCCGGCAGTTCGGCGACGATTCCGGCCAGGATGATCAGCGAGATGCCGTTGCCGATGCCGCGCGAGGTGATCTGCTCACCCAGCCACATCAGGAACATGGTGCCGCCGGTCAGCGTCACCGAGGCCGAGATCAGGAAGAACATGCCCGGCTCCGACACCACATTGCCGGCGCTCTGCAGGCCCGCCGCGATGGCGTAGGACTGGAAGGCAGCCAGGATGACGGTCAGGTAGCGGGTATACTGGTTCAGCGTCTTGCGGCCGGCCTCGCCCTCTTTCTTGAGGGCTTCGAGCTGCGGCGACACCGTGGTCAGAAGCTGGATGATGATCGATGCCGAGATATACGGCATGATGTTCAGCGCAAAAATCGCCATGCGATTGATGCCGCCGCCCGCGAACATGTTGAACATGCCGAGGATGCCGCCGGCCTGCTGGCGGAACACCTGCTCCCATGCCGACGGATCGATGCCGGGCAGCGGAATATAGGTGCCGAGCCGATAAACAAGTAGCGCACCCAGGGTGAACCAGATGCGTTTCTTCAGTTCTTCGGCCTTGCCGAGCGCGGCAAAGTTGAGATTGGAGGCGAGTTGCTCTGCTGCGGAGGCCATGTCGGACTTTCTCCCGCACCTCACGAACCGCGGCGTCTGCGTGATCGCGACACCTGGCGAGGCCGGACGTTATCTTGTGCTCGGTAGTGATAGAATCTAGCGGAGATAAAATCTACCCGAACACCGCGCAAGGCCGCCTGCTGACGCAGGCGGCGCGCAGTCATCAGGCGGCTTCGCCGTCTTCCTTCTTGGCGGGTGCAAGGATGGTCACCTTGCCGCCGGCCTTCTCGATCGCCTCGACGGCCGACTTCGACGCGCCGGCAACTTCGAGGGTGAGCTTGGCCTTGATTTCGCCGCGGCCGAGGATGCGAACGCCATCCTTGGCGCGACGGATCACGCCGGCTTCGACCAGCGAAGCTGCGGTGATCGTGCCCTTCGACGCATCGAGCTTCTTGCTGTCGATCGCATCCTGGAGACGGTCCAGGTTGATCTCGGCGAAGTCGAGACGGAAGATGTTGTTGAAGCCGCGCTTCGGCAGACGGCGATGCAATGGCATCTGACCGCCTTCGAAGCCCTTGATGCGCACGCCCGAACGTGCGGTCTGGCCCTTGCCGCCACGGCCGCCGGTCTTGCCCTTGCCGGAGCCAATGCCGCGGCCGATGCGCATACGCTTCTTACGGGAGCCGGCGTTATCGGCGATATCGCTGAGCTTCATCACTCTGTTTCCTGTTTCAACCTGCCCTTCCGGAGCGGCAAAATAGCCGTTTGAACCGGAAAAGCAGTGTCATCCTCGCGGCAAAACTATGGCCGGCTTGGGACGACGTGAAAGTCCTTAACCCTCGACCACGCGGACGAGGTGCTGCACCTTGGCGATCATGCCGCGCACTTCAGGGCTGTCCTGAAGTTCGGTCACGCGGCCGATCTTGTTGAGCTTCAGGCCGACCAGGGTCGAGCGCTGCGAGTGGTGACGGCGGATCGCGCTGGCGATCTGCTCCACCTTGATTGTCTTTGTAGCGGCCTTGGCCATCGTTGTTCTCCGAAGTCAGGCTTACTCGGCGACCACTTCCGCATCCGTGCCAACGCGGCGCGACTGCAGGGTGGAAACCTTGAGGTTACGACGGGCAGCGACCGAGCGCGGCGAATCCTGATGCTTCAGCGCGTCGAAGGTGGCGCGAACCATGTTGTACGGATTCGACGAGCCGACCGACTTGGCGACAACGTCCTGGATGCCGAGCGTTTCGAACACGGCGCGCATCGGGCCACCAGCGATGATGCCGGTACCGGCCGGCGCTGCACGCAGATAGACGCGGCCCGCACCGTGGCGACCAGCGATATCGTGATGCAGCGTGCGGCCTTCGCGCAGAGCGACGCGCGTCAGGTTGCGCTTGGCGCTGTCGGTTGCCTTGCGGATCGCTTCCGGCACTTCACGGGCCTTACCGTGACCGAAACCAACCCGACCCTTCTGATCGCCGATGACGACCAGCGCGGCGAAGCCGAAACGCTTACCGCCCTTAACGACCTTCGCCACACGGTTGATGTGGACGAGCTTGTCGACGAATTCGCTATCACGCTCTTCCCGGGGGCCCCGGTCGCGTCCGCCGCGTTCGCGTTCACCTGCCATGGTGTTTTCCAATCTTTGCGAAGCTTTCGCTTCTGTGTCTCTTCAATTCGATGAAAGCAAAACGCTTAGAAGCTCAGCCCGCCTTCGCGAGCGGCATCTGCCAGCGCCTTGACGCGACCGTGGTACAGATACTGACCACGATCGAAGATCACTTCCTTGACGCCATTCTTGACGGCGCGCTCCGCGAGGAGCTTGCCGACGGCCTGCGCCGCATCGACATCCGCACCGGTCTTGCCACCATCGCGGAGCCCCTTCTCCAGCGACGAGGCCGAAGCCAGCGTCTCGCCCTTCAGGTCGTCGATGACCTGCGCGTAGATGTGCTTCGACGAACGGAACACCGACAAACGCGGACGACCATTGGCATTGCGGCGAATGGCCAGACGAACGCGCTGCTTGCGCCGGGCATTCGTAATCTTGAGTTTCGACATGACCCGCTCCGTTACTTCTTCTTGCCTTCCTTGCGGAAGATAAATTCGTCGGAATAACGAACGCCCTTGCCCTTATAGGGCTCTGGCGGACGATAGCTGCGGATCTCTGCAGCAACCTGGCCGACGCGCTGCGAGTCGATGCCCGAAACATTGATTTCGGTCGGCTTCGGCACGGTGATCGTGATCCCTTCCGGGATCGCGTAGACCACGTCGTGGCTGTAGCCGAGTGCGAGCTGCAGGTTCTTGCCCTGCAATGCCGCACGGTAACCGACGCCGGTGATTTCGAGCTTCTTCTCGAAACCCTTGGTGACGCCTTCGAGCAGATTGTTGATCTGCGCGCGAGCGGTGCCGTACAGCGAACGCGCACGCTTGGTTTCGGCGCGCGGAGCGACGGTGATCTTGCCGTCCTTCATTTCCACCGACACGTCGTCGTGGACGATGAACTGAAGAGCGCCCTTCGGGCCCTTCATCTTGACGGTCTGCCCTTCGATGTTCGCGGTAACGCCAGAGGCGATCGCGACGGGCTTCTTGCCTACACGGGACATGAGCTATCCTTCCTCAGAACACCGTGAAGAGAACTTCACCGCCCACATTCGCGTCGCGCGCGGCGTGGTCGGCCATGATTCCCTTCGGCGTCGACAGAACCGAGATGCCGAGGCCATTGCGGACGCGCGGCAGGTTCTTGACGGAGACATAAACGCGACGACCAGGCTTGGACACGCGCGAAATCTCGCGGATGACCGGCTCGCCGTCGAAATACTTCAGCTCGATCTCGAGCTCGGAGCGGCCATTGGCATGCTCGATCGAAGCGAAGTCACGGATGTAACCTTCGGTCTTCAGAACTTCGAGCACGTTGGCGCGCAT
Source organism: Pseudomonadota bacterium (assembly GCA_023451825.1). Lineage (GTDB taxonomy): Bacteria > Pseudomonadota > Alphaproteobacteria > Rhizobiales > Xanthobacteraceae > Tardiphaga. The sequence goes on from JAEXYA010000040.1 coordinate 25,643, forward strand.
CTTCGAGCCCGGGGTCGAAACCTTGGACTTGGTGCGCATCTGCGCGTTGCGGATGCGGGTGATGAGATCGCTGATCGGATCGTGCGTAGACATGTTGCGCCCCTCCCCTTACCAGCTGGACTTCACGAGCCCGGGAACCAGGCCGTTCGACCCGAGTTCACGCAGCGCGATACGGCTGAGCTTGTTGAGACGATAAACCGAATGCGGACGACCGGTCACTTCGCAGCGGTTCTGGATACGAACTGCAGACGAGTTGCGGGGCATTTCGGCAAGCTTCAGGGTCGCGGCGAACCGCTCTTCCATCGGCAGATCCTTGTCGGCGATGATGGCCTTGAGACGCGCACGCTTCGGTGCGGCGTTCGCGGACATCTTCTTCCGACGGTTGTTCTTTTCGATTGAACTCTTCTTTGCCATGCTTGGCTCCTGGGTTACCGCGTTTGAACAGCTTTGAGGCTGCTCACTGCCGGAACGGGAAATTGAAAGCGGTCAACAAAGCGCGGGCTTCGTCATCCGTGCGTGCGGTCGTGCACACCGTGATGTCCATGCCCAGCGGCGAATCCCCGGCTTTATCGAAATCGATTTCCGGGAAAATGATGTGCTCCTTGAGGCCGAGCGAATAGTTGCCACGGCCGTCGAAGCTCTTGCCGTTGAGGCCGCGGAAGTCGCGGACGCGCGGCAATGCGACGGTCACCAGACGATCGATGAACTCGTACATCTTCGTCTTGCGCAGGGTCACCTTGGCGCCGATCGGCTGGTTTTCACGCAGCTTGAAGGTCGCGATGGCAACGCGCGAATAGGTCACGACGGCCTTCTGACCGGCGATCAGCGACAGGTCGGCAGCAGCGGTTTCGGCCTTCTTGCGGTCGTTGACGGCTTCGCCAACGCCCATGTTCAGGACGACCTTGGTCAGCTGCGGAACCTGCATGACGTTCTCGTAGCCGAACTGTTCGATCAGCTTGGCACGAATGCTTTCGTCATACTGCGCGCGCAGGCGCGGAGTGTAAGCGGTCTCAGACATCAGATCTCTGCTCCCGAACGCTTGGCGACACGCACCTTGGTGCCGTCTGCCTGAATCTTGAAACCGACGCGGGTCGGCTTGCCGTCGGCGCCAACGATCGCGATGTTGGAGAGCTGGATCGGCGCCTCTTTCGAGATGATGCCGCCTTCCTGGCTCTGCGACTGCTTCTGGTGACGCTTGACCATGTTGACGCCGCGCACCAGCGCCTTGCCTTCGGTCGGACGCACTTCGAACACCTCACCGGTGCGACCCTTGTCGCGGCCGGTCAGGACAATGACCTTGTCACCCTTGCGGATCTTGGCAGCCATTACAGCACCTCCGGCGCAAGCGAAATGATCTTCATGTGGTTCTTGGCACGCAGTTCACGCGGCACGGGCCCGAAAATACGGGTACCGACCGGCTCGGACTGATTGTTGATCAGAACGGCGGCGTTGCGATCGAAGCGGATGACGGATCCGTCCGGACGGCGGATGTCCTTGCGGACACGCACCACGACGGCCTTCATGACGTCGCCCTTCTTCACCTTCCCGCGCGGGATGGCTTCCTTGATCGAAACGACAATAACGTCGCCAACGGATGCATAACGGCGCTTGGATCCCCCAATCACCTTGATGCACATGACACGGCGTGCGCCTGAATTATCGGCCACGTCGAGGTTGGTCTGCATCTGAATCATTGATGCACCTCGTCCTCTGATTATGCGCTAAGCGCGGATTAAGCGGTTTTCTGTTCGCCCCGGACAACCGTCCAGCGCTTCAACTTCGAGATCGGCTTGCTCTCTTCGATCCACACGGTGTCGCCCGGCTTGAACTGGTTGTTCTCGTCGTGCGCGTGATAGTTCTTCGAGCGGCGAATGGTCTTCTTGTAGATCGGGTGGGTAAAGCGACGGTCAACGCGGACCACAATGGTCTTCGCCTGCTTGTCGCTGACGACCACGCCCTGCAGAGTACGTTTCGGCATGTGCGGCCCCTTACTTCGACTTGCCGTCGCGCTTTTGCGCGGCGATGGTCTTGATACGTGCGATGTCGCGGCGAGCTTCACGCAGGCGCGAGGTGTTTTCCAGCTGCCCGGTGGCGCGCTGGAAACGCAGGTTGAAGCGCTCTTTCTTCAGGTTCAGGACGGCGTCGTCCATCTGGTCCTGGCTCATAGCGCGGATATCGCTGGTCTTCATTTCAGCCATGGCTCAATCCTTACTCGGCAATACGCGACACGAAGCGCGTCTTGATCGGCAGCTTGGCGGCGGCAAGGGTCATCGCTTCCTTCGCGATCTGCGGCGTCACGCCGTCGATTTCGAAAATCAGCTTGCCCGGCTTCACGCGCGCGACCCACAATTCCGGCGAACCCTTGCCCGAGCCCATGCGGACTTCGGCAGGCTTCTTCGACACAGGAAGATCCGGGAAAATACGGATCCACACGCGACCGGCGCGCTTCATGTGACGGGTCAGTGCACGACGGGCAGCTTCGATCTGACGGGCGGTGATCCGCTCAGGGGCCATCGCCTTCAGGCCGAACTGGCCGTAAGCCAGTGTCGCGCCAGACGACGCAACGCCGTGGATACGGCCTTTGTGCGCCTTGCGGAACTTGGTCTTCTTTGGTTGCATCATGGCTTAACGCCTCAATCCCTCTAAGTGAACGCTCAGGCAGCGTCGCGGCGCGGACGACCGCCACCGGTCTCGGCTTCCGCCATACGCTTGTCCTGGGCCATCGGATCGTGCTCGAGGATCTCGCCCTTGAAGATCCAGACCTTGACACCGCAGGTGCCGAAGGTCGTGAACGCGGTACCCACACCGTAATCGATGTCGGCGCGCAGCGTGTGCAACGGCACGCGACCTTCGCGATACCATTCCATACGTGCGATTTCTGCACCGCCCAGACGACCCGAGCAGTTGATGCGGATGCCCTCGGCGCCGAGACGCATCGCCGACTGAACGGCGCGCTTCATGGCGCGGCGGAACGCAACGCGGCGCTCGAGCTGCTGCGCGATCGACTCAGCCACCAGGGTCGCGTCGAGTTCCGGCTTGCGGATTTCGACGATGTTGATGACGACGTCAGACGCGGTGATGTCGGCAACCTTCTTGCGAAGCTTGTCGATGTCGGCGCCCTTCTTGCCGATCACGACACCCGGACGAGCCGACTGGATCGTGACGCGGCACTTCTTGTGCGGGCGCTCGATGATGATCTTGGCGACGGCCGCCTGCTTGAGCTCCTTGTGCAGGATCTCACGGATCTTGATGTCTTCGTGCAGCAGCTTGCCGTACTCGTTCTTGCCGGCGTACCAGCGAGAATCCCAGGTCCGGTTGATGCCGAGGCGCAGACCGATTGGATTGATCTTTTGACCCATCTTATTCTCCTGCCTGCTTACGCGGCTTCAGCTTCGACCTGACGAACGACGATCGTCAGCTGCGCAAACGGCTTAAAGATACGACCCGAACGACCACGGCCGCGCGGTGAGAAACGCTTCATGACAATGCCCTTGCCAACATGCGCCTCGGAGACGATCAGCGCGTCAACATCGAGGTCATGATTGTTCTCGGCGTTTGCAATCGCCGATTCGAGGCACTTCTTTACATCAACTGCGATCCGCTTGCGCGAAAATTGCAGGTCAGCGAGCGCTGCCGATGCTTTTCGACCGCGGATCATCTGCGCCACCAAGTTCAACTTCTGCGGGCTGACGCGCAGCATGCGGGCGATTGCCTTGGCTTCGTTATCCGGGAGAACCCGTTCGCGCTTTGGTTTGCTCATAGCTGTGCGCCTTACTTCTTGGACTTCTTGTCGCCGGCGTGGCCATGGAAGGTACGGGTCGGCGAGAACTCGCCGAACTTGTGACCCACCATTTCCTCGTTGACGGCAACAGGAACGTGCTTCTGACCATTGTAGACGCCGAAGGTCAGTCCGACGAACTGCGGCAGGATCGTCGAGCGACGGCTCCAGATCTTGATCACTTCATGACGACCAGACGAACGAGCGGCATCTGCCTTCTTGAGCAGCGAACCCTCGACGAACGGGCCTTTCCAGACTGAACGAACCATGTCCGGCGATCCTTACTTCTTCCGCTTGTGGCGGCTGATGAGAATGAACTTGTCCGTGGACTTGTTCGAACGGGTCTTCTTGCCCTTGGTCGGCTTGCCCCATGGGGTCACCGGGTGGCGACCACCCGAGGTACGACCTTCACCACCACCGTGCGGATGGTCGATCGGGTTCATGACGACGCCGCGGTTATGCGGACGCCAGCCGAGCCAGCGGGTACGACCGGCCTTGCCGATCGAGGTGTTCATGTGATCCGGGTTCGACACAGCGCCGATGGTGGCGGTGCAACGACCGTGAACCAGGCGCTGTTCGCCCGAGTTCAGACGGATGATCACGTAGTCATGGTCACGGCCGACCAGCTGGGCATAGGTGCCAGCCGAACGGGCGATCTGACCGCCCTTGCCGATCTTCATCTCGACGTTATGCACGATCGTGCCGATCGGCATGTTGCCCAGCGGCATGACGTTGCCCGGCTTCACGTCGACATAGTTGCCGGCGATCACGGTGTCGCCAACGGCCAGACGCTGCGGAGCCAGGATGTAGGACAGCTCGCCGTCCTCATACTTGATCAGCGCGATGAACGCGGTGCGGTTCGGATCGTATTCAAGACGCTCCACCTTCGCCGGTACATCAAACTTGGTGCGCTTGAAGTCGACGTAGCGGTAGGACTTCTTGTGACCACCGCCGCGGAAGCGGACGGTGATACGACCGGTGTTGTTACGACCGCCGGCCGAGTTCTTGCCTTCGGTCAGCGACTTGACCGGCTTGCCCTTGTACAGGGCCGAACGATCAACCATGACCAGCTGGCGCTGGCCCGGCGTCGTGGGATTGAATGTCTTAAGTGCCATCTCTGATCGCCCTTATAGTCCGGTCGTGACGTCGATGCGGTGGCCGTCCTCGAGGGTGACGACTGCACGCTTGAAGTTCGACTGCGAACCGAAGGTGCCGCGGAAGGCTTTGCTCTTGCCCTTGCGCACCAGCGTGTTCACGCTCTTCACCTTGACGTCGAACAGCTTTTCGACGGCTTCCTTGATCTGCGGCTTGGTAGCCTTGCCGTCGACCTTGAATACGACCTTGTTGAACTCGGACGCGGTGGTCGCCTTTTCGGTGATCACCGGAGCCACGATCACGTCGTAATGGCGCGGATCGATATTCTTGCTCATTTGAAGCGCGCCTCCAACGCATCGAGCGCCGCCTTGGTCAGGACCAGCTTCTGACGACGCAGAATGTCATAGACGTTGATGCCCTGGATCGGGAGCACGTCGATGTTCGGAATGTTACGGGCCGCCTGGGCGAAACCGACATGAACCTCGGCGCCATCGATGATCAGCGCGTTGGTCAGGCCGAGACCCGAGAAGTGACCGAGCAGCGCCTTGGTCTTCGCGGCTTCGAGGGTCGCGTTGTCCAGTACGATCAGCGAGCCGTCCTTGGCCTTGGCCGAGAGAGCATGCTTCAGCGCGAGGGCGCGGACCTTCTTCGGCAGATCGGTCGCATGCGAGCGAACGACCGGACCGAAGGCGCGGCCACCGCCACGGAACTGCGGCACGCGGGCCGAGCCGTGACGAGCACCGCCGGTGCCCTTCTGCTTGTACATCTTCTTGCCGGTGCGGTTGATTTCCGCACGGCCCTTGGCCTTGTGAGTGCCAGCCTGGCGCTTGGCCAGCTGCCAGTTGACGCAGCGCTGGATCAGATCCTTGCGAACGTCGAGACCGAAAATGGCCTCGTTCAGTTCGACCGAACCCGCGTCCTTGCCCTCAAGCGTGGTGACGTTCAGTTTCATCTCACGCTCCTTCCTGCTCAGCGGCCGGTGCTTCCGAAGCACCCTCACCTGCCAGCTTGAACTTGCCGGGCTTCGGCGCGTCCTTCGGCAGTTCCTTCTTCACGGCGTCGCGGACCGAGATCCAGCCGCCCTTGGAGCCGGGAACGGCGCCTTCGACGAGGATCAGGCCACGCTCGACATCGAGCTGCACAACGCGCAGGTTCAACGTCGTGATCTTGTCGACACCCATGTGACCGGGCATCTTCTTGTTCTTGAAGGTCTTGCCCGGGTCCTGACGGCCACCGGTCGAACCGATCGAACGATGCGACACCGACACACCGTGCGTGGCGCGCAGACCGCCGAAGTTCCAGCGCTTCATACCGCCGGCAAAACCCTTACCGACCGAGGTGCCGGTGACGTCGACGAACTGGCCGACGACGAAATGGTCAGCCTGGATCTCGGCGCCGACCGGGAGCAGCGCGTCTTCAGAGACGCGGAACTCGGCGACCTTGCGCTTCGGCTCGACATTGGCGACCGCGAACTGTCCGCGTTCGGCCTTGGGCATATAGACGGTCTTACGCGAACCCGAGCCGAGCTGCAGAGCGACATAGCCGTTCTTCTCGGTGGTGCGATGACCCAGCACCTGGCAATTGCCAAGCTTCAGAACGGTCACGGGGATATGTTCGCCGGCCTCTGTAAAGACCCGCGTCATTCCGACCTTCTGTGCGATCACTCCGGAGCGCATCGGCGTGCTTCCTGTTCTTTCTGTCCGTTTGACCGGACGGGACTAATAAATCTTAGAGCTTGATTTCGACGTCGACGCCGGCGGCCAGATCGAGCTTCATCAAAGCATCGACGGTCTGCGGGGTCGGGTCGACGATGTCGAGGAGGCGCTTGTGTGTGCGCATCTCGAACTGCTCGCGGCTCTTCTTGTCGACGTGCGGCGAACGGTTGACCGTGAACTTCTCGATGCGCGTGGGCAGCGGGATCGGTCCGCGGACCTGTGCACCCGTGCGCTTCGCCGTGCTCACGATCTCGCGGGTCGATGCATCGAGGATGCGATGGTCGAACGCCTTGAGTCGAATGCGGATATTCTGGCCGTTCATTGCCGTGTCTTCCTTAGAATGCGATTGGTGAGTGGCGAGTAGCGAATGAACTCCATTCGCCACCCCCTATTCGCTATTCGCTATTACTCGATGATCGAAGCGACGACGCCTGCACCGACGGTGCGGCCGCCTTCACGGATGGCGAAGCGCAGCTTCTCTTCCATCGCGATCGGCACGATCAGGTGCACTTCCATGGCGATGTTGTCGCCCGGCATCACCATCTCGGTGCCTTCCGGCAGATGCACCACACCGGTCACGTCGGTGGTGCGGAAGTAGAACTGCGGACGGTAGTTGGTGAAGAACGGGGTGTGACGGCCACCTTCGTCCTTGGTGAGGATGTAGGCCTCAGCCTTGAACTTGGTGTGCGGCTTCACCGAACCTGGCTTGCACAGCACCTGGCCGCGCTCGACGTCTTCACGCTTGGTGCCGCGCAGCAGCGCGCCGATGTTGTCGCCAGCCTGGCCCTGATCGAGCAGCTTGCGGAACATTTCAACGCCGGTGCAGATCGTCTTCTGGGTGGCGCGGATACCGACGATTTCGATTTCCTCGCCGACCTTGACGATGCCGCGCTCGACGCGACCGGTCACGACCGTACCACGACCCGAGATCGAGAACACGTCTTCGACCGGCATCAGGAACGGCTGGTCAACCGGACGCTCCGGCTGCGGGATGTAGGCGTCGACATTTTCCATCAGCTT
>JAEXYA010000019.1 GCA_023451825.1 Pseudomonadota bacterium
CCCCTCCCTCACGCGGCGTAGCCGCGCAGGGGGGAGGGCGGATCGAATGCGCAGCATTCGAGACGGGTGGGGTGTCTCCACACACTGCTAAGTCACGTGGGGATAGACCCCACCCGAGCGGCCCAACAGGGTCGGCCACCCTCCCCAGTCGCTTCGCTCCGGGGAGGGACAAGCGGAGCGTTACTTCGTGAAGCCTGCCTTGCGGATCAGGTCCACCGCCGCCTTCTGCGTGGTGGCGATCTGGTCGATCGGGCGATCGTCGATGGGGAAGCTGCCGATGCCTTGCACGATGGGCGCGCGCGCGCCGGTCTTCGTCACCGGATATTCGAGTTCGGCTTCGGCAAACAGTTTTTGCGCTTCGTCGGTGACGAGAAAATCAACGAATTTCAGCGCGAGCGCCTTATGCGGCGCATGTTTCGCGATGCCCACCGCCGTCACGTTCATATGCGTGCCGCGATTGCGGAAGGTGGTCGGCACCGGCTTCACCTTGTTGGCATCATCTTTCCAGTCAGCGCCCTCGCGGCCGTCGCGCAGTTGCGCCAGCGCCACGGTGTTGACCAGGCCGATTTCGCAGCGGCCTTGCGCGATGCGGCGGATGACGTCGTTGTCCTTGCCCTCGGGCAGGCCGGCGAGATTGGCTCTGAGGCCTTTCAGCCAGGCCTCGGTCGCCGGCGCGCCGTTGTGGAGCAGATAGGCCGCCACCAGCGCGACATTGTTCTGGTGCAGCACCGTACGCATGCACAGTTTGCCGCGCCATGCGGGCTTTGCGAGATCTTCGTAAGTGATCGATGATAGCGCGCTCTCGTTGCGCGTGACCACCACGCGCGGGCGCATGGCGATGCCGACCCACATCCTGCCGCGGTCGCGCAGCTCGAACGGGATCGCTTTGTCCAGCGTGGCGGATTTGATCGGCTGGGTGAGGGCGAGGCTCGCAAATTGCGAGGTCTTGTCGAGGCCGATGGTGAGCAGCACGTCGGCGGGCGACTTGCGGCCCTCGCTGATGACGCGCTTCGACAGATTGTCGTCGATGAAAGTGGTGTTGACGGCGATGCCGGTCGCCTTGGTGAAGGCGTCGGTGACCGGCTTCAGCAATGATGCTTCGCGCGTCGTGTAGAGATTGAGTTCCTCGGCGGAGACCGCCGAGGAGAGGAGCGTTGCAGTGACGGCGAGCAGGAGCTTGGCGTTTCGAATCCAGTGTCTTGCCCGCATGATCACTCCATTAGAATTTGACCGTCGCGGCCAGCGAGACGCGGCGGGCGTCGCCAATCGCCACGTTCAGGTTGTTCACTGCCGACGGGTAATAGATGTTGTCGAACAGGTTCTTCACGTTGAACTGGTAAATGACCGGAAGGCCACCCTGGTTCACTTCATAGCTCGCAAATGTGTCGGCCACCACATAGGACGGCAGATAGAAGCTGTTATTGGCGTCGCCTGCACGATCGCTGACATAACGCGCGCCGCCGCCGATGCGCAGACGGCCCGGCAGCAGGGTGCCGAAGTCATACACCATGTAGAGCGAGGCGGTGTTCATGGCCACGTTCTGCAGTGACTTGCCGATCAGCGTCGGATCCTCGGTGACGCGGGCATCGGTATAGCCATAGCTGCCGATCATGCTGAGATTGTCGGTGAGGCGGCCGGTGACGTCGAGCTCGACGCCGCGCGAACGCACCTTGCCGGCGGTGCGGAATTCGGTGATCCCCGTCGATGCATTGAGCTGGGACACCAGCACGTTCTTCTTGTCGATGTCGTAGAAGGCCAGCGTGCCGGAAATGCGCTTGTTGATGTCGAAGCGGAAGCCGGTTTCCCACTGGATGCCTTCTTCCGGCGCGATGCTGGACGTGATCACCGTACCGCCGGTGAGCGGTGCGATGGTCGAGCTCGGCTTCAGGGATTCCGTGTAGCTCAGATACCAGGACAGTTGGTCGGTGAACTTGTAGATCACGCCGCCGAGCGGCAGCACCTTGTTGGCGGCGAGATCGGTGTTGGCGGTGAAGGGACGGCCGCGGCCGGCGAGCTGTTCATATTCCATCCAGCGCACGCCGCCGACCAGCAGCAGCTGGTTGGTGAGATAGAACGTGTCCTGCGCGAACAGGCCGCGCATGCCGAGCAGGTCGGTCTGCGCGCTGTCGGAGGCGCTGGCGAGCGAGCTCGGCTGCACCGTTCCATAGATCGGATTGTACATGTTGAACCCGGTGACCGCGCCGCCGCGGATCAGGTATTCGCGATAGATGCTGCGATACTGGGCATCGCCGCCGAACAGGATCTCGTTGCGGAAGCCGCCGATCCAGACGTCGCCGCGCAGATAGGCGACGCCGGCGCTGGCATTGCTCAGCGAGCCCTTGGTGCCGTCATTCTGGCGCGTCACGGCGCCGGTGGTGGTGTTGAAGGCGGTGATGCGCAGCTGGTTCGCATCGAACTGTTCGGTGTTGTAGCTGTAGGCTGCGTACAGCTTCCAGTTCTCGTTGATGCGATGATCGACCGATGCCTGGATCAGGTGGGACTTGCCCCACATGGCGTTGTAGGGCTCGTCGAGACGACGCTCACGCGGAATCGGCAGGGGAGTCGAGGTGCCGGCGACGAAGGACGTGCCGCGGTCGAACGGATAGGAGAAGTCACGGTATTCGTAGTTCAGATGCACCGTGGTGTCCTCGCCATACCAGGACAGCGACGGTGCGATCAGCGTTTCCTTGCGGGTGCCGGAATTGCGCCAGTAAGTTTCATCCTGGCCATAGGCGATGAAGCGATAGGCCAGACCGTTGGTGCCGATCGGGCCGGTGACATCGACCGAGCCGTCGATGCCGTTCTTGTTGTTACCGAAGGTCGAGCCGAGCAGGGTCACCGAGCCGTGCTGGTACAGATCGGGGCGCTTGCTGATCGTGTTGACGATGCCGCCGGGATCGATGATGCCGTAGAGCAGCGACGCCGGGCCCTTCAGCACCTCGACGCTTTCCACCGAGGCACCGAGCGCGCGGCCCTGCACCAGTGGCAGGCCATTGCGCATCACCGAGCCGTCGCGATTGTCGCCGAAGCCGCGGCGGATGACCGCGTCCTGCGTACCTGCCAGAGTGTTGGTCTGGGTGATGCCGCTGATATTGGCGAGCGCATCATCGAGATTGCGCGGCAGCTGATCGCGGATCACCTGCTCGGGGACGACATTGACGGTTTGCGATGAATTTAGCTGCGGCTGGCCGGAGCGCAGCGTGGTCGCGCTCGGCATCGCGCGATAGCCGAGCACCTGCTCGTAGCGCGCGGCAGCGGCCGCGATGGCGCGCTCGGTGGCGGTGGGCGGCGCTGCCGGCGGGGTGACGTTGCGGCGCGCGGCGACGGCGCGGGAGCGCGTCGGCGTGGCGGTTGCGCGGGCCGGACGGCGCGCCGGTGTCGACGATTCGACCGTCACGGCCGGCAGCGAGGTCTGCGCCTGCGCATATGACGCGCAGGCGAGGAGATCGCCGAGCACAAAGGCTGCGCCGATCATCCAGCGCGCCTGCCGGGCGCCCGATGCGTTGTTGCTGCTCCTCGAGGAGCCCATGGAGGTGTTGGTCGTCACGATACCCGCCCACTTTCGAATTAAGGTCAGAAAGTGGCGCTCTATCAGCCGCGCATGCTGGACAACACTGCGGCGGAACTTGAATCGCTCTAACGAGGTAACATCGCGCGGATCAGGCCGGTAAAATCGGGTAGTACGGGCTTACTATCTTTATAAAATAGCTATCAAAAATGCACGCAGCGCATGTTCCTGGTGTGGACAGCGCTGCGTGGTTGCTGATGGATGCGGGTTGATTCCCCGGCTCAGGTGCCGGCCTTGACCTGGGCGACGGCTTCGACGATCAGCGCGTCCATCTTGGTGCGCAGCTCGGCTTCGGTGACCGCAACGTTTCCGGCGGTGAGGTCGCCCAGCACCTTGCGCAGCACGTCGTCATCGCCGGCTTCCTCGAAATCCGCGGCAACCACGTCCTTGGCATAGGCGTCGGCATCCGGGCCGGTCTTGCCAAGCTTTTCCGCGGCCCAGAGGCCGAGCAGCTTGTTGCGGCGGTTCATCGCCTTGAACTTCTGCTCTTCGTCGAGCGCGAATTTGCGTTCAAAATCCTGTCCGCGCTTGTCCATCGATGACATCTTGGGTTCCTTGGGTTGGCGGGTGGTCAGGCCGGCGTTGAAATTACCGGTTGGGGGCTTACCTAAGTGCGCGTAGCCAAACGAACAATCGGCCGCATGGTCGCAGGTCATTGCGGGAACATGGCTTTTGTGTAACCGGGTAAAACCTGCCCCGAACCGGCCGGATCGATTGTGTCGGCGGGGGGGATCGGGTAGGTTGCGGCAAGGCTTGGTTCTCGTTCTGTTTCGTGCGGTTTCCTGGACATAGTTCTGTATTCAGAATCTGTGACAGAAAAAGTGCTCAGACCGCTTCCCGGCCTTCACGGCAGCTCCGTCGTGGGTCTATCCCGTAACCCGGAGCAACCAAATTCCATGGATTTCAACAACACACGGTACATCCCCATGAGCCGTCGACGTCGCATTTATGAAGGCAAGGCCAAGGTTCTGTATGAAGGCCCCGAGCCCGGCACTTTGATCCAGCACTTCAAGGACGACGCGACTGCGTTCAATGCGAAGAAGCATTCCGTGATCGAGGGCAAGGGTGTCCTCAACAACCGCATCTCGGAATACCTGTTCCAGCACCTGAACGATATCGGCGTGCCCACGCATTTCATCCGCCGGCTCAACATGCGCGAGCAGTTGATCCGCGAGGTCGAGATCGTGCCGCTCGAAGTGGTGGTGCGCAATGTCGCCGCCGGCTCGCTGTCGCAGCGCCTCGGCATCGAGGAGGGCACCCAGCTGCCGCGCTCGATCATCGAATTCTACTACAAGAACGACCAGCTCAACGATCCGATGGTGTCCGAGGAGCACATCACCGCGTTCGGCTGGGCGACCCCGCAGGAGATCGACGACATCATGGCGCTGGCCATCCGCGTCAACGACTTCCTGACCGGTCTCTTCCTGGGCATCGGCATCCGTCTGGTCGATTTCAAGATGGAATGCGGCCGCCTGTTCGAGAACGACATGATGCGCATCATCGTCGCCGACGAGATCTCGCCGGATTCGTGCCGGCTGTGGGATATCAAGTCGAACGAGAAGCTGGACAAGGATCGTTTTCGCCGCGATCTCGGCGGCGTGCTGGAGGCCTATACCGAGGTTGCAAAACGTCTCGGCATTCTGGCAGAGAACGAACGCCCGATGGGCACCGGTCCGGTATTGGTGAAGAGCTGAGGATATAAAGTGAAAGCCCGCGTCACAGTCACATTGAAGAACGGCATCCTCGATCCGCAGGGCAAGGCGATCGAGGGCGCATTGAAGTCGCTCGGCGTCGATGGCATCGCCTCGGTCCGCCAGGGCAAGGTGTTCGACATCGAACTCGCCGCGGGCGCCGATCAGGCGAAGGCCGAAGCCGCGCTGAAGGCGGCAGCGGACAAGCTGCTCGCGAATACCGTGATCGAAAATTATAAGGTTGAGGTGCAGGGGTAAGGCGAGGTTCAGCTCAGGGGCTTGGGAGATCGTGTCATGGCTGAGATCAGTGCTGATTTGGTCTACGAAGTTTTGAAAGCGGTGCAGAACGACATTGCGCAGATCAAAGGCGAAGTTCGCGACGTCAAACTTGAGCTAAACGCTGTTCGTGGTCACCTGATTTCGATCCAGCAGGACGTGCACAATATCTACGGTGTGCTCGGCCGCCATGATCTTCACCTCGAACGCATCGAGCGTCGCCTCGAACTGGGCGATGCGCCGACCCTTACGGCGTGATGGCGGTGAACGAGGTTTCTGATCAGCAGTTCTTCGATCTGTTGTGCGAGGTCATTGATGGGATGGATCGCCTTGATGCCAAATGCGACGAGAGCATTGGTCACGTGCTTTCGCTCAAGTATCAGGTCGCGGGACTTCACCATGATCTTATGGGCATCCACTCCGATCTCAGCGGCATCCACGCGACGTTGATCCGACATGAACGTTGATCCGACATGAACAGTGGCTGGATCGTATCGAGCGCCGTCTTGAGTAAACTGGCCGCGATCGCACGCATTCCTAAGCGATCGCCTGCAAGCCCTTTGCCCTGACCAGATTCAGCAGCTTCAGCGATGGCCCGTTCGGCTTCTTCTCGCCACGCTCCCACTTGCTGACGGCATCGCGGCGGACATTGAGATATTGCGCGAAAACCGGCTGCGACACCTGCTCGCGTTGGCGGAGCGCCTTGATCTCCTCGGGGGCCATGGGCTCTACGGGCGTGAGGCATAGCGCATCGAATTCACGCATCGTGGCCTTATCGATGGCGCCGGCGCGGTGCAGTCCGGCGGCAGTCTTGTGAACCGATGCAAGGATACCGCTGTCGTCCGAAGTCTTCGTCGTCCTAGCCATCGCTCACCTCGATCAGTTCACCTGCGGCGGTTGCATAGCCGAGCGCTGCGGCATCCAGCCCAAGCAGCGTCGTCGCCAGTTTCTTCAGCGCCTTCAATTCGGCTGCGCTCACATTGGCTTTTGCGTTCTTGGCAAAGCCGTGAACGACAAAACTGTGCCGGCCGGTCTTGAAAACGATGATGGTGCGGAAACCGCCGGATTTGCCGCCACCTTCACGCGCAATACGCTGTTTGAAGACGCCGCCGCCGAGGTCGGCGTCCCATTGTCCATGCCCGATCGCGCGCGCTGCCTCCGCCACGGCTCGATCAGGCAGCCCGGCCTTGCGAGCAAAGCGAGCGAATTCCTTGGTCTTGAAAACGCCCATGCCGCTTCCTCAAATATAGCTCTAAGAGCTATATTTTCAAGTGCCGGTATTGGTTGTGCCCACAGCGAGGCTAGCACTGGAAAAGGCTGGCCCGAATGGGTAAGTCAGGGACTGACTGACCGCGCGGCCGTCCGCGCTTTCGATTGGAACACCCGATGAAATCCGCCGTCCTCGTCTTCCCCGGAATCAATCGCGAGCGCGACATGGCGCGGGCGCTGAAGCTGGCGTCTGGCACCGAGTCCAAGATGGTGTGGCACACCGACACGTCGCTGCCTGATGGCACCGATCTCGTGGTCGTGCCCGGTGGCTTCTCCTACGGTGACTATCTGCGCTGCGGCGCCATCGCGGCGCGCTCGTCTGTCATGGATGCCGTGCGTAAATTCGCGGCGGATGGCGGCCTCGTGCTCGGCGTCTGCAACGGCTTCCAGATCCTGTGCGAGAGCGGGCTTTTGCCGGGCATCCTGATGCGCAATGCACGCCTCAAATTCATCTGCCAGGACGTGCATCTGCGCGTCGAGCGTTCGGATTCGCCGTTCACCCGCGGCTACAATGCCGGGCAGGTGATCCGCGTGCCCGTCGCCCATGGCGAGGGCAACTACACGGCGGACGCCGAGACGCTGAAGCGCCTCGAAGGCGATGGCCGCGTGCTGTATCGCTACTGCTCGCCGACTGGCGATGTCGGCGATCTCCACAATATCAATGGCGCGGCCGCATCGATTGCCGGCATCACCAGCGAGAACGGCAATGTGCTCGGCATGATGCCGCATCCGGAAAACCACGTCGAAGACATCATGGGCAATACCGACGGTCGCGGTCTCTTCACCGGCCTCGCCGCCCATCTGGCGCGCGCTGCATAGCTGCACTGCGCGTTTGAACCCAGCGTCATTTCGCTGCGTCCATCACGGCATAGGATGACACGTGACCGGCGGTTCCGGTGCGTGCGTTTCAATGCTTGCCTGAGGGGACGCTCATGCCGCTGGCTCTGGTCATTATTCTGCTCGATATCATGCTCGTCTGGCACGCCGCCCGCACCGGGCGGATGCAGCCTTGGGCGTATATCATCCTGATGGTGCCGGTGGCCGGCGCGGTCGCCTATGTGCTGATCGAATTGCTGCCGGAAATCTTTGGTGGCCGCACCGCGCAGCAGGCACGCCGCAACGTCGCCAAGCGCATCGATCCGGAAAAGACCTATCGCGGCCTCGCCGATCAGCTCGCATCTGCCGATACGATCGCCAATCGCGCGGCACTGGCGGCGGAATGTCTCGAGGTCGGCCGTTTCGACGAAGCCATGCAGCATTACGATCACATTCTCGGTTTGCCGCTGGGCCATGAAGCGAAATATGCGCTGGCCAAGGCGAAGGCGCAGTTCGGTGCCCGGCGCCCGTCGGATGCCATCGCGACGCTGGACGACCTGCAGAAGCAATGGCCTGAATTCGAATCTGCAGAGGCACATCTGCTGTACGCCCGTTCGCTCACGGAAGCGGGGCGGCGTGAGGAAGCACTTCGGGAATATGAAAACCTGCTGGCCTATGCGCAGAGCGCCGAAGCCAGCGTTCGCTATGGTCAGCTGCTGCAAGCAATGGGACGTGGGTCCGAGGCGAAAGTCGTCTTTGCTGAATTCGTCGTGCAGATGAAGCGCGCACCGAAATTTGCCCGCAAGGCCCAAGCCGAATGGCTGTCCATCGCGGAGAAATCACTTGCGGCGTAACAGGCGCAGTCGCACTCTCTCTTCGTGATTGATTGGAGTGCGCGACGTGGGTAATGCGATTTACCGTTGGATCGGACGTTGGACTGCTGCTCTCGTTTTGACGTCGGCCGCTTCGGTCGCTCAAGCTCAGACTTATCCGTCGCGCCCCATCACCATGATCGTGCCCTTTGCCGCCGGTGGTACATCCGATGTGATCGCGCGCGTCGTTGCCGAGCAGATGGCCATCCCGCTCGGCCAGACCATCATCATCGAAAATGTGGTGGGCGCGGGTGGCTCGACAGCGCTGACACGCGCCGCTCGCGCGACGCCCGATGGCTATACGATCGCCATCGGCAATGCCGGCACGAGTGCTGCGACCTATACGATCTATCCGAAGCTGACCTTCACGCCGGAGTCGTTCACGTCCATCGGCATGGTGGCCAAGACGTTCGGCATCGTCGCGCTGCGCAAAGATTTTCCGGCGAAGGATCTCAAGGAATTCATCGCTTACGCAAAAGCCAATCGCGGCAAGGTCAATCTCGGCCATGCCGGCGTCGGCTCGTCGAATTATCTGATCTGCAAGAGTTTTGTTCAGGCTGCGGGCATCGATGTCACGCTGGTCGGCTATCGCGGCGCGGCACCGGCGCTCACCGATGCGATCGGTGGCCAGATCGATGGCGTCTGCGACAGTGCGGCCTCGGTCTCGCAGGCGATCGACGACAAGCTCGTCAAGGCGATCGTCGTCGGCTCCAATGTGCGGCTCGGCTCATTGCCGGATCTGCCGACCTCGGCCGAAGCAGGGTTGCCGGATTTCGAAGCGCAGGGCTGGAACGGACTGTTCGCGCCGAAGGGGACGCCGCCGGACATCATCGCGAAATTGAATGCAGCGGCGCGCGTGGCCGTGGAGAGCGAGCCGGTGAAGAAGCGGTTTCGCGATCTCTCCACCGTGGCGCCCGATGCCAATGAGCATGCACCGGAGGTGCTGCAGCAGCTCGTGACGCGCGATGTCGCGAAATACAACAAGCTCCTGCAAGAGAAATAAGCAGCGGAACCGTAGGGTGGGGGACAGCGCTTCGCGTCTTTGCCCAGCCTATCGTCGCGCCTGTGGCAGCAGGCCATCTTCCGCCGCCGCGCGCGGTCGGATATGAGGGCATTTCGCGCGTGATTTGGCCTCAGTCGCTCTCTTTGAGGCTGCGGCGAGTTGATAAAATCGCAATCAACATTTGCAAGATTGGCGTTCGGCCAGGCATTTGATTCGGGGCATTGCATGAAGATTCGGTTGGCGACGGCAAGAACCACGGTGGCAGCGCGGTGCCTGATGATGTCCGCTGTCGTTGCCCTCGCTGCCGTGTCGATGCCGGGCGTTGTCCATGCCGCTGCCAAGCAGTCCCGACCAGCCAAGATCACCGAGGCGATGGCGCCGCGCAATGCCGGCGAGCCGATCATGGCCATCGTGTCGATCAAGAGCCAGCAGGTGACATTCTACGATGCCGAGGGCTGGATCGCGCGCGCATCGGTTTCCACCGGCGTGGGTGGGCGCGAAACGCCGTCCGGCGTGTTTTCGATCCTCGAGAAGAACAAGGATCACCGCTCCAACATGTATGACGATGCGCATATGCCGAACATGCAGCGCATCACCTGGAACGGTGTCGCGCTGCATGGCGGCCCGTTGCCGGGCTATGCCGCCTCGCATGGTTGCGTGCGCATGCCCTATGGTTTCGCCGACAAGATGTTCGACAAGACGCGGATCGGCATGCGCGTGATCGTGTCGCCGATCGACGCCGCGCCGATGGATATTGTGCATCCGGCGCTGCTGGTGCCGAAGCCCGAGGTGATTGCTGCCGCACCGGCGCGTGCCGAGACGGCGACGCGCGAGGCCGCCGAGGCTGCAACGGCTGCCGCGGACGCGAAGAAGCTGGTTACGACGACGGCACGCGAGGCGAAGCCGCTCCCGGCGGCGCTGCGCAAGCTGGAGGCCGCCAAGAAACGTGCCGATGCCCAACTCGCCACCGCCGACAAGGCGCTGGCTGCCGCTTCCACCGATCAGGCCAAAACGCGTGCGGAGGAAGCGCAGCAGAAGGCGGCTTTGAGGGCTGCAGACCTGGCTGCGCAGCTTGAGACGACCAAAGCCGACACAACGGCGAAACTCGACGCCGCTGCAGCCGCCAAAGAGGCTGCGAAGGCTGCCGACGCTCGCAAAACCGCTACGGCCACTGCGGCCTTGGACGCCAAGCTCGCGGTCGAACCGGTCTCGATCTATATCAGCCGCGAAACGCAAATGCTCTATGTCCGCCGCAACACGCACAAGCCGGCGCCCGATGGCGGCGGCGAGGTGTATGATTTCAGCATCGAAGTGCCGGTGACGATCCGTGATGCCGGCAAGCCGATTGGGACGCATGTGTTCACGGCAATGGCGCGCGATGGCGATGGGCTGCGCTGGAGCGCGGTGACCATCGACGACGGCGATGATGCCAAGAGTGCACTCGACCGCATCACTATTCCGCAGGAGGTGCTGGAGCGGATTGGCCCCACGGCGCTGCCGCGTTCGTCGATCGTGATCTCCGACGAGCCGCTGAGCGCTGAAACCAATTACCGCACCGAATTTGTCACCGTGCTCAACAATCATCCGCAAGGTGGTTTCGTCACACGCAAGCCAACGCCGAAGCCTGATATGGATGTCGCCAGCGGCGATGACATGTATGACGACGGTTTCAACATGTTCTTCCCGCGCGAGCGCGCCCCGCAGCGCAATGACATGCGCCGCCGCAGCGGGCAAAACGAACGGCCGATGTATCAGCGCAACTGGTGGGAATAACCTTGCCGTCATTGCTTCGTTGCCAGGAGGGTCCTCACAATGACGATGCCGTTAACCTCTCGGTAACCACGTCGTTTCAGATCTTAATCAAAGCGTGAACATTTCGTTTCATGCTTTGATTATTGCTTCGGCAACATCGGATTTGAACAATGACATTGCGGCTCACCACCCTGATCGTCGCATGTGCGACGAGCGCATCCACGGCTTTCGCGCAGGCGCCAGCGCCCGCACCGGCCAAGCCGGCGAGTGCCAATGCGGGGATCATCGATACCAAGGGCATGACGCCCGAGCAGCGCTCCGCAGCGATCCTCGCGCAATATAGCGAGCCGGTGCTCGATCCGCAGTCGGCGCAGCGAACCGAAGAAGCGATCAAGCGCTACAAGGCCATCGCCGCGAAGGGCGGGTTTCCGTTGATCCCGGCCGAGGCGAAATATGCAGCCGGCGCGGAAGGACCGGACGTCGAGTTGCTGCGGCGGCGACTGGTGATCACCGGCGACCTTTTCACCGTGGAAAGCAGCGGTCCCTATAATGACGAACTGATCGCCGGCGTGAAACGCTATCAGCTGCGCAACGGGCTGCTCGCCACCGGCCTTGTCGGCCCGCGCACGCTGGCGGCTCTGAATGTGCCGGTGGAGAAGCGCATCCAGCAGCTCGAGGCCTCGCTGCAGCGGATGCAGGCGATCGGCTTCAAATTCGGCGAGCGCTATGTGGTGGTGAACATCCCGGCCGCCTATGCGGAAGCGATCGAGGGCGACAAGGTGGTGCGGCGCTATCGCGTCATCGTCGGCAAGAGCGAGAAGCCGTCGCCGACGGTGACGTCGCAGATCAACAACGTCAATCTCAATCCGACCTGGACGGTGCCGTCCTCGATCGTGAAGCACGAAATCTCCGCGCGGATGCGCAAGGATCCAGGCTATCTCGCGCGCATGCATATGCAGGTGCTGGACGGCCGCGGCAATGCGCTCGATCCGGCCAGTGTCGACTGGAGCGAAGGCAAGGTGCCGGATGTCACCGTGCGACAGGATCCCGGCGAATGGAATGCGCTTGGCCGCGTGCGCATCGATATGCCGAATTCCTACGCCGTCTATATGCACGACACCAATCAGCGCAATCTGTTCGCGAATGACTACCGTTTTGATAGCCATGGCTGCGCCCGCGTCGACAATGTGCGTGATCTTGCGGCATGGCTGCTCAAGGATACGGCGAATTGGGATCGCACCCAGATCGACCTCGGAATCGCGACGGGACAGCGCCAGGATATCAAGCTGAGCAAGAGCGTGCCGGTGGCGTGGGTCTATCTCACGGCCTGGATGGCGCGCGATGGCATCGTGCAATTCCGCCACGATATCTATGACCAGGATGCGCAGCTCAACGAGGCCGCAGCAGACATCAAGGCGTTCCTGAAGCCGACCAGTGAGCCGGTGACGCGTTAGTGCTGAGCCGTAGGGCGGATGAGCGAAGCGTCATCCGCCGCGGAGTTTCCACCATGCACTCGGCCGGCGGATTACGGCTTCGCCTTATCCGCCCTACGGCAGACTTCGCGCATGGGCTCCATGCGTCGGCACGCCGCTGGTTTACAGCTCCAGCTCTGTCGGCCTAGGCTCCCGTTCAAGAATAACCTTGTTGAACGGATGCACGGCATGACTTTGGCGATGAGCTGGGATGAATGGGCGAAGCATGATGCGGTCGGTCTGGCCGAGCGCGTGCGCAGAGGCGAGCTCAAGCCGGCTGAACTTGCGGCGCAGGCCGCGGCGGGTATCGCCAAGACCAATCCCGCGCTCGATGCCGTGGTCGAGGTGTTCGACGACGTGGTGGCCGATCCGCTGAAGGACGGCATGAATCCTGATGGCGTGTTCGGCGGCGTGCCGTATTTGATGAAGGATCTCGGTCCGACGCTGAAGGGCCGGCTGCAGGAATTCGGCTCGAAGATCATGCAGGGCAACCGCCCCGCGCAAGACAGCTTCCTCACCGGCAAGATTCGCGATGCCGGCCTCAACATCATCGGCCGCAGCACCACGCCGGAATTCGGCGTGTGCTCGTCGGCCGAGAATTCGTTCTATGTCACGCGCAATCCGTGGAACGTCGATTATTCGAGCTGCGGCTCCTCGGCCGGCTCGTCGGCGATGGTCGGCGCCGGTGTGCTGCCGATCGCCCACGCCACCGATGGCGGCGGCTCGATCCGCATTCCGGCTGGCGTGTGCGGCACCATCGGCCTGAAGGTCTCGCGCGGCGTCTATTCGCTGGCGCCGGCGCTGTCGGATCTCTCCGGCCTCGTCTCGATCCAGGGCTGCACCAGCCGCACGGTGCGCGACACCGCGGCTTTCGTGGACAATTGCCGCGGCGGCGCGCCCGGCGAATTCATGCCGTTCTGGTCGCCGGCCGAGCCCTATAGCGAATTGATCAAGCGCGACCCCGGCAAACTGCGCATCGCGCTGTCGCATGAATGGGGCGACTACAGCGCGCCGGCCCATTTCGTGGCGGAGCTCACGCGCGTCGGCAAGATGCTGGAGGGTCTTGGGCATCATGTGGAATGGGTGGTGCCCGATGTCGATTTCGGCGCCGCGTTCAAGGCGCAGACCACTTGCTATATCAGCAATTTCGCGCAGGTGATCGCCGGCCATCTGGCGCGGCTCGGCATCGACAAGCCGACCACCGATGTGCTGGAGCCGATCAATATCAAGATCTGGGAAGCGGGCCTGAACACGTCCTACACCGAACGCGCGGCGATGCAGGCGGTGTTCAACACCACGTCGCGCGCTTTCGGCAATTTCTTCGAGCGCTACGATATCATCCTGACGCCGATCACGGCGAAGCCGACGCCGAAGATCGGCACCGCCGAATATCTTTCGATGAGCGACAATCCGTCGGTGCATGACTGGTTTGCCAATCTCTGGCAGTTCTTCGCCTATACACCGCTGGCCAATCTCTGCGGTATTCCCGGCATCTCACTGCCGCTGGCGTCGCAGGAACACGGCCTGCCGCTCGGCATCCAGGCCCTGGGGCGTCAGGCCAATGATGGCCTGTTGCTGCAATTGGCGGCGCAGATCGAACGCGCGATCGACGGTCAGTGGAACGAAGGCAAGCTGCCGACAACGCATGTGACGCGGAGCTGAACCTGTAGGGTGGGCAATGGCGCGGAGCGCCGTGCCCACCTTCAAGTGCAGCGCAGCAGATGGTGGGCACGCTGCGCTTTGCCCACCCTACAATTGTCTGCGACGGAACTTCGGCTCTCGCCATCGATTGGTGGCAGGAGCCATGTCCGCGGGCGAAATGTGATGTCGAAAATGCGCCGCAAGGCCGATCTGCCGCAAAAGATCTGCGCCGCCTGCGGGCGGCCTTTTGCATGGCGCAAGAAATGGGCGCGGGACTGGGAGCAGGTCAAGACCTGCTCGGATCGCTGCAAGGGCGAGCTACGCCGCAAGGGAGGCCACCCAGCGATGGCCGGCGGTGATCGCCCGTGACACGCCTGCGCCTCGTCCTGGGTGATCAACTCACCCGCAATGTCGCATCGCTGCGCGACTATGCGGATGGCGATGTCGTCGTGATGGCCGAGGTCGCCGGTGAGGCAACTTACGTCAAACATCACAAGCAGAAGATCGTGTTCGTGCTGTCGGCGATGCGGCACTTCGCCGAAGAGCTGCGCGCTGACGGCGTGACACTCGATTACATCACGCTCGACGATCCCGATAATACCGGCTCGATCTCCGGTGAGCTGCGACGCGCTGTTGCGCGCCATCAACCGACAGAATTGGTCGTCACGTCGCCGGGAGAGTGGCGTTTGCTGTCGGATTTCAAAGCGCTCGATCTCGGCATTCCCGTCGATATCCGCGAAGACGATCGCTTCTTTGCCACGACCGCGCGCTTCGCTGCCTGGGCCGAGGGGCGCAAGGCGCTGCGCATGGAGTTCTTCTATCGCGAGATGCGGCGCGAGACAGACCTGCTGATGGAGGGCGACGCGCCGGCCGGCGGACAATGGAATTACGATCACGACAACCGCAAGCGGTTGCCGAAGTCGCAGGCTGTGCCGGCGCGCTTCGGATTTCCGCCGGATGCGATCACGCAGGACGTCATATCGCTGGTGCAGGATCGGTTCGCCGATCATTTCGGCGATCTCGACGGCTTCGAATGGGCGGTAACGCGCGAGGATGCGTTACGGTCGCTCGATGATTTCCTGATCAATGCGCTGCCGAATTTCGGCAAGTATCAGGATGCGATGGCGACCGGCGAACCGTTCGTATTTCACGCCGTGATCTCGCCCTACCTCAATGTGGGTTTGCTGACGGCGCGCGAGGTCTGCATCGCCGCGGAACGCGAATATATCGAGAAGCGCGCGCCGCTGAATGCTGTCGAGGGCTTCATCCGCCAGATCCTGGGATGGCGCGAATATGTCCGCGGCGTCTATTGGCTGAAAATGCCGGATTACGCCGAGACCAATGTGCTGAACGCGACGCGGCCATTGCCATGGCTGTACTGGTCCGGCGAGACCGACATGCATTGCATGGCGGAGGCGATCGGGCAGACCAAGCGCACCGCCTATTCGCATCACATTCAGCGGCTGATGGTCACCGGCAATTTCGCGCTGCTGGCCGGCGTCAAGCCGAAGGAGATCGCCGAGTGGTATCTCGTCGTCTATGCCGACGCGTTCGAATGGGTCGAGTTGCCGAATGTGCAGGGCATGTCGCAATTTGCCGATGGTGGTCTGCTGGCGTCAAAACCCTATGCGTCGTCGGGCGCTTATATCAACCGGATGTCCGATTTCTGTTCGAGTTGCGCCTATGACGTGAAGGTCAAATCCGGGCCGAAGGCGTGCCCGTTCAATTTCCTGTACTGGGCATTCCTGATCCGCAATGCGGCAACGTTGCGTGGCAACCAGCGGATGGCGATGCCGTATCGCACGCTGGCGGGATGGGACGAGGGGCAGAAGGCGGCGATTGCGGCGGAGGCTGAAGCGTTTTTGGATGGGCTGGCGATGGAATGACATCGGCGGGTCTGGACGCAGCCGCGATTGGCGACTATGTTACCTCCAGAGGTTGCTGATGCCGACCATGATCTCGGAAGTATACGACGCCTTCATCGCGTCGGGCGCGCCGGAAGACAAGGCGCGGAAGGCTGCGGAAGCGATCGCAGCCTATGAGGGCCGCTTTTCTGCTTTCGAGGCGCGATTTGTAAAAATTGAAGGCGACCTCAACCTCCTGAAGTGGATGAATGGTGTGACGTGGGCCCTTAGCCTCGGCATCCTATTCAAGCTATTCCTGCACTGATCACTCCGCCGCGATCGCCGCCGGCTTTGCGCGCTTCTTCACGCGCTTGATGGTGCCCGAGAAAGTGAACAGCTTTCGCCCTTCCGTATGCAGCACGCCGCGGAGGAAGATCAGCGAGCCGCCGACGCGGGTCATTTCACCATCGCATTCGATGAGGTCGCCGACGCGGCCGGCATCGAGGAATTCGCAGGCGAAGGAGACGGTGATGCCGGGGCCGGCCAGCTCGCGCGAGGAGAGGGCGAACAGGCAATAATCGGCGAAGGTCATGAAGCAGCCGCCATGGACGTTCTTCATGCCGTTGAGATGCCGCGGTTCGACCCGAAAGGCGCAGCGGATGCGGCCGTCGGCCTCCACCTTGTGCCAGAACGGGCCGGACAGCGATTCGAAGGAATCCCGCTTCCAGGCGCTCCAGCCGGCAAATTCCCCCTCGGTTTCGGTATAGACGTCGGAACTGAACGGGATGACGGCGTCGGCGGGCACATTCACAGTGTGGAACTCCTTGGATTGTCGGCGAAAAGTGTTAAATCCGATCCGTCCGGCGGGCGCAATCCGGCGCTGGCGCAGGGCAGTATGCGGGCCGATTTTCGGCCCCGGCGGGACTTTTCGGGCAAAGCTTGGGACATGCAGGGAACAGGCCTGAAAAGGGCCTTTTCCGGCTGCTCCGATCTTTCTATGAAGAGCCCTTCCCAGAGCCAAGAACTCCGACGACTGGATCCCATGACCGAGCCAAAGATCACTCCCGAACTCGTCGCCTCCCACGGCCTCAAGCCCGACGAGTATGAGCGTATCCTGAAGCTGATCGGGCGCGAGCCGACCTTCACCGAGCTCGGCATCTTCTCGGCCATGTGGAACGAGCACTGCTCGTACAAATCCTCGCGCATCCATCTGAAGGGCTTGCCGACCAAGGCGCCGTGGGTGCTGCAGGGGCCGGGCGAGAACGCTGGTGTCATCGATATCGGCGACAACCAGGCCATCGTGTTCAAGATGGAGAGCCACAACCACCCGTCCTATATCGAGCCCTATCAGGGCGCGACCACGGGCGTCGGCGGCATTTTGCGCGACGTGTTCACCATGGGCGCGCGGCCGATCGCCTGTTTGAATGCGATCTCGTTCGGCGCGCCCGAGCATCCGAAGACCCGCCATCTGGTGTCGGGCGTCGTTGCCGGCATCGGCGGCTACGGTAATTCGTTCGGTGTGCCCACAGTGGGCGGCCAGACGCGTTTCCACACGCGCTATGACGGCAACAACCTCGTCAATGCCATGGCGGTGGGCCTTGCCGATGCGGACAAGATCTTCCTTGCCGCAGCGTCGGGCGTGAACATGCCCATCGTCTATCTCGGCTCCAAGACCGGCCGCGACGGCATCCATGGCGCCTCGATGGCTTCGGCCGAATTCGACGATGCGTCGGAAGAGAAGCGCCCCACCGTGCAGGTCGGCGATCCCTTCGCCGAAAAGCTGCTGCTGGAAGCCTGCCTCGAAATCATGGCCGCCGATTGCGTGATCGCGATCCAGGACATGGGCGCGGCGGGTCTCACCTGCTCGGCCGTTGAAATGGGCGCCAAGGGCGATCTCGGCGTCGAACTCAATCTCGATGCGGTGCCGACGCGCGAAGAGGGCATGACTGCCTATGAGATGATGCTGTCGGAAAGCCAGGAGCGCATGCTCATGGTGCTAAAGCCCGAGAAGGAAAAACAGGCCGAGGATATCTTCAGGAAGTGGGGCCTCGATTTCGCCATCGTCGGCCACACCACGCCGACCCTGCGTTTCGTCGTCAAGCATGGCGGCAAGACCATGGCTGACCTGCCGATCAAGGAGCTTGGTGATGAAGCGCCGCTTTATGATCGCCCGCATGTGGCCTCGCCAAAACTGCCGGTGATCGCCGCGCGCGACGTCAAGGCGCCGGTTTCGCTGGTGGATGCGCTGGTGAAGCTCATCGGCTCGCCGGACCTGTGCTCGAAGCGCTGGGTGTGGGAGCAGTATGACCATGTGATCGGCGGCAACACCGTGCAACGCCCGGGCGGCGATGCCGGCGTGGTGCGCATCGAGGACGGCCCGAAGGGCATCGCCATGTCGGTGGACGTGACGCCGCGTTATTGCGAGGCCGATCCGGTCGAGGGCGGCAAGCAGGCAGTGGCGGAAGCCTGGCGCAACATCACCGCGGTCGGCGGCAAGCCGCTGGCAGTGACCGACAACCTGAACTTCGGCAATCCGGAGCGACCCGAGATCATGGGCCAGCTGGTCGGCTGCCTGAAGGGTATCGGCGAAGCCTGTATCGCGCTCGACTTCCCGATCGTGTCGGGCAATGTCTCGCTCTACAACGAAACCAATGGTCGCGGCATTCTTCCTACGCCGTCGATCGGCGGCGTCGGCGTGCTCGATGATTTCACCAAGTCGGCAACGCTGGCTTTCAAGAAGGAAGGCGAAGCCATCCTCTTGATCGGCGCGACCGAAGGCTGGCTCGGCCAGTCGGTCTATCTGCGCGATGTCTGCGGCAAGGAAGAGGGCGCGCCGCCGCCGGTCGACCTCGCCACCGAGAAGCGCAATGGCGATGTGGTGCGCGGCATGATCCATGCCGGCACGGCAACCGCCGTGCATGACGTCGCCGATGGCGGTCTGCTGGTGGCGCTGGCTGAAATGGCGATGGCCTCGGGGATCGGTGCCAAGCTCGATGCCGCGCCGGCATCGACGGTGTCGCACGCCTATTGGTTCGGCGAGGATCAGGCGCGCTACATCGTGACGGTGGCGGAAGAGCATCTGCTCACGGTGTTGTCCAAGCTGAAGAATGTCGGCGTGCCCTGCGTGCAGATCGGCGTGACCGGCGGACACGCGGTGGCCATCGATGGCGAGAAGGCCGTCGATATCAAGGCGCTCGTACATGCGCATGAAAGCTGGCTGCCGAACTATATGAGCGGCAAGGTCGCGTAAGACGCCTCTGGTGCGATTGCATCTTTAGGTTTAGTGTGCTCCCGCTGATCTTTTGGCGGGGCGTGCTAAGGTGAGCATTGAAACGATCCGGCGTAACGAGCGGCGCAAACTGACGGCGGCGTGGTGCAATGGCGCGGCCACCGGCGTTTTGACCGTTGGTTTCTTTGCGCCGATTGTGGCCGGCATTATTGGCGTTGGAAGAACGCCAAGCGATTTTGCTGTTTTCAGCACTGTGCTCGGCGCTTTCGCCATGTCCGTATGTTTGCACTTGGCAGGGCGTCGGATGCTTGGAGGGCTCGAAGAATGACACAGCTCGAAATTCTTGGGATCCTGGCTCCGATCATGGGTGGGCTCGTCGTCATCGTGACAGCTCTCGTTGTCACGCATCTTGACGACAAGAAAGCTGAAGCCGAGCGCAAGGCGCGGCTGTCGTCGGGACAGGACGACGCTGCACGAATGGCGTCGGCTGCGGAGTGAGGCTATCGCCTCAATAACTCAGCGTCCGATCCACCACATGTAGCAGTGGTTCGCCGCTCTCTGCGCGCACGACATTCTCCGCGATCTTCTCCGCCGCCGTCGAGGCGCGTGTCGCCGCTGCGATATGCGGCGAGATCGTCACGCCGGGATGCGCCCAGAACGGATGATCCTGAGGCACGGGCTCCGTGCGAAAAACGTCCAGCGTGGCTTGCGCCACCTGTCCGCTGTCGAGTGCCGCGATCAGCGCATCATCGACGATCAGCGTGCCGCGTCCGGCATTGACGATGAAGCTGCCCTTGGGCAGCAGCGCCAGCCGCTCGGCGTTGAGGAGGTCGATGGTCTCCGGCGTCTGCGGCAGCAGGCCCACGAGGATTTCAGCTGAGGCCAGCGCCTGCGGGAGGCTATCCGCGCCGGCGAGGCAATGAACTCCCGCGACGTCACGCGGGCTCCGGCTCCAGCCCGTGACGCGGAAGCCGAGCTGGGCCAGCGCCGTTGCAGCGGCTGATCCCAATTCGCCAAGACCGAGCACCGTTACCGAACGATCAGTCGCGAGCGGTGGCACATGCTGCTCCCACGCCCGCGGCTTCTCACGGACATAGCGGTCCATGCCGAGATGGGCACGCAACACATGGCCGACCACCCATTCGACCATGCCCTGACGCAGGCCGTCATCGACCATGCGGCACAGCGGCTGCGTCAGCGTGGTATTGCCGACGATCTTCTCCACGCCGGCCCACAGGCTCAGCACGGCGCGCGTGTTGATGAAGGGGGCGAAATCGGTGATCGGGCCGCCCGTCGCATGGATGATGTAATCCGCATCCGCAGGCGCGATGTCGTCGAGCAGGCCGGCGCGGGCGTCGATGCTTTTGCGCTGGAGGGCGGCCAGGATGGGATCGCGATATTCCTCGAGCACGCTGGGCGTGACGTTGAAGAGCAGATTGATCTTGTCGCCGTTGCGCGCGCGCATGCTGGTCTCCTGCAGATGGTCGTGACTTGAAGGTGGAGGGCGCTACAGCACCCGCGTCATGCCGGGAATCTGACGCAGCGCGCGGGTTGTGGCCCAGCTGATCGCCAGCGTGCCTGCAAAGGCGATGAGCGCCTTCGGCTGCGCGCCCCAGGGCATTTTCAGCATCGCCCATTGCAGCCACAGCATCGGGATATAGTGCAGCACGAAGATGCCATAGGCGTCGCCGCGCAGCGGATCAAAAATGCTTTTCTCGCGCTGGCCGAAGCGCACGAACAGCGCCAGCACCGCGAGGCAGATCAGCGTGCAGGCGATCGCATAGATCACGCCGTAGCTCGACTGCCACCAGACAGGCGGCGCACCGGTGAGGTTCGACAGCTTCATGCGGCGGAAGTTGATGAGGTAAGCAAGCCCGCCGAACGACACCGCGGCGGCGATGGTCCACCACAGCCATTGCCGCGCCAGCGCACCCGTGCGCGCGAGCAGGCCCTGATCGATATTGGCGGCGCCGATGCCCATGCCGGCGAAAAAGAACACGCCATAGATCGCCATGCGGCTGAACTGCACTTGCAGCGGACCAAGGCTGAACCAGCGCACCGCGCCGACGGTGAACAGGAACGGCACATAGGAGATCACGGCGATGATCGCGAGCGCGGCGATGAACAGCCAAGGGCGTTCGAAAGCGCGGATCGAGAGGCGGTTGATGCCGTCGATCAAACGCGGCGCGAACAGGAAGACCGGGATCGCGACCAGATCGAGGAACAGCAGATACCAGATGAACCAGCCGGGACCGGCGAACCATTGCCCCTGCTTGAAATTGTTGATGTAGAATTCCCAGAACCCGGTCTTGTTGGTCGAGAGGCTGAACGACGCGTAATAGGCGATCGGCATCAGCACGAGGATCATCGCCAGGAAGGGCAGGCCGAGGCGTAAGGCGCGGTCGCGCACGAAATCCAGAATGCCCTTGCGCTTCAGGCTAGGCCAGACGAACAGACCGGACAGCATGAACATCAGACACATGAAGAAGGTGTCGTTGAACAGCGTCAGGACATTGAAGCCGAACCAGCGCTGGTCATCGACGATGGGCGCGGTCGACCACAGATAGTGGTTTGGGTAATAGCGGCCGAAAGCGGTATAGGCGACCACCGCATGGTTCGCGAGCACGAGCAGCGTGACGAAGGTGCGGGCGCGGTCCAGCGCGGCGTTACGGTCTGACATGGTGGTCCGGCGAGCCCCCGCTATGCCGCGCAATGGGCGCGGCCGTCGCATCATCGATCGGATGTCATGATACGTGGCCAAGCCCGTATGGGCAATTCGTGGAAACCCGCAGGCTCAATCAGGCCGGGAGGATCTCGATTTTCACCTTGTCCGGATAAAAAGCGAGATAGTCCTTGATCTCGGCCATGGCCGGGAAGGGCGTCTCATAGGTCCAGATCGCGTTATCCAGCACCTTGTCGGCGGTCTTGATGCTGTAATAATTCGCGTCGCCCTTATAGGGGCAATGGGTGACGCGTTCGGTGCGGGTCACGGTGTCCATATTGGCATCGCTCCGCGGGATATAGAACACTTCGGGATAGGTCGCTTCCTTCAGCGTGACGGCCTTGGTCGTGTCTGCCACCACGATATCGCCCGCGGTGACGCGAATGTGCTTGCCCGAGGGCGTAATGGAGATCGGATGGTCCGGGCCGGGGACTTTCATGGGAAACTCTCGTGGCTTTCGGTTGTCTGGTTCAGCTACCTTGGCAGATGTGACTTCCTGCCCGCCTTTAAAAGGGGCGGATCACGGATTATGATGATGGGAATGCGGCGCTGCACGCGTTAGGCTGGCGCTTTCTGCGGTCAGATCAGGCCGCGATTCGAGATGTCTGGAGACCCGATTAATGCCGATGGACGCCCGCGATATCGAGACCATGATCAAGGCCGCGATTCCCGACGCGCAGGTGACGATCCGCGACCTCGCCGGTGATGGCGACCATTACGCGGCCACGGTGCTGTCGGAGAGTTTTCGCGGCAAGTCCCGCGTGGCTCAGCATCAGATCGTCTATCAGTCACTGAAGGGCCAGATGGGCGGCGTGCTGCACGCGCTGGCGCTGCAGACGGGCGTGCCGGAGTCTTGAACTCGGTCCCTCATGGTGAGGAGGCGCGAAGCGCCGTCTCGAACCATGAGATCGTGAAGCTCTGAGCTTCGCCGCCATCCTTCGAGACGCCGCGCAAGGGCGCGGCTCCTCAGGATGAGGGAAGAGTTTGACGCGTGCTTTTACTCCACCGCCACCAGCGCATGGACCGAGAATTGATCCTCCGCATCTGTCCATGACGATTTCGGCTCCCAGCCGGACCCACGGGCCAGCGCGCCGAAACGCTCCATGCTGTATTTATAGCTGCTCTCGGTGTGGATGCTCTCGCCCGCGCGAAAATTGAAGCTGCGGCCGAACAGATGCACGGTCTGCGGCTCCTTGGCGATCAGGTGCATCTCGATGCGGTGGCGTTCCTTGTTGTAGATCGCGCGATGCACGAAAGCGCCGAGATCGAAGTCGCCGCCAAGCTCGCGATTGATGCGCACCAGCACGTTCTTGTTGAACGCACCGGTGACGCCTGCCGCATCATTATAGGCAGCCTGCAACACACGCTCGTCCTTCTCGAGATCGATGCCGATCAGCATCAGCGCGCCCTTGCCGAGAATCTCGCGGGCCGAGCGCAGAAACGCGCTGGCTTCATGCGGATCGAAATTGCCGAGGGTCGAGCCTGGAAAAAAGCCAACCTTCGGCATCGCCTTTACGTCGGTGGGCAGATCGAAGGTGGTGGTGAAATCGGCATTCACCGGCAATACGTTCAGCTTCGGAAAATCCTTGCGCAGATCGGCGGCCTGATCGGCGAGGAAATCGCCGGAAATATCCACCGGCACATAGGCACCGAACGAACACTGTTCGAGCAGCAGCCGCACCTTGGTCGTGGCGCCGGCACCGAATTCCACTAGCGCGGCATCCGCCGGAATGATCGAACAGATGTCCTTGCCGCGTGCACGCAAGATGCCGAGTTCGGTACGCGTTGGGTAATATTCCGGCAGCTTTGTAATCTGCTCGAATAGCTGGGAGCCGGCTTCGTCATAAAAGTATTTCGGTGATAGTTTTTTCGGTTGCTGCGACAGCGCTTCCGTCACATCTGCAGCGAAGGCCGTGGTTGCGGGATCGAGCTCGGCCTGGGCCAGCGGGGCGTGGACGTTCATGTCACTCTCCTCAACGCGGTCGCGTCAATGCGATGGTGATGAAATCAGTTGCCGTAGTCTGCGAGACGCAGACCGGTAAACTGCCAGCGATGGTGGGGATAAAAGAAATTGCGATAGGTGACACGGCTGTGACCGTCCGGCGTGGCGAGCGACGAGCCGCGCAGAACATACTGGTTCACCATGAACTTGCCGTTGTATTCGCCGAGCGCGCCTTCGATGGCGCGGTAGCCAGGGTAGGGGGCGTAGGAGCTGCGCGTCCATTGCCAGACGATGCCATAGGCGTCGTTGAGGCTGTTCGCGCGGGCCGCGACTTCCCATTCCATTTCGGTGGGCAGATGTTTTCCGCTCCAGCGCGCAAAGGCATCGGCTTCATAATAGCTGACGTGGCAAACCGGCGCATCCGGATCGACGGGCTGCAGACCGCCCAGCGTCATGATCTGCCAATCACCATCGATCTTGCGCCAGTGACCAGGCGCCTGCCACTCCTCGCGCGCGGCGGCAGCGAAGCCATCCATCAGCCAGAGGGTGGCCTTGTCGTAGCCACCATCATCCATGAATTCGCGCCATTCGCGATTGGTCACGAGGTTGCGCTGCAGTTTGACCGGGCCGACAAGCGCGCGATGCGCGGGTTTTTCATTGTCGAAATGGAAGCTGTCGCTCTGATGGCCGATGGTGTGGATGCCTTCGGTGAGCGTGGTCCAGCTGTCACCATCGCGCGTCGCTGCCGGAATGTGCCAGCCGGCGTCATAGGCCGGCGGGATCGGGTTCTGTGCGAAAGCGTGGAGGATGTCGGTGTACATCAGCTCCTGATGTTGCTGCTCGTGGTTCATGCCGACTTCGAGCAGCGGCACCAGCGATGCGAGTTTTTCCTCGCTCGCGTTGCCAAAGAATCTCACGACGGCGTCATCGACATAACGGCGATAAGCTGTGACTTCGTCTGCCGAGGGTCGGGTCAGATGGCTGCGTTGCGCGCGCGCGTGGCGCGGGCCGGCCGAGACATAATAAGAATTGAACAGATAGGCGTAGTCGGGATGGAAGACCTTGTAGCCCAGCTGATGCTCGCCGAGCAGGAACTGCTCCCAGAACCACGTGACATGCGCGCGGTGCCATTTCGCCGGGCTCGCATCAGGCATTGACTGGATCAGCTGATCTTCCGGCGACAGCGGCGCCGCGCGGCGCTCGGTCTCGTTACGGACCGTCAAAAAGGCATCGCTGAGTTGTTTGGCGAGGGAGCCGGACGGGGCAATCGGGGCTGCGTGCTGGGCGGATACTGATGGCGTCACGTAAGTCTCCGATTTTGGGGGAGAACGTCAGTCTTCCGGATGGGTTCCGCAGAAACGGTTTGTCCTAAATAGGACGTCCGCGGCGGGATGAAAGGCTTCCCATCATACAAATCGGCCCCATCGCGGCTTGGACAAAGTTGCGGAAAAGCGACCGGCGGGCCGAGGAGATGGCCGGAAAAGCCCGCTAAACCGGGCTTTCGGCTTGGGATGCGAAACGGATTCGCCTATATGGGCAGGCAAGGGCCGCTGCGCCGAATGGGCGACAGGCTGCGAGCAAGGACGCGATCATGAGCATTGAGCAATTCATCGAGAACGAAGTGAAGACCAACGACGTGGTGCTGTTCATGAAGGGCACGCCGCAGTTTCCGCAGTGCGGTTTCTCGGGCCAGGTGGTCCAGATCCTCGATCACGTCGGCGTCGGCTATAAGGGCCTCAATGTTCTGGAATCCGCGGACCTGCGCGACGGCATCAAGACCTATTCGAACTGGCCGACCATTCCGCAGCTCTATGTGAAGGGCGAATTCATCGGCGGCTGCGACATCGTCCGCGAGATGTTCCAGGCCGGCGAATTGCAGACCCTGCTGGCCGAGAAGGGCGTGATCGAAGCCCAGGCATCGGCCTGATCTTCCAGCGACAAATCGGCCCGGTGACGCTCGACGTCATCGTGGCCGACATCACCACGCTGCGCGTGGATGCCATCGTCAATGCCGCCAATGAGACGCTTCTCGGCGGCGGCGGCGTGGACGGCGCGATTCATCGGGCCGCTGGCCCGGATCTGCTTGCCGAATGCCGCAGCCTTGGCGGCTGCGTCACGGGCGACGCCAAAATCACCCTCGGATACCGTTTGCCGGCGCGCCATGTGATCCACACGGTTGGCCCGATCTGGCATGGCGGCGGGCATGGCGAGGATGCTGCTCTCGCCTCATGTTACCGGCGCTCGCTCGAACTTTGCCAGCAGAACAAACTCGCGGCGGTCGCATTCCCGGCGATCTCGACGGGCGTCTATGGCTTCCCGGCCGAGCGAGCCGCAGATATCTGCGTGCGGGCCGTGATCGAGCCGGCGACGCGCATGCCGAGCCTGACTGCGGTGACCTTCTGCTGTTTCTCCGAGCCTTCTGCAAACTTGCATCGTCAGGCGCTTGCCCGCTTAGCGCCTCTTGCCTGACATCGCGTCGCCGCTAGACTTCCCGGGATCTGGCGAAGAGGATTGCGATGAAGCGACGGGATGTGATGCGTGCGTTGATAGCCTGTGTGCTGCTCCTCTCGGCATCCGCATCGGCGCAAGACCGTTTTGCCGCCGAGGGCACTTTCGACATCCCGGCCGGAGCACATTTCTCGCAGGAAAAGCTCAAGGCCATCGACGCCTTCTTCAAGACGCAGATCGAGAACGGAAAAATCCCTGGGGCCATCGTGCTGATCCAGCAGCATGGCAAGCCGGTCTATGAACGCTTCTTCGGCGAGCGTGATCCCGATACCAAGCAGCCGATGACGGCGGACACGATCTTCCGCCTGCATTCCATGACCAAGCCGATCACGTCCTTCGCGGCGATGATGCTGGTGGACGAAGGAAAGCTGAAGCTCGACGATCCCGTGTCGAAATACATTCCATCCTTCGCGAAGGCCAAGGTAGGCGTCGAGAAGAAGCTGGAGAACGGGGAGAAGGCGCTGGAGATCGTCGCGCCCGATCGCCCCGTGACGATCCGCGATCTGCTGCTGCACACATCCGGCATCACCTATGGCTTTTATGGCGACAGCCTGGTGCGCCGCGCCTATGGCAATGCCGACATCTACAATGGCGATTTCGACAACAAGGAATTCGCCGACCGCATCGCGCAACTGCCGCTGGAATATCAGCCCGGCACCATGTGGGACTATGGCCACTCCACCGACATTCTCGGCCGCGTCATCGAAGTGGTGTCCGGCAAGACGCTGCTCGGATTCGAGAAAGAGAAGTTGTTGAAGCCGCTCGGCATGACGTCCACCGGCTTCTATGTGAAGGAAAAGGCGAAAGAGGCGTTGCTGGCGAAGCCGATGGGGTGGGACCGTGATTTCCGCACCGGCCGGCAGGGACGCCCCGAGACTTATCAGAAATGGGAGTCCGGCAGCGGCGGCATGGTCTCGACGCTGTCGGACTATCGCAAATTTGCGCAGATGCTGCTCAATGGCGGCGAGTTCGACGGCAAGCGCTATCTCAGCGCAGCCGCCTTCAAGGACATGACCACCGATCACATCGGCAAGGACTCGGGCATCAAGCGCGACGCACTGTATTTCCCCGGCGATGGTTTCGGTTTCGGCTATGGCTTCGCCGTACGCACCGATGCCGGAAACGCAAAGCCGCCGCCGCCGGGATCGCTTGGCGAGCTGAAATGGGATGGCGCCTCCGGCTGCTATTTCATCATCGATCCCAAGCAGGACTTCTTCATGATCCTGCTCGAACAGACCCCCTCCGAACGCCAACGCATCCAGCGCTCGCTCAAGCTGCTCGTCTATGAAGCGCTGGAGAAATAGCGCCCTCGCATTGTTGGTGCTGGCGCTGTGCGGCGCCGGCCATGTTGGCTTGCCGGTATCGTCGGCCCTGGCGGACAAAGCGCATCCAGTCGCGCGAACATTCTCGCCCGGCAGGCTGCTCAAGCTCGACGATTACTTTCTTGGCATGGTCGCCGAGCGCAAGATTCCAGGTGCCGTCGTGCTGGTTCAGCAACACGGCAAGCCCATTTACGTCGACACATTCGGCAATCGCGACAGCGGCCATCCGATGACGGCGGATTCGATCTTCCGGCTGTATTCGATGAGCAAGCCGGTCACCTCGGTCGCGGCCATGATGCTGGTCGAGGATGGCAGGCTGAAGCTCGACGATCCCTTGTCGAAATACATCCCGGCCTTCGCGAAAGCCAAAGTGGGGCTCGATGCGCCGGGTGGCGACGAACACGCCAATTTTGGATTGGCGCCGCTCAAGCGACCGGTCACCATCGCCGATCTGCTGAAGCATACGTCCGGCATCACTTACGGCTTCTATGGTGATGATCCCGCGCGAAAGCGTTATGCGCAGCTCGATGTGTTCGGTCGCGACTGGGACAATGCGTCGTGGGCCGAGCGGATCGCCAAATTGCCGCTGGCCGAGCAGCCGGGCACGCTGTGGAATTACGGGCATTCCACCGACATCCTCGGGCGGGTGATCGAGGTCGTGTCGGGCGACACGCTCTATCATTTTCTGAGGGATCGCTTGTTCGAGCCGCTCGGGATGACCGATACGTCGTTCTACGTCACAGATCTGAATCACCGCGAGCGCGTCGCCGAGCCATTCGCATCCGACCGCATGGTCGGACCGGTGGTCGGCATGCATGATCCCGCCGATGTCAAGCTTTGGCAGGCAGGGGGCTCCGGGCTTGTCGGGACGGTGGCCGATTACGCGCGCTTCCTGCAGATGCTGCTCGATGGCGGGACGCTGGACGGCCGGCGCTATCTGTCGGCCGCGGGCGTGAAGGAGATGACACGCGATCACATCGGCCCCGGCAGCGGCGTGGCGCGCGATTATTATTACTTTCCCGGTGCCGCCAGCGGCTTCGGCTACGGCTTTGCCGTACGCACGAAAGAACTGGCTGAGGAGCCGGGGCCACTCGGCGAATATCGCTGGGATGGTGTCGGCGGCACCTTCTTCTGGGTTGATCCTGCCGACGACATGTTCGTCCTGGTGATGACCCAGGCGCCATCGCAGCGCTGGCGCATGGAAGTGGATGTGCGCAAGATCGTGTATGAGGCGCTGGAATAGGCGCCTGTCCTAACACTCCGCCCTCATCCTGAGGAGCGGCGTCTTCGCCGCGTCTCGAAGCATGGCTGCGGGCTCCGAGCCCGGCCAGCTCATGGTTCGAGACGCGCGCCAAGCGGCGCGCTCCTCACCATGAGGGACGGAGTTAGACGTTGCGCACGATCTCGCGCACAAGCCCGAGCGTTTCTTCAATCATCGGCGCCGTCACATCCAGATGCGTGCAGGCCCGAATGCGGCCATCCATGGTGGCGAGCGTCACGCCCTTCACGCGCAAGGCCCTTACCATGTCAGCTGCGCCGATCCCCGCACCGGCAGGATCGAAGAAGACGAGGTTCGTCTCCGGCTCCTGCACGTCGATGCCTTCGATCTGCGCGAGCCCGCGCGCAAGCGTCCGCGCATGGGCGTGGTCATCGGCCAGCCGATCCACATGATGATCGAGCGCATGAATGCAGGCGGCAGCGACGATGCCGGCCTGTCGCATGGAGCCGCCGAGGCCTTGTTTCCAGCGCCAGACGGCATCGATGTAGTCGCGCGTGCCGGCCAGCACGGCGCCAACGGGCGCGCCGAGGCCCTTGCTGAAATCGATCCACACGGAATCCCAGCCATCCGTCATGTCGCGCGCGCTGATGCCGGTGGCGACACAGGCATTCAACAGCCGTGCGCCGTCCATATGGGTAGCCATGCCGCGTTCGCGCGCGATGGTGACGATGTCGTCGAGATCGGCTTTCGCCCAGATGGTGCCGCCGCCGATATTCGCGGTTTGCTCGACGCTGACGAGCGTCTGCGCGGCCTCGTAGCGCGTGCGCGGATGCAGGGCCGCGCGGAGCGTATCTGGCGAGAACTTGCCATCGGCACCATCGAGCCCGGTGATCTGAAATCCGCCAAGCGCAGCATGGGTGCCGCCTTCGCGCGACAGGATGTGCGCGGTGCGATGGGCGAGGATCTCGTCGCCCGGCCGGCAATGGGTGAGCAGGCCGGCGACATTGCACATGGTGCCCGATGGCATGAACACCGCGGCTTCCTTGCCGAGTAGATCGGCGACGCGATCGCAGAGTGCATTGACGGTGGGGTCGTCGCCGACTTGTTCGTCGCCAACCTCCGCGGCCGCCATCGCGGCACGCATGGCGGGCGTGGGCTTGGTCTGGGTGTCCGACAGCAAATTGATGCGAACGGGCGGCTGCGATGGATCGGGGCGGGCGGGGGTGAAGGGCATGTTCGCTTTCCGACTGGCTCAGCAGAGTGAACAGGAGCGTGGATTGAGACGCGTTCAATCTCCGCCCCTCATGGTGAGGAGGCGCCACTTGGCGCCGTCTCGAACCATGAGCTGCATCTGTGGCCATCCTTCGAGACGCGCGCAAGGGCGCGCTCCTCAGGATGAGGGCGGAGTGTCGAGCGCAACAAAAAAGGCCCCGGAAAACCGGGGCCTTTTCATCATTCTCGCTAAAGCGATTAGCGCGAATAGAATTCGACGATCAGATGCGGTTCCATCTGCACGGCGAACGGGACGTCCGACAGTGCGGGGATGCGGATGAAGCGCGCGGTCATCTTGTTGTGGTCGGTTTCGACGTAATCCGGCACGTCGCGCTCGCCGAGCTGCGAGGCTTCGAGAACGACGGCGAGCTGCTTCGAGGATTCCTTGACCTCGATCACGTCGCCGACCTTCACGAGGTAGCTCGAAATGTTGACGCGCTTGCCGTTCACGCGGACATGGCCGTGATTGATGAACTGGCGGGCGGCGAACATGGTGGCGACGAACTTGGCGCGATACACCACGGTGTCGAGGCGGCGCTCGAGCAGGCCGATCAGGTTTTCACCGGTGTCGCCCTTGAGGCGGGAAGCCTCGACGTAAACGGCATAGAACTGACGTTCGGAAATGTTGGCGTAATAGCCCTTCAGCTTCTGCTTGGCGCGCAGCTGCGTGCCGAAGTCCGAGAGCTTGCCCTTGCGGCGCTGGCCGTGCTGGCCCGGGCCGTATTCGCGCTTGTTGACCGGAGACTTGGGGCGACCCCAAATGTTCTGGCCCATGCGGCGGTCGATTTTGTACTTGGCTTCACTACGCTTTGTCATCGCGTCCTCGATGGTTCATTGATGGATGAGGAGACGCGCCCTCCTTGTACCGGGTGATCTTTTGAAGGAAATCCCGGCACCGACAGGTTCATTCCCAAAGCTGGGTGGAGAACCACGGGTGCGAAACGCTTCGCGGGCCGAAAACGGCCCGCGAGCAGGGCGGTTTCTAGGGGGCGGGGGCTGTTATGTCAATTCAAAGACAGGGCTTTTTGCCGTTTTGACGGCTTGGCCGGTGGTTTCGAGGCCGAAACCTCGGTTCCCGCCGATTTTAGCCTATTTCGGGGCCGGCGTGGCCACCGGCTTGCCGTCCTCGACCACATAGATCGCCAGTAGCTTGAGCCCCTTGGCGCCCGTTTTCACATCATGCGGGATGCCGGCGGGGACGGCGTAGGAATCGCCGGCCTTCAGCTCCTTGTCGGCCTGCCCCTCGATGATCAGCGTGGCCTCGCCATCCAGCACATAGCCGGTATCGACGCCGGGATGGGTGTGGCGGCCTGCGAGCTGGTTCGGCCCGATCTCGGCGACGACGGTCACGATGTGATGGCCGGCGGGATATTTGATGTCCTGCAGCGGCGTGCGCTTGATGCCTTGCGCGGAGGCGGAGCCTATCCCGGCCACAGCCGCAACGGTGACTCCGAGTATCAATTTCCTGAACATGCTGATCTCCCTTGCCGGTCTCTTGTCGGGCCGGCGTGAGGCGAGGCTAGCAGTGCGGAAGGGAAAGTCGAGTGATGCTTAGGCTGCAACCTGGCCGCCGAAGAACGGCGCCAGCGCTTCCGGCCAGGCATGGCGCCTGCCGGAGGTATAAAGCAGCACGGCATCGCCATGCGGTGCGCCCGGCTGCAACTCACCGATCAGGCCGACCACGCGGCGCGCGATGGCGGGGGCGGGATCGATCCAGGTGACGGGCCATGGAGCGAGGCGTGTCAGCTCATCCATCAGCAGCGGGTAATGGGTGCAGGCCAGCACCACCGTGTCCGTGCGGGCGCCGGTGGCGTCCTGGATGAAGCAGGGGGCGATCTCGTCGAAGATGGCGGCATCGGTGATGACGCCCGCACCGGTGCCGCCCAGTGCGCCTTCGGCCAGCGAGGCAAGATTTGGCGAGCCCACCAGTGTGACGATGCAGCCGCCGCTGAATTCGCGGATCAGTGTCTGGGTATATTCCCGCTTCACGGTGCCGGAGGTGCCCAGCACCGAGACGCGCTTGGTCAGCGAGCCCGCGCAGGCCGGCTTGATCGCCGGCACGGTGCCGACGATCGGCACGCTGTAAGCGGCGCGCAGGTCCTTCAGCACGATGGTCGAGGCGGTGTTGCAGGCGAGGACGATCAGATCCGGCCGGTGCGCGGCGATCAATTCGCCTATCAGCGGCACGACGCGATCGATCAACGCCGCTTCGCTGTGCCGGCCATAGGGGAAGAACGCGTCATCGGCCACATACACATACCGCGCATCCGGCCGCGCCTTCGCAATCTCGCGCTGGACGGTGAGGCCGCCGAGACCGGAATCGAACACGAGGATGGTGGGACGCGTGGGCACGGGGAGAAGCCTAGGGCAGGTTGGTTACCGCGGGGTTGCCGATCAGGATACGGGCATTCGGGCTTTTTGAGGAAGGGGTGGAATGCCGGCACCAGATTGTAGGGTGGGCAAAGCGTAGCGTGCCCACCATCGAGTGCGCGGCTGGTGGCGGTGGGCACGCGGCGCGTTGCCCACCCGACAGGGTTACACCGGCGT